>JAZDJU010000043.1:0-47618 GCA_043803685.1 Candidatus Omnitrophota bacterium
CTCACGATCAGAGTCCTGGAAGGAGCCCCAAGCTCGATAAAGACGAGCTCGCCTTGAAGATGGGGATATTTTTCGAGAACTCGTTCGATGGCCCGGAAGCGCTCCAAAAGACCTTTGGTGTAATCGATGCGGTCAACCCCAAGGCCGATCTTCTTGCCCTTCAGACCGTAATCCTCTCTTATTTTTTCAAGAGGATCTTTCTTGGATTCCTGAACCGCAATATTTGGAGCTCCTGAGATACTGATCGGGAACGGACGCACCGAACTCGTTTTCCCTCCGCGAGTGGCTTCGAAATTCGCCCAGTTGATCTTACATTCGAGGGCGTGATCAACAGTATCGAGAAAATTATTGCAATGGAATTGGGTGTGGAAACCGATAATGTCGCTCCCAAGCATCCCTTCCAGGATCTCCTCCTGCCATGGACAGATCCCGAAAGCTTCCGCGTTGGGCCATGGAATATGCCAGAAGATCGCGATCTTCGCATCGGGTCTTCGTTCTTTGATCATCTTGGGAAGAAGCGCGAAATGATAATCCTGAATAAGGATCATCGGAGGATCATCCCCCAGCTCTTCAAGAAGCGAATCAGCAAATTTCTGGTTTACTTCCTTATAACAATTCCAATCCTCGATACGGAAAATGGGCCGTACATGGCTAATATGGCAAAGCGGCCACAGACCTTCGTTGGAAAAACCGTAGTAATACCCCTTCTCCTCTTCTGCCGTAAGCCACATGCGCTTCAGCGCAAAAGATGGCTTCCAGGGTGGCACCATGACTTTGTTCTCTTTGTCGACCACTTCCCGGTCCGCATTGCCGGCCCCATGAGCTATCCAAAGACCTCCTGTTGCCTGCAAGACCGGATCTAAGGCCGTCACCACACCGCTCGCAGGCGTAATGCATTCGATCTCATTGCCCTTTTTACGATGGATATAAGGCTCACGGTTGGAAACCACGTAAAGCTGCTTACCACGCAGGCGAGTCTTCAGATAGTCTTTCAATCGTTCTTTGGTCCAGACCGTCCCCTCGGCATTCACCGTCCGGGATTGCTCCACAAGGTCAAACCGGGCCGCTTTGAGAGTGGCCGCCATGTGACTGACCCCTGAAAGAAGTTTTGCAATATCGTCTTGCTCCTTGGGTGCCGCTTTCGGGTCTACTCCAAGCGCTTTTTGAACCATGAGCCCAATGCGTGCGATCGGCCCTGTGACGCTCCAACGGATCACGATAAGCGAAATGATCGAAAGGATCGCCGCCAGAATAGAGAAAGTGAGCGCAGAACTTTTCCAGAATTCTCTGATCTGCGTCAAAATAAAGCGGCGATCATGAATAAGGCCCAAGGCACCCACAACCTTATCATCCCTCATCAACGGAACGACATGATAATTGACCCTCTGCCCTCCCCACTTGCTGTTCACATCCACCGAAACATTCCCTTCCATCGCCTTAAGCGATTCCGCTTTGAACAATTCCTCCTTCGCCAACGCGGGCGGGAAAGCGATCCGCGGGCCTTCCTTCATATCCACAATAAGACCCAGCAGTCTTTTGTGCCCCTGGTACTTCTCAATAAATTTCTGAACCCGGTCAGGTTGATCGGTCCGCTCCAGGTAGGATTCCACAGCCTCTTTAAAGGTCTTGGCGAGCACTGTGGTGCGGAGGCGTAGCTCCTCATTCAGGCGCTTCTCTTCGTTCTTTGCCTGAAAATACGAGAAACCCACGACCACAAGGATCGTGGCGATTAAAAGCGAGATGATCAGTCTGAGCGTGATCTTCATATGGCCCTTTCGCGTTCCTTACCCAACCCCTGAGAGAGCGCCTCTTTTACGTCTGGATTCATCTTCTGAGAATCCCCCCAATAAAGCGTCCTGTGCGGAAATGGGATCTCGATCCCGAGTTCGTCAAACTTGTTCTTAAGCCGCCGACGGTATTCCCTGGCGACTTCCCACTGTTTGATTGGCAAAGTCTTCATGCGACACTTAATAATCACGGCAGAATCCGTGAAAGCGTCGACCCCCAGCATCTCCATATCCTCCTGGATCAATTTCCCGAAAGACGCATCTTCCCGCATTCCCTTCGCGATGTCCTTCATGACCGCCATCACATCATCCACGTTTTCTTTGTAAGCAACCCCGATATCAAAAAGTGCCTGGGAATAGCCTTTGGTGAAATTGATCACTGCCTTGATCTCTCCGTTCGGGATATAGATCACCCGCCCCTCGAGATCCCTCAGCATGGTATGCCTAAGATTGAGACCTTCCACCAGACCGCTGAACTCCCCGATCTTCACCACATCATTGATGCGATATTGCCCCTCCATCAAGATAAAAACCCCGTTGATCACATCTCGGATCAGGTATTGTCCTCCAAAACCGAACGCCAACCCGACGATCCCGGCACCCGCAAGCAGCGGCGCCACATTGATCCCGAAGTTTTCGAGCAGCATATAAAGACCAAACACGGCTATAGCGACTGTGCCGAGCCACTTCATGAGGTGGGAGAACGTTTTTAATCTCAGTGTAGTTTCATCTTCCCGGATGGCCGCTTTTTGCGATAAATGATCCTCGAATTTTTTCAGCCCATATTTAAGGCCGCGAAATAGTAGCCAGGATAAACCCAAAATGAGCAGCGTTTTGCCGATCGATCCCACCCAGGGCGTTTCAACAATGTTTTTCCAGTCAAATGTGTTCGGATCCATCTCTTCCCCCTGGTCAGATGCTTGTTCTTTCTTGATTGGAAAGAATGCAGATAACTACGAGTCCTAGCCCGACTACGGATTAGATTTCTTCTTCTCGTCCATTCTAGACTTGATGGCCACATAAACAAAAAAGCTAACCACCGCAACGATCATTATATAGACGATCAAATCCCCTAACCATCTCATATCAGCTCCCCCTTTTTGCCAGGGGCCCATAAATGAAAAGGGCCACTATCTGACGGTTCAATGTCAGATGGCGGCCCGACCATCTTTATCGCTCCTCTTGGAAAAAATTCCAAGACCCATTTATAGTTTCATTTTCCTTCGCAACTCTCCAAAAATCAAGCCCTATCTATCTCTCTAAAAATTGACTCGTAGAAATTCCACCCGCCTCCATCACGCCATCCAGGAATAAATAACCCTTTTCCTCCGAACTGTTGTATAATCCCCGCCGTCGCAATAGAGCTTGGCGATCCCCTAGGTGACACCAACACTGTCCTTGTCTCAGCTTTTTCTCTAAAGGGTGACAAGGACTGCCCCAATTTCCGCTTCACGGAAATTGACAAGAATTGGGACTGAAACAAGCCCGTCTTACTTGCACCGTGTCGATTAAGCGCACGCACTTGAATACACGGTAGAGTGCTGTGAACCCTTGTAATGACAGCACTGAGAACCTCTCGAATAAGTGATCTACCCAGAACCTTCACAAAGAGGCTTATGAAAAAAGAAAAGATCGAGAACGGTCATTTGCTTTATCACACGATCCACGGCCTCTGCCGCGTCGAAAGAGTGACACGCCCCATCCCACCCAGTCAGGGAGGCTTGTCCTATTCCCTAGTGCCAAAAGTCGCGACAAAAATGAAAGCTCGCTTCGTCATTTCGGCGGCGGACCTGCAAGTCTCCGGTTTTCACGGCCTTGTTTCACCCAAGGAAGCCAACAAGATCCTGAACTATCTGAAAGCGGGGAATGTCAAAGAACGTCCCGAAACGGCTCTGTCCCCCGACCTTCAGGACCAGGCTTGGGGTCTGGCCCGAACCCTGCAAACCTTTGCCTATGAAAAATTCGAGGCGAAAGACCAAAGAAAACGTCAGGCACTCGAACGTTCGGCCAAAGGCCTTGTGGGTGAACTTTCCTGCGTATTCAAAACGACCTTAAAGAAAACGGCGGACAAGGTCCTTAAGAACCTGGGACGCACGTCGCGGATCAACCCTTTGGTCCTTTCGGCTGTAGCACTCGCCGGAGAAGATTAAAGATCCACAGAGATTCGTCACTTTTTCCTTTCATCAACAACAAAATAACGGACGCACTGAACGACTTATAAAACTTAGAGGAAGTTTAGTGCAGCCCTTGTTTTCAATTATTTTTTAACAACAACAAGGACGTAAAAGGAGCCACGGTAACATGAGCGAACATTCAGAAGAAAATGAGGAGCTTTCCGTTCCCCCGCAAGCCGACACCGATGTCGTGTCTTTGATCAAGAAGATGCAGCAACAGCTGAATTTTCTTGAGAAGAAAATTGACATCTTGATTGGGCAATCCCCTGAAAGACCTTTCAGGGACAGGGAGAAACGTTTTTCGAAACCCTTCCGCCCTTCCTTCGGCGGTGGTGGGGCTAACCGAGGGAGTTTCAACCGTGGCCCTCGCAGAGAAGGCTTTTCCCATGACCGTCCCAGAGAAGGCGGATTTTCACAAGGAAGGCCTCCTCGGGAAGGCGGTTTTTCAAAGGACCGGCCGCCCCGCGAAGGTGGATTTTCGCAGGAACGCCCCAAGGAAGGCAACTTCAACAGGGAACGTTCTTTTGATCGAAAACCGGGTGGACCCTCCCGCGGATTCGGCCATGGCGACAAACCTTTTTTACGTCACAGGAAAGGTCCCCGGTAGTTTCATTCACAATGGTTTTTTTGGGAATTTTTTCCCACAACTGCACTGACAACAGTGCCAACAGGAGGAGATAACATGGGTTTTCAAGGCGAAGGACGTGGTTTCGGGGGCGCACCGCGCGAGATGCATAAGGCTACCTGCGGTGAATGCAAAAAGGAATGTGAAGTTCCTTTCAAGCCGAGAGAAGATCGTCCGGTCTATTGCAAGGATTGTTTCTCGAAGCGCAAGGATGCCAGCGGTCGTTAAGTCATACCGAGCCACGGGACACGGCTCACGAGCCACGAAATCGTGGTGCGTGGGTCTTGGCCCGTGGCCCGTTTTGGCGTTTACGCCAAAAGATATCCCATCCTCTTCACCGCCTTGGCCATGCGCGCCAGAGCGATCCCCACCGTGTTCCCCTCGGTAAGATTATTCATAAAGATCGCGGCGTAACCCCGCCGATTGCGGATCTTGAAAGTCGTAATTCTGCTTACGCTGAGCTTCTTCAGGACTTTTTTGGCCATACTTCCTCCCTTGCGGTGGATGATCGCTTAGGCTAGATATCGGCATACTAGAGAGAACATATAGAGTCAAGAAACACAGACGCAAGAATCAAAGAGAGATCTATGCCTCTTTGCTTCTCTGTATCTTGCTTCTACTCAGTTATACGCGGACGACTTCTTTAACTTCGGGGATACGTTCTTTAAGGTAGGCTTCGATGCCCATCTTGAGCGTCATGGTGGCGCTCGGGCATCCGGAACAGGCGCCTTTCAACTGGAGTTTTACGATACCATTCTCAAATCCACAGAAAACCGCATCACCTCCGTCCTGGGCAAGCGCCGGACGGATCTGTTCGTTCATAAGCTCGATGATCTTCTGCTCGATCGCGGAGGTTGGGTTGGTCACATCAGCGCATTTTTCGCAAGCGGAGGGACTGGCCTTGCCACAGATCAGAAATTCACGGATCGTCTCGGTCACGCGCGGGATCAAAGCGCTCCACGACTGGACTTTTTCATCGCGCGTCACGGTCACAAGATCAGGACCGATCATGACCTCTTTGACATGCTCGATCTCGAAAAGCTTCGCTGCCAAGGGAGACTTCCCCGCCTCGGCTTTCGACGCGAACTGGACCGTCCCGTGAGTGCAGATAGGCACATTCACGTTAAATTTAAGGGAGTTCGGGTTCGGCGTAAACTCAGTCGTGATCGAAATGTTTTGCATGTGCGAAGTATAACTTAAACCCACCTAAGGCGCAAAGCTCAAAATTTTAGCCGCACGCGGCTTTCATCTTTAGACTTTTCGCATAAAAGAGAGGATGACCTTCGAGACCTCTCAGAGTATAATTCCACGAATATCAGCCCTGTAACCGAGCGCAATACTCACGGAGGTCTTATTATGGATTTGGGAATGGAAAATCGCTTAATTCAACTCATGCCGAACGGCCGTTGTTTTTTCATGCCGATCGATCACGGCTACTTCCAGGGGCCGACCTCCGGCCTTGAAAAACCATGGGAGACAGTGAAGCCTCTCGTTCCCCATTTTGACGCGCTCTTTTGCACCCGCGGAACACTCCGCGCGGCAATCCCCACAAACTTCGGAAAGCCTGTTATCTTGAGGGTGTCGGGGGGCACCAGCATGGTCGGCAAAGACCTCGCGGATGAAACCGTCACAACTTCGATCGAAGAGATCGTACGCCTCGGCGTCGCGGCCGTCGGCGTGTCCGTCTTCATCGGAAGCGACTATGAAAAACAAACCCTCTCCAATCTTTCAAAACTTGTGAACGAATGCGAGAACTACGGAATCCCGGTGATGGCGGTGACCGCCGTCGGTAAAGAAATGGAAAAACGCGAAGCCCGCTACCTCGGACTTTGCTGCCGTATCGCGGCCGAGCTCGGCGCTCGCGTGGTCAAGACTTACTGGTGCGAAAAGGATTTTGACAAGGTCGTCCGAGGCTGCCCGGTCCCGGTCGTGATGGCCGGCGGTCCCAAATGCGAGAACGATCTTGAGGTGCTCGAATTCGTCGCGGACGGGATGCAAAACGGCGCGGTCGGGATCAATCTCGGACGGAACGTTTGGCAGAACCCCAATCCCATTCCGATGGCCAAGGCCCTGAACGCCATCGTTCACAAGAACGCGACAGCCAAGGAAGCTTTTAAGATCTTCTCCGAAGCCAAACACGAGGGCAAGACCAGAAAAAAATAAGAACCATAGACACAAGAAGCAAAGAAAAATCTATGTTTCTCCGCTTCTCTGTATCTTGCTTCTAGCCCATTCACCATGAACGACAAGAAAGCGTTTCAATCCTAAAATCATGAAAGTAGCTGTTTACTATAACAACCGCGACGTCCGGATCGAAGAACGTCCTATCCCCAAGACCGGTGAGGGCGAGATCTTGGTCAAGATCAAGGCGAGTGGCATTTGCGGCACCGACGTCATGGAATGGTACCGGATCAAAAAAGCGCCCCGGATCCTGGGCCACGAGATCGCGGGCGAAATAGTCGAATCCAATTCTCCGAAATACAAAGTGGGCCAGCGGGTTTTTGTCAGCCATCACGTCCCATGCTACGACTGCAAATATTGCAACGAAGGACACCACACGGCCTGCGAAACGCTTCACACCGGAAATTTTGATCCGGGCGGTTACTCGGAATTCGTAAGAGTCCCGAAGATCAATGTCGATCACGGGGTTTATGTCCTTCCGGAGAATATGTCCTACGAAGAAGGCACGAT
Source organism: Candidatus Omnitrophota bacterium (assembly GCA_043803685.1). Taxonomy (GTDB): domain Bacteria; phylum Omnitrophota; class Omnitrophia; order Omnitrophales; family Aquincolibacteriaceae; genus Aquincolibacterium. The sequence goes on from JAZDJU010000043.1 coordinate 7,278, forward strand.
GATCGAACCCTTGGCTTGCGCGCTCAGGGGACAGGAGGCCATCGGCGTCAAGAAAGGACAAACGGTTCTGATCCTGGGCTGCGGAATCTCGGGCCTGCTGAATATCCGTGTCGCGAAATGGATCGGGGCCAAAGTGATCGCTACCGACATGGAAGAATGCCGCAGGGAAAAAGCCAAGGCGTGCGGTGCCGACGAAGTTTACAGCCCGAAAGATCTTCCTCCCGTAAAAGCGGATAAAGTCATTCTTTGCGCCGGAGCCCTGGCTGCGGTGAAACAGGCCTTCCAGTCCCTTGACCGGAAAGGCACGCTCCTGCTCTTCGCGATCCCGGAAACAGACATTCAGCTCCCGACGGTGGACCTGTGGAGAAATGAGATGACGGTAACTTCTTCTTACGGTGCGGCGCCGGAGGATCTGAAAAATTCACTGCACTTGATCGCCGAAGGAAAGATCCCCGTCAAGGACATGATTACTTGCCAGTTACCCCTCGACAGAATCCAGGAAGGTTTCCGCCTCGTCACCGAAGCCAAGCAGACCTTGAAGGTTGTTTTACTTCCTTAAAAGAAGAAAACGCCTCAGTTCCCGGTCTTCCCCTTCAGTAGCGCCTTTCCACTTCGCGTTTTTTCCAGCAAGGCAACGCGTTCAAAGACCTTGGGAACTTTGTATTTTGACAGACGCCGATAGCAGAACTTCCGCAAGTCGGACTCATCAAATAGGTCACTCCCTTTCCTCAACAAAATCTTCGCGACAGGTAGTTGCCCGTAAGAAGGATGATCGACCCCATAGACTTGAACCTCCTCAATCGAGGGATATTGCTGCAGAACATTTTCCACTTCCGCTGGGAATATTTTCATCCCCATAAAATTGATCATCTGTTTCTCTCTTCCCATAAGGAAAAGGAACCCCTCAGAATCCAAACGGCCCAGATCCCCTGTGTTGAACCACCCGTCCGGTTGTAACTCGTGACGTGTTTTCCAAGGAGTGAAGTAGGCATCAAACATGCCGGGGCCTTTTACCTGGATCACCCCAATGCCGTCCCCATCCGCCCGATCAATCCTCATCTCAAAACCGGGGAGGATCTTACCGACAGAACCTCGCTTGGTCATTTCACCTGAACTGTTAAGACATGGCAGACCGACTTCAATAATCCCGTAAGCTTGCGATAGCTCCACATTAAATTTCTCATAGAACGCACGCGCGATCACTTCGGAAAGACGCGTGGCGGTAGACACCGCCCGACGGACCCCTGCCAGCATTTCGCGAGTAAAAGCATCTGAGGTTGTCATGGCCTGGTAATGGAAAGGGGTCGCATACATCCATGTGGCTCTGTGGTCTTTCAGGCCTTTCCACAAAGCCTCCGGGAAATCACGATTGCAAAGAACGATCGTTGCGGATCTTCTTAAAAAAAGAAGGATCGTTACAACGAAGTGGTAAGCCATCGACAGAACCCAAATAATGATATCGCCCGCCTTCACATCCAATCCGGCTGCGGCAGCATCCGTCCTGGCTAAAATAGCCTCATGCGAGAGAACCACCCCCTTACTGGAACCGGTCGTCCCGGAGGTGAAACGAATAAAGGCCGGATTTAAAGCAAAATAAGCATCCGGATCGAAGGCTTGCTCCTTCAAAAAAAATACTGATAAATTCCGATCAAAAAAGGTTCCCGCCAAAACCGGATCCTTTGCCGCTTGCCGATAGATCGTTCTATCATAAATAAGAATATGAACACGCATTTCCTTCAACAGGGTTTCGATCTCGAAATCCGAGGAGGGATAAGGCACCGGAACCATCACCGCACCCACTGCCAGCACCGCTAACGTCACGACGATATAATCCGTTCCTTCATGACATAAAAGCGCGACCCTCTGTCCCTTTTCAATGCGTTGGCTTCTTAATTCACAAGCCATGCGGTCAACTCCGGCAAAGAGCTCACGATATGATATGCTCCCGGACACATCTTTCACCGCGGTGGCATGGCCGAAAAGCTCCGTTTCCCGTCTTATAACATCAACAATATTCATTTATTTCTTCTTTGGAAAGAATCGCCCGTTCTCAAATATGAAACCGCCGCACAAGCACTTGCCTCCCCAAGAGACATACACGGCCCCATCACACGCGTAGAGGCTAGTGCGCGGCTCGTAGCAGAAATACACCGTCCCGCCGCAAAAAGATTTGAAACATCCCGCGAACAAAGGCACCCAAGCGGGATATCATAATGATCTCCTGGTTTGAGATATTGATAGCACGGTCCCTTCTCGCGATCCCAAAATTCGATCGGCCATGCATTTTTCACAACCCCGCCCTTGAATTTCCGCGCCTGCAAAACATCTTCTTCCGTCAGAGTATATTCGCCCACCATCCGCAACCCCTCGCGTTCCACAATACTCGTTCCCATCTCCTGGATAGTCGAACTTCGCAACTCCGGGAGTTTCTCAGACAAATACTGATGCAGCATCACAGCTTTTCCTCTGACGTCTGCGAGATCCTCATCCGGAAGAACACTTATTTGGCAAACCCCCTCCCACTCGCGTCCGCTCGGTGTGAATGTCGCAAATCTGTAATAAAGAGCCCAATTCTTTTCTTTCACCGCTTGGGCTATCCAATAGGGCACTTGAACATTAAGCATCGCGTTCGAGCCCTGAAGATGTCCCAGATGAAAACTGTATCCTGCAAGCTGACGGTCCTCAAGCGGTGCTATTTCACAGGCGGCGCCACTCAACCGGATGGCAGCACCCTCTCCGCTACAATCGATCACCGCGCCAGGGCGGACAACAGACTCACCCTCAGACCCGCGCAGTGTCACTTGGGAGATCTTATCGCCATCCCTCCGGACCGAAATAACCTGGTTCTTTCGGAGAAGTGTCACGGCGTCCTCAGCGGCCAGCATCAACTCAAAAACATCGCAGAGATCTTTGGGAGAAAACGGCAAGACATAGACCCGGCCCATTTTGACGATCCCCCTCCCGGGTTCTCTCGTCGTCAAGTGCTCGGAGACCTCCCGAGCGATACCCTCATTGAGCGTCGCGGAGGGAGTTTCAGCCCCATTCGCGTAAAAACCACAGACATAACGGTGCATACCCACAACAGCTGAACCGCCCAAAAAGTCATTTTTTTCGACAAGGATCGTTCTCGCTCCGCCACGCGCGGCCGCGATCGCCGCCGCCACCCCGGCCACCCCAGCACCCACCACAAGAACGTCACACCCTTTTGTTTCCGGTCTCACATTCGCCTCAGCTCCGTGACGATGAGGTTCGCCTCTTCGTCACTCAGCATCCCCTCTAAATAGGACAGCACGACATTTAACTTTCCTTGAAATTGCGTAAAAAAAACGCCCACACCAGGAGGATTGGGAATTCTTGGCAAGTGACGGATGTTTAATATCTTTTTATCCATAAAACGATCGGCCTTAAAGACCGTTTCCCCCATGGACGAAAAAGAAAATGAGGGCGGCAGTTTCCGCAGAAAACTTTGAAGCATACGCTCAAAAAGGGGTAAAGGCAGTATCCTCATCAGCATACTGGCCTGCTGCAAAAGCCACGGCGTTTTATGCTTCATCTGTTCATAGAGCTGCGCTTTAATGGAGATTATCAACTTGGGCAGATCTTCAAATTCCCCGGCTCGGATCCTGAAAAAGAAAAAAGACAACTGGTTGAAAAAGATCTTGGCTGGCCCCGCCTCCGATGCGCGCATATCAATGCTGACAGGTATCACCCAATCAGAAGCTCCGGACTTGCCACTTGAAAGGACACGACTCATGGCCCTTACCGTCACGGCCAAAGCATAAGGCAGGAACATCAAATAACCGGCTTGCGCCGTCGCACGCTCGATGATCGAGGACGTTTGATCTCGATCGAAAGAGAAGGCCAGAAACCGGTTTGCGAATGCTTTCCCTGATATCTTGGGCGACGTACCGATCGGAAGGTTTTCCGTCAACTTTATAAAATGGCGATTGATCTTTTTACCCGCATCAAACTTTTCTGCCCACGGGTCCAGATAAGCGGGTTCCAAGGCGACCGGAATTCCCGCCGCGCATCCTTCGAAAGATGACTGAAACTTTTCCAGAAATAATTCAGCCCCTTGGCCATCAAATAAGCGATGATCGAACGTAAACCCTAAAAAACTTCTCCCCGCGCATGCCACATGCAACACCTTGAAATATTCGCGGGTCTTCTGAAAAGGCAGGTTCACATCCGACTCTAAGGCTCGATGAGCCTCTTGCTCATCGACAACCTGTACGGTGCGAAGATGTAAGGGGATATTCGGTGCCGACGAGGCTATCTTCCAAAAAGGGGCCGGATTAAAATCCCGGGAAGGAGCGCCGCCCAGATAGGGACAACGCGTCAGAAAGGCTGACAACTGTTCTTTCAGGACTGATGTATGTACAAGACCTTCCAGTTCAAAAACCACCTGGAATTGATTGCCGCAGCCTGAAGCGCGCCGGGTCATACGATGGAGGACTTGGATCGCCCAATCGATCCCGGTAAGGTAGTGTTTCTTTGAGGAATACGGGATCGAGGCCATTCAACCCATCGCGCTGATTCGCCGGGCCAAAGAGCCCAATGTTTTCACATCCTTAGGGCCAATGCCCGACTCCATCAGCTTCAGGTCAAAGTTCTTCTCGATCACTACAAAAAGCTCCACGAGACTCATGGAGTTAAAACCCAAAAGATGCAGAGGTTCGTCGGGAGAGATCTGAGACGATTCGAGAGACAGGATGATCCCTGTCTCTCGAATCAACGTTTTCAACACTTCTTCCACGCTTCTCAGAGCCATCGCAATCCTATTTCTGGATAAACGCAACCAGCCCTTTATCATCGAATTGAATTTCAAAATTGACGAATTTGCTTTTCCAATACGTCCATGTGGAATCCGCCAAAGATTTGGTCCGATGCGTCGGAGGGTAGCCATACGCCATGAGAACGGCATCCTTGCTCATCCCCACCGCAAGCGTCCCTGCCTTGATATTTTCCTTTTCCATCGGAGAAAACTTCGCGTAGTCAGCGCCGTCGAGCACGGGACCCGTGGAAAAATACCGCTCGAACAACTCGTCGCCTGCAACATCCATGAATTTCGGGATGCGGATCAATTTACATTTGATCCCCGTACGGATATCCTTAAATTGAATTTCGTTTTTCTTTCGTTTCAGGATCTCCACTTGCGACCCCACCGGCACCATTTCCCCCTTGTGGTAGTTGGTGGTAAAAATCTTATCCGGGAACTCATACCAGATATTGACCTTCGTATAACATTTCTCCCCTGGCGCCTTCGCCGCAGAACCTGCGGGAATAAACAGCAAACCGGACAAGACAAAAAACGCGATCCCCAAAGCCATCTTGCTTAGCGTCTTCATGGTTTCTCCTTTATTGTTTTCGTTCGTTACTTCAACACTACTTCTTCAATTTCACACAGCACTTCTGTTGATTACAGTCATACTTGATGCAATGGATCTCCCGAATTTCCATCGGGTTTGTTTCCGCAATGGCGCCCGAAGCATAGGCCCTCTGATTTCGCAGCATCAATGCTGCCGCCACGCATTGGGAACCGCTTCCCGTCATCATACTTCCAAAAATCGGAGAAAAATCAGCAACAGGAATCCCGGGAGCAACGGTCACATCATTCTCGATAATGCGCATATCCGGGCATTCCTCAACGCCATCTTCTGCATTAAATGAAACGTCTGAAATAACGCCGTACTTCCTATGGGCGGGATCCGATGTTACCAGAAAAAAAACACCTCCTTCACCGGGTCCCACCGAGGTCTTACTGCCACAAGCCGAAGCCTGAGAACTTTGACTATAAATAGATTCGAACACTTGGCCGCATTCTTCCACGCATCCGACAAGAACGCGCTCGCACCGGCCTTCTGCCATCCAAGCCCCCGCAAGGAGAAGAGCTTCCTGAAAAGCAAAATCGAACTGAGTCACCGTAAGCGTCGGGCCCGTGCATTTTAAGACTTTCGCGATGTAGGACGCCGCGGCATTATGGATCGAATGAGAAAATGTGGTCGGGGAAACACTTGAGTCCCCGTAATCAAGAATGTCATCCAAAAAACGGAACGTTGTCGCGTGAGGTCCTAGCCCCGTGCAAAGAATGACCCCCATCGCGCCGTTCGAAGCACCACCGTCTCGGATCGCATCATGGGCCGCCAGTACGGCGATTTTACTGAACCGATCGGCCCGCCGGATATCCCACAAAACTTCCCGGTCCTCGAGAGCTTCCGGAGGAATACGATGACAGGATCCGGATACTTTCGGAGGGATGCCACTTCCATTCAGCGCCTGTTCAAACCGCGCGAGACCCCTCCCCTGCGAACACAAAACTCCGATCCCGGCAATGTTCATCGGGCCCATGGAGCTTCTCCGTCAGACTTCGCGCATTCGATCACAAGAGCCGCATTATTCCCGCCGAAACCTAAAGACGTTGAGACAGCATAATGCCCCGTCACGGCTGTTTTCGTACGTGTCGGCGCCATAGCGATTCCATCATCAAGCGTTTGAAAACCCGCGCACGGAGGGATCCATCCTTCATAAAGTGCCGCGGCACTGAACGCGGCCTCCAGGCCTCCTGCCGCGCCAAGCGTGTGTCCCGTAAATCCTTTGGTGGAATAGAACGGAACCTCTTTTCCAAAAACCCTGGAAAGAACTGCCCCCTCCACGCGATCATTGTCTTGCGTCGCGGTCCCATGAGCATTCACAAAAGAAACATCTTGAGCGCGTATCCCCGCTTCTGATAAAGCCCCGCGAATGGCTTTTTCCAAGCCCTCGCCTTGCGGAGCAGGAGCCGTCAAATGATGAGCGTCATTGGCCGAGCCGTATCCGCAAAGCCACAGGGAAACTTTTTTCCTTCGCGCGTGAGCGCTTTTTCCTGTCTCAAGCACCAAAATCCCTACCCCCTCTCCTAAATTCAGGCCACTCCGGTCTTTATCGAAAGGCGCGCACAAAGAATCGCTAAGGATCCCCAGCGATCCGAACCCGCACAAAGGCACACGATTCAATTCATCAGCACCGCCTGCAATGGCGACATCGCACAAGCCCGCTCGCAACCATGACAAAGCAACGCCGATCGCATCAGCACCCGAAGTGCATGCGTTCACCACAGTCAGCGACGGGCCTTGCGTTTTCAGAGCCGAGGCGACAGCCCCGGAAAGATTGCCGTTCAAATAGCGGGTAACCGGATCCATGGAAACCTTCCCGGATTCACGATAAGTCCTGTAAAATTCAATATCATTAAGCTGACTTGCGACCGTCGTCCCAAGACAAACTCCAACACGCCGGGTCGCCAGATCACTCCCCAAGCCGGCTGACCGCAACGCCTCTCCCACGGCAGACAAACAAAGACCCAACGATCTCATTTGAGATTGATCTTTTCCCTGAAGAAAAGACTTGGCTTCGAAAACAGGATAGCGGAGAGGGGTCGGGAACAAAGTGACAGGTCCCGCATTTCGTTTCCCCTGCTGAAACGTCTCGAGTGTTTCATGGATATTGCGGCCGGCCGCAGAAAGAACGCCGAGCCCCGTGATCCCGACCTTCATCGGTTTATTTCCTGGTACTTTCATAGATAAAACGCGAAAGGGTATCTATGGAATAGAATATCTCCCGCCCCCGTTTCATGTCCCGGACATCTAGCCCGAAATTCCGTTGGAGCAAAACAACGATCTCCACAGCATCGAGCGAATCCAGTCCCAACCCGTCGCCAAAAAGGATCTCATCATCTTTGATCTTGAGGGGATCCAGCTCATTCAAAAAAGCCAGATTGCTGACAAGCAATTCTTTCAGCTTTTTGCGTATCGTTTCGAGATCCTCACCTTTACTGATCGTCATCCACAGTCTCCTTTTGCTTGGACCATACATTATGGAACATGAAACACTGATAAGGGAACTTGTTCACAAAGGTCTCCAGCATCGATGCGTAGGCTCCGGCCCATCGCTGAAGCTGACTTTTTTTATCCTCACCTTTCGCATAAGATGGATATAGGACATTCGACATATCTACGACATACTTACGATCCGACTCCTTTTGGGTCAAGAGCACCACCACAGGACATCCTGCCGCTGCCGCAATACTAAAAGCCCCGTAGGGGAAATAGGCCTCCGCCCCCAAAAAAGGAACGCCGACGGTATCAAACGTATAACTACGGTCCCCCATAATGGAGACCCCATGTCCCTCTTCAAGCGCCTTCATGATCTCAAGCACACCTCCGAGATATTGCTCCGGAGAAATAATTTCAAGGTGATCGTCCGCATCTCCGACCTTCAAGGTGTCACGAACGGCCCTATTATCCTCTGGCCTCATCACAAGATAAACCTTTTTCCCAAGACACCTTAAAGCGGTCAGCCCCACCTGCCAATTGCCCACGTGAGCCGTGAGAAGAATAATGCCATGAGACGCATTTTGAACCAACGATTTAAACTGCTCGTAACCACGCACCTGGATATCGAACAGCTCCGGCTTCCGCGCTACCACATACCGGTCGATCAGATGCCGCCCCTGGTTCAAAAATAATCGATAAACGTGAAGGTATTGCCTGATCTTGTTTTCGCCCCTAAATCGCTTTTCGACATAGGCCAAAGCGGCCTGGACAGCCTTTTGATCGAATAACAAATAATGAAGGCATACAAAATATAAAAAACTGTAAGCTCCACGCAGGCCAAAAATCCGAAATGTTATTTCAAAGAAACCTATCCCGAAAGCATTGCCTCTTCGCTTAACGTGGATCTTGCGGCCCGCCTCAGCCTGAAGCTCATCCATGAGGGCTCTCATTCGCAAGGGCTTCGCTGCTCAAAATAGTCCGAGCCTTTTTTTCCTGGACAGCCCGCGCAATAAAAAAAACGCCCATACCCACAGCGACCGCCAGCACGGGCCCAACGATCAGCGAGCCCAACAACCAGTCTGCCAACCAGCCAGGGATATGCCCCAAAACGGCTTCCCGTGGGACCTCCGTAAGCCAACGCCCATATTTCATATAGTGTCCCACCTCGATGCAGGCGATTGGCACCAACGGTGGATTACACAGATTCTGAATGCTCACAGCCATGACCTTATTGAGATGCAATCTTGCGGTCACGTAGAGGATCACGATCGTATGAACGAACAAGAGTGGAAGGGTGGCAAGCAGGATCCCGACTCCCGCTGCCGCAGCCAACCCCTCAGGCGTTGCGTTTTCTTTCAGCAATGTTCTGATGAGTGCCACGGGATGACGAAACACATCGAAGCTGAACTGCTTGGACGGATCGTGAACAAGTTTCCGGTGAGGCCACGGAAGAAGACATCGCGCGACCAGAGAGGCATGCATGCAGGAGATACGGAAATTATCCAAAAACGGCTTAAAATGCGATACGCGCTTCCCTTCTTTAGGATACCAGACATCGATCGCGACCGTCTTGACCATTAAGCCGGCCCACAAAGCCTTGGCCAACACTTCTGTTTCAAAATCATAATGGGCTCCGGTGAACTTCAAGGCATTCAGATGTCGAACGGGATAAGCGCGGAAGCCACTCTGGCAATCATCCACGGATACCCCCGTTTCTACACGCAGCCAGAAATTAGCGAAGGTCCTTCCAAATCGACTCCCGGACGGGATATGGGAATAGGAGAAATTACGGCATCCGACAACGAGCGCCGTCTCATCGTCTTGTAAAAGAGGAATGAACTTTTCAAGATCCTTCGGGTCATGCTGACCATCTCCATCCACGGTGATCATGAAGCGGCCGCCTTGTTTCGTCACATACTTCAAAGCCGTAAGGATCGCCCTTCCTTTCCCCTGGTTGACCTCATGCTTCAGAACGGTAATATCACTTCCTTCTAACAAGGCGGCGACATCCCCATCTGTGCTTCCATCATCGACAACGATCACATGATCCAGATGTTGCCGGCAGGCAAGCGCCACATCACGGACCGTCTTCCCGTTGTTATACACGGGGATCACGCACCAAATGGATCCCGAAGAACGATCGTTAGGCTGCGGCATGGAGATCCGGTCCCTTTCTTTTCCGGCCTTTCCGGCTCATCATTTCCCACAGCATGCCCGAATGCCCCATGCTGTGTAAAAATTGAAGGCTACTGTCCATCGCGTCCGGAGGAAACACACAACGGCGAATCCCCGCAAACGCATCCGTGAGTGTTCGCTCCAGCCACTTTCGGTCGATGCCGGGAGCAAGGTAATAAGCGGGCTCCAAAAGATCCTGCCCTTCCACGACAAGGCCTTCTTTTTGTGCGATGCTGTACAAGGGCGTTCCGGGAAGGATCCGTATTCCCATAAAAATAAAAGAAATGGCATTTTCCAGGCTCAGAATGTTTTTGATCCCTTCGCGCACGGTTTCCTCAGTTTCCCCAGGCCCGCCGAACATATAATAATAAATGGCAGAGATCTCGTGCTTTTGAAGCAGCTGGTGGCAGCGGATAACATCCTCAATTGAAAACGTTTTCCCGAGCCCCCTCAAAGTCGTATCCGTAGTCGCATCAGAACCCATTTCAGCAGCGCTGAGACCTGTTTCCTTCATCACGGCCAAATTCTCATCCGTGAGACCTTCCGGTTTGAAAAAAGCTGTCCAGGGCACTTTCACTCCCTGCCGTTTCATCTCGCGGACCACTTCCATGAAGTGACCTTCATCATCGTTGAAAAGAGAATCCGTAAAAAAGATATATTGGGCTCCATGGGTATTCACTAACGCCTGAATATCCGCCACAACAGCTTTCGGATCACGGCACCGGATCTCCCGCCCTTCCAGGAAGGGGTACGAACAATAAACACAACGGTGCGCACAACCTCTCTTGGTCTGCACGCCAGCGATATGGCCTCGTTTTAAATAAAATTCCATCAGTTCCGGTTCATAAGAAGCCGACGGAATGCCAAGCCCTCGCAACTGGGGAGTCGTACGCCAACATCGCTCTTGGGGATAAATTCCCCGGGCAGCGGCCTCTGCGAACTCCACCATCGCGGCCTCGGCTTCACCGGCGATCCCGTAATCGGCGCCCAAAAACTTCAGGATCGCTTCAGGCATCATCGAAAACCCCGAACCTCCAAGCACCACCGGCGTTTCCGTCCGCTGCTTGATCCTCTGAACCAACGACCGGACAACATCCAAATAACGTTGTTCGCTCAGCAAATTCACGTTATCGATATTGCGTATCGAGATCCCGATAAGACCCGGACCATATTGCTCCACGGTTGCGGCGAGTTCCTCCAGAGATGATCCCTTGTAAAGAAAGTCATACTGACGAACTTCGTGACCGGCCGTGCGAAGAGCCTGGGCGACCATGCTCAACCCTAACGGATAGACAGGATAAGGCGTTGTGGCAACGTTGGCAGAAATGAGCAAGATCTTCATGATCGAAGCCCCGGACCTTTAGCAAGTCCCCACCCGTGGTGACGATCCAACTTCACAGGCTGATAGGAACCATCCGCGACTTCCTTCTTGATCACATCGAGATACAACTTCCCCATACGAAGTTCCTTGCTGCTATCAGCATAAAAAGCCTTCCAGGCATATTCATACATTTTCTCAAGGGAATCGACGCTCATCTTTTTCGGCTTAAAAACCACCTCGCCCCCGGTGTAATGTCGCCAATCGTTATGAAGGATCCTCTTTTCATTTTCCAACTTTGTCCTGATCGGCGAGTGCATGAAGGGGGTCAAAATAGTGAACTCCGCGAGATCGAGATCGATCTCCAACAAAAAGTCGACCAGTCGCTTGATCGCATCCTCGTCCTGATCATCGGTCCCGAGAATGATCGTCCCCTCCACCCCGATCCCCCTTTCTTTCAAACGCTGCACGCGGCGGCGGATATGGTCGGAGGTGTCGATGATCGCCTGGTACACATACCAACAGCCCGCTTTCGCCGCCAGATCCAGGATCTCATCATGATCCTTGATCGGATGCGAAACCCACTTTTTCTTGAGAGGCGCGATCGCCCTAAACAGTTCCTTTTCCCATGCGTCATCCTGGGCCAACGAGTTATCCACAAAAAAAAGACGGTTGTTCTCCAGGGCGGAAAGCTCTTCCACCACACGTTGGATGGGCCGCGGCCGGAACTTTTTCCCTCCTAAATATCCGACACAACACGGGAAACAATCGAAACGGCACCCTCGTGACGCATGAACCAGATCCACCATCTGCACTCCGCGGAAATTGTACAACTCTCGTTTAAGGATATCGCGGCGAGCGGGGCCCACCAAATTCAGATCCGGATAATCAAACCGGTAGTCGTAGATCTTTTTCAATTCCCCACGTTCAAGATCCGAAAGAACCTGACCGATCCGTCCCTCAGCTTCTCCGAGAAATACGGAATCCGCATGCGGCATCGTCTCTTCCGCATGCAGAACCGTTGCGATCCCCCCAAAAAGAACCTTTTTCCCTTGAGCCCTGAAAATATCCGCGATCTCCCAAGCCCTGGGCATTTGACAGGTCAGCATGACGGACAATGCGATCAGGTCCGCTTCTTCATCAAAACGAACCTCCTCGACATGCTCATCACAAAAAGAGACCTCAACGTCTTCGGGCAACGCCGCCGCAAACACAACCGGACCATGAGGCGGGAGATTGAACTCCGGCTGGTTTTTGAGTTTGGGCCACTTCGGATAGATGAGTTTGATCTTCATAAACGATTTCCCGATATCACCTGACAGGTGGCCGTTTTTCCGTCATGAACGACCGCGAGCAGCGTATGCGCTTCCTTGTTTTGGATCATTTGTTGGGCATGCGCCAACAATGACGCTTCAGGCATTTCTGGATCCCGCAAATACAGAAGCAGCCCCTGCAATCCAAAATGGATGGCTGCCTCCGAGAGAGGGCTCGTGGGCAAGGTGTAAATGAAGAGATTCCCGCGGGCAAGCTTTCTGCCATGTTCTGCATAATCCCGGAAGTAAGCCAGATTCGAAACTAAGGCGCCCTCCGGATTCGTCCCCAACAGGCCGATATCCTGCTTTTTCCCTTCAGCATAAGTAATGCCCGCGTCATGCAAGGCGAGAGCGACCGAAAGAGTCACCCGACGCGAAGCCTCGTCAAATCTGGCGAAGTTCTTAACCGGATACGCGAAGACGGCGTCCTTCAGCAACTGCGCGTAGAGTGACCGCAAGTCATCATACTGCCATTGAAGACTTTTCTGGTCGCAGCCACACTGAGTTTCCTGGACCCAACCGCGTCCTTTGATCCTCGAGATCATAGTTTTACTCTCTTGCATAGAGGGACCGCTATTTTAGAATTTTATCCAAAGTCTCCCGGACCATCACCTCGGGTTCCGCGCGCTGCATCGACGGACGATAGGATCTTCCGGAGGCGATCAAGGACTTGTCGCTGTTCTTTCTGAGCTCGATGTCAAGACTCAGCATGTAATTGGTGATATCCCACATCCAATGATCCACGTAAGTGACCAGCGTATTCGTTCCCTGAGGAACATCCTGTTCTTCTCCCGAAGTGACCTTGTAACCCCGGCTTGCCAGATCGCTCGCAATAACGGTCTCAAGATGCCGTTTGTCCGGCGCGAAGTGAACGGCGTACACAGAGCCAAGATTTTTCACATCCTGATTCGGCGCCACCTTCGAAGACACACTTGCGCATCCAAAAAACATCGTCAAACACAGCACCATCAACAAATGTTTCTTCATGATCGATCTCCTCTTTTTTAATTTCCCGTTTTGTTATCAGTACTGACATCGTGGCTCAGCTCAAGCCCCTGCAACTTAGTCTTCGCCTCCGCTGTAAAATCATCGACTGCCAACCTCAACACTTTTTTCCAATTAGCGTCACTGGCAACCTGAAAGTTCTCCTCTGCTGTGGCCATAATAACCACAGGGTTATCCTTTCCGGGCACGCTGATAGTGTTTGTTGTGGTGATCTCGCTCTTAAGCGAAATCGCCCAAAAGCCAGGCGCAAAATAACTCCAGAATTTATCGATGGCGATATCCATTGTGATCGCGTCAGGCTTTGTCTCTTCCCGCTTATCCGTCACATCATAACCCAAGGAGTTCAAAGCATTTCTTGTTGCCGCACGGACGATCATTTCCACGTTCTGTCCCTCATCAAGCATAATGTCCCCCAGGGCTTTCCCAAAACAATTACGCTTTCGTCCTATGGCTCTGCTTTTGAGCGCCGGTGTGGCATTTTTAAGTTCGTCAAAACCTAAAGACGGGATATCGGGAGTCGAAGGTTGATCCTGGAATTGACGGTTGTCGATGATTGAGCGTATATATACTTGCTTGCCATTGGGCTTGATTAAACTCTCAGATGGCACCGGGACCTCAATAAAAGAACGGTTCAAAGTACAACCGGCAGAAGCAACCACAAGTCCGACCCATAAACAGACCTTTACGAACTTAGCCATAAATGTCTCCTTCACTGAGCGTTCTTCAAAACTAATGTTGCGTTATCCCTCGACCGAATCAGCGGTGTTTCCCAAAGTAATGTTTTTTTCAACGCTCTTTTCCCAAATAAAGACTATCCCGTGTTTTCTCATTCTCCTTTATAGTTTTTCAACAATTCGTCAATGACCGGATCCATCTTGGTCTTTGTTCCCTGCCACTTCATTAATGAGAAGCCCCCCTTAAGCCTTAAATGGTATTCCGCAGAAGCAACAGTGAGTCCATTTCTAAATAAGTTCAATTCGGCGACAGACAAATAGGGCGCAAAATCCCAGGACCGCAAAGCGGTGTAGGTTAGGGTATATTCACATTTGTCAGGTTTTGTTCCCGAATAAACTTCGGTGGAAATTCCATGCCTGTTGAACCCCGCCTCCACAACCCTTACAAAATCAGTCAGGGTCACTTTTGGATTTTTTTCAATGCATACATGCTGCAGACGCGGCGTGGCATCCACGGGCCGAACTTTGATCGAAGTGCATCCGCTTATCACGGACATCAGCACAAGCATCATACTCAGAGTCGAATTCCATTTCCCGATCATCGCTATTTCCTCCCTTGGTTGTTCATTCTTCACAGCTCCTTAAAATGAGCGCCGCGTTAATTCCACCGAAACCAGAGTTGTTAACCAGAACAACGTTTTTTTTCAACGCCCTTTTTTCTAATGAAACCCATCCCTCTGCCTCAGGATCAACATTTCGCGTCCCTACCGTGGGAGGGATCATTCGTTCCCGTAAAACTTGAAGCGCCACAATTGTCTCGATCAAGCCGGCAGCTCCCATCGTGTGTCCCACCGCCCCTTTGATCGAATAAAGCGGGACAGAATGATCTGTAAAAACACTTTGGTAAGCCTTCATCTCCATAGAATCGTTGTAGAGAGTCCCTGTCCCGTGACCGGAGATACATCCCACCTCAGTACGTGACACGCCCGCCACCGCCAAAGCTTCCTGGATGGCACGCCTTAAGCCACTCCCATCGCGCACGGGCCCCGTCATATGATTGGCATCGCCCGCTACCGCCCAACCGACGATCTCTCCAAGAATGGTGCGGCCTTCCTTTTCAGCTCTTCTCTGGCTCATGAGCAAAATAAAACCCGCGCCTTCTCCCAAGCTTAAACCTTCCCTGCTTGTATCAAAAGGTCTGGCCGATTCAGGATCGAGCGCCATAAGAGAGGAAAAACCGGCAAAGACAAATTCGCTGACACAGTCACAGGCAACGATCAGAACACATTCCTCTTTGCCGGAACGTATCCTTGCCGCGCCTTGAGCGATCGCGACACTTGCGGAGGAGCAAGCCGCCGAAACGATCATTCCCTCTCCCGTCGCGCCGATCAAATTTCTGACCTTCTCTAGCAAAAACTCTGGCTGGCTACGCTCCGCGCCACTGCTATTTTCCAACACAGCGGTTTCTAAATGATCGATCTCTCCGGTCGTTGTCGCCAGGAACAGAGCCGCATCTTTTGGGATCTGCGCTAGAGAGTCGCCCAGGAGCGGCTTTAACATCTGCCACACAAGGGATTCTCCCTGTTTTACTTCAAGCCCCGGGATCAAGGCGGCATTCTGACTTTGAAATGCTCCTCCGGCTTGAAAGCGGTGGCATTCCCGGATCGATGAACGGTTCGAGAGAAGCCCCTGCCAACACACATCCACTCCCCGACCGTAGGAAGTCACGATATCGGACGCGACAACACAAACTTTGTTCTCCGTCACAACAAATCTCCTGACATCCAACGGTTGCGACAACGTTCCAGAAGATCCGGAACCGTCAAGAGGACCTCCCCGGATATAGCATCAATAAACATTTGAACCGAATAACCCGTCGCAGCCACGGTGCCATCTTCTTTCAGCACGGCATATTCCGTATGCAGCCGGGCTCCTTCAGACCACACAAAGGCCGCTTTAATTTTGACCTTCTCGGCCAGCATCAACGGCAGATGATAATCCACATGGAACTGAACAATCGGCGCCTGGATCCTTGCATCGCGAAACTCCTTATAAGAAAGCCCGCATTTCCTGCCCAGTTCTCCAGAGGCTTCTTCAAAATACCGGGCGTAGTGTCCATGCCAAACCACCCCCATGACATCCGCGTCACTGAACTGGACGCGTTTTTCGACGCAGATCTCAATGGGCGCCGGAGCACCCTTTTCCGTCTGAAAATATCCGCCTTTTTGCCTTCTCCTCATGGAATCCCCCTTCTTGCTTACGATACGATTTGGATCACCGCTTCAAGCATCGCGATCTTCTTAGAGTCCTTCATGCACGAAGTCCTGATCACTATTTTCCCGTCTTGTTTCGACAGCTCCTGACATTCCATCAGAAGGTCTTCCTCCGGAAACACAGGCGCGATCAATTTTGCCGCCGTTAATTCCACTAATCGAATGGATCTTTTATGATAGGCCTTATACAACTCCAACATCGCCTGAACCAAACACACCCCGGGCAAGATCGGTTTCCCCGGAAAGTGTCCCTGAAAACCCACGAAGGATGATGGGAACGAAAAGTGGGCGCTGAAGACACCTTCCGTATTCATCTCATAATGTTTCATGCTGTCATGGATCTCACGCTGGATCTGACTCACGACCGGATCTCCTTTAACCGCAACGTCAGCTTATAGTGGTAAGGATAGTGTTCGAAATATACGCCTCCGGGAAACACCTTCCCCTTCTGAGAACGATATTCGTAATACCGT
The DNA here is from genome assembly GCA_043803685.1 of Candidatus Omnitrophota bacterium. Lineage (GTDB taxonomy): Bacteria > Omnitrophota > Omnitrophia > Omnitrophales > Aquincolibacteriaceae > Aquincolibacterium. The sequence continues at coordinate 24,317 of JAZDJU010000043.1, forward strand.
ACGCGCCACTCGACATGTTCCGCTTTCGTAAATCTCTTTTCGACGAGGATCGCTTCCGGGCCCGCAAAAACATAGTCCAGCACTCCGTCTTCATGCTTCTCTGAAAAAATGACGCTCTTCTTTTCCTTCCGGCTTGAAGCCTCGGGAGAAGGCGTTCGATCCCAATAGATCCTGCGCACATCCTCCGTAACAGCCCGGCACACATCTCCTTTTTGGGCTAATTCCGGAACCAGGACTTCACATTTCAAGTTTTTGGAATCACCCGAGATCTCGATCATTTTCATACCCGCGGGATTGAGTCCGACCATTGAGAATTGATCCTTCAAGCGGTCGATCTGGGTGACGCCAAGGCCCAACAGATCATGTCCACGGTAGGAAAAGATCATCGACTCGGTCATTTGCCAGGTTTGGGGCAACCTCGATTCAAATGCTTCCTTCACCCTTTGCGGATCCCAACCTGTCACAGGAACATATTCCGTACGCTTAAAAGGACTCCCCGCGCAGGCCGACAGCCCCAAAACCATTCCCGTCATCGCTATCGCCATCAAGAAAGGCCTCATCAGGATCGCTCCTTTATGGCCGATCGTCCGTGCCCCATCCAATACTGATAAAGCGGCGGAATGACAAACAAGGACGAAAGATACCCGGTAAAAACACCCATAGTGAGGGTCAACCCTATGGAAAAGAGAACCGGATGCCGCGCGAAAATAAGCGCCCCAGCACCGAAAATAGTCGTCCAGGCGGACAACGATACTGCATAATCGGTCCGTGTTTTTAATTGATAGCGACACTGATAGACCATAAAGATCCCGTAATCGATCGCCAACCCCGCCAAAACCAGCAAGGCGATAAGCACGGGAACATTCACGGGCATTTTCAAAAAAGAGAGCGACGCGAAAACGCTTAGCATCGATGTCAAAACAGGAACGAGCGCCAGCAGCACCAAACGAATGTCCCTGAGGAAAACAAAGGTGATCAGGGGGATAAAAAGGATCACCAGGAATGCCCATTGAAAAGCTTCTGAGGAAACGGCATGCGACAGGGTCAGCGTGAACATCTTCCGGGAAACCACAAAAACATTGGGCCCTTGCTCAAGCGGACGCAGGAGTTGAACATTCGCTTCCGTGTCCGGAAAGAACATGAGCATCTGATAGCCCTGAGGTTGCTTCATCACATACTTTTTCAAAACCAGATCAAGGATCGCGGGACGATCGCGACCCGCGAGGACCGCTGGGGACGGATAAAGATCTTCAAAAAAAGGCGCGAATGCGTCTTTTGAAAAACCATAGCGGCTGCCCGACGCGGCCAACATTGTTTTTAAATGTTCTTCGCGACCTTTTTTCCAGAAATCTTCCCATCGCTTCGCATTTTCAAGACGCATCTTCCTGGAAGGCCATATTTTTACAAAACTCAAAACTTGATCTTTGCCAAGGAGAAGCGCCGCTTTCCGGGCTATTTCCTCATAACGTTCCTGGGCACTTTCAAAATCCTTCCCTTGGACCACCAGGATCCCAGGGTGCGAACCATCGCCCCACACTTTCTGAAAAGATTCTTCGGCCCGGAGAATATCCCTGCTTGTTCCATCCAATTGAGAAACATCATTACGGAAGACAACCTGCGGCAACAGCAAAGCTGCTCCGGTTAAGCAAACGGCCCACACCGCCACTCGGAAAGAAGGTGACAACGGTTTAAGACCCAAGACTTGCTTCTTTCCGGACAAGGATCCTCGCGCACCCTCATACTTCAAGAAAGACGGCAGTACAAACAACGAATATCCGAGACAAAACAGAATGTTCAGGATCGCAAAAACAGCCAGTTGATGATACCCCTCCACGCTGGACAAAAAGACGGTCGCAAAGGCCGCGATCGTGGTAAGGGCACACCCCGCCAACGGGACCATGATCTCACGAAGAGCCGCCTTGGGATCCCGGGCCGAACGCAAGGCAACATAAACATGGATCCCATAATCGACGGCGATCCCCGCGACCACCGCGCCGACTCCGATGACGACGTAAGACAGTTTCCTGAACCAAACGCCACAAAGAGGGACCGTCACCAGCATGGAAAGGAACGGGATGAGGAAAATGAGGATCGCGCGGATGTCCTTCACAAAAAAAAGAAATAACAGGACGAAAGCGATCGAGACGAGGGTTAAAGTCACCCGGATATCGCGCTTGATGACATCTTCATTACTCACCGTGTGAAGATGCCCTCCGATGATGTCCGCGGAAACGAAATCCGGAAGGGCCTTAAGATGCTCTTGAAGATATCCGGTCAGTTGACGCGCTCCAAATCCATCCGTCATCGCCACCGAAGTTTCAAGGACCATCATGGCGTGAGTTCCGTCACGACTGATAAGATGACCCTCTTTCATCTGGACCTGATACCCCGATTCGCGTCCCTCCTGCTCCAGTTTTTTCAACATCCCGGTCTTGAGCCCTAACGGATCCGAACGGATCCATGGCGACACGAACATGCCCGCAGGAGAAAGAAGCGCCTGATACTGCCCCCGCAAACGATCTTCCATATTCTTAGGTTCCATCTGCGTCACCGCCAAGGCCTGCGCCTCCTCATCAAAAAGAAGCGGGGCATACTCCAGAAAATCCTGCGCTTGACTCATCGGATCGGCATGCCCCTCCAGACCGGTCACGGCTTTTCGGATCAAGGGAGACTTCAGATCTCCGGCAAACTGATCGACCACGCGGATCAGATCATCCGTGGAATGAGCCGTGTCGGTGAGACGAAAGGAAAGCACCACTTTATCGGAAAGATTGGACTCCCTCAGGAACTTCATGCTCCGCCGGATCTCTTCCTGATGAGGAAGCATTTGTTCGATGTTATTATCGAATGAAACAAAGCGGAGGCCATAAAGAGCCCCAAGTACGATGACCAAGGTTCCCAAAGCCATGATCACCGTACGCTTCGGGAAACTCGTCGAAAGCTTCTTCAGCCACTCACTCACGGGGCTTCGCCTCCCAGGTCTTATCCTCCAGGGCCGCATCCAGAACCGTATCCTTGAACATGAGCAGAGTCCTGTCCCCGGATTTTTCATCCATCTGGATCTGTTCGATGTATCTTAGATCCTTCTGAAAGGTCACCGTGATCTTCGTCATGACTCGGGATACGATCGTGGACTCGCGAGGCACAAACTCTAGAGAAACCGGGTCTTGGGAAAGGATCCGGATCTGATATTCCGCCAACATCTGCAGGTAGGGTCCATAAAACCATTTCTGGATCTGTTCCACAATGATATCCACCGCGTTACTTCCAAACACTGACAACTCCCGGACTTTGTCCGTATCCTCATCCCATTGAAAAATCTTCTTTCCCCGCATCACGATCGCGTAATGCATCGGGGCCTCCACGCGCCAGGCAAAGCGCATCGGAGTCTTTTGTATCGCAACGGTCCCTTTCAGCATGATTTTATTCTGAAAGATCTTCAGTTCTTTTTCCTGGACGAATTGAGCCGTCAGCGTACGTATCGCCCCCATCTTTTGGTCCAGCTCCGTCAAGATCGACCGCACGGATACTTGAGGGTCCTTTGCTTCATCAGCCCAAGACTGCGGCTGCGCACCTCCAGCGAAAAGCATGCCCAGCAAAAGAAATGTCCCCCATCGAATCGGGAACTTCATAAACGCTCCTCGGTTTTGGTCGCCTTGTCCTCAACGGAATGCCAAACCTTGATCTCCCCCCGCGCAACGATCTTTCCGCCGCAGGACACAGAACCTTCCACAATGCCAAACTCACCATACTGCGCGCTCTTGAAAACAGAGACTTCCAAAACGTCGCCCACCCGCACGCTTCCGAGAACCTCGATCTTTTTAGCGCCTATTAAAAAACCGGTTTGGCGCCGGCATTCCTCATCGGACAGCCTGAAACCATTCCCCGCGGCGATCGCCTGAGCGATCAACTCCAGATAAACAGATTCCTCAAGCGTGCCATCCTCCCTTACAAAAAGATTGTCGGCTGTAATAGTCACCTTCACTTTCGCGGCCCTCTCGCCGATCCACACGAGCTCGTCCACCATCTTCATGGGTTTAGCCTGCGGGATCAAACGGTCTACCGCCACCGGCAGCCGGACGATCTCATCCTGCTTCTCTTGATTTTTCCAACACAAAGGATCCGAAGCCAAATAATCCCCTGTCAGCTGATAAGCGGCACCCCGGCACCCATAACAAAAATCCGCTTTTTCGCAGGAGCCGCAAGGCCCTTTGATCTTCTTGCCGTGATCTTTGAGATCTTCCAGAACCTCGCTATCTTGCAGGATCATCTTGAGTTTGTTTTCCCGGATGTCCCCCAAGGGGATATTGACTCCGACACAAGGCATCACTTTTCCGTAGGCGTTGATGAAACAGGAGTACAAATGCCGGAGGCATCGATGCCCCACAAGAGGCGGCTGGGGTTCCCACTTCACCCCATACTTTTCCCGGTCGATCTCGGAGATCTTGAAAAAAAGATCTCGGATCTCCTCCGAGCTCACGTTCAGCCATTCATTATCATTGGCTCTCCCCTGAGGCGTGATCATCTCGAAATAAGGCGTGATCTTCTGGTCACGAAGCCAGCGCCAGAACTCAGCCAACTCATCAATGTTTTGACGGCAAATGATCGTCCCTACACCGAGGAACTGTTTCTCCGTCGGATAGCCCGCTTCTTTAGCATTTTTCAATGCTGCTTGCACAACCTGAAAAGCGCCCTTTTGTCCCGCAAGCAAATTCTGTTTTTTCTCATCGAGCGTGTTCATCTTGAGAACAAGGCTGACCCCTAGTTCCAGAAGCCTTCTCGCGTTCTCAGGCGTGACATTGGAGCCGTTAGAGAAAATATGGCTCTCCATCCCTTCTTTTTGAATGAATTCCAGGATCTCGAAAAGATGAGGATAGATCATGGGTTCCCCGCCCAAGATAATGATGCGTCGCGCGCCCAGCTCCTTGGCTTGCAAAACCGCGTCGAAGATCTCTATTTTTGTCAGTTCCTTGATCGCTATTTCATCGCCTGGGGCATAACAGTAGGGACAGCGGAAGTTACACGCACGGCTGAATTCGATCTCCATCGAAAGCAAGCGACCGTTTTGGACAGCCTCCCGGATCTCCGTGTCAGAAAATTCGACTTTGAAAATACCCCCAAAACAACCCGACATTAACTCCTCCTGTCAAAAAACCGCACGGGCTTTCTCGAATGCGATAAAAAAACTTTTTCTCTTATCTCTTTCGGGTCTTCGATCACCACCCGGGGCCTGACCCTCAGCCGTGCTGCCATCTGCTCTTCCAGCCATGCCGCCGTGACGCTAGGCTCTTTAACCGCCACATGGACCGTCAACTGATCCGACAGGTCCGCTTCACGAAAAACCACCACGCAATAATCAAGCACCTGCTCGATCCCGTCTAACACGGCATATACAGACTGCGGATAGAGAGACGTTCCTTTGACTTTCATGAGCTGATTTTTCCGTCCTAAGATCGGCCCCAGACGCGGAGAGAATCGGCCGCACTTGCAAGGCTTGTCGATCAAAAAGCTGATGTCTCCCGTTTTGTAACGGATCAAAGGCATTCCTTCCACCGCCATAGGGGTCATCACCACTTCGCCCACATCGCCTGCCGGCAAAACATGCCCCTCCTCGTCAACGATCTCCACAAGGGCCAATTCCGGAAGCAAATGCCCGCCTTCCTGAGCCGTACATTCACAAAAAGTTGTGACCGTCTCCGAGGAAGCATAAGTCGAAAAAACGCGAGCTCTCCATATCTCCTGCAACTCTTTTCCGGTTCCCGTTAATGCAAGGTTTTGATCGCGCACGGGTTCTCCGATGCAGATCAGCCTGGCGATGCCCGCTTTGTCAGGGGCGATCCCCGTCTCTTTCAGATGCAGTCCCAGTTTCTTTAAAAAGGTCGGAACTCCGACAATCACCGTCGGCTTCATCTTCTTGATGATGGCGGCATGACTTTCGAGACTCCCATGTCCGTTCCGGATCGAGGCCGCGCCAAGACGTCGCATCCCCAGAAAATAGGCCAATCCTGCCACAAAGCACCGGTCGAGCGTGCAGGTCAAAAGGGCGATATCCCCCGCTTTCACCCCGCAAGCGGCGAAAGATTGCGCTTCGTTGTACGCCAGACGCTTCAAATCATTTTCCGTATAGACTATCTTGAGAGGTTCCCCTGTCGTTCCAGAGGACAACACCATATCCGCGATCGCGGATGGAGAGACCGCACAGAAACTTTCCGGATCTTTTTCGATATCGATCTTTTCGGTAAAGGGGAGCTGCTGCAACTGGCTGAGCTCTATGAGGCTTACATCTAAGGGGAATTTTCCCAACTTTGTCCGATAGGCCGGTGAATGCTTTTTGCAATAGATAAGATGCTCGCGAAGACGCGCTGTCTGAGCCGCCACGATCGCTTCTTTCCCTTGAAAGGACACGCCCTGGTAGAGTTCCTGATCGATCAGCACGCCGCCTCCATCACTTCGATTTCCTTCTGGATCATATCCCGGACCTTGTTTTTCAAATGAAAAGGCGTCAAGGATCCATAGTCTTCCCACTTGAGCGCTGGCAACTTATGGATCTTCACCGTTCCAGGATTCAGGAGGCACGATCCGCGAGGCGGAATATTTTCATTCCCGGTAATACAAACCGGAACAATAGGACACCGCGCCGCCAATGCCACCCGGAAAATCGCCCCATGGAACGGCTTCAGAGTCCGGTTCCCCGATCGCGATCCTTCCGGAAATGCCACGATCGAAACTCCCTGCCCCAGAAGTTCGCAGGCTTTCCTTGAAAAATCCTCGAAAGACAGGGTGTTAATACTCAAATACCCGGCCAATCGCGCCATGATGCCAATGATCGGGATCCGGAACGGCCAGATATTAACCACCTGAACACCTTCCACCTTTAAATGCGCCACCAAAAATCCATCGGAAAAAGACCGGTGATTGCTAACATAAACACACGGGCCCATTTTCTTCCCCTCTTCATCGTCCCGGTATTCGATACGAACAAAGGGGAACGTAAAACAGCGCACCACCCCATACCCATACCCCAACATGATGGATCTGAGCCATTTTTGAGTCATCCGCTTTCCCGCCAGCAACCGGACTAAAACAACGGGCACCGTCAGGACCAGCAAACATGCCAAGGTGAAAACAAGAAGAAGGGCATAGAACGTGATATTGAGTACGATCTTCTTCAGCAAAAACACCTTACCCCTGCTTCCCGACATCCGGCACAAGACCTTCCGCTTTCAGAGTCAGCACGAAATGGTGCACATCCCCCAGGGTCCGGATCTGGCGAACCCTTTCATCATCCCGGATCCGGACTTTAAACTGCTTCTGCAACGCCACGATCAGATCCACAATGTCGAGGCTATCGAGACCCAGATCCTCAAAGATCTTCATGTCGGGCTTCAGCTTGGCCCGCTCAATTTCAAAAGAATCCGCGAAAACAGAATTGACCCGGTCTACCACATCCTGATCGTTCATTGACTCCCCCGATGATCTTTAGCCCCACTTCTTACAAATAAGTGACGCGTTAATTCCGCCAAATGCAAAACAGTTCTTAAGGACAACATCGATCTTTTTCTTCAGAGGTTCCATCACGTGTTGGATCCCCTCACACTCCTTCGCCACGGTTTTAAGATTCAACGTAGGATAGATGCGCTCCTTTTGCATCATCACAAGCGATGCGATCAATTCCAACGCCCCCGAGGCTCCAAGGGTGTGTCCCATATACCCTTTCAAGGAACTCACGGGGATACCGCTTCCAAAAACATCCTTGATCGCTTCCGCTTCCGCCTGGTCCCCTTGAACGGTCGCGGTCGCATGCGCGTTAATGTAATCCACTTCTTTGGCGGGGATCCCTGCATCCTGCAAAGTCCGCTCCATGCAGTTTAAAATGCCTTGTCGATTTGATTCACTGACATGTTCCCCGCTCCCGCAAGTCGAATAACCGACCACCTCCGCGAAGATCTTTGCGCCCCGCTGCAGCGCGTGCTCACTTTCTTCAAGCACCAACACACCGGCTCCCTCCCCGCAGACAAGCCCGTCGCGTTTTTCATCAAATGGCCGCGGTGAAAGTTGCGGTTTATCGTTGTAATGGGTGGAAGTCGCAAAAAGGATATCGAAAGTTGCGGCCACGATCGGATGAAGCTCCTCCGCGCCGCCGCATAAAAGAACCTCCTGCCTGCCGGAACGGATCAATTCAAATCCCGTCCCCAGCGCCTGGAGAGCGGAAGCGCACGCCGCCGAGGTCGCCAAAACATACCCCGTAATTCCAAAACGCTGCGCGACATTCATCGCGGCCGTATGCGACATGCACTGAAAAAATCTCATGGAAGAAAGTTGGGCCAGATCCTTATCCGGCAGCAATAGCTCAAAAGTGTCATTCATCGCCTCGACGCCGCCCATCGTGGAACCAAGAATGCATCCCGTACGGCCTGAGGTCACATCCGCCGGGCTCAGTCCCGCTTCTTGAATTGCCTGTTCTGCGGCCTGCACCGCGAAAATACTCAGTCGTCCCATGGAACGCCTGTTTTTGCGCGGGATCGCCATTTCATTTTTGAGTTCCGCGGGAGCCCCGATCAGACAATGGAGCCCTTTGTACCGGTCCCATCCTTCCATGAATCGCACCGCGGTCTTCCCGAGTTCCATCCCGTTGACCATTGCGGCCACGTTTTCGCCCAGAGGAGAAACCGCCCCCATCCCCGTGATCACAACACGTTTCATACGCGACTCCTCGTATCCATAAATTGTTCGTACACTTCTTTCCCGAGGATCGAGCGAGCAACGATAAAAGCGGACATCATGGCTCCCAACAACCCCGGAAGCAGCGCGCTCTGCCCTGCCACATAAATATTCCGGTAGGGTAATTTCCCGAAAAGATTGTATTGTCCCATTTTCTGTTTCACGCCATAGGCCGTTCCATCATAGGAGTGAAGATAATCCCGGAATGTCAGCATGGAGGCCGTATCAAGGATCTTTAAACGATCACGATACTGGGGATAAAAATCCAGGATCCGCCGAACGATATCTTCCTCGCGTTCCTGTTTATAGGCGCGGTAGGAATCCGGCCGCTGCCCGACCGAGGAAGATTTCCACTCTTCCATCTGCTCGACAGAGGCAAGTTCCATGGCCGTCAATAATTTGCAGGATTTCCCTTTGAACATCTCTTCGCTCGTAAGAACCACCAATGCCGTCGGCCCACCGTTGGCAGGATCCATCATTCGATCCACATCGGGAACTGGAAATAGCGAGGTAATGCCCGGCTGAAAGGCTTCGGCCGAATCCTCGATCACCCCATACACCGAAAAAAAGCCGGACGAAGGCTCAAAACTATCCACGCGATCCAGAAACGCTTTACTCAGATGAGACTTCGGCAAAAGGCTCACCACCTCTTTGGGATGGATGGTAAAAGTACATTGATCGAAACTCACTTCCTCTCCCGTATTCAAGATGAACCGGCCCACCTGGTTTTCACTCACATCTTCGCAACTTGAAATATAACTATTGAGCCGGAGATCAATATCCGAATACGCTTTCTGGTTTTGAAACGCCTTGATCACCGCATCGCCGCCATCCTTGATCCGCGAAACCCCTTCATAGAGGCCGTAAGCGACGCGACAATGGTTGGCAAAGGACACTTCCGACGGACGAACCCCATAGCACATCGCGTAGGTGGAAAGAATGCCCTTCAAATGCGGATGTTTGAACAAAGAATCCAATACCTGGCTCAGGCTTACAAAATCCTCGTCGGTAAAACCGGGCGCCTGCAGGTTTTTCCGGAAATCCAGCGAACGGTTCTGTTCATAAACTTTTCTCGCCCTGTCAAAATACTGGTCGATCGCGTTATTTTCATCAGGGAAATACGACTTCAACTTATCCGTAAAATTCTTCACGCCCGGCGGCAGATCATACGCCGCGTGGTCCCCCTCAAAAACATACCGGTTCGATCTTTCGTCCGCCAGATAAACAGGTTCGATCTCATCCCGGATCCCAAGCGCTTTGAACATTTCGGACAAAAGCCCGTCGCCGCAAAGCCCGCCTGTAAAATGGAACCCTGTATCAAAAGCCACGCCGTTCTTTTGAAAACGCGCGAGCCCCCCTCCCACATGAGGCGCTTTTTCCACAAGAAGAACGGATCGTCCGTTCAAGGCGAGCAGGTACGCGAGCGTCAAACCGCTCGCTCCGGCACCCACCACGATATCGTTATAGTGTTTCACAGACCCATCACCCTTTATATGGCCAGACCGCCGTTAATTCCAATGACTTGTCCGTGGATATACATGTTCTTTTCGGTGCACAGGAAATCGATCACAGAAGCGACATCCTCCGGAGTCCCGAACCGATGCAAAGGGATCAGAGGCATGATCTGATCTTTCGGCAGATCCTGGGTCATATCCGTTTCAATGACGCCAGGCGCCACCACATTGACCAGGATATTCTTCTTTCCCACTTCCCGGGCCAACGCCTTCGCCGCTCCGATCAACCCCGCTTTTGCCGCGGAATAGTTGACTTGACCCGCCTGCCCGATCTCGCCAGAGGTCGAGGACACGATCACGATCCGTCCCTTTTTTTCGCGCAACATCGGAAACATAACCACACGCATCACATTGTAAAAGCCGTTCAGATTTGTGGAGATCACGTCGTGCCATTCGCCGGGAGTCATAAATACCAAAACGTTATCCCGGGCGATCCCTGAGTTATAGACGACCACATCGGGAGCCTGGGCTTCTGTTCGTTCTTTCAACGCCCGCTCTGTTTCCTCTTGGTTGGCGACATCGAACGCGAGGGCGTCACAAGCCCGCCCTATTTTTTTCACCTCTTGGCAGACTTCCTTGGCCGCGTCATGATTGGAATGGTAGGTTAAACAAATATCGAACCCGGAGCGGGCAAGACGAAGCACGGTCGCTCTCCCAATCCCCCGGCTTCCCCCGATCACCAAAGCGGTTTTTTGTTTTTCCATTTTTTATCTCCTCACCATGGCTTCTTCCGTTTCAAACGATGATGTCACGACAGCAGACGAGTCGGACTCGATCGACCCTAGCACCTTCAAAAGGTCTTCTTTCTTGTAAAGACGATACCCATTGATCGGATTTCTGTGAGGCTTCAACTTATCCTGCTTGTCCCAATTCCGCAATGTCATGGGACTCACGCCCAATAGGATCGAAGCCTCTTTGATCCTCAGATACCCTTTTAAATTAGTCATGGCAAATTCCCCCTTAGAAAGCCTATCAAACCTTATAAAGCCCTGCGATTATAAAAGAACCCGTTTTTCCTGCAAGCGCTATTTCCCTGATTTTCCATCATGGGATCCATGGAATAGAGGTCACTCTAGCGACAATAAGAAATGCTCCCGGGAATCAAAAGAGAAGACATGCACCCTAAAACAAAAAGGACTTACAGGGCTGAGTTCCCCATAAGTCCAGGATGACTGCCAGACGCAACTGATCATCTCCCTCGGGGTTGCCATCCTGGCTCAGCCGAATGGCTGAGCCAGGACCCAGGGAGAAGTATCCCCCCATGCTCGGGGCTATTTTTTTTCTTCTTTTTTCGCTGTGCCCTTCTCAAGTTCCGTGAAACCATCTTTACCGAGGGCTACCACGGGATGCACCACAGCGCGCGTCCCTTCCACAACAGCTTTGCCAATACCAACTACGGCCGTTCCAGTACCGACAACCGTCTTGCCGATCGCTTTACCTGTAGCGATCGTTCCTTTCCCGACCCCTTCACCCGCATCCTTTAAAGTGGTTCCGACATCCTTGCCCGATTGTTCAACGGATTCTTTGATGTTTTCATCCGCCGCCATCGCCACACCGCCCGCAAAGCCAAAAACCATGGCTACCGCCAACATCAGACTCAAAAACTTAACCATTTGTGTTTCCTCCCTGGGTTCTCACTACGTCTACTTTTGTTGGTTCTAAAGAAAGCTCCCTGCTAGACACTCCTACGATTATCGGCAATTCGCAAGAATCCCTCCTGCTAAATACACCGGTGGTGGGTACGATGGATCAAAACGATATTTTGTATTTGGCCTGAGCGGCGGTCGCATCATCGACCGACTTTCCCCAGGCCGCGGCGTCTTGCGAGTCGTGGATCCCCTGACTTGCCTCCACACCCACCGTGGAATTTTCAGACACCTTGTAATCCACGCCTATTTTCGCGTTCGAAGCGCGCACATCCCCTCGCCCTGTGACATCTTCAAGCCCAAGCTTATAACCCAGTTTTTTTCGATCTTCTTCTTTCGCTTCACGCCACAAGCCTCTTTTCTGCTCTAAGGCTTCTTTCTCCAATTTCACGAATAGCTCCAGATACTTCACATTAGACGAAAGAGTCACGACTTGGGCGTAACCCGCTTTGGCGAGCGTCGCGTTCAAGAAAATATAAATAACGCCTTCCATCTTTGTGATCTCATACTCCGCCGGCGCCTCATAATTCCCCTGCGGCCCTCCCATCTGAATAAATGCGTAAGCGAGCGTCCTCCCATACTTATCCTTCCGCTCCACATCATATTCAAACCTGATCGGCCTGCCCTCGACCAGTTTCCAGGTGAACTCTGCCGCCTCTTGGCCTTTGGCAAGGATCTCCTTGGTATCCTGGCCTGTGTTCCTGGCATCGCGCCATAGTTTGAAGTTATTAGAGGATTCCGGGGTATCCACGCCGATAAGCGAAACCTTTTCACCATTGGAAAGCTCGAGGATGTCCCCTTCGACAACACGGGAAACGGAAAGAGGTTCTTCAGAAAAAGCAACATGCGGCAGTATGAAGAATATCGCGAAAGCAAGAGAGAAACTTCTCATGCGAGGATTATAGCTTGGGAAGAAGACGCGTTGCACGAACTTTATGATCGACAAACAATAACGTTTACATTTCGCTTTTTGATCTTGGCTATCAATTCTTTTTTTAGCCAATATGCTTCTTGACCATGGCGACCAGCTCCTCGGGGTCGAACGGCTTTGAAAAACCACCGACGGCGCCGCACTCCCTGACCCTCGCTTCAAGGGTCTGGGTGGTCGCCGAGATCAGAATGACCGGAATGTGCTTTATTTTTTCATCTTTTTTGAGTAGCTTGGTGACCTCATCGCCGTCGATCTCCGGAAGATAGATATCCAGAATGATCAGATCCGGTGTTTTTTGACGGGCCCGATCCAGAGCCTCCCGGCCGTCCGCAGCCCCGGAGACCTCATAACCCGTCTTTTTAAGAAGCATCACTGTCAGTTCGAGCAGCTCGGGTTCGTCATCAGCCACCAGGATCTTCTTTTTCATGCCGGCCGCCTGTGTTCCTGGACAGGCAGGGTAAAGTGAAAAACGCTCCCCTTCCCGATCTCTGACTCGGCCCAGATCCTTCCTCCATGGGCAAGCACGATCTCTTTGGAAATCGCTAACCCTAGCCCCGTTCCGCCCTTGGCTCTGCTTCTTCCATGGTCGAGCTGCTCAAAAGGCTGAAAAAGCCTCGGGATATCCTCGGCCCTGATCCCCGGCCCGGTATCCCGGATCTCTACGTGGATCTCGTTATTTTCCTGTTGAACACTGATCGTGACGCTTCCTTGGGAGATGAATTTTATAGAATTGCTCACCAAGTTCGTAAGCACCTGGATGATGCCATCCTTGTCAAATTTAATCACCGGCAGAAGTTCCCCGAGCTTCACCCGGAGATCCAGGCCCTTGGGTTCCGATAGGAACCGCAAGCTTTGACAGGCCTCTTCGACCGTTGCCTTGATATCATGATCACACATGTCGTACTCCCTTTTCCCGGACTCGATCTTCTGGAAGTCCAGGACATTATTGATCAAGCGCCCCAATCGCTCGACGCCCTTGAGCCCCGTCTCCAGAACCTTTTTCTGCTCCTGATTGACCGGCCCTGACAAACCATCATGAATGAGGGAGATACTCGCATGGATAATGGACAGTGGGCTCCGGAGTTCATGGGAAACCATCGAAGCAAACTTGGATTTGATCTCCGCATGCGTCTTGAGAAGATCGACCCGCCGGCTCTCCGCCTCGGCCACCTTCCGCTCGGAGAGGTCTCTGCCCGTTCCAGAAAAACCAATGATATGGCCCTTGCCGTCCTTCAGGATAGAACCGGTAAACTCGAAGGGAATTTGCTTTCCATTTTTTATAACAAAATTAGCCTCGACCTTCGCAGAGCCTTCTTTAAATATTCTCTCCACAGCCTCGACAACACGTTGAATATCCTCGCCTAAAAAGAAATCCTTCAGCTTCTTCGAAGACAACTCTTGATCGCTATAGCCGCAAATTCTTCCGAAAGTTTCATTCCAGATCAAGAATTTACCGCGCAGATCAAATGCGTAGAAGATATCCGTAATGGAATTTAATGTGCTTTCGATAAGCGCCCTTGATTCCTTTAAGGAATCCTCCGTCCGCTTGCGCTCGGTAATATCCCGCCACAAACAATGGAGAATGGTCTTGCCCTTGATCGATATAGGCGTCAGAGAAACCTCGACGGGAAAATCCTCTCCGTTCGCTTTCCGGTGGATCCACTCGAACCGGTGGAACCCACGCTCCAAAGCAAGCTTCATCATTTCGTTGGCCTTCTCGAGGGACTTCCTTCCGTCAGGCTGGATCAAAGGCGAGAGCTCGGAGGGATGCTTCATCAGAAATTCCTTACGGGTAGCATACCCGAGCATGCGGGCAGTGGCCTCGTTGCAGTCCACAAAAGTCTCGCCATCGATCAGCAAAATGGCATCGCGGGCGGCATAGAGAACATCCATACAACGCTGCTCGCTCTCCAGCAACGCCTTCGCCGCCCTCTTGCGCTCCGAGATGTCGCGGCACAGGGATATCACCTGCAGAGACTCGCCTGTCCCAACGACGGTCGCATTGATCTCCACGGGGATAATCCTGCCTTCCCCGTCCACATAGTCGATCGTGAGATCCCTTATAAACCCGTCGCGAAGACATTGGACGATGGCCGCCGCATTCTTCTCCTTATCAAGCTCCGAAGTCCATTCGACAACGGATCTCCCGAGAATATCGCCAAGATCCCGGCAGCCGGTAAGACGCACGTACTCCGGATTGGCATCCAAAACCTTTCCCTCCGCGTTCAGGATCAGGTACCCCGTCTTGGTCGTCTCGACGAGCGCCCGGTATTTGGCTTCACTGGCCCTCAGGATCTTCTCTGCCTCTTTACGCCCAGTGATGTCCCAGAAAAATCCGAGGACCCCGGTCACGTTTCCGGCATCGTCCCGGATAGGGACTCTGACCGTATTTATAAAACTCGTTTGAGCGTTCCCAAGATAATCGCCGACGGTCGAGTACTCTTCTTCCTCATTCTTGACCTCGCCCGATTCCATGACATGCTTATCCTCCGCCCTGAATTTTTCAGCCAGATGTGTGGGGAAAAAAACGTAATCCACCTTTCCCTCGATCTCTTCCGGCCTGATCCCAAGATCCTGGGCGTAGCTTGCGTTGCAGCAGATATAAACCGAATTCCTGTCTTTAAGGAATACTTTTCCGGGAAGGCTTTCGATAAGCGTCCTGAATTGGATCTCTTTTAAGCGCGCTAATTCCTCCTCCGCCCGCTTGAGCTTGCGGTGTTCCTGCGCTTCTTTCAGCGCGCGCTTGATGGCCGGGACAAGCCTCGAGAGCCTGTCTTTCATGACGTAGTCCACGGCGCCACTTTTCATCATCTCGACGGCGACGTCCTCACCCATGATCCCCGAGACAACGATCAATGGGGTTTCCGGAGAGAGATCTCTCACGGTCTTCAGAGCCACGGGAGCACCAAACCCCGGCATCTTATAGTCACAGAGGATGAGGTCGGGGGCATATTCGCCAAGAGCCTGGATAAATTCCTCCCGGGACTTCACCCATTTCGCTGCGGGGGCGAAGTCTCCTTTGCCGAGCTCTCTTGTGACAAGCTCCGCATCGATCTCCGAATCTTCCGCGATCAGAATACGTATCTTTTGATCCACAGGATCCGTCCTCGGCATTTCTTGATTTTTTAAAGTTCGCCCACGGACCCTTTAGGATCGTGACGTTCTATCTGAGGAAGATATTTTTCCAGGATCGTTCGAAGCGTTCGCGAGGAAAGGGGCTTCTCAAAATATTCATCCACCCCGAGTTGCTTGCAAAAATGAGCGTCCAGATCCGAATAGCCGGTCAGGATGAACACTTTCTCCTTTCGGTGATTTTCTTTGATAAAACGGAGGATCTCGATCCCTGTCGGCCCCGGCATACTCATGTCCAGAAAAAGAAGATCGTAATTTTTCTCTTTGAGCGATCGCATGGCTTCGTCTCCGTCCAGAACATAATCCACCAACACCGCATTTCCTTTCAGGAACGGACGGATCGCCCTTTGAAAAAGCTCGGCATCCGCTCTTGAATCTTCAGCGACCAGAATGCGATTTTTTCCTTCCATGTAACCGGCCTCCTTTCTAATGAACCGGCGCTTTATTGATGGCGACCCAGTACCAGCCAAGTTCCGAGACCATCTGGCTGAATTTTTCGAAATCGACCGGTTTTACGATATAGCTGTTCACTCCGAGGTCATAACTGGCGATCACGTCGCTTTCTTCATGGGAAGACGTCAGGACCACGACGGGCAAGTCCTTGGTCCTCGGATCCGCCCGGACGGCCTTCAGCACCTCTTTTCCGTCCACCAGGGGAAGCTTCAGATCGAGGATCACGACCTTGGGCGGGACCGTAAAACTCCTGCCGGAATAGATCCCTCTGCAAAATATAAAGTCGAGCGCCTTCTCTCCGTCCGTGACCACATGGACCTTATTGTTGAGATTTTTCCTTTTGAACGCCCGGAGCGTAAGCTCGACATCGTTCGGATTATCCTCTACCAGCAGGATCTCGATCTGTTCACCGTTTTCCATACTATCCCCCCTTCAGTAATGTGAAATAGAACGTTGCCCCCTGACCGACCTCACCTTCCGCCCACACCCTGCCTCCGTGGCGCTGGACGGCGCTCTTGACGATCGCGAGCCCTATGCCTGAGCCTTCGAATATGTCCCTTGAATGCAGCCTCTGAAAAACACCAAAAAGCTTATTCCCGTACTTCATGTCAAATCCCGCGCCGTTATCCCTGACGTAATAAACACACTCGCCGTCCTTCTCGTAACTCCCGATCTCGATCACCGATTTGTCTTTACGCGAGGTGAATTTCATCGCGTTCGAAATGAGGTTCTGGAATATCTGCTTCGCAAGCACAAGGTCGGCCCGGGCGGGCGGCATCGGTTTGATAGATACTTCGATATCCCTGTCGCGATAAAGCTCCTCTTTGACCTCACGAAATACGGACTGCGCAAACTTCTCCATATCGACATCAACAACGTCCACAACTCTTTTCCCAAAATGAGCTAACCTGAGAAGATCTTCAATGAGCCGCCCCATTTTTTCAACGTTCTCAGTAATAACACCGATCACCCTCCGGCCATTCTCGTCAAGTTTGGGGGCATAGTCTTCCGCGAGAATGTTCGCGAACCCTCCCATGGCCCTGAGCGGGGCCTTCAGATCATGAGAGACCGAATAGCTAAAGGCTTCCTGATCCTTCAGAGCTTGAGCGAGTTCCTCCGTGCGCCGCTTGACGCGCTCTTCGAGCTCGGCATTCAGCTTCTTGATCTCCTCCTCCGCCTTCTTGAACTCGGTGACATCGCGGCCAAAACTGATCACCTGAACGACCTCGCCGGAATCACTGAAAGACAGATTGATATTCCACAGAATGTCGAAGACTTGGCCGTTCTTGTGGACCTGGCGGTTCTCGAAAGTGACTCGCTTTTCCTTATGCCGCACCCAACCTTCAAAAGCCGTCTTTGTTCTTTCACGGTCATCCGGATGAATAAAGTCGAACGCCAGACGGCCCAGGCAATCCTCGGATTTTATGCCAAAAAATTTCTCCGCGCTGTGGTTCACAAAAATAAAACGGCCTTGCGTGTCCGTAAGGGTAACCATGTCGTCCGTCCCCTCCACCAACTCGCCATAGCGTGCTTCGGCGCGCCGCCGCGCCTCATTTGTCTTCGCAATCTCGGTCATGTCGAAGATGATCGCCACAAAGTTCTTCTCCTCATGCGTCTCCACAAGTTGAAGATGGACCTCGACCGGATAAAGGGTCCCGTCCTTGCGCTTATGCGCCGTTTCAAAGATCAGCACATCCTTTTCATGGTCGATCAGCTCCCGGATCTTCCGGCGAAAGGCTGTCTCGGTGAATTCTGGTTTTAGATCGAGGGGGGTCAGGGAGAGCATCTCCTCCATGGAATATCCGAGATTTTTGAGCGCCCCCGAATTCACAAAATTGAATTTGAGCGTGTTCAGATCGAACATGTAGATCTCGTTAAGGCTCCAATCCATGATCTTCCAAAGGCGATACCGTTCGTCCTCGCGTTTCTTACGCTCGGTGATGTCGATGAAGATACAATGCGTCCTTTGAAAAAAACCATCCCGGTCAAACCCGACTTTCCCATCAAAAGAAGCCCGCAAGATACCGCCATCCTTACGCACCATATCGAACTCAACTTCGTGAACCTCCTTAGCGGCATGAAAACAAAGAAAGCGCTCACTGAACAGTTCAGCATATTCAGGCGTCAAAAAATCCCCAAACCAGCGCCCGATCACTTCCTCGCGGGAATACCCCATCGTTTCAAGCCACGTCGCATTGACCTCGATAAAATGCCCTTCCTTATCCAGGGATTGGTACGGAAGCGGCGCGCGTTCATAGAGCAACCGGAAACGCTCCTCGCTCGCCTGAAGCAAAGCGATCGATTTTTTTCTTTCTTCCAGATGCTTGTTTTTTTGGAATATAACTGCCACCCCCACAGCGAACAAGATCAGCATGGTTGTGATCAAAGCAACAACGCCGGCCCGATAGCGGACTTCCTCCAGGATCTCGTCCGCATCCACCTTACTGACCAGAGACCAGGACGTCCCCGGAACCGGGCGTATATCGGACAACACCTCCACCCTGCGATAATCCTTTCCCAAGAACGATCCTGTTTTCCCAAGCACCGCCGCACTGGCCGGCAGATCTTTCCGGGAAATGGGGAGACGCAGGTTCAGTGCCGTTCCTTTCTGGTGCCTCAGATCATTCAAAAATAAAACCTGATCCCCCTCGCGACGGACAAGCAGCGTTTCCGCGCTAAGGCTGGGGGTCGGCCAAGTCTGGATCAGCGGGAAAAGGAATTCGCGAGCATCGGTGGTGAGCACCAGCACTGCCAAAGCATGGCCTTTGCCATCCCGTACCGCCGTAACAATATCCATGTGGATCGTCCCGTCCGAAGTCCGATGGAAGTCACTGAAGACCGGATGGCTTCCCCTGAAAGCTTTCTCGATCACACCCCCGATCTCGCTTCTCGATAATTCGATCGGTTCAGACGATGCGGAGACTAAGACCTCACCTTTCTCGTTCATAAAAAAAGCGCGACAATAAACTCCGCTATCAAGTTCGAGCTTCAAGCGAGTCATCAGCTCATTTTTATAACCATTGTTATTGGGATCGCCCATCCATTGGCCGAGGACGTGTTGGATGAGCGGGGAAGCTACGATCCTCTTGGAGTCGTCACTCCGCTCCTTGCGCCACCGCAGGATCTGGTCAACCTTCATTTTCCCGATAGTAGCAAGTTCAGTAGATTTTTCTTTTTGGATCCGGCGTGCTTCCGACCCATAGTAAACGAATCCCCCAAGAACGATGGCCGCCGTGATGAAGGAAAACCACAATATCATCATGAGTGTCATTCTCCCGGAAATCGCCGACTCATGCCCATGGATCTTTTTTTCCGGCTGATCCAACGTCATATTCCCCCCCAAAAAATAAAAAAACCCGGGATCTGCATTGCTGCAGCACCCCGGGCTTGAACATAACCAACATGAAAACATTTACTCCGGAACCGACACTTCACCATCTCACCCCTCCTCAGAGGACATCCTTCGTGAGCTGTCACCGATCATTGACTATAGAATTCTAGCCTTTTCGCCTCCTGAATGCACGTTTTAAAACTTCCCGACCCAAAGAATGCGTTTGCCCAAGCCTCCCGCCGTTCTTCCACGCATGCCATTCACCGTGCGCAAACAACAAAAGGGGTTACGGCGATCTGCCGTAACCCCTTTTGTGACCCGTGATCCCTACCCGCCGTTTTTTCCGGCGAATAGCGCTATAAAGCGAAGCGACCTTAAGAAAGGTGCTTGCTGACGAGCTTGGTCATCTCGAACATGTTGACGACCTTCTTGCCGCCAAATACGACCTTCAGCTCGGCATCCGCGTTGATGTTGCGCTTGTTCTTCTGGTCCTGGAGCTTGTTCTTCTTGATGTAAACCCAGAGTTTCTTGACGACTTCACTGCGGGGCATCGGCCCTTTGCCGACCACTGCCGCGAGCGCTTCGCTGATCTTCATCGGTTTCATGAACGCTGAATTAGCTTTGGCCTTCGCCATGGGTGTTTCTCCTTTTTGTTTAAACCGAGTTTCCGCGTCCGGACTTCCGAACCCGCTACCACGGCTTTTATGAAGGTAGCATCATACAACACAGATGCGAAAACGACCAAAAAGATTTTTATTTTTTTTGGCCTGCGGGCGCCCCCCTCCCCGCGGTCTCCGAGGGGGATTCCACGCTCCGCGCTCCATGCCGCTCCATAATATCCCTTGCATGGTATATTCCATTTGAGGTATATTGATACATGAAAAAACCCTGGATCGACCCGAAGACCCTTCACCGCGCCGCGAACACCTTGCGCGTCATCGCCCATCCGGACCGCCTGAGGATCATCGAAAAGCTCAAGGTCCGGAAATGCTCCGTGGGGGAGCTCGTCGTGGCCCTCGGCCTCCCGCAAGCGGTGGTCTCGAAGCACCTAGCCCTTTTGAAGAACGCGGGATTGCTCAGTAGCGAAGCCGACGCCAATTTCCGTCATTACTCTTTAACCAACACTCACGTCCTGGATGTCCTGAACTGTATTAAAAAAAGCTGTCCCAATACTTATCAATTTCAACACAGATGAAATTGGGGCTCTCTCCAAGCTACCTTACGAGAGAAAAAAGCTTCGACTGTCCAAAGGAGGTTTGACCATGCGTATTCTTATCGTTGGAGGAGTCGCGGGCGGGGCGTCCGCGGCAACCCGGGCAAGACGTTTATCGGAAGATGCGGAGATCGTTCTCTTCGAACGGGGCGAATATGTTTCTTTTGCCAACTGCGGCCTTCCTTATCACATCGGAGGAGCGATCCCCGACCGGAACCGGCTGATCGTCGAAAACCCGGAGTCCCTGCGTAAAAATTTCCAGATCGACGTCCGCACCCAAACCGAGGTCGTCAAGATCGACCGTTCCAAAAAACTGATCGTCACGCAAAAGGTGCCCAACGGAACGAAGCACAAGGAGCACTACGATTTTCTCATTCTAAGTCCCGGCGCGGAGCCTGTTCGGCCTTCCCTGCCCGGCGTCGAATCGAAAAAGGTGCTCACGCTCCGGAACATACACGACATGGACGCGATCAAGAAGGTCGTCGACGAACAACATCCCGAACGCGCCGTGATCGTCGGAGGAGGCTACATCGGCCTCGAAATGGCCGAAGCCCTCCGGGAACGCAAGATCGCCGTCACGCTCGTGGAACTGTCCGACCAGGTCATGGGCCCGATCGATCCCGAGATGGCATCCCCCCTCCACCAGGAGCTCACACTTCACGGGGTCGACCTTCGCCTCGGCACCTCGATCAAGGGGTTTCATGAAGATAAGGAAGTTTTTTACGCGGACCTCAGCACGGGAGAATCCGTCGCTTGCGGCCTCGTGATCCTGGCAATCGGCGTGAAACCCGAGATCCAGCTCGCCCGGGAAGCGGGACTTGAGATCGGCCCCCGCGGCGGGATCCTCACCAATGAACAAATGCAAAGTAGTGATCCGGCCATTTTTGCCGTGGGCGACGCGGTCGAGGTCAAGGACCTCGTGACAGGCACCGCTTCCCTCATTCCCCTCGCCGGGCCCGCGAACCGCCAGGGACGCATCGCCGCGGATAATATTTTCAACCGAGGGTCGATCTATAAGAACACCCAGGGCACCGCGATCTGCAAGGTCTTCGGCCTCGCGGTCGGCATGACGGGAAGCAACGAAAAAAATTTGAAGCGGCTGAAGGTCCCTTATGAAAAGATCTACATCCATGCCGCTTCGCACGCCAGTTATTATCCCGGGGCCTCCCCCATCAGCCTGAAACTGATCTTTGATCCCGCGAAAGGGACGATCCTCGGCGCCCAGGCGGTCGGACACGACGGCGTGGACAAGCGGATCGACGTTCTCGCGACCGCCCTTCGCGCAAAACTCACGGTCTATGACCTGGAGGACATGGAACTTTCTTACGCGCCGCCCTACGGCTCGGCGAAAGACCCCATCAATTACGCGGGCTTCGTGGCCGCAAACGTCCTTCGAAAAGATGTCATGATCTGCCACACCGCTGACATGCTTCATCCCAAACAAGACCAAGAAATACTGGACGTCCGGGCGCCGGAAGAAACCGTCGCGGGCATGATCCCGGGAGCCCTCACGATCCCCATCGATGCGTTAAGGGACCGTCTGGCCGAACTCTCCAAAGATAAAGAATACCTCGCCTATTGCAAGGTAGGCCGGCGCGGCTATCTGGCTTGCCGCATCCTTTCTCAAAATGGCTTCAAGTGCAGGAACATGACCGGAGGCTACGAGACCTATCAGGCCAGCACAGGGATCGTCGCTCCTTCTCCGGTCCGCAAGGAGATGACGGACGATGCCGGCGCCCATGCGCCCATAGCGGAAGAAAAAGCCCCTAGCTCGCACCTCGTCAAGGAAGTGGACGCGTGCGGTCTGCAATGCCCCGGTCCGATCATGCGGGTCAAAAAAGAACTCGAACAGCTCCAATCGGGAGAGGCTCTTCGCATTTCCGCGACCGACCCCGGATTTGTAAGCGACATCCAGGCCTGGTGCAAAAGCACGGGGAACGAATTGCAGTCCCTGGAACCCCTTGCCGGAACCTATCAGGCCACGATCGTGAAACGGGTCGCGGCAGCCGCTCAAAACACGCCCACGAACCTTTCCAAAAAGAAAACGATCGTCGTTTTCAGCTCGGATTTTGACAAGGTCATGGCCGCGTTCGTGATCGCGAATGGGGCGCTCGCGATGGGGAGCGAGGTCACGCTCTTCTTCACCTTTTGGGGCCTCAACGCATTAAGAAAGAAAAACGCTATACCGGTCCAGAAGAACATCATCGAATCCATGTTCGGGTTCATGATGCCGCGGGGCGCTGAGAAACTTTCCCTCTCAAAAATGAACATGGGCGGCATGGGACTCCGGATGATCAAGGGGATCATGAAAAAGAAGAACGTCGCTTCCCTCTCCGAACTCATCGTCAGCGCCCAGGCATC
>JAZDJU010000044.1:0-2073 GCA_043803685.1 Candidatus Omnitrophota bacterium
CCTATGGCCATCACAAGGCTTACGGAGATCGCGCGCTTCCGTATCTCACCTATATGGAAATTCCGCGGCACGGATACCGGACGGTCAATTATGCGGAATATCTCGAAGAGAATCCGCCGCGTCAAGAGGTGCGATTGATCGAGGGAGAGAATAATGAAGGGACCTCCTGGAGTTGTGCGCACGGCGTCACGCGATGGAAAGACCACTGTGGCTGCCGTGGCGACGGGCCTGCCAATTGGACCCAGTATTGGCGGAAGCCCCTCCGCTGGGCGCTCGATTGGCTGCGGGATGAGTTGTCGCAGGTTTACGAAAAGGAAGGCGGTAAATGCCTGAAGGACGTCTGGGCCGCCCGCGACGATTATATTCACGTGGTTCTGAAGCGAACCCCCGAAATTCTTCACGAGTTCTTTGACCGTCAGGCCTTGCGCGAGCTTTCCAAGGAGGAGATCACGATGAGTCTCAAGCTTCTGGAAATGCAGCGCAATCTCATGCTGATGTATACAAGCTGCGGCTGGTTCTTCTCAGAGATCTCCGGGATCGAAACCGTCCAGATCTTGCAATATGCGTCCCGGGCTATCCATCTCGCCCGGGAGGTGAGCGGTCTCAATTTCGAACGGGATTTTCTCGAGCATCTCGCTCTCGCAAAAAGCAATATCGAGTCGATCAAGGACGGACAAGGCGTTTATGAAAGATACGTAAAACCCGCGCTAGCCACGCTCCACCATGTGGTGAGCTATTACGCCATCGGCTCCATTTTTGATAATTTCTATGCGCCGGACCCCAAAACGGATGTCGTTAAGATCTTCAATTTTGACCTGCATATCCTGCATCAGCGTAAGGAGTTTTTCGGTACGGTGACCATGAATTTCGGCCGCGTGCGTGTCATTTCGCAGACCACGCTGGAAGAGCAGGATCTTGTTTTCGTGGTGATCCAGATCGGTTTTTATGATTTTCGCTGCTCCGTGAAATCCTACGTGAATGAAGAAAAGTTCGATGAGCTAGAAAAAGAGCTTTTTGAGGCGCTTTACCAGCTTCCGATCCTTGACCTCTCCAAAAAGATCGACGCTCATTTCGGCGAGACCTATTATGCGCTCAAAGACCTTCGACTCGGAGACCGCGCGAAGATCATCAGCATTTTGACGCATGAGACGATCGCGAAAGTCAGTAATTTTTACGAGCACATTTACGAAGAGAATCTGCGCATGAACGAGATCTATCGTTCGATCAACGTGCCGATCCCGGTCGAATTCCGCTACGCGGCCGAACACACTTTGAGTAAGCGCATGATGGAAGCGGTCCGGGATTGGGGCGAACGAGGTTTTCCGGCCAAGCGGACGCTTTCCATTTACCGGATCATGGATTCCGCGAAGGCGCTGGATGTCCACATTCACAAGGAACCGATCGCGCACTATTTGAGCGAGGAGCTGTGCAAAGGCCTGCGAGAATTCATTACCGGGCTCGATCCCGAGGTGCTGCAGAAACCTCTTTCCATCATCCGGCTCGCCAAAAAGATCGAGGTCTTCCTAGATAGACGCGTGGCGCAGGACGATCTTTTTGCCATTTTTCGCGCCTGGAAGGGAAGCCCGCAGGCCATTCCAAACGTCATCCGGGAGCAGGAAGCCCACCTCCATCAGCTTATGGATGAGCTCGATCTTTCCGCTGAAAAGCTCAGAAAAATTCTTTCCTAAGAACACGAAAACGGCGCTGCTCCCGTTCTCGGTGAAGATCTGAAATGGAAATCGGGAAAGACCGCTTTTGCTTACGCCGTCTTCATTTCCCGAAAGATCACGACTCCCACGTTTTTCGCATTCCGGATTGCGTCCGGTTTTGAAACGCGCACCATGACGTTCTTCAATTTGAACTCGCGAAGCAATGTCCGGGCAAGGTGTTCCGCAAGAGTTTCGATCAGGTAGAAGCGGCTTTGGGAGACGAATGCGGTCGCGCGTCCGGCGATCTTCTGATAGTTCAAGGCATCTTTCAGATCATCCCGTTTGGCCGCCTTCTTGACGGGGGCCGGAAATTCAAGGTCGATCAGGACCCGCTGCTTGTTTTTCCGCTCCCGGGGAAGCGTTC
>JAZDJU010000045.1:0-13250 GCA_043803685.1 Candidatus Omnitrophota bacterium
ATGTCCCACCCGAAAAGAGTGGCACAGCCTGAGAGCGTAGCCGCGCACAGGACACACGCGACCATCTGCAAAAGAGATTTCCACTTCATAAAGAAAACTACCCTAACCACGCTTCCGGGAATAGGCGTGGGTGGCGTGCCCGTAGAACATCTCGGCACATTCCATGAGAGTTTCGGAAAGCGTCGGATGCGGGTGAACGATCCGGGCCAGGTCCCGGACTTTAAGTCCCATCTCGACCGCCAGAAGACCTTCGCTGATAAGTTCCCCGGCCCCAACACCGCAAATACCAACACCCAGGATCTTTTCGGTCTGAGGGTCTACCAAAAGTTTTGTCGCGCCGTCCGTCCGCTCCAGGGTCAGCGCCCTGCCGGAAGCCGACCACGGGAATTTCACGATCTGGACGGGAATATTCCTGGCTTTCGCCTCGGCCTCGGTCAACCCGCACCAGGCAAGCTCCGGGTCCGTAAAAACCACTGCTGGAATAACAGAACTTCTATTCTCAGAAGCATTTCCAACGATCGCATCCACGGCGACCTTCGCATCGTTCGATGCTTTGTGCGCGAGCATCATACCGCCCGTTACATCGCCAATGGCGTAAATATCCGGTTCCGCAGTCCGCTGTCCTTCATCGACTTTAATGAAGCCTTTCTCATCCAATTGAACTTTTGTCTTTTCGAGCCCCAGGTCCTGACCGTTCGGTGTTCTTCCGATCGACACAAGCACGCGATCGTAGACTTCCCGCTTCTCTTCGCCCGCGATCGTCATCCGGACTTCGATCCCTTCGGCGAGAGGTTTGAGCTCGATCACTTTAGCATTCACTCGAATCTCTTTAAAGTGCTTCGAGGCACGCTCCTGAACAAACCGGACAAGATCCGCGTCAGCGCCGATCAGAATTCCGCCGAGCGCTTCCGCAACGGTGACTTCACTCCCTAACGCGGCATAAACAGTGCCGAGTTCCATGCCAATATATCCCCCGCCCACCACGAGAAGTTTTTTGGGAATATCCTGGAGCGCGAGAGCCTCGGTCGAGGTCATCACCCGAGCGTCTTTGCTATCAAAGAGAGAAGGCAACGCGGCCCGTGAGCCGGTCGCAATAATGGCCTTACCAAACTGGATCTGCTTAGGACCTTCCGGAGTTTCGACGCGCAAAGCCTTGGCTCCGTCAAAGACTGCGCGGCCTGTAACGACTTGCACGCTTCGCCGTCCGGCAAGACTTGCAATGCCGGCCCCGAGCTTTTCAAGAACAGACTCCTTCCAGATCCGCATTCGATCAAGATGGATGACGGGCTTGGCAAATGTCACGCCGCATTTTTCGCTTTCCGCGGTCTCACCGATGAGTTTGGCAATGTGAAGAAGGGCTTTCGAGGGAATACAGCCACGGTTCAGGCAGACGCCGCCGAGGCGTTTCTCCTGTTCGATCAGAACGACTTTCTTCCCAAGCGCTGCGGCGTAGAAGGCGGCCGTGTAGCCTCCGGGCCCCGCGCCGATCACCGCAATATCTGTTTGTATTGATTCCATTTGTTTTGTCCCCAACCGCAAAAAATGAATGCGTGTATTTTAACAAAACCCGAAGGGAAAGGAAGATTTCCTTTCCTCATTGATTTCCCTTTCCATTTGAACTTCCATTTACTGCAAGGGACCGTACTCAATAAGTATCAAAGTATCAGCGTGTCATAGTATCAATGTATCTGTGTGTTTTTTGAAACTCTGATACTCCGATACTTGACACTAAGACACTTTTTTATAAAGCACTGCGGCCCAGCTGCGCCCACGAAGGATCTTCAAACACTTGAGCGGAGCTTTGGTGAATTCGCGCTTAAACGCCGGGAAGTTCCTGTGAGAGATCCCCGACACGAGGAGGTGACCTCCCGGACGGACCCGGGCAACAATCTTTTCGCGGTACTCCAAAAGAACCTTTGAGATCAGATTGGCGCCCACGGTATCGAAATGCCCGGAAACTTTCGATCTCTTGAGCTGGGCGCAAAAGAACGTCCCGTTCTCACATTGGTTCTTGCGAAAATTTTCCCCGGCTACAAGGGCCGAAGGTTTGTCATTGTCGTATCCGGTGATCTTTCGAGCGCCTAATTTTGAAACTGCAACCGACAGAATCCCAGTCCCGCACCCAATATCCAGAAAACTCCCGATCCTTCCTTCCAGGGATTCCAGGAGACGCACCATCAGACGCGTCGTTTCGTGATACCCCGACCCGAACGCACTTCCGGGTTCCAGAAAAATGGGGCTCCGGCGAGAGGCCTTGAATTTGCGTCTCTCCCAGAATGGCACGATCATGAACTTCGCGCCAAGAGGCCCAATATGATAATCCCGCTTCCACTTGTCGAACCAATCACGCCGCCCAAGGCTTTTGACCTTTATAATTAAAGGGAGATCCCCTGCCTTATATTTCTTCTGGATCTCGTGAATTTTAGGCATGGAACGGGTGTAGAAGATGACACGAAACACACCCTTGTAGTCGGAAAAAACAAGCTCGTGTTCAAGGATCCGGCAACTCCGAAGAAGTTTCAGGGCCAATTCCTTTTCCGCAGGGCGAAGATTTCGACCGCACAACGCGATCTCGATCACGGAGTAGGGGTCCGATTGAGGCAGGGCTTTTTTCATTCCAACGGATAATCGGAGACTTTGACGAACTTGTAACCCTTGGAGCGGAGCTTGCGCACGACTTCGATCGTACTGTCCGCAAAGGAGCTTTGAAGCGAAACGCCGCCAAGGATCATAATAGCGCCCATCGCAGGATTCGCGAGGACCTCAAGGATCTGTTTCTTCTCAAGACCTCCCTCCTGAGCCCCCCGGCTTGAGGAACCGAGGGCTTCATACCCAAGAGCCTTGATAATACGTACCGCCACTTCATCGTAGTGACCGGATCCGGCATGGTAATACTGAGGCAACGTTCCCGTGATCGATTCGATCTTCCTCGCATTTTCTTCGATCTCGTTAAAAAGCTCCTTCACATTACCTGTCCCCGGTTTTCCATAAGCAGCCTTACCGCTTACCGAACACGCCTTCTGCGATATCCCCTGATTGGCGATCTCAAAAAGAGGGTTCGCGGCAAGCTTTTTGAGAACCGCCCCGTTCTTGTCGACCCATTCCCCGCAGATAAAAATCGTGGCGGGGATCTTTTCCGCCGCAAAGAACTTGATCAACTTCGAGTCCTGCCCGTATTTCATCAGATCACAGGCATCCACCCCAAGGGCTACGACCTTGTCCTCTGTTTTTAGACGGGTTTTGACCCCGGAGACCGATTCTCCCCACTCATGCGGCGTCTGACCGGAAAACTCCGTCTCAATGATCTCGCGAAGCAGCTGGTAGTCCTCCGGCTCGGCTTCCGGCGCGCGCTGGGGATCGGCAGCCCATGTGTTCCCTGTCCCTTGAAGAATGCCCCACGATAAAAAAATTATAAAGAAAACAGCGTGTCTCACCTATCGACCCTCAAAGTAAATAACATTGTCATTCATCTCTTTATGAAGCATCGGATTCCCGCTCCATTTCTTTGAGCATCTTTCGAAGCAATTCTTTGGGCAAACCGACCACGTTGGAGTAAGACCCCACGATCCGGCTCACGATCTTGGGACGCCCCTGGATCGCATAGGCCCCAGCTTTATCAAAGGAATGGATCGTATCCACATACTTCTGAAGCCATGTCTCTGCAACCGATTTCATCCACACATCGGTCTTGGAATATCCGGTAAGCATTCGTCCCTTGCTCCGGTCCCAAAGCGCGAGGCCGGTGTAGACAGCATGTTTTTTCCCCGCAAGCCCTCGCAACATCCGTAAAGCCTCGGCCCGGCTCTTCGGCTTTCCGAGACCTCGGCCCCGGTGCCAAACGATCGTGTCTCCTCCAAGAACAAACCTGCCACTCTCCGGAAGTATGGCTTTACGGACTTTTCCGATGGCATGACGAACGCAAAGAATTTCGGGAGCCGTCTTCCGGCACCATCGTTCCCGGTAAGCGCTGGAAACAACCTTGAAGGGAATCTTCAGATCTTGGAGGAATCGCTGTCTCCGGGAGGACTGGGAAGCAAGCAGAACGATCGATCGACATCTCGGCACGGTTCAATCCCCCGAAAGGTAAACGTTGGAGAAAAGATCCTGGATCAGACAAAAAAAAGAGGGGGCCACGAGACCCCCTCTTTTTTTGAAAAAAAATCTTACTTCGCAGAAGCACCGCTGAGATTCACATCGCTCGGGATCGGAACATCCGCAGGGATCACGAAGGTCACCAAGTGAACGGCACCCAAAACTGTCGTTACAACGGTATCCATCACGCCCTGACCGACGCCAGACCACACATTCTTACCTTCATTGGAATATTCGTTAGGGGTCGAGAAAAGCTTGGTCCAACCCAAAACCGTATTGGTCAAGCCATACCCTAACTTACCGACGACCTTTTCGCCGTAGGTCTTCTCTTCCGTCCACGGACTCGCCGCAAAAGCCATAGGCGCGAGAAGCATGGAAAGTACCACCACGAGACTCATGATCTTCTTCATTGAATTTCCTCCTGTTGGTTAGAACGTGAAGCTACCGGCCCATCAAAAATCCAACTAGGATTTACTCTACTAAAAAAATTTTAATGAATCAACCGATATTTCCATTTTTTATGAATCCCCGGTCGGCGCACGGTGCAATTCACCGCCGTCCCGATCGATGACGGACACGACTCACTTTGGAGAGTGCCGTCATCGCACTTGAGCATCGGGCGCAAGTGTTGTACCAAACACGCAAATCGCACTACTCCGTCCCGCCAATGGCGGGACTTCGAGTGCTGACCAGTTTACTAATTTAAAAACGAAGAAGGCTCCCTGTAAAGGGAGCCTTTCTCATGCATAGTAAACTGGTCGGGGTGACAGGAACCGGCTCCCCTTCGGGGTAGGCCCTCCGCTCTTGGAAATGCAACGTCAGTTGCATTCCCAAACAAGAGCTCCTTTCAATTCCTGTCAGCACGAAGGGGCGCGCGGCGCTATTTGCCGCCGTCCCGATTTTCTCGTTTCTTTACATAATAGAAAAATCGGGGTGACAGGAATTGAACCTGCGACATCTTGCTCCCAAAGCAGCATTCCCCCGACTTCCGGTTAAACTTTGTTGTGACACAACGAGTTACGAAAAATCAGACGTGGAATTATACGATAAATTTGCGCCCAGTCCCACTTTTCGTTGCGGCCAGTCCCAACTGTACTATTTTGGCACGACCCGATCTATTATGAAAGCTCACGGACCTTAATTGGCGCGATTCCCTGCCAATTATGAATTGCAAGAAATCATCTTTTAATACGAAGGATTGACGCCCAATTTCGATTCTTCTACACCTTTTGAGACGGTAATAAAAATTAGTCCTGCTTCCTCCGAATTTTTTAAATGCCTCATCGCATGTCATATAATTCTTAACGAGATCAAGAATGCTCGATTGATCGTAAAGGTATTTATTCTGGCCTTCGCTTTCTATCTTGCAAAAGCCACCTTGTAAAGCCCACGATCTAAGAGATCGATATTCAACGCCTAACGGCGATAGAAGCTTGAGGGCTTCAGCTTCACTGGTGCATTTCTCATCATTCTTTTTCGATGATTGAAGATTGTATCCCAGAGCTCGTTCATAGGCTTGCTTGATATCAATGACGCTGTTTGTTTTTGCAGCCTGCAAGGAATCTAACATGGCAAAGAAATCCTCTTTGCCAATACGCTCCAACAAACCGTTGCGGGATCCCTTTCCTAATAGTCTTTTATACTCCTCCATTTCACCAAGCGGATTATTATGAACATAATTTCGCTCCAAAGTCTCCAAATCCATATGGATCAGTCTTTGTTGCATCAGTCGAGGCGACAAACTTTTCCCGAAAGGTTCGATATTCAATGTTGCCAGAGTATGCCGCAACGTATGCGGAGACGGGATCCTCCCTTTAGTCGTGGAAATCCCGAGCTTTTTGCAATACCTGCACACGATACCGCGAATTCCTGTTCTGGTCATTGCTACGCCATTATTAGAAACAAATAACCTTTGAACCTTAGGATTGAATTTGTCGCGAGCAAAGTGAATCCAACATCTCAACAATGGAATTGTTTGTTGAAAAAGAACGTAAAGAACGACATCTTCTTTATCCCCTTTCAAAAAAACTCCTGGAACCGCTATCTGATATCTGCCATCCGAAAGCTCTTTAATGTCATTCGTTTCCAAACTTGCTAAAGTCGATGCTCTGAGACCTGTGTCATAGATCAAAACGGTCAAACACCTTTCCCGGACTTCATTAGAGTCATTCCAATTCATTGATTCCAAATCCAGAAGCTTGTTCATCTGGTCCGGCATTATGAAATCTTTTCTAGACTTCGGCTTTGATCTCTCCAAAACAAAATGGTTGAAAGGATTTTCCTTTAATAACCCAAGCGCGATACCGTTCCCTATGATCGAGAAAAGAGCTGCTAAATACGTTCGGGCGGAATCTTCTTTTCCTTGCTTTCGATATATTACCAAAAAATCCTCGAGATCCTTCCCTTTAAGACTTTCTATCCCCATTCTATTAAGCGCGCCAAGAATCACGAGCACCTTATCGATATAGCATTTGCGGTTATAATCACTGAGTCTCTTTGATTTCCTTTCAAACTCGATCCTGAAAACCTCATGTTTTGATTCAGGATCATCAAAGAATTTTTTCTTTGAGACAAGACATCTTCCATCATCTTCAAAAGAGATAATGAGTTTCTGAGTTGCTCTTGTGAGGTCATGGAACCGACGATATTTCCAGTACGCTTTTCTTGGCAAAACAAGGCGTCGAATCAGTTTCTTATCATAAAAATAGTTATTGAGCAATTTGCGAATATCGTCGGTGACAGTATTAATAGTCGATTCGTCGTAGATACCACCCTCCGCCTTCTTAAAACCATGGGAAGGCGCCTCTCTAAATTCTTCAAGCAGTATTTCGTCAGGAATAATTCCTTCCTTCTTCGAAAACTCTAAGAATAGTAAAAATAATCGGACTTGGGGACCGCCATAGACATAATCAACATGTCGTTTATCAAATGGATGAGCCTGTTCGGCAGCGTCTTTCAATAAAGACGTGAATTCATCGATACTGAAAGGCTTTTCACAAACCGGCAGAGTCATAAGGTCGGCATGCGCATACCGATTCACTATCGCATATCTCAAACCGCACCTCCTCTCCTGTTTTAATCTGTTGTCAGATTAGACTCCTTAAGAGCCTGCAAGACAGCTTGAAGCACTTGATTTTTAGTGGTGTCCGAATCTTTTTTGGGAGAGCCTGTTTTCAAGAAACACAGATATGGCGGCAATAAGCGGAACACAACCCGCCTCCCATGATTAAATGAATCAATAACGGCATTACGACACAAATGGCGCTTCCATTTTTTAACTGTGATAGGAGAAACACCATAGCGTTTAGCTAAATCCAAATAAGCCGCAGAATAAATACCTGATGCATCGGAATGGAAATAAATATCAAAGAGCAGTAGCCAAGCCGGCCCGATTTTTTCCCGCTCCGCTGGTTTTTCAAAAACACACAGCATAAATTCACTCCAGTCAAAAATTAGCTTGTTTGTTTCCCTGCTTAATTTCAAGCCTGTTGCGTTCACTGAGCTCCCCCCTTGATTGATCGAATTCCTGTCGCAACTTGCAAGACAAGCTACTAAATAAAGGGGCTACGCATCCCGGCCACCGCTGACAAACATTATGAAAACAAGCGGCCACACATTCAAATGTCACAATTTTGTGACATTTAAATATATCAAAAATGCACACGAATCTCAAGCACTATTGTTTACTTCTCGGAGGAACTATCTAGATAGCGGCTATTGAGGTATTTCTTGACCGACCGCGCCGTGACATACCATCGTGAGCCATATTTAAACGGAGCAATCCGTTTTCTTCCGATGGCCTTACGTAGAGCGCTCCATGACAATCCGAACTTCTCGGCAGCGTCCTTGGGAGCAAGCGCATCTTTGGGAATTGTTTCAGCCATTATTACATTCTCCTGCTATGTTCAGGCCGTATTTTACCCAGAGAATTTGATTTTGGCCATCTCTGATTCAATCTCTTTCAGAAAAAATACTCCGCGATATCTCCTTCATGTCCCGCAAATTGTGAAAGAACATTATTAACAGCAATTTAAAATTCAATTTTAAAGCATCCTCAAGAGATCCATTTCGAACCGGTCACGCCATCCAGTCCTTCAAAACATAATTCAATGACGCCTCAGAAAAATTTAAGAATCGAACACCATGCGCCATGCCCCCTCTTCTCCAAGACTGAGACGGCTTTCAAAAAGCCTTGATAGTCCTAAATTTTTCCGCGATCTGCTTTTCGCTTGGAAGTTTTACGCGATATTGCGCGATAAAAATTTTCTTTTCGAGCCCGCCCAAAGCATAAACGGCTTCTTCATATCCGATGTCTTCGCAAAGAATCAAACCGATAGTGGGGTTATCATTCTGGGTTTCTTCATTGTGACGGTAATACTCGATATATTTATTCATCTGTCCAATGTACTCCCCCTTGAAGACCCCTCGCTTCAAATCGGCAAGGATATAGGCATGCAATTTCGAATGATAAAAAACCAGGTCTATCCGATCCCAATTTCCATCGATAAGAATCCGGACTTGTCTTCCGGCAAGACAAAAATGACTGCCCAATTCAGTCAAAACCCGAATCGTCTTTTCCAGCATTGCATTTTCAAGGTCATATTCTTTAAAAGGCGTCGGAAGCTTGAGGAAATCAAAATCATAAACTTCCCGGAAAACCTCTTGGGGATTTTCAAGGGCCGGAGGGCTGGCGACTTCTAGGCTCCTCTTTCGAGATCTTTTTTGGAACTGCTTGCTTTTACAAGCATCGATAAAATGCCTAAAAGTCCAGTTTTCTTCGCTGGATTTAAGCCGATAAAACTCACGTTCTTCGGTGTCTGCTATATAAATCAACCTGCGCCAGATTGACCAAGTCAATTTTCCGCACACTGTGCGGAAATTCGGATATTCCTTAAAAAAATGGTGCGCGTCATAAAGGGTGGATTTATCAATCCCCGTATCCAGAGAAAGTCTCATGATTACAGCCTTACCGTAATCGGCCCGGCTCTTATTCTCCAATTCCCCTCTGGTAATTCTCTGGCCGACCTCCCAATAGGCCTCGACTTTGAGCTTATCAATCGCCTGGTATGCTCTGCTTCTTGTCTTTAGAAGAATTTCCTGAACGTCCCGAAGAATTTCCCGATAACCTTTTACCGCCTCTAATGGATCGGGCTGTTTTAATTTCATCACATTAGATTTTATAGACTTCAGGCTCTTCGCTTCTTCGTTTTTCATTTATCTCGTCATCTCCATTCGAGGAAAAACACACGTCTTTTTTCTCTCAACATATTTCCGTGCCGCGTCATACGACGCCTTGCTTCCGATATCGAACCACGCGACGCCAAAATCGACCCCATAGAGGCTCTCTTTACCCACGAGCCACGCAATGAAATCTCCGATCTTGTCGGGATCGCGCTTCTCGATCTCAAGATATTCATAAACACGTAGCCGGTAACTTCTTGGAAGAAAATACGCGCCGGTACTAACTTGAGTAGATCCCGGGTTCGCAGGCTTTTCTTCGAATTTTGTGATCTTGTGATGCTCATCCATCTCTACCACGCCATACTCCCTGGCGAGGGATTTGTCCTTAACGTCATAAACTCCGACAAACGCCGATTCGCGGTGCCCCAATGCCGGAAGAAGCATGAACCCGAGCGGAAAGTCGAAATAGTTGTCCCCGCAAAAGACAAGAAAATCGGCACTGCCGCAATACCCCGACCGCAGCGCGAGAAAAAGATCCCGCACAGCTCCACGACTTTTCTCATGCTCGCACACCCTGTTTGAAAGAATATGAATGGGTTTTACGTACACGGCGGTCTTTTGCCAATC
The DNA here is from genome assembly GCA_043803685.1 of Candidatus Omnitrophota bacterium. Classification (GTDB taxonomy): domain Bacteria; phylum Omnitrophota; class Omnitrophia; order Omnitrophales; family Aquincolibacteriaceae; genus Aquincolibacterium. The sequence continues at coordinate 9,901 of JAZDJU010000045.1, forward strand.
AAGAAACTGGCGGTAGAACCGGCCGTTTGAGACCAGGATCACTTCATCAATCACCGAAAGCATTTCCAGCTTCAGCATCAGATGATCCAGAATGGTTTTCTTTCCGATCTTCAAAAGCGCTTTCGGCAGATCCACGGTCAGAGGATAAAGCCGGGTTCCGAACCCGGCCGCTAAGATAATGGCTTTCATGTGGTTACATCCTTTCTTGATTAAATGATCTTTTCGGAAGAGTTCGTATCGATCCTGACGGACGCCAGCATCCCGTACCGGACATCGGGGGGAAGGTTCGAGAGTCTGATCTCGCAGGAGATCACATGGCGCACTTTAAAAACTTTTTCTATCTGCTCGGTCATCCTCGGCGCAACACGCACCACTTCCCCTGTAATCTGTTGCCCGGGATAGGCATAAAAAGAAACTCGCGCCTTATTACCGATCCTGATCTCTTTCACATCTTTTTCCGGCACCAACAGCTCGAGAAAATAACTTCCGGGATCCGCCATCTCGAACACAAGATCCCCTTCCCTGAAGAACCCCCCAAGACGGTCTCTGGGATCACCCAAAAGAACCCCGTCAAAAGGCGCTTTCAGTATCAGCGTTTCGATCCGCTCCTTCAGAAAGAGCACCTCTCCTTCGAGAGACTTTATCTCCTGCTCCTTCCCCGCAAACTTTTCCCGGGCATCCAGAAGCTCAAAATCCGCTTTTTCGAAGGCTTCGCGGCCCACGGCCCCGTTCTCATAAAGAATGCTCGTTCGCTCTTTTTCTTTTCGCAGGAGTTCCACGCGACTTTGGAAGCGGACCTTGTCGTGACTCGCGATCTCAAGAAACTGTTTCTTCTCCTCCAGGTTCCTTGCAATCTCCGGATTTTCAAAGCGGGCAATAATCGCGCCGATTTTGACCAAAACACCCTTTTCGAAAAACAGTTCTTTTAAAATTCCCGGGCATACGGCTTCGACTTTCACGAATTTCGCGGCCTGCAAGACCGCCTCCCCACGGATCTCCCCTTTTGGCCAGAAAAAGAAAACACACGCGCATAACCCGGCTCCCAAGACAAGCCGCCACCATCCCGCATTTTTCTTTTCCGGCTGCTCTTCAAAGAGCATCGGTTCTTCGGTGGGCGCAATTCCTTGTGTTTTTCCCGGGGTCTTCGCGTCGTTCATGTTCTTTACCTTTCTTTGGATTAGATCCATTGCCTCCACCTTTCAGGAATGGTTTTTGAGGTGAGATAAACCGTAAGGATTGAAAGACTGAGACTTGCGAGAAACGGGACTGTCTGCCACACGAAATACGGGGTCTTGAAACTACAAAAATAAAATCCGTAAAAACCGAGCGCCGTACCCAACCAGAGATTCCGCGCAACGCTTCCGATGCTGATCTTCATGAACGGATCTTTTTTCATGGGGTTCCATTGAAGTTTCCGGACCGGGATCGTGATCATGTCAAGAGGAGCGTAGACGAAATTATTCAGCGTGATCAGCATGGAAAAAACGGCTTCATAGAAGAACGACTTCAAGTCGCGCCAGGTCTTCAGGACCGCCACCTTATGAAATACGACCACGAAAAAGCTGAAGAAAAACACCCCCAAGAGAATTCTGTTGGTGCAAAACCCGAACCAGATGGAATCGATCTCAAAATGGATGAGTTCCCCGAACGGTTCCGAATGTGCCAGGACTCCTAGAATCACCCACAAGAAGAACACGAGATCCGCCCAATAAACGTAAAGGCCATAAAAGGCAAGAAACCGGGACGCAAGGCTTATCCCTGGCCTTAGCACAAGAGGAGTGCCTTGCAGCGTCCCCTGCGACCAGCGCCGGGAGCGGGCCCTTGCTTCCAGATAATTCGTGGGCGCCTCGTCAAAGGCACGCACATCCGGACAAAACGCGACGCGATACCCCATCTGATCCAGAAGAACCGTATCCCAGTTATCGTGCGAAAGGAGCCCCTTGGGAAGCCGGATTCTTTTTAGGAGCGCAGCGCGGGCAAGATGATGATGCCCGAAAGATATCGTTCTTCCGAAGAGCGATTGAAACGCCGTGAAACTAAATCGCTGGGAGAGTTCTGCTCCGATCTTCTCAAGACGCGCGTACCAGGTCGCGGCATGCGCGATTTTGACAAAGGCCTGGAAGATGGCGATATCCCGGTTTTCCGGATGAAGAGCCTTCTTCAGAAGCTTTAGAAGTGTTCCCTTCGGAACCATACCGTCCGCATCGCATATATATAGAAGGGGGTATTCAGGATGCGCATGCAAAAACTCGGCAATATTGCCCTGTTTTCGCTCCGTAGGCTCTTTCCTTCGTCTATAAAAAATACGGCCCGGATGCTGTTTTTGGAGCTTTTCAACAACCTCCCGCTCATACCGCTCGAACCCTTCTCCGGAATCGGAAAGAATCCATAGATCAACATTCGGTAGCTTGTTTCCCGAAAAGGAATACCCGACCCTTTCAAAAAGCCCGTGCGTTTCATTTCGAACAGGATAGACCAGCGCCACCTTCGGGAAATGTTCAACGTATGCTTCCTTCAAGACCGGCTGTTTTCGGATAAGGAGATGGCAAAGACACAGGATGAATTGATACGCGACATTGAAAAAGAGAAATCCGAACCCGGCCACCCAAAGTAAACTCACAAGCTGCGTCTCTCGCGTAATCACCAAGGTCGATAAAACAAGCCGAACCGCCACAACCGTGATGAGCACGCAGCCTCCGAGAAAGAGGATCGTTCTTGCCCGGGGAGTTAACACCCCTTTCATGCAGGGTTTGAGGGAACAGTTCATTCGGTTTCCTCTCCAACAGTCCCTTGAAACTCAGTTTCTATACCGCCAAAGGCGATCTTCCGTCCAAGCTTCGCGAAAAGGATCCGGCATTCCGTGACCGCTTCGAGATGTTGGGTGCGAGCCTCCTCCAACGCCACGAAAGAATCCATAAGCTCGGAGGCACCGCGTTCCCCCACCACGCTTTTTGCCTTCCCGTTTTTGAAAAGCTCCTCGCGTTCCCGCACCAGCGTTTCCGCGAGACGGACTTTTTCACGCGTAGCTCTGATCTCGTGAAAATGCTTGCGGATCTCATTTTCATGGTCCCGGACTTCAATAACTCCTTCCCATTTCTTTTCCTCGATCTCATGCTCCTTCGCATGGATCTGCGCCCCAAGCCTCCCAAAATCCCAGATGTTCCATTTCCCGGAAACACCCGCCATCACTCGATCGGTATGGACGTAAACATCCCGGTCAAGATCCCACTTGGCGGCAAGATTCACCGTGGGCCACCTCTCTGAACGGAGCATTTTCTTTTCGAATTCCTTCTCCTGGATCTGAAGACCCGTAAGCTTATAAAGGGGATCGTTCTTACGGCTCATTTCTA
>JAZDJU010000046.1:0-2079 GCA_043803685.1 Candidatus Omnitrophota bacterium
CTACATGCTCCGGGACCTCCACTTCAGCTATCTGACCTATATGTCCGTTCACATGGGCGCCATCGTGGCGAGTTTGATCTCATTTCCGATCTGGGGAAAACACGCCGATAAGATCGGGAACGCTAAAGTACTCAAGGTCACGAGTCTTCTGATCCCTCTCATCCCGATCCTCTGGCTTTTTTCGACGAACCTTGTCTATCTTTTTGTGATCGAGATCTTTGCGGGATTCGTATGGGGAGGCTTCAATTTGTGTTCCCTGAACTTCATCTATGACGCCGTAAGCCCGGGCAAGCGGACGCGCTGCCTCGGTTATTTTGGTTTCATTAACGGAGTCGCCACGTTCATGGGAGCGGGACTGGGAGGCTATCTTGCGGAACGGCTTCCCGCGCTGAACGGTTCACGGATCTTGATGCTCTTTGTGATCTCGGCCGCCCTGCGTTTCCTGTCGCATTTCCTGCTCTCGCGACATTTTCATGAGGTGAGACCGGCAGCCCAAAAGGTCTCAAGCGTGGAACTTTTTTTTAGCGTGGTAGGCATAACGCCGCTTCTGGAAAAGGGACGGGACTGGAGCGTTCTTTCCTTCCTGAAGCGCTCCCCCTGGAAGGACTGATACGGTATTGAGTACTCAATACTCGGTACCTGGCTTGCTATGTACGATGTGCCAACGACTATGCACCGTCGAGACTTCTTTTGTAGGGACGTAGTCAGCCGTATAAAAACGAGATCCTAGGAGCTATTTCGGAAGATCTACCGGTATATTCCAGATGTCTTTGGCATACTCGGCAATCGTACGATCGCTTGAGAATTTCCCCGATCTCGCCACGTTCAAAATGGCTTTTTCCGTCCATGCGTCCTGATCCTGATAATCCTCCGAGATCCGGTCCTGAACGGCACCGTAAGCCTCGAAATCCGCGCAGACCATAAAGGGATCGATCACGCTCAGGTTGTGAACAAGCGGATCAAAGATACCGGGCTCCATCGGCGAGAAGAAATTGCCTTGGATCATCTGAAAGATCTGTCCCAAGGAAGGCGACTTGCGGATGAATTTCTGGGGGTCATAACCGTAGGACTTTATCTTCAAGGCTTCCTGGACTGTCAAGCCGAACATGTAAATATTCTCGTCCCCCACCGCTTCGGCGATCTCGATATTGGCCCCGTCATGGGTCCCCACGGTCAGAGCCCCGTTCATCATGAATTTCATGCACCCGGTCCCGGAAGCTTCCGTCCCCGCCGTCGAGATCTGTTCCGAAAGATCGCTTGCCGGAAAGATCTTCTCGGCCAATGAAACACGGTAATTTTCAAGGAACACTACTTTCAGTTTATCCTTGATCACCTTGTCGTGATTGATTACATTCGCGACGTTATTGATGAATTTGATGATGAGCTTAGCGAGGAAATAACCCGGCGCGGCCTTGCCCGAAAAAATGAACGTTCGCGGAGTCACAGAGGCCGCAGGATTCTCCCGGAGTTTCAGGTATTGGGAGATGGCATAAAGGATGAAGAGGGTTTGCCGCTTGTACTCGTGGATGCGCTTGACCTGGACATCAAAGAGGCTGTCAGGATTGACCCGGATCCCCGTTTCGTTGTAGATGAGCCCGGCGAGGAACTTCTTATTTTCGCTTTTGACCTGCTGCCATTTTTTCTTGAGAAGTCGGTCATGCTTGAGAGGGACCAACTTTTCCAGATCATCAAGGTTCTTTTCCCAATCCTTCCCGATCGCCTCCGTGATAAGTCCGGCAAGCGGCCGGTTGGCCTTCATCAACCACCGGCGATGAGAGATCCCGTTCGTTTTGTTGTTGAATTTCCCTGGAAAGACCGCATAAAAATCCCTGAAAAGCTGCTCTTTCAGAAGCTTGGAATGCAATTCGGAGACCCCGTTGACGGAATGGGACCCGACGATCGCAAGGAAAGCCATCCGGATTCTTTTCGGATTTCCTTCTTCGATCAGAGACATCCGGCCCAAAAGTTCGGGATCGCCCGGATACTCAGCCGCGAGTTCCTTCAGGAAACGGTCATTGATCTCATAAACGATCTGCATGTTGCGGGGCAAAAGTTTTTCGAACATCGGCGCCGGCCAGC
>JAZDJU010000047.1:0-28724 GCA_043803685.1 Candidatus Omnitrophota bacterium
CCACACCTGCGCCATGACGACCGCCATGGGATATTTCAGGCTATGGATCTTATTGAGAATACGCTTGTTCATACTTACTCCGTTTTTGACTTACACCGGGAATCTAACAGATTTCTTGGATTTGTCAAATTTCTCGAAATGCCGTTCAATAAATTCTTACTGGAATTGTCTCTGCCATGGGCTCCCCCTTTCGCAAAGGGGGACCGAGGGGGAATTCCGGTACGAACTTGGCAAACGACGTACTAGAAAGCTCTAATGCGGCGCTTGAACTCGTTCCAGGGGAAGAATTTTCCGGGACATTCGGTGGCAGCTCCCGGAACACCCCGGTGCCCCACGATATTGCTGTCCGGAATGCGGTAGAAACTTTTGAGGGTCACCACGAGGAAAACCAGCGAGTCGAACATCTTATCGGGAAGCCCCGTTTCGCTGTAATTACCCACGATCGCGATCCCGATCGCCTTTTTGTTCCAGTCCCCCTGCTTAGTATGAGCGCCATCCGTCTGCTTCATCCAGCGAGGCCCCACCTCGATCTGACCGTTCGTTTTTCCACGCGTGCCGTTATCGATCAGAAAATCGTACCCCATCCCATTCTCCCAGCCACGTTTCTGATGAAGGCCATCAATGCTATAGGCGCTTCCTTGATCAGTCGCGGTATGATGAATGACAATGTGAGTCCATCGCGTGGTCGGAAAAAGCTGGATATTCGCCCGAGGACCCCGCGTGTTCGGGATCAAAAGTTTCATCCCCTTCTTGAGCTGGGTCTTGTTCGTTAAATGGTTCACCCGCATGATCGTCGCCATGTCGACGCTGTAAATGCTCGAGATACGCCAAAGCGTCTCGTACGGCCCGACCTCATGATAGATATCACGAAGAGCACCCGACGGGGCCGGAAGAACCGTGGTGATCGCAGAGATCCGCTGAGGCTGATGGAATCCCACCGGAGGAGCACTGGGGCGAGACGAAGCACAACCCGAAAAAAAACTCGCGCCCGCCAGGAGAACGATGAACATCCAGGAGTAACTGCCCGAAACCCTGTTCGTGGATCGTGGAGATAGCACGTTATGAAACCCTTTTACTTTTTTGAGCCCTGGAATGCCAGGCATCGAATGATCTCTTCAGCTTCGGCTTTTCAAAAATGCCGCCATCTTCTTTTGAAAAGCGCCAAAGCCTGACGCGAGATTCGATCCTAGTTCTACGGCAAGGATCGGAAGGCCTTTACTGGAGATCGCTTCATAATCCCCCATCGCCTGAGCCTGCTTGAGCTGACTGAAGCCGTAAACCTCTCCAGGGATCTTCACATCCTTCGCGTCCTTCACAAAGAACTCAATAAAGATGCCCTGCTTCGGCCCGCCTTTGTAGAGCTGACCGATGGAGTGAAGATACCGGGGACCAAAACCGGAAAGCACCGGGACTTGTAAACCCGAGGCCATGGACTTCTGCAATCCTTGAAGAGCTTTCTTCGCGACCGGCGAGCGATCCACATAGGCCAAAAGCGACACAAATCCGTCCTTGGGCAACTTGGCAAAAAAAGCTTCCAGCATTTTCTTATCCGCCGGCGTAAGCATCACCTTCTTGGAAACAAGAACCTTTCCGGGCTTCGGAAGGGCTTTTTTCTTGCGCACATCTTCCAAAAGCCGGTTCGTGATGTTCTTCGACTCCGTCACGTTCGGCTCATCGAAGGGATTCACCTTGAGGACCACGCTCGCGAAACTCGTCGCGACTTCCCAACGCAGGAACTCCCCGCCCACGTTCGTCCCGTCGCTCCACACAAAATCCAGGACCGGGAATCCTTTGGCTTTGAGCGCCTTGATGCGGGCGGCCCACAGCTTCTCATTCTCGCTCTTGAGCCGCAACATGACGAACACACGATCACTGCCATAGCGCTCGAGATCAAGTGGCGCCTCGCCGGCCACCGGCGTGATCCCCTTACCGTCTTTCCCCGTGCTCTCGGCGATCAATTGCTCGGCCCAATCCGCAAAGGAGGCCAATACAGGAGAAGTCCAGAAAGTAAGTTTGTCTTTTCCCTTGAGCGCCAATGCTCCTAAAAGGATCCCGAGCGAGATCCCTTCGTTCTTGGCAATATCGGTCGTCGAGCGCATCGCGCCAAGAAAACGTCCGGCATCGGCAAGTACCTGGCGCACGTCGATCCCCAAAAGCGCGGCAGGCACAAGCCCGAAAAAGGACAATGCTGAATAGCGTCCGCCGATGTCCTGAGGATTCAGGAAAAGTCCGCCAAAGGTCTTGCTGCGTCCCAAAGCTTCCAACGGTGAACCGTGGTCGGTGACAATGACGAACCGCTCCGCCGCCTTGTTCTCGTCACCTTTGTAGAACTTTTTGACCCTATCAAAGAAATACTGATACTGAGAACGCGTCTCGATCGTGGAACCGGACTTCGAACCCACGAGAAACATCGTCGAAGGATAGCGGACGACTTTTTCGACCTTGAGAATGCTGGCGGGATCCGTGGTGTCAAGCAGATGGAACCGGATACCCTTCGCTGCGCCTTTTACCTTATGCGCGGGTTTCGAGAGAATAAGCGACAGAACTTCCGCCGCGAGGCTGGAGCCGCCCATCCCAAGAAGAACAATATCACGGACTTTGCTCGTGAAAACCTTCGCCTGAAGCTCGTCGATCTCATAAAGCTGCCCGGCGATCTTCTCGCAGTTATCCACCCAGCCCAAACGGTTGAGGATCACTTTCTTATGGGCTTCATCATTCGACCAAAGCGTCGGATCCTTCGCCAGCCAGCGGCTATGCACATTCTTCTTCGCGAGTTGGGCCAGCGTGTCCGCTGCATTTTTTTCGAGTTTTTCGGGTAATGAGATATTCACCTTAACGTTCGAGGCCATTTTGATGTCTCTTTTCTTTTCTAAGGTTGTCATGAGGGATTCAAAGGAGTTGACGAAAGATTTCACGCCGTCTTTCTGCAAACGGTCGCAGACTTGATGGATATCGATGCCAACCCCCTTCAATTCGACGATCGCCGTTTCGGCATCGATCATATTTTCTTCCACCGAACCCGGCCGGATCTCGCCGTGGGCCAAAAGCGCTTCCCAGGTGTTTTGCGGGAGTGTGTTCACGGTATCTTTCCCGACCAGGGTCTCCACATAGATCAGATCCGGATAGCTCGGGTTCTTGCAACTGGTGCTGGCCCAAAGAGGCTTCTGGACGAACGCCCCTTGGCTCTTGAGCGTTTGAAATCGGGACGAGCCGAAAAGCTCCGTAAATGTCCGATAGACCATTTTGGAATTCGCGACCGCCGCTTTGCCCTTGAGACCTGCCAAAAGCGTTCTTTTCGCGAGGTCCTTTTCGACCGCGATCCTGGCGTCGAGCTGTTTATCAATGTCGGTGTCGATGCGACTTACAAAAACGCTCGCCACGGAATGGACCGTAGAAAGGTCGCCGCCTCTCTTCGCAAAAGCTTCAAGCCCGTTCAGATACGCCTCAGCCACATCCCGGTAATTTCTCTGGGAGAAGATCAGTGTCACGTTAACGTTGATCCCTTCCCCGATCAGCCGGCGAACGGCGCAAACTCCCTGCTCAGTGGCCGGCACCTTGATCATGACGTTCGGACGGTTCACGAGGGAGTAAAGCCGACGCGCTTCCGCGACCGTCGCTTCTTCGTTGAATGCCAGGTTGGGAAGCACTTCCAGGCTCACGAACCCGTGTTCACCGTGGGTCTTCTCGAACACCGGAAGGAAAAGGTCACAGGCTTCGCGAATATCCTGGGTGGTCAAAGCGTCATAGATCTCTACGGTGCTCGCCCCGCGTTTCAGGAGCTTTTGAATGTCCTGCTCATACCCTTCGCCCTGGCTGATCGCTTGCTGGAAAATGGAGGGATTGGATGTCACGCCGAGAAGACCATCTTCTTCAATGTAGGCCTTCAGCGTTCCGGATTTTAAAAGTTTGCGGCTGATCGTGTCCAGCCACGGGCCCTGACCGGCCTTATAAAGTTCAACACTCGGTAAACCTGTCACACACGCGTCCATAATATTCCTCGTTTAATTTAGAAAGATTGTGATTGAGGCGGGGGGAAATTGTTGCGAAGTATAACATGACGAACAGGGGCTATTCAATCAAGCTTTCGTTCGGCCCCGCGGCATGCCGGATCCTCGCGATCAGCTCCTGAACGCCCTGTTTCTGCGCCGCGGAGATCAGGACCGCTTCCGGAAAAACATCCTGGATACGGGCCTGCTCGATGGGCGCAAGCAGGTCAATCTTATTGAGCGCGAGAAGCTTCGGCCTGGCTTCCGCGCCCAGTTCTTTCAAGACCTCATCCACCACCCGTTTATGCTGAAGCGCATGCTCGCCCGAGGCGTCGACCACGATCAGGATCAGGTCTGCTTCCAGGACTTCTTCCAGCGTCGCATGGAAAGCTTTCACGAGCCCGTGCGGCAGATCCCGGATAAAACCCACGGTGTCTGTAAAAAGAATGGCGGGACCACTCCCATCTTCATAGATCCGCGTCTTGGGATCCAGCGTAGCGAAAAGCCGGTTCTCCACATAGGCATCCGCCTTGGTCAAGGCATTGAGGAGCGTTGATTTTCCGGCATTCGTGTAGCCGACGATCGCCACCTGCCGGAGCCCTTTTTGGCGACGCCCCTGACGCAACTGGGCCCGGTGCGTCCGGAGCTTCTCAAGCTGTTCCTGAATATAAGTGATGCGCTTGCGGATCTTGCGCCGGTCCACTTCGAGTTTTTGTTCGCCGGGTCCGCGGGTCCCGATACCGCCGCCGAGTCGCGACATGATCACGCCCTGTCCCACAAGCCGCGGCAGAAGATACTGCATCTGCGCGAGCTCAACCTGAAGCTTTCCGTCGCTTGAGACCGCGCGCCGGGCAAAAATATCGAGAATGAGACCGGTCCTGTCGACGATCCTCGCGCCGCACTCGGTTTCAAGGTTCCGAGCCTGAACAGGTGACAGATCCACACTGAAGATCAATACATTCGCCCCCGTCCTCGCGATCTCCTCCCGAAGCTCCTCGATCTTCCCTCCGCGGATAAAGTGGCTTGGACTCGGATGCGGGACACTTGCCGTAAGACTCGCGACCACGCCCCCTTGGGCTGATTCCGTGAGTTCCGTCATCTCTTCGAGAATGTCCCGGATATCCGGCTGGCTCCGGTCACCCGTTTTGATGATCACAAGACAAACTTTATCGCGCATAAAAACGCTCCTCGAGCCAAGCACCACGGGCCACGTGGCTCGTGGGTCGTGGCTCGTGGCTCAAACGTATTTCGTCCAAAGGATTCCTAAAAAGCATTTTTCATTAACCTCAAAATAAAATCCCGAACCGGTCCGGCCGGAACGGCTTCCGGCCACCAAACCCAGCGAATGCTTCGCTCCCGTTTGAACCAGGTCCACTGCCTTTTGGCAAAATGGCGCGTTGTTTGTTTGATCCTGTCCTTTACTTTCACAAGCGGCTCCTCGCTCCCAGCGCGAATCCAACTCAGCGTTTCTTTGTATCCCACTCCCTGAAGCGCCGTCGCGGAAAAACCTTTTCGCGCGAGCCGTTTCACTTCGCGCACCAGCCCTTTACGGAACATCGCGTCCACACGCCGGTTGATCTTTTGATAAAGAGCTTCGCGGTCCCGGTGAATACCGATCACCACAGGCCGGTATCCAAGTTCTTTGAGCCCCGGGGCTTTAGGAACTGTCTCGGAAGGCTTTTTCCCCGAAGCAAGATAGATCTCCAGAGCTCGAATAATGCGACGCTGGTTGTGCGGCCCAATAGCCTTGGCCCTCTTAGGATCTAGCTTGAGAAGACGCTCATAGAGGGCCGGCAAACCCTTCTCCAAGGCCTCCTGCTCGAGTTTTCGCCTCAGGACAACCTGAGTGCCGGGTAGAGGAGAAAGTCCCTCCAAGAGAGCCCTAACGTAAAAACCTGTCCCCCCTGCCACGATAGGAACTTTGCCACGTTTAACGATATCCCGGATGGCTTTGAGAGCATAACGGCGATAGGCAAAAACCGAGAAGTTTTTTGTGGGCGGAATAAGATCCATACCCTGATGCGGAACGCCTGCGCGCTCTTTTGCTGTAGGTTTCGCGGTTCCGATATCCATCCCCTTGTAAACGAGCATGGAATCCGCGGAGAGGACTTCGCCGCCGACCTTTTTCGCGAGCGCGACCGCAAGCGCCGATTTCCCCGAAGCCGTAGGACCGACGATGAAGAGAACCAAAGGAGAACGTGTCAGAGTATCAGCGTGTCGACGTGTCAAAGTTTTGAACGAACCCCGCGAATAAATGCCGTCAACAGAAGGCCCAATTCGCACCGTTTCTTTTCTAGCAGCTCGTAATCAAGCGCATTCAGATAGGTGAGATCCCTTGAAAATTCCAACAAATACTCGGACTCCACCAAAGACCGGTTCGCAATATTGAGGAAATTCAGAAAATCCCTTTTGCTGACACTGGCTTGACCTTCAACAATGTTCAAAGCTACAGACAGCGCCGCCCTGCGAAACTGGGAGGTAATCCCATACAGCTCCTCGCGGGGAAAAATCTTTGTGGCCTTGTATACCGCCAAGGCATACTCGTTCGCTTTCTCCCACACTCGTAGTTTTTTATACCCTTTTTCACTCACCGCACATCCTCCGGACATGCTGACACTTTGATACTCTGATACTTTGATACTATCATTCTTTGACGCTCAGATACTCAGACACAGCTTTACATACTCTCCGGCTGGGAGATACCGAGGAGCTCGAGTCCGTTGCGGAGAACGATGCGGGTGGCGTCGGCCAAAAGAAGCCGTGCCTTGGTCAGTTCCTTGTCCTCCGTGACTACGCGGTGATGGCTGTAGAACTTGTGAAAGGATGCGGCGACCTGCCGCAGATAATCCGCGAGACGGTACGGCTTCGTCGAACGACTTGCCTGGATCAGATAATCGGAAAATTGCGAGAGACAGCCGATCAGCTCCGATTCTTCCGTCGTGGCGAGCAACTTGAGATCCACTTTGGCGGTAATACCCTGCTCGGCGTACTTGGCAAGACTCGCGATGCGGGCGTGAGCATACTGAAGATAAAAAACAGGATTCTCCTGCGATTGTTCCTTGGCTAGATCAAGATCAAAATCAAGATGACTTTCCTGCCGGCGCATCACAAAGAAAAATCGCGTCGCATCAACACCCACTTCGTCATAGAGTTCCTTGAGGGTTACAAACTCTCCAGCCCGCGTGGACATGCGCACCGGCTGCCCTTTTCTGAAAAGAGTGGTCAACTGAACGATCCCGATATGAATAGCTTCCGGCGGATAACCGAGCACCTGGCAGGCGGCCTTGAGGCGCGGTATATAACCGTGATGGTCGGGCCCCCAGAAATTGACAAGCATGTTGTAGCCGCGTTCGTATTTTGAAAGATGATAAGCGATGTCCGGCGCCAGATACGTGTATTCCCCGGTGGATTTTTTGACCACCCGGTCCTTGTCGTCCCCGAGATCGGTCGAACGGAACCAGAGCGCCCCTTCGTTTTCGAAAAGATAGCCTTTCTTTTTCAGAACCTCGAGCGCGTGTTCCACGGCGTGCTTCGCGTAAAGAGTCTTCTCGCTGAAGTAATGATCAAAATGGACCCGCATCTTGGCGAGGTCTTCTTCGATCGAGCCCATGAGATACTTCACCGCGTAGAGCCCGCAATACTCGACCGCTTTTTCCTCGGGATCCTTGAGCAAACTGTCCCTTTTTTCTTTTTCGATGATGTCGCGGGCGATCTCGCGAACATAGTCGCCCTGATAACCATCCTCAGGGAAAGGCATTTCCATGCCGAGGAGCTCGTTGTAGCGGACCCACACGCTTTGCGCGAGCATCCGCATCTGGCGACCCGCGTCGTTCAGATAATATTCCGAGTGCACCGTGTGGCCCGTGAACTTGAGAATGCGAGCGAGGCAATCCCCGATGGCGGCCTGGCGGCCATGCGCGATCGTAAGCGGCCCCGTGGGATTCGCGCTCACGAATTCCAGGATCGCCTTCTTCCCTTTTCCAAAATCCGACTTACCGTAATCCTTGTCTTGTTTATGGATCTCAAGGAGCACGGCACCCAGATCTTCTTTTCTGAGATAAAAATTGATGAATCCGCCACCGGCGAGTTCCGTCTTCTCGACAAGAGAATCCTTCGCGGACTTCTGCTCGATCAGGCTCATCAGACCCGCGGCGATCTCCGAGGGTTTCTGCCGAGTGACCTTGGCGAGCTTGAAGGCGACATTGCACGAAAGGTCCCCGTGCTGACTGTCTTTGGGAGGATGGAGGTCGTAAGCAAAGCCCTCAGGCTTTGCGGCGCCCTGCTGGCTGCAATACGCGTCCACTACGGAATTGATGAGGATTTCGATCTTGGATTTCATGATTTAGACCGAAGACTGAAGACCTGAGACCACAGACCCAAAGCTTTTCCTGAAGTCCGTAGTCTGTAGTCTGTCGTCTGTCGTTAGATCTTTTTCGCTTCTCCCCACAGCCGCTCGAGGCCGTAGAATTCGCGGGTTTCATGGTAGAAAATATGAGCGATCACGGGACCGAAATCCAGGAGGACCCATTTTCCCTCGGCCAAGCCCTCGACATGGAAGGCAGGCATCTTGCGCTGTTTCATCTCGTCCATAAGATGCATCGCGACGGACTTCACATGCCGGTCGCTATTCCCATGACAGATCAGGAAATAATGCGCAATGCTGGAATGTTTGGAGATATCAAGAAGCACCGGTTCTTCGGCCTTCTTGTCTTCCGCAAGTGTTCTAAGTAGTTCGGCGATCTTTTTAGGCTGCAAGTGATTTCCCTCTCTGAAATTTTTTGGATTATACCACAGCCAATAGCCTATGGCCTATAGCTTATAGCAAAGCGGGTGTTTTTAGCTGCAGGCTACCGACTCAAGTCTCTAGGCTTAGCGATCGTTGAGCGGAAACGGTTCTTTCGTGTTCCAATAGCGTTCGCTTCCACTTCGTCCCTGCCGAATACGCCCCAAGTCCCCCCTTCGACGGAATGACCCGATGACACGGGATCACGATCGGCAATGGATTCTTTCGCATTGCGGTACCTACTGCGCGTGCCGCCCCAGGATGTCCCGCCCGCTTCGCAAGCGATCCGTAAGTAATGACCGTTCCCGCGGGAACCCTCTGCAAAGCACGATAAACATTCCTTTCAAACTCTGTGCATCGCGAGAGATCGAGATCCATCTTAAAAACCGTTTTTGGATCCTTGAAATAAACCGCGAAGGCCCTCTTGACCCGTTCACACACCCGGTGTGTACCTAAACACACACCCGGTGTGTGCGCAGGGTTCTTACCTGGAAAGCGCACAGCACACAAGCCCTTCGGAGTTACAAAGAGGCTGAAAATCCCGTACTTTGTCTTGACCGGTATCTTTTGCATTTGTCTAGAGGCTGTCGTCTGAGGTCTGCGGTCTGAAGTCCCGATTTTCTGTCCAAACTTTCCATTTCTTTCCCTGATGGTAGTTTGGACTGCACTGATTACCTTCGTCTTTTTATTGATGAGAATCAGTGCTGTTATTCAGAAAATCGGTTCGTGATCGGCATCCGGCGGCCGAACCAGGCCTTTTCAGACACGCGCAGGACAGGCGGCGTTTGGCGGCGCTTGTATTCGTTGTGATCGACCTTGCGGATCACATCCGCTATGATCGCTGCAGAAGCGCCATTTTTGAGCGTGCGAAGGATCGCGTCACGGCTCAGGTTCTTTTCGATGTAAAGATGAAGCACCGCATCCAGCACCTCGTACGGCGGCAAGGAATCCTCATCCTTTTGGTCCGGGCGCAATTCCGCGGACGGAGCCTTCGTCAAAGTCGCTTCAGGGATCACAGGCCTGATCGTGTTGCGGTAATGCGCCAAACGATAGACATCCGTTTTGTAAACGTCACCAATCACCGCGAGCCCGCCCGCCATGTCGCCATAAAGCGTGCAGTAGCCCATCGCGAGCTCCGATTTGTTCCCGGTCGTCAGGACGAGCCGCCCTTCGTGATTGGAGAGGAACATCAACTCGAGTCCGCGGAGCCGCGCCTGCAGATTTTCCATCGCCAAATTCGGGACACGTTCCACGCTCCACGCACCACGTTTCTTACTTCTCCCGTGGCCCGTGGCTCGTGGCTCGTGGCACTCGCTTTTCAGAAACGTCTCATACATCTTCTTGATCGGCTTCACCTCGAACGCGATCCCGAGGTTCTTCGCCAGCTGTTCGGAATCTTTCCAACTCCCCTCCGACGAGAACGGGCCCGGCATAGTCACACCTTTGACCGCGTCAGCCCCTAGCGCGTCAACGGCCAGCGTCGCAACAAGCGCGGAATCGATGCCGCCGCTCAGACCGATCACGGCCTTCGTGAACCCGTTCTTCCGGAAATAATCCCGGAGCCCCATCACGAGCGCGTTATACGTTTCCTTAGACTTCCCGGTCCATTCAGGAAGCGGCACTTCGCGCGGTTGACCCGATGTACACCTACGAGGTGTACAAGAGTTCCAGTTGTAAAAGAAAAGTCCTTCCTCAAAGGCTGGCGCGCGAAAAAGAATACGACCCTTTGCGTCGCAAAAAACACTGCGCCCGTCAAAAAGAAGGTCATCCTGCCCTCCCACCTGGTTGACATAAAGCATCGGAAGGCCATACCGCACGGATTGCCCCTTGAGCTGAGCATCACGGATCCCGGCAACGCCGCGATAGTAGGGCGAGGCGGAAAGGTTGATAACAAGATCGGCTTTCTGTTTTTTTAAAGCTTGAAGCGGTTTGACCGGATAGCGTTCGTCCCAGATGTCCTCACAGATCGTGAGGCCCACCTTCCGTCCCTTCCATGACAACAGACCGGATTCATGTCCCGGACGGAAAAAGATATCCTCGAGAAAAACATCGTAGGTCGGAAGAAGCTGCTTGTGATAGACCGTGCGGACCTTGCCCTTTTCGATCCAGGCGAGAGCGTTGAAGGATGACGGATGGAGGATGGCGGATGGCGCCCGTTCTTTATCGATAAATCCGATCACGGCGGCGACTTTTTTGCCACGGGTAGCTGCCGCGATACGGCTAAGGCATTTAAGGCCCTCGTCCACAAACTGTTTTTTATTGGCCAGATCCCAAACCGGATAGCCGCAAAGCGCCGCTTCCGGAAATACGATGAGGTCAGCCCCTTTTTTCTCAGCCTGCCCGATCCACGCGATGATCTTGCGGGTATTTTCGGCATAGTCCCCGACCGTCGGGTTCATCTGGGCAATGGCGAATTTCAGAGCTTTTTTCATTTTAAGATCTCACTCGGGAAACCAACGCTGTAAGGTGAAGCACTCATGGGTTACGAACTCTTAAGCGACTTTTTGAGGCGGCCCGCCTGAGGATCGGCGAGGCTCGCCTGCTTGCGAAGGCGGCTTGCAGGGACCCAACCGCCCTTTTGATGTTCATCACGCCCCTGAGAAACCTCACGAACCAGATTCTTGTCTTTAAATTCTTCCAGCATTTCGAGAAGCTCCAAAAGAACCGGGTACGACAACACAGCCCGCACCGGCTTACCGTGGTCGGTCACAAAATAAGTGCGAGGACTTTTGAGCACTTGCGCAAGATTCTCACGCAGCTCCCGGACCCCGACATGCATTCCTTCTCTCACCAATCCCATTACAGTCATAGAATTTCCTCTCCTTTTGTATGCGCCGTGGACATCTCCGGCCACAAACGTTCTCGTACATTTCTCTGGGTCAGGGTCAATGCCATGGCCCTGGAGCGTGCCAATGCGCAGTAAAATCACGACTGGAATGAATCGCTTTGACTGGCTCAAGGAGAAAACTTTCAATGCCCCTGGCAATTTCGCAGAGCTCACCTGGAGCATTTTTGATTTCCATCTTCCTCAAGAATGCTTTCCAAAGCTGCTGGCGGTCAGACGAATTATCATAGATTTCCGCATCAAAAAACGGCATTTTTCCCGGAAGCCCCGTCCCCCTGTGCTCAAAGGTCCGGCGAATGGCCTGCGTCAATTCTTCTCCGCTGAATCGAAACTGCCGTGCCATAAGCCATATATCATAAAAATCCTTCATCCTACTGTTGAGGTGGCCCAGCTTAATCATTGCCTCAAATTTTTCGGCGACAACGGTCTCAGCCGCATAACCTTTCAAATAAGCGCTAGGAAAATCGAGGATAGCGGGATAGTTAATGGTTTTCGGCTTTGGAAAGACAACGTCTCCAAATCCGATATCAACCTGCATAGGGATCCTTGCTTTCCCGAGAAACCCCGTGAATTTGATCCGGACACCTTCATAATCCGCATCTTCTTTGATCCTCTCCCCCTTAACCGTCTCCGGATCAAAGAAAAGTCCATCCTGGGGGCCCTCCATAGAACATATTTCTCTAAAAACGCTTTCTATGGCGACAATTTCATTATCAAAACGGCCGAGGAAATCAATGTCTCGCGTCGTCCGCATTCCAGGAACCTTCCAAACAACGAACATGAGGGCGCCCTTCAAAACAAACGTGTCAGCATATTTCGATTGGCTCAATCGATAAAGAAACCTTTCCATTCCATAATATTGGAAGACTTCCGCAAAAGGACGCCCCGTTTCCTGCGCTTTGTTTTGCAACCGGGCGCGAACTGAAGCTTCGATGTTTTTTGGTTCCGGGATTTTCTTGGACGTCATATCAGGGATTCCAGGATGGGCTGTATGACTTTCACAACGCGACAAATTTTGGCGTATCTCATGATTTCCCTGGGAGACACTTTTTTTTCTGACAGTGCATTTTTAAGGGCCTTGAGAGCAACATCAAAGCCGATCTTATTTCTAAATTTGAAACAATCAGCGATCGTCTTGGCGAGACTGTAGATCCTGACCTCCTGCCCCACGATCTTCTGAACCTCTATTCCCACTTGCCATGCATCCTGAGTAAAACGATAGTATTTCACAGGCGGGTGGCTGATTTTATTAGCGTGAGCACCTCGGGGAATAGCGAGATCGACGTGACGCGGAATTTCGTCCGTCACTTCATAAAAAGCAAGGGCAGAAATAAGGCATACAACCCCTTTGGGTGCTTTTATGGAAGCAATGAGCAAATCCGGATTGATGAGATCGTCAACTTCCGCAAGCTTATAAACCGACCTACTCATCTTCTGGACGCGTCCCGAAGCAATGAGAGATTGCAGAATGTCGTTATGAAATCCAGCTTTTTTAATGTCGGGGTACTGCACAACCCCTCCATGCCGTTTAAAAAGCTCTACAAGGCTATCCCCTCTAGCTCCCATACAAATACGCTCCGTTTATTTACATTTGTAAAAAAGTGTAGTGAATCAGATCGCTTTTGTCAACTGTCTGTTTTTGATGTTTTTGATGGGTTTTGATAGGGACGATACCGTCAAGCCGCAATGGCGAAAACAAGACTGCTTTCGTAGGCCTTTTGGATGCCGGTCAATAAAGTTTCCGCGACGGTCCAGAAACCGTCCTTTTCGAGGCTCACGCCGGCAAGCCTTGCCTTCTCAGCTCCGGAAATTGCCCAGAGAAGCGCCACAGCAAGCGTCCCGCCCTTCTCCCCGTGTTGCTTAAAGAACATGACGCGTTTCCCCAGGGATCTGACAACCGCAGACGTCGGCTGTACTTCCTTGGAAAGATGGATCGTTGGCATATTCGTTTTGCCGAAAACCGCCAAGGCACGGCTCAGGTCCTGATCAGTCCTCGTTACACGGTCGGACTTGAGAAACTCAACCCACTGTTTGTCCCGAACCTGGCCATGCTCATTGTAGACAATGGTCCGCACGGCCTTATTCGAAAACGCCACATAAAAACACTCCCGCTTCTGCGCCGGAGAAAGGCTTCCAAGATCATCAGCATCCACAAACCACATCGCCGGCTGCACATTCTTCCGGATCGCCCGAACTATCGCATCTGCTCCCTCACCGAGAACCTTCGACGAGCCCGGAGTATTTAGTTCGGAGTTCGGAACAACTATTTGTCTCTCCGAGCTCTCTGCTCCTGTCCCCGAACTAACAAGGTTCCTCAGCTCTGAACGGAAGGCGGTAGAATCCGCTACGGGGCCGGAGAACTCGAGGTGAGAGGCGATGAGCTCGGATTCGAACTGGACCTGTTTTTTGCCGTCATGCGGCTGTCGCAGGGGCTCATCCGAAGGATCCGAGGCATGGAACACGGAGAGCTGGATCGTGTGGCCGCCAAAATCCTGCGTCGTAGGGAGCTGATACGTATCCTGTAATTCTTTGCGAATTGTTTTTTTCTTTTCATTGAAGAGCTGTGCGGCATCGTTACTTGAACGAACCAGCAATATCGGGATCACCTCGCCGGAGGTCATATATTGCACAAGTCCCTCAAAGTTAGATCTTTCTTGATGAATTTTGTAAAATTCCCTGACCGTACGTTCATCCAAACGAACGGGATTGGCAACATAAACCTCAAAACCTGCCTCCCGAAATTTTTCAATGATCTTGTCCTTGATCAAAAGCCCATCCCTCTTGATCATCGCAAAGGTCACTTTCCCCTGTCTGATCCCCTCCACAAACTCTTGGTAGGGATGCATGCCCACCTTGGCGATATCCCGGATCTCCGCCCTGGCCTTGCCAGGGACGGATCCGTCCTGCTTCGTAGGCAGATCCGAACGTTTAGGCGTGTCATCCGAACGCTGCCACGCTTGGAGATGGAGCTGAGCCTGCTGTTCGGCGATGAGTTGGCGGACGGTTTTGCCCTGGATCTTGTTGAGCCAGGCAAGAACTTCGGCAGCGCCGTCCATTTTTTCGCCATTCGAAATAAGCACGTGATCTGCCACGCGCAACGAAAAGGCCTTGTGGTGACTTAGCGCAACGGACAGATCGACCTCCGGCTTATCCGGCGCCGCGAAGTCATGATTTAAGACGGGAAGATCGTTGAGCCCGTCACCGATCGCCACCGTCAACAGCAGATCCTTTTCACGCTTTGCAGGATACCGGTGCCTGATGGCCTCGACGCCGTCCAATTTCGTCAGGGCGGAAACATCCAGAAAATCCAGTCCCGGAATAAACTCGAGCCTCTCCTTCGTTCCAGCCATATCTTTCTTGACCGACTGTGCGGCTTCATAAAAAAAGTCGTGCCCGAGCCATGGATAGGTCCGGGAGGCCATCACGGTATCGATCGCCATCTTCGCCCCCGAATCATAAATAAACGCGTTTCTTCCAAAAAGCTGTGGCAAAAGATAAACAACCACGTTCTTACTTTCGCCATCAGGGATCTTTTTCCAATGCCGTAATTTGCGCTGGATCGCCTTCATCGCATCGGCCCGCGAGACTTCGATCTGGGACTCCGTCAACGGTACATCGGGAATTTTTCCCGCCTTCAGAAGCGCTTTTAGTTGATCATAAAAAGCATGGGCCATGGAGGTTGCCAGTCGTCCTTTCATAGGCACCGGCCACGCAGCAACAAGCGGCGAACTATGCAACTCACCGTTTTTGTGAAGTGCGCTGACAATGGTCCCCCCCGCAGATGTTATAAACCAACGATGCGTCACGCCTGTCTGAACCAGGTGCCCGATCAGGGATTGCTGTGATCGCACCACCGAATGGGCATCGTCTCCCGTATTCACAATAAGTCTGTTAGCATCATTGGATTCGACGACGGATCGAGCGTCGACGCCCGTACCAATAATGACCCGATTCGCGTTATACGAGAGAAGATCCATCAACTTATCGTGAATAGCGTCAGACAGCGGCCTCCCCAGATGCAAGGTGAGCGTTCCTGTATTGTCGGAGATCAGATCGATCGCGATGGGACGGTCCCAGAATTTTGTTGGCACACGCTGCGCGAGATCGAAAACGGCTGGAACCAGCCGCGCCTCAGAACGGGCGTTCAGGAAATAAAGGAACGTTTTTTCGAGGCCTTCCCGAAGAGGAACGCTCGGGGCATAATCAAGGATAGTGCGGGCCCGTGTGAGATCGGGCTGACGCTTCACGGGGTCAGAAGGGTCGATGGCCCCCACGACATGCACCGGCACAGTTCTGTTAAGATGTTTTTTACCCAGCTCATTCACAAGATCCGCGAGCTCTCCAAGAGTAAATTCTCCGTCGTTCCCGATATTGAAGACCCGGTCCTGGATCGGCGTCGCCGAGGTAAGTTTGTCCGTCCTCAGGAGTTTCAGTAAGCCATCCACGGTGTCATCTACATACCCAAAGCTCCGCGTAATACTCCTGTTCCCGTAGATCTCGATCGGCTGGCCTGTCAGTACTTTTCCGATAAAATTCGTTACGGCGCGTCCATCATCAAGACGCATAAATGGCCCATAGGTGTTGAAAGGTCTCGCAATGCGGAAATCAGGTCCTTTTTCCGCATATTTGGCCGCATAGAGTTTTATTAACGTTTCCGCGCCGCGTTTTGACTGGTCATATTGAGAGCGCTTCAGGAAGGAACTTACATTCCCCTCGTAGGTCTCCGCTTGGGGATGGACCTTGGCATCGCCATAAACCTCGGAAGTCGATGTGAAAAGAAACCGCGCATTTTTGCTCAACGCTAACTCGACCATCTCACGGGTGGCCAGCAATCCGGACCGTAAAGTTTCAAGGGGACGCACATAATAGTCCGGCGGACTTGCGAGCGAAGCAAGATGGATCACCTGGTCCACGGGGCCTTCAATGTCGAACGGTTTGGAGACATCCCATTTCTTGAAATAAAGATCCGGCTCCTTTTGAAAAAACGAGGAAAAATCCTTGTTCGCGGTGATCAGATCATCCAGAGCAATGACCTGATGTCCCTCCGCAAGAAGCCTCTTCACCAGATTGATCCCGATGAATCCGGCAGCACCCGTAACCACGATACGTTTTTTTCCTGCGGGAATCGGTGGCAGGTCCGGCCGGATCATTTCCCGCGCAGCATCGCTCTGTTCCGTTCCCGCAATCAGAGCAATCGCTCGCGACTCCAAAGAAAGTTCCGGCTTCCGGGAAGGGATGATCGTAAGAGCATCCGCCAACCTGAACATCCGCGCCTCCATTTGCGATTCAGGGGTCCCCCCCTCGACCCGAACATCTTTCGATAAGAGCTTCTTTACGGCCATTGCGATCGGCGCCTGGGGAACATTTACAGCCGGAAGCTGAAGGACCCGCACGTCCACATTGCCCAATTCTTTAAACCGGAAATACGCGCTGGCCCAAGCCAAAGCCGTTCGAGCTCCTTCGATCCAGGGGGCTTCTTCTGCCAGAGGTCCGAAACCGTCCAATTTTTCAGGGATCACAAGGACTACGGGTAACTTTTTCTGAGCGGCGTGTTCGAGCAGTTTCGGAAATTCAAAGACCATTTCATTAAAATCGCGCCATGCAGCATCAGAGTTCTTGTTTCCCTTCGGGAGTAGCGGCGTTTGATACGCCAGCCCCTTCTCCGCGCCAGTCCGAGAGTCACGGATCACCCAGGCTTCTGCATTCCCCTTCGTTGCTTTCCCCCACACGTCCCGCATCTCCGCCCGATTCTTCGCATCGGGACGGATCCGTCCTTCGCTTTGCAAAGGCGGATCGGAGCGACGAGCTTCGAGCGTCTTTGCGAAAAAACCGATCGTTTCCGGTCGAGACCGGATCGTTCTGTTCATCGCGTTCCGAATACCCGCCTCCGTCAAAGCATCGTAATTCTTCAAGAATTCCATGGAAAAAATGCGATTGATGAGTTGGTAGGAACCCCACGTCTCCCCCGGAAGCTCGGGAAGCACGTCCATCCCGGGTTCCCGGACCACCAGCCAAGCGCTCTTCCCGCTCCAAGCCACACTAAAAGGAAGACCCGCTTTGTCCAATTCCGGAAGAACAGCGGAAAGTGCCTGCGAAAGGACTTTCACTGTCGGAGCACTCCACCGCGTCACAAAAGCTTCGGAGTCCTTTGCGTCAGCATCAAGCCTCAGACCGGGGAATTCCCTGGAAAATTGCTCGGCCAGCACACGGCCTTCCGCATCGCGAACGGCAACAAATCCCTCGCCGAGTTCTACCGTTCCTGGATAAACCTTTGCGTGGATGTGATTCTGGGATGCTCCCGACATAGCCCCTTCAAAATAGATCGTGAGGCCGCTCGAGTTGAAAGACATCTCCGTAAGATCACTGATATCTTCTTTTGTAAGACGCTGTTCTCTCAAATTCCCGGGCTTGCTCAAATCTGGAATAAGGAGATATCCACCCCGTTCATCGATCGGGCTGACGTTCTGGTAAACCTGCCAGATCCGGTGATCTTGCGCCGTGATCCGGGCGACTTCCGGCCGGTTCTTGAGCGCCAATACGCCAGCATCAAATGAACACGTATTGGGATCATGCGGCGCTTTAAATCTTTGCCTCCGTTCTTCCAAAGATTGGAGAACGAACGGACCTGGGCGCAAACTGCGATTCCAGATGAAATTCGCTATAAAAGGGCCGACCCTTTTTTCAAGAACGACATCTTGGAGATCTTCCCCCATCGCAAGATCCGTGGCGAATTGCTCCACACTTTCGCGATCCTTCGAGATCCTGACCCCATACTCGATGTCCTGCCCCGTGCCCGGATCTTTCGTGGTCGTAAGGATCTTTTTGTTTCTCACAAGCCAGAGCCAGCTTTGAGTAAGATTCCGTTCCATCAAGATCATCGGGGATTTCAACATCGCGCCTATTTCGGTCGCTCCGGCTTGCCGGACCTCGGAGCGATTTCTTTCCACCGCAGCACGAAGACCTTCTTCCAGGGTCATTTCGGGCTGAGTTCCAGGAAGATGTTTTTGAAGCACGTCATAATCTGAAGGGGTCATCATTTTCAAAGGCTGATCGCCATGATCCTCAAGGTCCGGAAGATCCACGCCCACGAACGCGGCGACGTTTTTCAAGACTTCAAGCATCGTATAGACGTGTCCCGTCCCGACATGGACGACCTCGGAATGTCTTTTTTCCTCGCCTTCAAGCACTCCAAGAACGCCGCTTAAAACGCCAGCCAATTCCGTGGCGGCCATAAAATCACGCGCGTGGTCTGTGAAATGGATCCCTCGAGGACTCTCTCCCCGCCCGACTCTCTCCCGGTTCTTTTCTAAATGGTTTAAATAAAAACTGATCACGTTAGGATGCATCCCTTCGCCATAAACATTCACGAAACGGAACGCCCATGCCTGGGCCAATTCCAGGACATCTTTTTCTGCCAACAGCTTCGAGATGGCATAATTCCCGAAAAGAAGGTCCAACGGGAACCGTTCGCCGATCGCTTTTAGAGCCTGGGTCACTTTCGGCTGTTGCGTCGCAGGCTTGTTGCCCTCTTCCGCCTTGGCGGGATAATACTGCTCATCCAGAAGATTGACGGCCTCGATCAGACTCTCCCACTTGTCACCTTCGTCCAGCCTTTGCACCAAGGGCTTATTAAGAAGGTCCTTTGTGAACTCAAGCGGTGACATTTGTGCCGCGCCCGCCACATATTGCGCGACATAGTCATCGAACGCCCGCTGAATTTCCGCCATAAAAGCCTTCGTCACCGGATGGAACGGGATCGGCATTTTTTCTGTGACCGGCGTGGCCATGGGCTTCTGGAACAGCTGATTCAATGAAAAAACTTCCTGGCTCGAGCTGTAGACCATCGGAAGCTTCAGCTCCTTGGCAACACGAGCGATCAACTTTGTATAGAACACGTTGAGCACATAGGTCCTAACGGCAAAACTTTCATAAGTCTCCCCACGTGCCTTGTTAGGCCGCACATGGGTTTGCGCGGCCAAGTGATAAACCACCGTAGATTTGCCTAACAGTTGCTTCAAAAGCTCATAAGAAGCACCCCTCTCGTCCATCCTCATTGGATCCAGGGAATCTCCGGTATCCACAAAGACCACCCGTTCTGCAAGTCCGTCTTTGCCAAGCGCTGCAACCACCCCCAGCAGGTTCTTGGCATGTTCCGCGGAGATCCCGGCCCGGATGGGGACTGCAACCTGCCGCCCTTCCCGCGCAAGCTTCTCAATAAGATGCGCTCCGATCATTCCTGTCCCGCCAATGATGACAGGCCCTTTAAAATCCGATGCCAAAAATTGCGCGAGACCCACGGTCGGCAGTTCTTTTGGCTGAACCTCGCGTCTCGTTTCCGACCGGGAATTATAAATGGATAGCTCTCGCTGGACATCTGGATTAACCTGAGTTCCGTCATTATCAGCTGTCGCCACAAAAACAGGTTTATGAACCTCAAAGGAAGGAAAATCCATATCCCTCCGTTCTCTGATCCAATCAAGGAATTTATCCAATACATCCTTTCCCATAGGCCTTTCTAATCGAGCCACCGTAATATGAAAACTCATCTCGTTGGCCCAGCGTTCTCTATCCGGGATTAATCCGCTCCACTGAGTGCGAAGATCTCCAAGAGAGTTTCCCTCAACAAAGCCATTAACAACAATCGAACCTGCCGGGCCGTTATCGATCCCTTTTAAATGAACCCGGAAAGGCTTGAATGCCCCCCGAATCCGCGTGATTTTCTTAAGAAGATCCCTTAGTTCCAAACTCAATTGTTTCGGATCACTTTGATCGTCCGATAAAGCTGATTGAGCTACGTCGAAGAGAGTCGCGTGAAATTGGCCTCTTCCTGTGACTTTAAACTGAGGAAATTTCATTTTAATTTCTCGAGCAACGCCATCCAAGGCGTCGACGAGTTCAGGCGGAAAGTCGGATAAAGCTCCCGAAACCTCCCCATATCCCGCGTCGAGACTGATATTTAAAACTCGGTAGTTATGCCTCGGCTGCGGAATACGCCCTTGAGCCCAAAGTTTTTCTCTGTTATTCCGCGTAGTCTCGTAAAAAGCCCGCTGCTTTTCGACGTAGTCGTCCGCCCCACTGCGAGCCTCCGACCGTTTGCTAAAACCCGCTTTGAGAAGCAATTGTTCCACCTCAACAGGATCGAGACTCGCGGCACGGAACGCTTGATCGATCTGTGCTTCAGTCAGATCTTTCTTCTCCGGCATCACAGTGACGATCCCGGCGGCTTCAAGCACGTGAACGGTATGATTTTCTCCTAAAATGGCTCCGACCTCACCGATCGGCGTGTTGGGTTTCCCCATAAACACAACGACCTTCCCTTTGAGAACGACCGTCCAGTGAGGGATCTGATCCGTCTGTAGATTACGGATCAGCTTCATCGCGCTCCCGGCAAGCTTTTGAAGGTCATCATCCTGAAACACCACGTGAGAAAGCGGCCATTCACTGGCCTGCAACAGACTTACGCCCTCGTCCTTCCCGATCAACCCGGCACGAGGCAAAAGCTTTTCGAACGGTAGATTCTCTGTCGTCACATGGATATGAAGCTGCTCGGCCGTATACCATTCTGTATTCTGAAGAAACTTCATCCCTGGATTTTTTTCCGAAAGCGCCAAAGACACTTCGAGATCTTCCGTCGTCAGGATATTGGGCCGTACCGTTTCGTCATCTGCGATCATAAGCGTATGAAAAGGCACGGTGAGCTCTTGCGGCGCCACCATGAAATACTTCCGCGTCAGGGTCTCAAGCCGCGCGAGGATCCCCCGTTCGTCGAGGAATTTCTGGATTTTCCTGAAATAAAACCTGTTGAGATCCACAGGCCTGTTCGGCTTTAGCCCTTGAGCGTTAGGCTTGCCCTGCGAGGCCGGATCAAGCGCCAGATCGAACTTTCCCTTCGTGACCCGCTCCGGGATCTTTTCCTTCTGGGCTTGAACGAAAGCATTTTCTCTCCACGACCGCTCAAAATACGATTCAAACTGATCCGAACCGATCGTATCCCCCTCGGATCCTGTGAGCTCGATATTTCGCATTTCAGAACGAAAATTGGAAACAGCGCTGCTCAAGGGAATGATTTCATCGCGTAAAAAAATCCCAAAAGATCCACGCCCCATTTCCCGTAAGGCATCAAGCGCTTTTAAATAAATGGGCTGCTGAAGTTGATTCTCTCTTGCATTTTCAAGCCATCGAAGAACTGGATAAGCCGTTTGAAAGAAGAAGAAATCCGGGATTACATCAATTTCATCTGAACTCAATGGCTCAGAAGCTGTTTTCTGGTAGACCTGAACTGCTTCGAGAGTTTCCTGTTTGAGATTTGAAACAACCCAGTTGAGTTTTCGCGCGCCAAACATCATCAGAGGCAGAAAATCTTCAAAACGATAAGCCATTCGAGCCTGCACAAGATCAAAAAC
Organism: Candidatus Omnitrophota bacterium; assembly: GCA_043803685.1. Lineage (GTDB taxonomy): Bacteria > Omnitrophota > Omnitrophia > Omnitrophales > Aquincolibacteriaceae > Aquincolibacterium. Next base: position 22,018 of record JAZDJU010000047.1, read on the forward strand.
TCCAATGACCTCCTGCCCAGTCGGATTAAATATCATATTGGTTAAATTAAAATCACTTGGAATAGGAATTTTTTTCAGTTTTTTCATTGTCTTTAAGAGACGCGGGACAGATTGCGTCATAACGACATGAAGCATGGCATAATCTTCAGGGGCAAGAATGCGACGCGCCTTTTCAATAAATTCTTTTCTTGAATACAACCCCTGAGAGGAGAGAACCACCTTCCTGAGGTCATATTGGTGAAACCAAAATGTCCAGGGTTTCCAGTTTTTGCTGGCATCATGAATTCTTGCTAGCATCGAGCTCGCTGCCCTCAGATTTTCCAGAGAAGCTTCATTTCGAAAAATCGGCCGTCCCAAAACTCGTTTTTCAACTGTATAAAAAACGATTCCTCTGGCTTCAGGATCTTGAACGGGAAAAAGATAATGCTGAGTCGCTTGTTTCGGAATCAGAGGAACTGGGATATCAGCTTGTTGAAGAAGCATGATGTATTTTTCAAAAAAACTCGCGTCCGCTTGCCTCATAGGAGAACTATCGGACTGTCGCAACTTTTTGATAAAAAACTCACCTTGATCAGTCTGAACAAAAAATCCGATAAGCGGTCTACCGCGCATTCTTTTAACAATTTTTTGAACTTTCAAGACTTCTCCTATGTCGAATTGATTCGGGATCCCCGCAAGGTAAAAAGGCAGGCCCGGCATTAATTCAAGGTCAAGATAGCGCGCATCCAGCAGCTCTTTCATTGTCAAGCCTGAGGCATCGCTATCTCGCGCTTCTGAACCCCGCATTTCAGAACGAGTGGATGAAATGGGCTGTAGGATAATGTCGAGAAGATGACTGAAACCTGGGAGAGCGCTGGCGTCGGCGACGGAATTTTTGACGAATCTTCCGAGCGGGTTGCTCGGCCACGACATCAGGCCGTGGCTGTCGCTTCCGGAAACCGATAAAAGAGGATGCGCAGAATAATAAGGATCTTCGGTGTTCAAGTTTTTAATTTGTTGCAGGACAAAATCCTTATGACGACTCCGGGCCAGTTTGTGGCTGACAAGCTCAACTCCCAACAGATTTTCCGCTGAAAGTCTCCCCTCCCGGGCAGCTTTGGACAGCTCCTGCATAAGAGACTCGAAAACGCCCTCTTCCTGCTCGATGATCTCATTCGGGTGCGCCACGGCGATCTTGGCGCCCATCGCACGCGCAAATTCCAGCGTCTCATTCAACTGGGGATACAAGCGTCTCTCTTCTTCCGTCAAAGAGTGAACCGGCACATAAGGAACAATAAAGTTATACCAGACGTCCTTGCCTGACTTGATGTTATATCTTTCGAGAGCCACCTTCCCGGCGGGATCGTCCTTATATTTTTCCCATATCGCATCCCCCACCCCGGAGTTGTATTTTTCATAACGGTAGATCGCATTGAGCTCCTCAAGGGTCAAAGAAAATTCCGGATGATGTTCGTTGATCCAGTACATGATCCTCTCGGCCCTTGGACCATTCACAGCTCTCGCCTCTTTCAGCTTCTGCGTAAAACGTTCCAGGACCGGCCTCTCGGCCCCCTCACGCGTCTCAAAAAATGACGGCATGTACAGAAGCAGATGAACTTCCGGTCCTCCGAAAAAGGTCGTGACCTCGATCCCGGGGATCAGCGTAAAAGAAGGCACCTTCATGCCCGTCTTACTATTTATTTTCTCGATCTTCTCATTCAAGATTTTCGCCGCCCGCGAGGTTTCTTCTCCAGGAAGATAGTTATGGTCTGTTAATGCCACGCCACGCAACCCCTCCTCAAAAGCATGCAAAATGTACGCCGTTGGCGTATCGTAAGCATCCGACCGGTAGGAATGAGTGTGGAGATCGACCTCACGCTCCGAAGGTCTCGGGAATTCTGTTCTGGCAATGATCCCGGGCAGGATCGCTGCGAACGCCTCCAAGCGGAGCGCCTCATACTCATCCCCAAGCACTTCCTCCACGATCTTCCGACCCGCCGCTTCCCTGATCGCCTCATTTTTCGAGGTCTTCATCAGTTTTTCCAACTGCCGAATCACCGCCATATCCTTGATGGAATGATCCATATTCAAAAGCAAGCGCACCTCTGAGGATATATCTAAAATTTCAGAGGGCATAGTGGTTGGCGTAATCCCCCGGGGCTTAGTTTGCAAAGAATATTGTTGGATTTTCCGAACTTCCTCAGCGGCATCTTTAATGGCGGCAATCGCCTCGGCTGGATCCCACTCGTTCAAATTAATCTCTGGAGACCAAATGCCGACCTTTTCAATGCCAAGTGATGCCAGCGATTCATTACCAAGGGGATAATGCAGTGTAAAGGTTGGCCCTGCTCGACGATGAAGAATTGAAGCAATTATGACCCTCTTTGGAGACAAACGAAGCGTGTCCACAACTTCACGAGACTCTAGAACATTAGTTGTTGTGTTGGTCGAGCTTTTCCCCATAAAATCTGGGCGAACACCAAGATCACCCATGGCTTTTGCGAAATATTCCGCTTCCGAGACCCTCTTTCCATCGACCTCATAGTTACCTGCCATCTGTTGATCTTTTCCGTAATTGCCCACCACGATCACCTTCATGTCCGGGTTTTGCTTGCGAAGCTCAAGAGCTACGCGAGCCGCCTCTTTAGGCACATCCAGATATCCTGATCCAAAAACCATCATGGCATCGAATGGGCCTTCCCCAAGCAGATCACGATCATCTTTCAGGACGTGATACATTTCTCTTTTCGCATCATAAATCTGCCGCGCGTTCACATAAGCAACCAGCTTTTGCCCAAGCTCATAAATTCTTGGAAGATACTGATTATCGTAACCATGTTGAAGCATGTTATTTGAAACTGCTAAGTGCGCGGTCATTTGCCGCATCTCGGATCGGACGCTCTGCCTCTGATCAATCGAGCCAAGATGTCGTTCGATGAGTGAAGGCTCAGCGTGATCCCCCAAAGCTTCCACGGAAGAAGTAAGGGCGCGAAGTTCCGAACGAACCGCAGAAGCTTCCCCAGAAGCGACTGCTGCGTGAAAAATACCGGGGGGTTTATTGGCGCGAGCCACGAGAAAGGGCGTTTCAAAGGAATGATGGCCCACCGACATGAGCTGTTTGTAGTAATCCTGATGTTTTTTGGAGATCGAGGTGATCCGGGGTGAGATCACGACGTAGGACACGCCCTGCTCTTTCAGGATCTCTTTTATAGCGTTCGCGTGGAATCCGCCGTACACAAGAATCGCCGTTTCCGCGCCACGGTCCACGCTCCACGCACCACGCTTATCCTTTTTCGTGGCTCCTGGCTCGTGGATCGTGTCCCCCCATAAGTAGTGATCCAGGGCTTTCGCAAGCGAGCGATCCCTCGATCGCGCTATGTCATAAAAGCGGACCGCGTCCTGAATGTGTTGTTCCCAGGACTTGGAAAGCACGAGAGACTTATGGGTCTGAGAGACAATGAAATCCGCCATACCTTGGGTGTGAAAGAAACTGGATGGCGGAGGGCGGATGGAGGAGGGCGCCAAACCAGCGTTTACGCTATCCGCCATCCGCCATCCGATACCCTCGGCGCGAAGCGCCGCATACTCATCCTGCGTCACTTCGATCCTGTTGAGCCGCTTCAGAAGTTCGAGGCCCTGATAATAGGCAAAGATCCGCTGATCTCGTTCATTTGTCAGAAAAGCGCCGGAAACATCCTTCTCCAGCCGCATCATTTCCTCAAAAACAACTTTGGAGTCGAGCGCATTCAATTGCTTGATCAGCTTCTTGTCTTTTGATTTCTCAGCCGTCAGAAGAAGCGAAGTGGCAGGATATTCCTCTGAAAACATTTTCCCCTCACCCTCCCCTCTCCCCCTTGCTGGGGGAGAGGATAAAGGAGAGGGGGTGAGATCAAACGATTCAAAATAGATCTTCTGGAGATCCCTTAGATAATCCAGTAGCGGCAGTTTCCGTTCCCCGAAACGTTCCTTCGCCTTGAGCAAGGTCTTGAGCTCCCGGGGGAAATACTGGTTGGCAAGGATGGTGATCTGACTGAAAAGCTCACGGAGGTCTTCTTCCGTACCCTGGCGGTTCACGGAAGCCCTCTGGTAAGCTCCGATATTTTCAGAATACAGCTTGAGATCGTCGACGCCGATGAGTTGCCAGTTCGTTCCACGATCCACGTCTCCCGTGCCACGCACAAGCTTTTCCGTGGCTCGTGGCTCTTGGCTCGTGGCTCGATTGATATGCGCATACTCCGCGCCGCCGATGCGGAGTTTATCGAGTAGAAAATAGGAAACCTTCTGTTTGACGGCCGGGTCTTTGATAAACCCAAAGAACTTGTCCGTGGGAACGGGGCCTTCATAGCCTTCCTCAAAGACCGTCTTCACCCCCTTCTCTTTTACAAGGTGATCAATGATCTTCGCGATATTCTCCTGCGCTTCGAGAGAGTCGTGGGCGTCTTGAATGAAGACAACCGTTTTGGGTGCCACGGGCCAGGAGCCACGGGCCAAGTTACGTGGATCGTGGGTCGTGGCGCGTGGCTCGAGGTAAACTTCTTCTATCTTCCCAAGCTCTGAAGGGATCGTGAATCCAGCGTTGGCGACTTGAACCACAGGATCAGAAGTTTTGGCGAGAGTCACCGGAGCGGGAATAAAGGCCTGGGTCGAAATGAAGGCGACGAGCGTAAGGAGGGCGACGCTCTTCACGGGAGACGATTTTCTAAGGGTATTCCCGGATCCGTTCATTATCCCAAGTCCTTTCCTTAATTGACGTTAAGTAAAGGATAACACCTGTATTTAAAAACGCAAAATTGGGCGAGGCTTCAAAGGCTCTGCAAGGAATGAACGCTATGAATTGCTTCTTTCTGATAGTTTTAATCCCGTACTAAAAAAAGGGGACAGGCATTCAGTAACTGCCTGTCCCCTTTTTTGTACGATTTGGAGCGATTCGCCTTACGCCGATTTCACTTGCCCCCGCGGGCAAGTACTGCCCAAACTTTATTTTATTTTCCATGATGGTAGTTTGGACTGCACTGATTTCTTTGATTTATTACTTATCAATGAAAAATCAAGTGCTGCGTCGTGTGGATCAAGGAGATCCACTACGCCGATTTACCGATCGCTTCAGCGGCGCGGATCTCGGCGCTCAGGACTTCGGCCACTGTAAGAGTTGACGCAAAACCGACGGGTCTGTTAAATCCGAGGAAGGCCAGGATCCCGCTCAACTTTGCGACCTCGCCGTAAGCCCTGATCTCGTCTGCGCTGATCTGGGCATCCCCACGCATCATGACCTGGACCACGCTCTTACTGACCTCGCCCGGCTGAAGCTTCAGATCAAATGCCTTCAATTGTTCGCTCGCGATCGTGGCAAGGTTAGCGCTTGAGGCAAGCTCAAATCCATCAAATCCGGTGATACGGGCTTCCACGTCCGTCCGGTTCTCATCCTTGGCAACAACCACGATCAAAGCCTTCGGATTCTCGCGCCGTAATTGCATGAGGCCATCAAGACCCAAACGCTCGTACGACACCACCAAACGGGTCTGGTCCTTGTAGGATTCCAAACCGAGTTCCTGCATCATTTTCGCGATCTTCGCCATCATGCGCACTTCTGCTCGTGAAGCTGCTTCATTCAACGGAACTTGTCGCTCTAATTGACCCGCCTGCAGAGATTCTGCCGCCGCAATCAATGGAACCGGCGCCTTAGGAGTAGCGAGGGTCTTCACGACTTTCGGCTCGGACGCTTTCGCCATAGCCGCCTGAATAGCCGCCGCCTGCGCAGCTTCGACTTCAGCATTCACCAAAGATTCATCCGCTGTTCGCAATTCCGAGCGCTGCATTTCAACATTGGCAGCCTTCAGCGCATTAGCCACCCCACGCGAAAGGCTATCGATCGACGCGGAGCTCTGAAGGATCTCTGGCGAAAGCGTGGTCGCAAAGATCTTATTGGTAAGATCGGACTCAACGACTTTCAGCAATTCTCTCAAGCTCAAACCGCCTGCTAAAACATGAGAATCAGCCCAAGTACGACCATCCCCCATCTTCTGCCAGATCCGCGTACCGGAAGCGACATTCCCGATCACGGCTTTGATGACACCATTCACTTTGATCAGATACTGAAGAGCAAAATGGCCCGCGGGAACATACAGCTCTTTACCCGGAAGCAGAGAGCTGAATACCGCGGCATTTTCGGGAACATGCAATTTACCGATAGAATCGCGCACATATCCGAAGACTTCGCTGCCTCTCTCAAGGACCGTATCCCCCACAACGATCGCACGGGGACCGAGCGTCACATTCTTGGCGATCCTCACGTTCGGCCCCACGATCCTCCCTGGGAACCGTTGCCACATCTCGGGAGTCACCTGCGAACGATACCACTCATCGATCCCCAAGATCCCAACACCCAGGAGGCGACGCGAGGCTTCACTGTCGAAAAGCGACTGGGCGATCTGCCACGTCTGCTCAGCATCGTTGGCGTGCAGATAAAGCGAGTGTGAGCCCAGATTCACAAAGCTGAATCCAAAAACCTCTTCGGCTTCCTTGGCCATGGCCTTCATGGCGTTAAAGAACTCGACGTCATCCCCGATATTCTGATATCCCAAGCTGGAATAGCGTTTCTTATAGATCTCGGGATATTCTTCTCCGAATGTACCCGCCTCGAACAAGGACTCAACCCAGTTGATCGGCGGATGGGTCGGGAAACGCTGTTTCAGTTCTTCAAGTTTCTTGTTCACCCAGAAATAGGCTGG
>JAZDJU010000048.1:0-3559 GCA_043803685.1 Candidatus Omnitrophota bacterium
CTCTGATCCAAACAACCACGCGCTAAACAGATCGTCACCGCTCTGAAAATCTCTATCCTTTATTTCCATCTTGTCAGTATTTCTTCCCGTTGAAAGGTAGCCTTACTAACATAGAACAAGGCAACAGCCGCGATAGCCAGAACACCTGACATTACTAACGCGAGCAAGTCAGCCGGCATAAACGCAAACAACGAACCCAACATCAAAACCAGTATAATCGGAAGCACAACGATCCCGCCTAGCTGCTGTGCCGCTCTGACGTCGCTGACCCTGGAAGATACTATAACATTGGCCTCCAACCAACCCCAAACATCTTAGAAACGAAAAAGCTTTGCAAAAACTAATTATTCGGTCTGAACCGCGTTTATGATTTACGACGCAAACTGTGATGGAGCTGACCCGCAGCGCGCATGGCTGTTCCGAATTGGTTTTAAATGGTTTTTATTTCCCTTTTTGGTTTTGCACGTGTCGCCGTCTTCCATTCTTAGCTCAAGCTCCAATGGTCACCCCAAATGCGGAAAACAGAATTAAAACAATTTTTGACCATTTTAGGAACACGCATGCACGCTAAAATAGCCATATCAAAGAGTGTATGCATCTGGCGAAGCTTGTCCTCAGTTCTGAGCCTGCATCAAAATGAATCGGAAAATCTTAAATATTGTTAATCGTTTTCCTTCTTGAATGGACTTTGGGTCAATCTCTCACGTGTTCAGAGAATACGATATTAGAGGAATCTATGACAGTGAGCTCACGCCTGAATTTGCTTTTCATCTAGGCGAGACCTTTGGAGTTTTTGTGAAGAAACGCGGCAATGTATGCGTTGGGAGAGATGTCCGAAGGGGAGCACAATCATTAGAAGATAACTTTGTGTATGGGCTCCAGAGTACAGGTTGCAATGTAACAACGATTGGGCAAGTGCCGATAGGCATTGCTAATTTTGCCATTTGGAAAGGGACCTTCAAAGCGGGAGTTTATCTCACCGCTTCTCATAACCCCCCAGAGTACAATGGCTTTCGCTTGAGGCATTCGGACGGAACAGGATTTATTGAAGAAAACAACAAAATCAAAGATATCTTCTTCGATAACCGCCAGTTTACCAAATCGTTGACGAAAGCGGGAAAACTATTTAAGAAGAAAACTGAGGAAATAATCAAATCTTATTGGTCACTAATTTCAACGACGCACCAGAATCTAGGTCGGTTGAAAATAGGAGTGGATGCTGGAAACGGCGGAGCGTCGGGGATAGCAGGCGATATTCTTGAAAAAGCAGGGCATCAGACAATCCGAATCAATGACTCGCCTGATGAAAACTACCCCAACAGATCCCCCCATAACAAGGATAGCGAAATCGGTGAGTTGAAATCGATGGTTGTTCAGGAAGGATGTGACTTTGGAGTAGCCTTCGATGGAGATGCGGACAGGTGCGTGTTTGTGGATGATCAAGGAAGATCCTGCAAAACTGAAAAAATATTGATCACTCTAGCCAAGCAAATACAAACAAAAAGAGAAAAGAAAGTTGTGGTCAGTGTACCATGTTCCACAATTCTTGAAAATGAACTGGAGCCTTTAGGCATTAGGGTGATTAGATCCAAAGTTGGAGATGTTCACGTATCTGAAGCTATGAAGAGAAACAATGCAATACTTGGAGGAGAGGTTTCAAGTCACATTTTTGTTCCTGATTTCTACTTCTTCGATGACAGCTTCCTAACAACGCTGAAACTGGCAGAGGCTCTTCTAAAAAGCGGGTCGCGACTATCAAGCCTTATGGATGGGATCCAGGATTACCCTTATGAACAGATATTCGTGCCTTGCCCAGATGATATCAAGTTTGAGATAGTGGACTTGATCGCAGAGCAATTCTCGCATGCAAATGCTGAGATCTCAAGGCTCGACGGAATACGAATCTTGGACTCCGTAGGGTGGGTTCTCGTGCGAGGTTCAAACACCGAGCCTTTGATAAAAGTGATAGTTGAAAGCAGGGATATTGAATCGTTCAGGACGAAAAAAGAAGACATCCTTAGTGCTCTAGAAACAAAAATGGAATCCTTTGGTCTTTCATTGAAACTGGTTGAAGCAAAAAACGCATGAAACGAAACAGCGTTGCATTTTGAATTGTGCCATCTTCGGCTGAACCTATTTAGGAATAAATCTCGAGAAAATTGTTACGTAAACTTTACAAGAACACGCGCATTTACGCGCTAACAAAATATTTCGATTTGTTCACGGCTTCTGAAAAAGTTAAATTACTTGTATATTAAAGTAGAATAAGGTGTTTTGATGAGGGGTCTTGAAAGCCGACTGAACCGCCTGCTGAAAAGCGACTCGTACCTCACGCCATTTTCGGATCAGATTAGACGCCGGTTGGAGCGTATCGAAGAGACAGAGCATCGCCTCACACAGGGTAAAATGAGCCTGGCAGAGTTTGCGTCCGGTCACGAATACTTCGGCCTGCATTTCCAACGAGGAGAATGGGTTTTTCGTGAATGGGCGCCAAACGCAACGGCGATTTTCCTGATCGGGGACATGAGCAAATGGCAAGTGCGCAGAGAATTTGCGCTGGAAAAGATCAGTGACGATGGTGTCTGGGAAATTCGCCTGACAGCCGACAAACTGGCGCATGGTGATCTGTATCGACTCCGCACTCACTGGCCAGGGGGCGAAGGCGATCGCATTCCGGCCTATGCTCGCCGGGTGGTGCAAGATCCAAAAACTTTGATTTTCAACGCCCAAGTATGGTTACCTCGGGAGAGATATCGTTGGAAAACCGATTTCAAACAACCTAAAGAGCCCCCATTCGTCTATGAAGTGCATGTCGGTATGGCACAGGAAGAAGAAAAAATCGGGTCCTTCCGTGAATTTACCCGCGGGGTGCTTCCGCGAATCGTCGACGCGGGTTACAACACGTTACAGTTGATGGCCATCCAAGAACACCCTTATTACGGATCCTTCGGATATCAGGTATCAAGCTTTTTCGCCCCTTCATCGCGGTACGGAACTCCAGAGGATTTGAAAATCCTGATCGACACGGCTCACGCCGAAGGTCTCACGGTGTTCATGGATCTGATCCATTCTCACTCCGTGTCCAACGAGGTGGAGGGGTTGAGTCGTTTCGATGGGACGCTATTTCAGTATTTTCATGACGGCACGCGTGGAAAACACGAGGCATGGGATTCACGCTGCTTCGATTACTACAAACCTCCGGTTCTACATTTTTTACTTTCCAATTGCCGATACTGGCTAGACGAATTCCGCTTTGACGGCTTTCGGTTCGACGGCGTCACCAGCATGCTTTACCTGCAACACGGTCTCGGGAGAGTATTCACTTCGTACAATGATTACTTCGATGGCAGCGTGGATGAAGATGCCTTGACCTATTTGGCTCTGGCCAACCGAGTGATTCATGATATCCGGCCCGACTCCGTCACCATAGCCGAAGATGTCAGCGGCATGCCCGGTTTGGCCGTTTCCCAGTCAGAGGGCGGGTTCGGCTTTGACTATCGCTTTGCAATGGGAGTGCCCGACTATTGGATCCGTCTAATAAAAGATTTCGAAGATGAGA
>JAZDJU010000049.1:0-57308 GCA_043803685.1 Candidatus Omnitrophota bacterium
ATTGAAGCGAGCGCCAAAGCCGCAAGATGGACATCATCAGGATCGCGTTCCTTGAGAAGGCGCGCTGCTTGAGGGGTGTGACTGTGATAATGCTTCTCATCAAAAACTACCATGGGAAGCATCTTCATCTGCAATGAAAGCGACCGTTCGTCCAAACCATACTTGGAAGCAAGGCGAGGGATATACTCTTCGACTTCCAGGACGTTGAACCGGGTCGTGATCAATTCGATCTCGGGGCGTAGAAAGACTTGAAGAGCTGCCTTTCCGATCACCGCAGAAAGAATGACATTACTGTCCGCGGCGAGTTTTCTTAAATTCCCGGAAGTCACTCAGGATCTCTTTTTCTTGGATCTTTTTCTTGGAAAGCTCCCCGGCAAAGCGACCACCGAGAGTCGCCACAAAATCCCTTTTCAGTTCGATCGGGATCTCCTGCGTGGCTTGCAACGGAAGAAAGCACCCCACCATCTTGCCGCTCTTCGTAATAATGACCATATCCCCTTTGCGGGCATAGCCTGAAATACCAATGCGGAAACTTCTAATAGACGCCAGCTTCATGAGTCACCTCTTTCTCTGCAGGAGAGCCTAGCACCCCCGAAATAATGTGTCAAGTTTTGTGTACACGTAAAAAGTTCGAAAAAAAGAGCGCGGTTATCGTACGCGGCCATCCTCAAGCTGCGACGAACCGTGCTTGTTTATTGGAAACAAGCGTCCCCAACGTTAGATCGAAACCTCAAGTTTCGATCTGCTTAACGTCCCAAAGCAATCGGCTTTGGGAGGGGATTTCTTTTCCCCCGCGCTTGTCAGCGCGCTCCTCCAAAGCCGGCCGCCCTCGCTTGAACCTGTGGCGCTCGGGTCGGCTTCAAATCCCCTCCGTAAAAACAAATACCCCGAACAGCAAAAGCTGTTCGGGGTATTTGGCGTCCCCAAGGGGATTTGAACCCCTGTTACCAGGATGAAAACCTGGTGTCCTAGGCCAACCTAGACGATGGGGACGCGAAATCTATACTGAGGCAACCGGCACTGACACCCACTGTGCCAGTGCGTGTTCGGTATGGACTTGACGTCCATCTCCGACACGAGGGCAGGATTATACTGTTTTTCGCAAAAATTCCAAGCGGATTAAACAGATCAAGCGGCTGTCTGGATCCGGAGATAGCCTTGAATGGCGTTCATCACGACTGCCAGCAAGGTGGCATACTGAGAAGGCCGGTAAGTGTTTGCCGCATTCAAGTGTGCGTCCGATGCGACTTCCAACAAGGCTGTCGCGATCCCTGCGATCAACGCTTCCATGCGATTTCCATCCTCAGTGACCCAATAGCTTTTGACATTTCTGCGCCGGGCCAAAAGCTTCTCGTCTCGAGCCATAAAAGCATCCGCTTCTTTTTCGCCCTCGAAGGATTTAAAGCGGTCGCTCCCGATCGCTGAAACGATCCGAAGCTGCCCTGGAGCCAACACGATCCCCTCTTGAGCCATGAGCTGATCAAATTGTTTCTGGATCGTTCGTAGAGTTTCGCCTTCGGCTTCCACATTGATCGAAAGACTGGCGTGCAAAGTCACCAGTAAACCAAGGACCATTGGAAAATGCCGGACAAATTCGTCCCAGGATTTATTGTCCAAACCCGCCAGGTTCACATGAAGTTGAGGCCCCATCGCGGCATCCCGGGAGGCAAGCGTCCTCACATCTCCGGGAATAGAAGCCATGAAGATCTCGAGAAATTGACTGAGCCGCGCACCCGTGATCTGCCCTTCCTTTTCGGAGGCGCTCATGGCCTCGATCAATTGCATCGCGATCCAAAGTCGCGCTTTACCCGCATCTTGCGTCAATAAGACGATGCTTCGGTCGGAGTAGAGACCTCCCAGAATTTGCGCGGCAAATTCGATCGAAGGAATGTCCGTTTCCGGGACCAACGTCTTCACCTGATCGAAAACACCCAATTTCAGATCTTGCATCAAGGATTCTTGGATCTCCGCCGTCGACCCGCGAAGCTCCGAACGTTGGGATGATCCTAGTGATCCCTTAAACGGCAATGTCCCCTGATAAAGCCTAAGTCCCTTCGCGGCTTGCGTCATAAAAGACAACCCTTCGGCGAAAAGAAAGATCTGACGACGACGCGCTACGCCGATCCGGTCCTTCGATATCTGAGACGGAGGATAGAGATCCACGAGTTCCTCTGTCGGAAGACGCTTGAATTTGTGCCAACCGTTCAAGATGCTAAGGACGTATTCGGGACTTTTCGTTTTATCGATTGAAGTCTGCCAGGGCTCAAGAGACCACTCCAGAACCGTCTCAGGGAATGTCTTTACCAGTTCCAAGAAATTTATTTGATAGCCGGGCGTCGTTTCAATAAAGCGCAGCATCCCTACGAGCCAGGCATCCGCCTCTTTTCGAATGTACTTCTTAAGAGCATCGTTACTGACTTCGCCTTTAGCGCGGAACGCGGTGGGGTTGTAGTAACCCATGGTCCATTTCTCCAGGATATTGCGCAAAGGCGTTAAGGTTTTTTCGTCTGCACGAAAACCTTTGTAGTGTTGCTTTTCAAAATCCGCGAAGATGCCGTCCACGGTCGTCTTCAGTTCTTGAATGCGCTTCGGATTCACGGATTGATCTTTCAATAGGATCTCCTGGATCCCCTTCCATAGTCTGAAAAGATCCTGAAGCGCCCGAAACAAAGGCCTCGACTTCCAAATACCGGACATTTTTGTCCTGACTGCCGATACATTCATCCTCCCTAACTGATCAAAGAATTTCCCATCTTGTTTAATGAGCTTGGCCTGCAACGCGTCGAAAACGTGCGCCTGTTTCTCGTCCGGGCTCCGGATTTCCGAACGATTCGCCCCATTCTTTTCTAGTAATTGCGTGAGCGCATTTTGAGTAGCTTCCAGATTGAACGGCTTGGGCAACGCGTCAAAAATAACTCCTTCGACCTCCAAGCTTCGAAACAAAGGCCCTATCACGGGATCTTTAAGATTTTCTTCCTTAAGTGCGCTCAAAAAAAGAACGGGCACTCTTCTTATTTTCATCGCTTCAGCAACAAATTCCGGCCCCGTCATTTCCGGCATATTGACATCGGAAATGATAAAATCGAAAAACTCTGGATTCGCACTAAAGATCTCTAGCGCCTCTCTCCCATTACGGGCAATTTGCATATTCTTAGCCTTAACTCCTAAACTCTGCTGGAGGACTGCCGGCACGAGCATATTCATAAGCGGATCATCATCGACAAGAAGAAACCGTTTCGAAGCAAGTTCTTTCGGCCGCAGCAACTGTCGTGATGCTTCAGCGATCCCTAAGATCTGGTGTCTTGCCGGGATAGGGCTGGCATCCAACGTCTTAGTGATGAATTGTTTGATCTTGGCTATCGACACCAGATCCAATAGCCAATCTTTATGGATCGCCATAGAATTTTCCCGGTAGGTCCTTTCGAGAGAGGCATCCGGATCCATCGACAAGATCTGCAACTGAGGACGATTCAAATCCGTAGCGATCGACGAAAGACCGGCGGGCGTCACTACAAGATCAGAAGCATTGATGATATTCCGAACGATGCCCATCGAAAGATTCTCGGGCACTTTCATAATAAGATGCGCTTTTGTAGGATACTTCTTTGCAAGCTCAGCGGTCACATAATCTACCGCGGGACGGCCCTCTTGATTCAAAGGTCCACCCTGTGAAAAAACAAGATAAGCATCGTGGTCAGCAAGGATCCAGGACAGAGCATTCAACCATACTTCCGGCGTAACCTCATGCGGAGGTTTCCTTGAAAAAGTATTTACAAAAATGATCTTCCGCCCGTCACGAATGGCCGCATCACCAAGCCCCTTCTTCTCGAACATGCTGAAAAGGATGCCTCGCAAACGCTCTCTTTCTTGATCACTCACCTCGGCATGTCCCAGATCCAGGGTCTGCAGGTCCATGCCATCGCTTAGGAGACCCATCTCGCGATAGATCCTGAGAACGAGCTCCTCATAAACAGGTCGATTCCCTGTGCCCTTCTTGGTGAGTCGCGTAAGGTCGTCGGTCCCTTTCACGAGCCTGGCTCCTTCCCGGTCCGTCATGAGTACTGCCTTCGGTTTGACCGTCCCCGTAGAGAATGTTTCAGGAAGCGGGTTCATATGAGAGAAAACAACCGGCGCGGAATATTCATGAGATCCTGAGCTAGAGACCCCCTGGGTCATCTGAAAAAGCCTCCCAAGATTTTCGCCTGGTTTGGTGAAGTCGAAAACCATATCGTAATGATTAGAAACAAGCCACATAGCAAGCCCTGCAGTTTTTCCCTCCAAAGCATCCCCGATAATTCCGTCATCGATAGGAATGACCTTCAAAATGCCGTCCACAGGTTCCAGAGGCGGCAATCTATTCTTTCGATGCTCCGCATCCATCACCGGAAAAACTTTCCCGACGAAATGGTCGGAGGAAAACTGGTTGGGATAATCGACCGCCAGATGGAGCTCCCATTCCGGAAATTTCTTCTGCAAAAGCCGCACAAAATGAGAGTAAAGCATCCACTCCCGACTCATGCTCTCTTTTCCGTACTTTTGATTCCCGAAAATGAAAACTTTCTTCACCGAATCGGCGGACATTTTTTCAAGCGGCCTTTCAACCTCCCCCGAGTTCCTCATTTCAGAACGCTGTGTGAGATGAGGAGGCCAGAAAGTGAATTCGCCGACAGGATCTCGGAAGATCTTTTCTAGATCTTCAAGGGGGATCGGCTTCCTGAAGAAATGGACGGGTCTTTGAGCGGCAAGCTTGTTGACCACTACACGAAAAGGGCCGGCATCTTCCTCCTTCAGACTGGCCATCATAAACACTATCGGAATATCACTGAAACGTTCCGGCATCTTCTGAACCCATTCGGTCCCCTTCATGCCTGAGATCTGAAATTCTGTCAAAATGGCGTCCGGAGTCCACGTTTCCAGATTTTTCAACGCCTCCGCCGCCGAATAAACCTGTCGCGCCTGAAAACCCACGACCTTCAGCATTCGAGCTATCACATCGGCTACATTTGGATCATTATCGATCACCAGAATATTTTGAATCGGCTTCGCCAAAGGCTGTCTGTTCCCCTCACGGACCTCTGAACGTTGTGCTTCCAGTTCTTTAAATATCGCTACTAACATTTTCGCATCGTAAGGTTTGTCAACAAAATAGACCGTGTGCTGCGCTTCCCTTAGAACTTTCACCGCCAGATCAAATGCAGTTTGATCCTTAATGCGGCCGCTCATAAAAACAACCGGTACATGCTCAAAACCTGGCATTTTGGATGCCGTCAGGACCCATTCGGGGCCTGTCATCCCTGGCATCTGGACGTCCGAAAGAATGAAGTCCGGAACATACGTGTTGAGTCTTCCTAAAGCCTCCTCACCGGAAGACACTGACTCCGCTTGGAAACCAGCCCTTTGAAGCTGGCGAACCGCCATATTCGCTACCATTTCTTCATCATCTACGACCAGGATTTTCTTGATCTCATTGGCCAAAGGCTGCCGGTTTTCACGAACCTCGGAACGCGCTTCGGGCCAATATTCAAAATTCAGGTGTGGCTCTGCGAGTAATGGCTTCAAAACAGATGGCGAAAAGGGCTTTCCCAATAAATGAATCGGGCGCACTTTGGCCAAGTCCTGCATCGTCTTCTGAAGTGCCTCATCTGCAATCCACCCGGTCAAAAATATAACGGGAATCTTAGCAAGCTCCGGTATTTCAGAAAATCTTTGGACCATTTCGGGTCCCATCATCCCAGGCATCGAGATGTCCGATAGCACAATGTCCGGGGTAAAATCTCTAAGCATTTCTAAGGCCCTCGGTCCCGAATCGGCGGTAACAACCTCGAATCCATGCCCGTCGTGAAGCACCCTCACTGCAAGATCTCGCGATAATTTCTCGTCATCCACCACCAGGATCTTTTGGATCGGTTTCGCCAAAGGCTTTCGAACCTCCGAACGTACCTCGGGCCAATATTTGAAATGCACTTCCGGTTCTGCGAACAATGTTTGCATGGAATTTGGAGGAAATGGTTTACCTAAAAAGTGGGTCGGATGTCGCTCGGAAAGCGCCTCGATGGCCTGATCTAATGCCACCTGATCTCCCACGTAAGCGCTCATGAAAACAACGGGTACGCTTTCCAACCCCGGCATCTGGGCTGCTTTCAGGACCCACTCAGGACCTGTCATCCCGGGCATCAGGACATCTGTAAGAATGGCGTCCGGAGTAAATTTTTCGAGTATTTCTAGCGCTTGAGCCCCCGAATCGGCCGTCACCACTTCAAACCCAGCAGGCTTAAGTAGGCGTTTTATGGAAAACGTGATCGATTCTTCATCATCCACAATCAGGATGTTTTTAATCCGCTTCGCCAGAGGCTCCCGATTTTCACGAACCTCCGAACGTGTTGCTGCCCCATAAGAGACCGGTGGCCGGCCAGACACAAGATTGGAAAAATCAACGCCAGCTCCGGATCCAACCTTCGCCAAAGCACGCTGAAAGGAAATAGCGCCGGTAATGGCGGGCGAAGCGATCGTTGAGTTTTTGGAAGTAAGCGTTCGGGGCATAAAACGCAAGGCCTTCCCGTCGGGGCCCGAGGATTGCACCACGACGGAAGAGGAAAGCACCGGGTGCGCCTGGACCGCCTTCGCTACGGCCGCGGTAACGCTCGCCGGTTCCATATGATATTTCTCTGAGAGAAGCGGCGTTGCGACCTCGATCATTTCCCTGAAAAGAAGCGCTTCCTGTTTCGTAGCAAAGGGATTCTTGACCTTGAAATAAGCGGTCAGGTCCGCGTGATCCTCGGCCATCACTTTCTGATAGAGCTCCCCGCGATCGGTCCGGCTAATGTGCGGCATGAGCGTCACGTAGCCGATCTCCTGCTCTCGTAAGATCGCGTCGATACCGTCTGTGTGAAAGCCTCCGGTGATCAGGACCGTGACCCTCTTTTCTTTCCCGCTATTTCCCTTCCCTAAAGCCAGCGCGTTTTCGACAAGGATCCGGTCCCGGAGAAGCGTTGAGTCATAAAAATAATAGGCCTTGGAAAGCGCGGCTTTCAACTCGGGAGAATTTTTCACGGCAGCGGCCATCGCTTCGCTTTCACGTGCCATCCGCTCATATTCGTCGCGCGTCAATTCGAGGGAAAGAATTTTTTCCAGCAGATCAAAAGAATTCAGACGCGAGACCAGCTCTTTTTCGAGGTGGGTCGTCGCAAGCTTCTCGACGAGCATCCCCTCCAGAGCGTTCATCTCATCGAGAAGTCCTGCCGCCTCGACCTCCTCTTGAAGGATGAACAACTCGAAACTCCGGAGAAAGGGTTCGTGGCCTTCGAGCGAGATAGAATATTTCCTGGAAAAGAGAAACAGCTGTTCGAGGAGTTTTCGGGGATAAAGCGCCGCCTCGGTGGCGGGACGAACAGCCGCTCCGCCTTGCGAACCCGAGAGTAGACCGTTTTCATGGCCCCAGAATTCAAGGGACCGAACAAAGTCCTGTCCGGTGATGTCTTTCGCGTTTTTTTTCATCGCGGCAAGAACATTCGCCCAATCTTCCCGGGCCTTCGCGGCATTGAAACTCTTTTGGACCTCAGCCGCCAAAAGCATTTTCATGAGGTTCGGAAAACGCAATTGCTCAAGTGGATCTTTGAGATCGATCTGGAGGGTTTTGGTGGCCTGCTTTTTCAAATACTGAACATAGGCTTGAAGGTCGGGGGCTCCGCCCACCCGGTCCGGATAATACTTCCCCTCCTTACGACGTTTCCGCTCCTTCAAAAAATCGAGCAGGTCTGCGTTCAAACCCCGCGAGACTTCGGCTTCTAATAGGGCCCGAAGGGGGGTCAAACGAGTTTGAATTTCATCCCGTTTAAAAAGAAGTTCCCGGTATGTTTTTAGATTCTCGCGATAAAGATCAATGTCTTCGACGCCGCTTACCCGTACGGCGTTTTGCGTACGGCGTTCCACGTCCGCCATTTTCAGACCCACATTTTTTAGGCGCTCGCCGTAGTCCGTACTCCGTACGCTGGACGTATTCGCTTCTTGCAAAAGATAAAGCTCCGCGCCGCCCAGTTCGCCTTTTTTGAGAAGATCGTCAACGACCGCCTGGTTGGCTTCCGGAAATTTTTTGAAAAATTGCAGGTATTCCGGATGAAGGGGCCCCGCGACACCCTCGACGCCGATCGCGAGGTTGGGGTATTTCTGTGCTAAAAACTTGAGGATCCCGGCGATGTTCTTCTGAGCTTCGGGATTCGCGTGAGCATCCTGGATATGAACGACGAACTCTTGCGAAGCAGTTCCCGCGGGCGGCTCCCAGGAGGACACGAGAGAGCCGAGTTCAGCAGGAATGGCATAGAGATCTTTTCGAAGGCCATCCGACTCCTTAACTTTGCCTTCAAAGTTAAGCCTTTCAGAAGAGGCAAAGGCTTGAGGCAGACTTCCAGTGAGCGTAGTCACCGTAAAAATGATGGCCACAAGTAAAGAAATCCCCCTACACATCAACGGTCTACTAGATAAAGTTGTCATATCTTTTTTGTTTATATTGATTAATTTTTCTTGCCGCCAAGCTCGAAAAAGGAAGGTTTTTTAAGGGCTTTTCTAATGTTTTTCTTTGAGGCGTAAGTATACACACCAATCCAAGGATTTGTCAAATATATAACTAGCCGCTAACCATTGAAAACAATAGGGTTACATCATTTCTTAGCATAATAATCCAAGGGAGCTAGGAAAATCGTGAAAAGAACGCATCCTGGAGATCCATGAGCTCATATTCCATTAAGGAGAACTCTACGAGAAAGTGTCAGGAGGGGGTCTCTTGCTTCATCTTCTCCAAATACTCCCACCGTGCGTACATTTGGGCGAGCTCTGCCGAATACGCCTCGGCCTGCAGTTTGACGCGGGAGATATCTACGGGATCCTTTTGATAAAAGCCAGGCGCGGCCATCAGATCGTAAAGCCCGGCCTGCCCCGCTTCGGCCTTCTCGATCTTTTTCAGAAGGTCTTTCAGTTCTCGCTGTTCGGCCGGAGAGAGCTTCGAAGCGCCTGCGCTCTTTTCATTCACAGCCGGGGCTTTCGCCTTTGCAGTCTTCGCGACCTGCGCTTCGGGTTTCACGACACGCTGACTCAACCAATCATCGTAGCCGCCCGGATATTCACGGACCATGCCCCGGCCTTCCATCGCCAGAGTCGAAGTGACCACATTGTTCAGGAATGAACGGTCGTGACTGACCAGAAGCACCGTGCCTGCGTATTCCACAAGCAATTCCTCGAGCAATTCCAGGGTCTCCACATCAAGATCATTCGTGGGCTCATCCATCACGAGAAGATTAGAGGGTTTGGCAAAAAGCCGTGCGAGAAAAAGACGGTTCCGCTCCCCTCCGGACAATACCTTCACCGGGGTCCTGGCCCGGTCCGGAGAAAACAGAAAATCCTGCAAATAACCGATGATATTCTTGGCTCTTCCATTCACGATCACCGTGTCTCCGGATTCGCTCACATTTTGAGCGACCGTTTTCTCAAGATCGAGCTGTTCCCGCAACTGATCATAATAAGCGATCTCAAGCCCCGTCCCCACATGCACGGAACCCTTTTCGGGTTCGATCTGTCCCAGAAGAAGACGCAGCAAAGTTGTTTTACCGCACCCGTTCGGTCCGATCACACCGATCTTGTCCCCGCGCATGATCTTGGCTGAAAAATTACGGATCAGACATTCGCCGCCGTATCCGTGACTGATATTGAGGACTTTTGCGATCAAGTGTCCGGAAGGCTCCGTGACCTGCGCTTTCATGCGGACTTTTCCGATCTCTCGCCTCTCGGCTCGTTTCTTGTCTCTCAGCCGCTCGAGCGCCACCACGCGCCCCTGATTGCGAGTGCGCCGCGCCTTGATCCCTTGCCGGATCCAGATTTCTTCTTTCTCCAGCTTCTTCTCAAACCGCGCACGCTCAGCCTCTTCGGCATCAAGCGCCATCTGTTTGCGCTCGAGAAAGGTCGGATAGTCACACGCCCAACTGAAAAGCCGTCCACGGTCCAGTTCCACGATCCGCGTCGCCAGATGCGTCATGAACGTCCGGTCATGGGTCACAAAGAAAAGAGTTCCGGGATAACCCTTGAGAAAGCCTTCCAGCCAATCGATCGACTCGATATCCAGATGGTTGGTCGGTTCATCCAGAAGAAGGATCTCAGGCTTCAGAACAAGCGCCCGTGCCAAGAGCGCCCGTTTCTTTTGGCCCCCCGACAATTTCTCGAACAAGCTCTCAGGATCCAGCTTCACATGCGAGATCACTTCCTCGACCTCACGGTTCGTCTCCCAGCCCTGCGTGTGGTCCATTTCAGCCTGAAGGGCGTCCAACTGTCGCATGAGCTGCTCCGAGTACTCGGTCTGAAGGCGGTGATTCACGTGATGATAATCGCTTAAGAGCTTCACGCGCTCGCCCAAACCCGAAAGCACAAGATCGAACACATTCCCCGAGATCCCCGAAGGGACTTCCTGAGGCAGATGCGTGACCCGGATGCCTTTTTGATAGACCACCTTGCCCGAGTCGGACTTCAGGTGACCGGCCATCACTTTCATGAGAGTGGTTTTCCCCACTCCGTTACGGCCCAGAAGAGCCACGCGCTCCCCTTGTTCTAACTGGAGGTCCATATGATCAAAAAGAGGCGGCCCCCCGTAGGCCAATGTGATGTCCTGCAGACTGATCAGTGCCATAGAGTCATAATAAAGTATCAGAGAATCAGGGTGTCAGAGTCAAAACTTTAACACTCTGACACTCTGACACTTTGACGCTATTGAGCTCCCTCAGCGGGAGGGGCACCTTCGACGGTGGGCGTTTGAGGATCGTCGCTATTACGGCTGAGGCGTTTCATTCTTTTCGCTTCCTGCTCCTGGCGGCGCGCCGCCTCTTTTCTCATCTTATTGCCTTTATAATTGACTCTCATCGTGTTCCTTTCGTGGGTTACACCCGCTGACCCTCCCGCCAAAAGCGGGATGGGACTACCAGGATCTCAACCTTTTTTTAGGGGCTAGCGACTTCGGTGGAATGGTACAAAAACGCTTTTTAAAAACTTTGACGTAAAGATCTTCGACTTTCTTCCGGGCCCAGGGTGTTTGCCTGAAAAACCTCAAACTGGACGTGATCGTGGGATCAAAAAGAAAACAGCGAACCGGAATACGAATGGCCATCTCCTTCCACCCCACCTCTTCCACCAGGCGCGTCAGAATCGTCTCCAAAGTCACGCCGTGGAGTGGATCTTTCAGATTCTGATGCGCCATGATGAACTCCGGTGGTTCAACGCGAAATTCGAAGGAATAAATGAACTAAGAGCCTCTAAAAAAATGTCATTCCCGAATGCTTGAATCGGGAATCCACACTCTGGATCCCCGCTTTCGCGGGGATGACAAACTTCGTTTTCTGAGATGCGCTAAAAAACTCATGCCGGATCTCGACACCCAACACTTATTCTTTATGCTCCGCCTCGTTCATCATATCCCGCAGTGTCAGAACGATGCTCATGGGTTCATGGGCGGGATTCTCAATGATCTCAAGAGACATCTCCGCACGCTGGATCACCGACTGATGGGGATCCTTCTTCTCGATCCGGAACGTTTTCGGAGCCATCACACAATCACTTAACATGCTCCGCGGAATGGAAACAGCATAGCGTTGGAAAATAAACTCCAGAAAATTAGCGTTGATGAACCCCTCCCCCGGCGTGAGATAGCGCACAGCGGCCGGATTGAGATTCGTCACGATCCATTCGGGATTGCACACGATCATGGGCTGACTCATCTCGAAAACAAGCCGCAACAACCTTTCATTCTCCCCCAAAGCCTCCTCACTGGCACTGATCCTCAGAAGGGACCGGACCCGGACGATCAGTTCGACCATGCTAAAAGGTTTGGTGATAAAATCATCACATCCCGCCTCGATCCCCCGGAGCTTGTCCTCCTCGGCGTTCATGCCCGTCAACAGGACCACGGGAATTGCGCGCGTGCGCTCATCCGAACGCAACCGCCGCAGCACCTCCAGACCCGACGTGCCAGGCATCATAACATCCAACAGAATAAGATCCGGAATTTCTTTTGAGAGTTGCTTCAGCGCGTCTTCTCCGGATTCTGAGAAAAGGAGCTTGTACCCTTGCGGCGAAAGATAGATCTCAAGGATCTTAAGCATTTGCCTATCATCGTCCACGCACAATAGGGTCTGCTTCATTGGAACCTTCATAGTCCTCCTCAAACGGCTTCGATAAACCGGCGGATCTCTTCAGCGAAAGTCCGCGTATCGATCGGCTTGGGTAAAAACAACTTTCCATTAAAAGCCCTGATCTCTTCCATCATCTCGCCACTCACGCTGGCCGTTACAAAAATCACCGGAATGCCCCGAGTCTCGGGCGCTTCCTGCAAAGCCTTGGCGAGTTGAGTCCCTCGCATATCCGGAAGCCGCACGTCCGCCACGATCGCATCCGGCCTTTCTTTTCGCGCAAGAACGAGTCCGCTTGCGCCATCCCTAGCCTCGAGAACCTCCATGCCCGCCACATCCAGGAGATCCTTCTCCAGCATCCTGTTTTTTTCGTCATCCTCAATGATCAAGACTCGTTTTTTCATTTCAAGATCCCTCCTGTTGGGATGGTGAACTTCACGCTCGTCCCCTTCCCGACCCCCTCCGACTCGATCCATATCTTGCCGCCGTGAAGCTCGATTATTTTTCGGGAAATCGTCAGTCCGAGCCCGGTTCCTTCCGTCTCTTGCGTACAAAGATCTCCAAGGCGTTGAAAAGCGATGAACACCCTTTCAAAATTTTCAGGCGAGATGCCAACCCCCGAATCCCACACGACCCCTTCGACCCCGGCCCCTACCTTCTGGATCCGGATCCCGACCTTCCCTCCGTCCGGGGTGAATTTGATCGCATTAGACAACAGGTTGTAAATGACCTGCTTGATCTTGCGCTGATCCGCATAGATCTCTCCAAGATCTCCGGAGACCTCCATCACAGGTTTGATCCGCTTCGCGCGGGCCTGATTCTCCATCATCCGAAAAACCTCTTCGATGGTGCTTTTAAGCGAAAAGGAGGACGCCTCCATCACCATTTTCCCGGACTCCACCTTCGACAGGTCCAGGACATCATTGATAAGGGATAGCAAATGCTGTCCGCTGAGGAGGACATTTTGGGCGTATTTTTTCTGTCGCTCGTTGAGCGGACCGAATCGTTCGTCAAAGAGGACTTCTGAAAACCCGATGATGGAGTTCAGAGGTGTCCGGAACTCATGCGACACATTCGCCAAAAATTCATTCTTCGCCCGGCTGGCCCGTTTCAGCTCTTCATCCGTCGACTGCAGCTTCTGAAAACTACGCACAAGCTCCTCGGTCCTTTCCTTCACCTGTTGCTCAAGATTATCATGAGATCTTTTCAGGGCCTCTGCCAACCGCTTGTTCTCGGTGATGTCACGCCATAGACAATGAAGGATGTTCCGGCCATGGATCACAAGAGACGTCAGCGAAACTTCCACCGCGAATAATTCCCCGTCGGCTTTTTTGTAGACCCATTCGAACCGGTGGTACCCTTGATCCAAAGCGATCTTCATCATCTCATTCGCCTTCTCAAAGGAATCTCTTACGTCAGGCTGTTCCGGGGGGGACAACTCCGAAGGATGACGCTTCAAAAACTCTTCCCGTGTGGCATACCCGAGCATCTGAACTGTAGCCTCATTGCAATCCACAAATTTGTCACCGTCGATCAAAAGAATGGCATCCTGGGAGGTATGCAAAACATCCATAAACCGTTTCTCGCTCTCCTGCAAAGCCTCCTCTGTTCTCTTGCGCTCCGAAATATCGCGCATACTTCCGAGCAGCATCATCTCCCCGTTGATCTTTACGGGATAAGTCCGGATCTCCACTGCAACAGAGGAACCATCTTTCCTGTCGAGCTCATACTCCGTCGGGCCCGTGGAATGTCCCAAAGCGTTTTGGGCAATGGCCGCAGCCATTGGGGGCACATCCGACGAAGACAATATTCCTGATCTCAAAAAATCCTTTCCGATCAGTTCTTCGATCTTATATCCGCTTAATTCCTCCGTCACTCTGTTGCCATCGACAAAAACACCGTTAAGATCACAAAGATAGAGCCCGTCCGGCGCATAGGCAAAAAGGACCTTGAGCTTTTCTTCAGAATCCCGCAGTCTCTCCTCGGCTCTCTTGCGATCAGAGATGTCGATCCCCACACCCACCAAGAGAGGAACGTTATCAAGGATGACACGATGTCCCGTAAAGTAAAAGAACGTCTTCTTGCCGTTTTTGCTTACTAATTCGGCTTCGAGAACAGCTTCCCCCTTCGCAAAAACCTTTTCAAGCCCCTCTTTCACTCTATTTTTCTCATGATCAGAAAAAAGATTCAGCGGGTGCATCCCCATCAGTTCTTCCTGCGAATACCCCGACACTTTGACGAGATTATCATTGACCCGAAGAAATTTCCCTTTATTGTCAAAAAGATAGAATATTCCGGGGAGACTCTCAATGAGCAATTCGGAGAGGTGCCTGGCCTTCAAGCTCTCCGCTTCCATCCGTTTGAGCCCAGAAATATCACGAGCAAAACTACAGATCTTCAAAAGCTCGCCGGAATCGGCAAAGTAAAGGTTGACGTTCCAAAGCATCTCGAAAACCCGGCCCTCCTTGCTGACTTGACGGTTCTGGAAAGTGGCCTGCTTTTCTTTACCGCGCACCCACCCCTCAAAAATCGCCTTGGTCCTTTCCTGGTCATCCACATGAATAAAATCAAACGCTGAACGACCGATACAATCTTCGGGCTTGATGCCAAAGATCTTTTCCGCGCTGTGGTTCACGTAGGTGAGACGACCCCGCCGGTCCACGATCGTGATCAGATCTTCGGTCCCCTCCACCAACTCACGATAGCGTTCATCGGCCTTGCGAAACGCCTTCTCCGCCTCATCTCTTCCGGCGATCTCTTTTTCCAAAGGAATGTAAACCGCCACGCCAAAAATAACACCCACGATCACAAGCGCTATAAAAAAATAGATCAGCGTTCGTATGCCAAACTGCGTGATCTCGCGCGGCATCGAGACCTTAAGCATCAAAACGTCTTTTCCGGTGATGTTTTTCAGAAGGCTGTATCCAGCGACCGTCTTACCATCTAGATCACTGAGAAAGGTCCGGCTTCCCTTGAGAAATGCCGTGCGCGCAACTGTAAAATCGGGCGGTGTGGAGATGCCCGCAATTTTTTCCGCGCTCAATTCCACGCGCACGATCTGGCTAAAACGCCTCATCTCATCCGCGTCCAGGCGCGCCCCAAAGATCACCGTCCCACGGATCGGCCCCATGCCATTGCTTTTTACGATCGGCCTTGAAACTAACATCAAAGGCCCATCGGAAAGCATCACGATCCCCGCCACAGAACTATTCTCATTCTGATGCGCCAGTAAAGTGCCCAGAGCATCTTTAAACTCTGCTCGAAGCAACTGCCCCGCTGCCTCATCACTTTCTCGATGATGGTTGAATACCAATTCGCCTCGCGCGTTGAAGAACAGCATCATGTCAATTTGGAGGGTCTCAAGGGTAAGGGGGGTCAGGTTCGACGTGATGTAGGCCTCATTTTTATCCTCAATAAAAGCATACGTATCATCCCAGATGGTCCAGTCCCCGATCTTGACGGCGAGGTTATTCAGCGTGTCAGCGACAACTTCCTGAGATCGGAAAATGTTCCTCTGAACCGACAATTTCTCGAGTTTGGAAAATCCCCCCATCACCGCGATCCACGAAACGATAAATATCGCGGCCAGAAGGATGGTCAAACCGAGAGCGATCGTGCGAAACGTTCTCTTATGGATCTTAATTGTCTTTATTGGCGCCATAAAGTCTCTGTGGATACAGCGCTGCCCGACGCAGAGGATTGAGTGCGGAGAATCTCTTGGGTGTATATTTCTTCCATATTTTCCCCAATTTAAAATTTCCAACAGAATGTCATCCCCGCTTTCGCGGGGATGGCAAACATTATTATGTCAGAAGCTCTTAAAACTTGACGGTGATACGGCTTTCAAAATAAATGGCATTATTTGCATGGCCGTTTGCGCTAAGAAGAGGACTGAAGGTTGTGCCTCCATCATCACGCTCCACCCGGTAATAATCTCCGGGGATAAAATACCCCATCCCAAGGTTAATATCCAGATACTTCGTCGCTTCCCAGACAGCGCCAAAGTCAAACTCATTGCCAAGGTCACTTGAGAGTTTTTTGGACTCTCCGTTCCAGGTACCGACTCCCTTTTCAAAGGACGAAAAATTCCACCAGTTGAATGAAAAGGTGATGCTGGGAAATGGAGTCATGTCCATCCCGAGGCACGGCGCAATGAGGTTCTCAAACTGGACAGGATCATTGAAAGTGCCCGGACGGAGCACGCCATAGTTGTTGCCCCATGCGTTTCCCATGTAGAGAAGCGGGCCAATTTTTTGGGGAGGATAAACACTATATGACAGATTTGTGTTCAAAGGCGAGTAAACGCTGAAGGCCCGGTTGGTCGAACCATGAAGAAGGCCATCCGAAGAATCAAAGCTCTTATTCCCGGAAGCGACGATCATCTTGCCGTGCGGGGTCAGCCAATATTCTTTCAAGTCATACTCCGCATCCGCGTAGAGAAGATACCCTTTGTGAACGACATCCTTATCCCCGGTCACGAGGACATCTCCTGTCGCGGGATCGATCGCGAAATCTCCGGCTGTGGCGATCGCCTTGCCGAAATTTTTCGCGACTTCAAAACCAAGCGCAAGCCGGCCGAACTCCAGATTCAGGTCCGCCCCGAGCGTCCCCAAAAGATCCTGGTGTGTCTGAGTCTCGAAGAGATTATTGCGTTTCAGATCCCCCGTCCGGTCGGAAAGAAAACTGATATACGGCTGGAACGAACCTCCCGGAACGATCCAGGAAGCCTGCTCGGGCTTTTTCCACTGCAACACAGCATCGAGTGAAAAGAGATCGGCTTGAGTGTGAAAATACCCGCGCCCCAGGGCTTTTTCCTGCGGGATCGTCTGGCCGAGAATGGCATAGTTGTTCCAGTTCGGTTTGAAGTAATTGAAATGCCAGGCGAGGGTCTCCCCGGGATGATAGAACTGGACCCCGTAATTCTGGTAGAGTCCGGTGACGGCAAAACCGTTCCCGATCTCGAGCGGAAAGAGTCCCACTTTCGCGTGAATGGGATACGCCTCCGTGAAAGGAGACTTGACGTCCAGGAACCACTCCTTGAGCTCAGGAAGAAATTCCCGGTTGCGGTAATGCTCCACGTTGCCATAAATGGTCGGCACTGACCTTCGCCCCAAGACAGGCACATCATACCCATACGGCCCATTGCGTTCAAAACCGAGATAAGCTTCGACGTCATCCTTGTACTTCAGATCGAGATTGAGCCGGTAAGCCATGCCAATGTAAGCGAAGGAATCTTTCTTGGCCTTACTGTTGAGATCGATCGTGTTCTTCGACACCACAAAATCAGTCGCGTAATATCCGTCCGCCGTCACGATGAGATCTTTGTTTCCGGGACGCTCTAACTTTCCTTCGGGCCCGACGAGTTCAACCGAAGCTTGGAGCGGCGGGACGAGAAGGAAAAAAAAGGCCGTCCCTAAGATGAATTTATTTAGCACGAATAACTCCTTCAGGGAGATCTCCCATCGTTTTTGGGACCGCGACTGTTCAGCGAACAAGCTTCAGCAAGTTCCGGGTCTTGACATCCCGCCCATCGCCACTTGTGATTATCGTCCTCGCCTGAGAATGGGTTAATCAAATTTTAAGTTCTGTTCTGCGGTTTCAGTCATTAAAAATGATCGCCCCCTGGAGGGGGAAGGAGAACAGTAATATCCATACAGAATGGGACCGAGGAAACGCTAAATTTCGACCTGGCAGGTGATGTAAAAAGTCGAGGCACCGGCCCCGGAAGTGGGATCGTCCCCCAAGGCTTTGGCCCACTGGGCGCGCACATAGAGGTTCTTCCGGAAATGAAGTTGCACGCCGCCCCCCGAGCCCATAAGGAACTTGTGCTCTCGTTCCCCCTGGAGGGTTTTGTTAAGCTTTCCCATCCCGACATCCAGAAAAACGAAGGGCTCGATCTGGCTTCGCAGAGGCACATCCGCCTTGGGAAGTTTCCAACGCTCAGGGATAAAATACGCTGGGAACATCCAGTCGGTGCTGATATTGCCACCAATATCCGCCATATAATCGCCTTCGGGATAACCTCGAACTGTATTGATCCCCCCGAGCTGACACTGTTCCGATGACGGAAGTGTATAAGGACTTACCTGAAAAACGGACCGGATGGCCATGTAGCTTTTCAGGAACATCCGCTGCATACGGCGAAGATTCTGCGTGTAATTAAAAAAGAACCCTCCCGTGCCGTCGCGGCTGGCGCTCGGATGATTGCGTGTCGAGGCTCCCAGAAAACGCGATGTCCCGAAAGTGAATTGGGGCGAAAAGGTGGTTTCTCCTCCGCCTCCGAAAAGATCCGTTTTGTTAAGATCAAAGCCAAAGTACGGCAAGCGAAGCTGGTCGTTCGTCGTGATCGCTCCGGCGATCTTCTTTTTGATGACCTTGATCTCCATCCCAGCAGAAGCATTCGCCTGAAAACTTTCGGAAAGATACAATTCCTTGGAGATGTGGGGACTGTAGATCTGCGTCGTCCCCGTCACATGAAAGGACCGGAGCTCCTTGCCGAGTGTCATCGTAAAATAGGTCATATCCATGCCGATCATGGTGCCACGCGTATCCAACGGCAGGTCGTAACTCGAAGACACCCCGACGGTATCAGCACTGAGGATATTGCTCGCAAAAAATGAATCAAAATGTCCCGTGAGATTGCTGCTGCGCAAATAGAACGAAGTCCGGTTCTTCCCCGTCAGACGTGTCCCCTGATTGTCAAATCCTGCCCCGATGTGATAAGGAACGTTCTCCTTGGCACGCAGGACGATATCGCTTGTCCCCGTCACCTCGCCCGCCTGAATGAACGTCTTGATCTCAAGATCAGGGTTCTGGTTAAGCCTCAGAATATCTTTCTGAAGCCTGGGCATATTCAAAGGCTCCTCTTTTTTGATATGGAGAAATTTCTCGATCAGAGCGCGCGAGAACCAACGGTTCCCCTCGACAGTCACCTTACCCAGACGGCCTTCGACCACTTTGACCTCAACCTTCCCCCCCTTGATATCCTGCTCGGGGACAAAGACGGTCGTGGTCAGATACCCTTTCCGGACATAGCGGTCTTCGATTTTCTTGGTGATCTCATCCAGATCTTGAAAAGAGATTTTTTTGTCGAGATAGGCTTGATAGGTCGGCCGGAGATCCTGAGGCTTGAACACCGTGCTTCCTGTAACGCTGATCTCTTTCAGGAGAAAGGTCGCGGCGGAGGGCGCTGCCGCTCCCTTGGGCTTTTCCACTTCGATTTCAGGAGCTTTGACCTTCTTCTTCCCGAGAAGTTCCTTCCTTTGCTCGAACTGCTGATAAACGCGCTCGCCCTGCGCCCCCGGTTCCTGCCCGGGAGGAATATTCGCGGCAAAAGCCGGCGTTGTGATCCCGATCATTGCTATAAGAAAAAACAGCCTTCTCGATGCGTGTGTCAACTCTATGGATCCTTGTCTCATCGTATGGGGTATGCAGCTTTTAAATCGCCGCCTGAATTGATTTTCGTCGACGGCTTCACGCATTCTGTAACGGCAAAACCGCACCAAACCTTTCGGGATTTACCGTTTGTTTCCCAGCGCGGATCCTACGAGGTTCCTTTTGAGGCGAAAACTATTCCTGAAGGGGCTGTACGGAAACTGACGCGAGTCCCTTTCGCGGGTTCGAGATCTTTGCGAAAGCGGCACGAGTCAGGTCAATGACCCGGCCGAGACGCTTGGCCGGACCGCGATCGTTGACCACACAGATCACCGATCTCCCGTTGGCGAGATTCGTGATCTTGAGACGTGTCCCGAATGGAAACTTCCAGGACGCGCAGGTCATGCGCCTGTCGTCAAAAATGTCGCCATTGGCCGTCCGTTTTTTGATCTTCGGGCTAGCCCGGCTATACCAGGACGCGGTTCCGAACAGAGCGAGGCGTATTTCCGTCATGGAACTTTCTTTCTCCTCCGCCGGCGTCAGGATCACGCCCGTGACTGAACCGGGGATCTCTTGGAGCATGGAAGTGGGACTGGCAGAGACAAGAGGCACTGCAGTAAACATCATGAGAGCGAGCCAACGCCTGACGCCTTGCTTCACGAGAGCCTCCCCCGGCAACCCAGCCTCCCTTACGCGAGAAACTTTGCTCACGCACTCGGGACTGTGGCTTTGCAGCGCAAGCGGCAACTTCACCCTTGCGCTGTTCCGCAACCTTTGGAAGATTTTACGGAACGTCCCCTGATCTCTCAGGGTTTGCCTCTACTCAAAGTGTGTCCGTTAAAATCCATTTTTACAAGCTCGGGGGCAAGAAACTTCAGGATCGGAAAGAAAAGCGAACGGTTTGTATTCGGAGATCATCAGTCAACAAATGTGCGCCAAGAGGGATTCGAACAGCTACAGTTCAGAGGGTCCTTATGATGTGTTGCGCCGCGAGCTCACGCTGCGGTACATTTCCTTGTCGCGATCCAGATGAGATGGTGCGCGCCCTTGCCTCCGGCACGCGCCCGGACACGGATCGCCTCCACTTTAAATCCTACGTGTTCCATGCGACGGGTAAATTCCACATCAGGGCCAGCGGACCACAGCGCAAGCACCCCCTCCGGCCGTAGCGCCGCCAGCATCGCATGAAGCCCCGAGAGACCATAGAACCAGTGGTTCCCCGTCCTGGAAAGTCCCGCGGGTCCATTATCCACATCCAGAAGAATCGCATCGTAACGTCCCCTGCCGGTCTTGATCAACTTGGCCGCATTCACCTCATGAACGGTCACCCGGTTGTCGTCGAGAGGCTGACCCGCTAAAGCGGCAAGCGGCCCACGGTTCCACTTCACCACCGCAGGCATCAGTTCCGCCACCTCCACCCGGGCTGTGACCGGAAGCCCGTCGAGGGCCGCACGAAGCGTGAACCCCATCCCGAGCCCGCCGATCAGCACGCGCGTGCGGTCCTGTTTTTCCATTCTTTCCAGCGCCAACCGGGCCAACATTTCCTCAGACTCATGCGTCCGGCTGCTCATGAGCTGGACATTCCCCACGCAGATAAAGAAATCCTTATCGTGCTGATAGAGTCGAAGCTCTTTCCCGCCGTCAGGCGTTTCAGCTTTGTCGAGCAAAATCTGTGGAATCATTCGTACCTTTCAAATATAGGAGTTTGATGCATTACGATTTCCGGACAGCCGTCCCCTTTTTCTCTTCACCGCGCAACACCATCGTTTTGCCGTCATATTCCCGGAAGAGATCCTCCCGGATCCCTTCGTTCCAGACTTCTTCTCGCTGCAACTGGCCGCTCTTGCTGTATTTTTTAGCCAGGCCGTGCTGTCTCCCGTTCTTGTAAAATTTCTCTTCCTGGAGTTGCCCGCTCGCGTAATACCACTTCACAGGGCCTTCCCGCGTTCCGTTCCTGAAAAAACTTTCGGAGGCCAATTGTCCGTTCTCATAATACATCTTGGACGCCCCCTCAAGATGTCCGTCCTTCCAAACCTCTTCTTTTTGCAACTGTCCGTTCTCGTGATATGCCTTGAACGGACCCGCCGGGTTCCCCGCTTTGAGAACTTTCTCGGCTTTCAGTTTTCCGTTCTTGTGATAATACTTAACCGTTCCCTCGGCCTTTCCATCCTTGTAAACGGCCTCGGTACTTAATTGTCCGTTCTCATAATACGATATGACGGGGCCCTCGAGGATCCCGTTCTCGTAAGTCCTCTTGCATTTCAATTGCCCGTTCTTGTAATGCTCCCTTCCAATGTACATTCCCCGAGCCCCCTTGTCTTTCTCTGTACTTCTTAAACGGTATTCTACCTCAAATGCACCGTTTCACTCAAAGCATCCCGATAGGTGGGAAGAATCCGTATGCGCCCATAGCCCGCCGCACAAAGCATGTCTTTATTGTGAGCCACCGCCTTCTCCACCGTATTGTGGTTCTTGCTGATATGCAAAAGGAAGACCGCTTCCGGCAAAACAGTGGAGGATCGCGCGACATTGAGAAGAACATCGGAGCAATGGTCATTCGAAGGTTGATAAGGCAGGATATGTTTCCGCTTCACATACTCCGGGACAGGACTCGGGCCTTGGATCATCTTGGAGCAATAGTTGGAGGCTATCAGGATCAGATCCGAATCAAGCAGACGATCCGCAATAAGTTCGCCCGGTCCGCCATAATCGGTGACCAATGAGATCTTTTTCATCTTGTTGCCAGGGCCGCTCTTGATACAAAAACCGACACATCCCCCTTCCGCGTCATGGTCGACGGGAAAGGACGTAACACGAAACGATCCGACCTGAAAGGAAGCTTTCGAAAATGTCCGGAATGAGTGCTTGTGTTTATCGGACAGACTTTGCGCCACGACTTTTTGGACACCGGGGAGACAATAGACCGGAATCTCATAGCGGAAACATTTTTCGATCGTGGTTATTTTGCTGT
The DNA here is from genome assembly GCA_043803685.1 of Candidatus Omnitrophota bacterium. Taxonomy (GTDB): domain Bacteria; phylum Omnitrophota; class Omnitrophia; order Omnitrophales; family Aquincolibacteriaceae; genus Aquincolibacterium. The sequence goes on from JAZDJU010000049.1 coordinate 22,504, forward strand.
GATCATTATGCGCGTGGGTCACCAGCACTCCGGAAAGATCCCGGATCGAAAATCCCAGAGGCTTGATCAGCCCTTCCGTAACACGGGGTCCAAGGCCGCAATCGACCAGGATCGCGTGCTGACGGTTCCAGATAAGAGTCGAGTTGCCACTGCTCGAACTGCGCAGAACGCTCACGCTTACGGCGGGATCAACTTTCATCGCTTGGCTTTCAACTCCGGAAAGTGATCCTTGATCTTGTGGATACGCTCATCAAAGATAATGTCCCGGTGCTTGACGGGCCTGCGCAAGAGCATCCCCTCGAACGACCGGCAACGGCTCAAGGCCACATAGACCTGGCCATGGGTGAACGCGCCGTGATCCAGATCAATGATCAGATGATCAAAGGTCAGCCCCTGACTTTTATGGATCGTGATCGCCCAAGCCAGTTTGATCGGAAGCTGCTGAAAACTGCCGACCACATCCTCCACGATCTTGTCGGCGTCTTCATCGAACCGGTATTTGATCTTCTCCCATGTCGTCGCCTCGATCCAATGGTTCTTATCGCCGATCCGGACCTCCACCGAACCCTCGTCCAGGTCGATCACCTCTCCGATACTGCCGTTAACCCACCGCTTTTCGGGATCATTACGGATCATCAGCACCTGCGCCCCTTTTTTAAGCCGGAGCTCTGTCTCGGTTGGATAGGACGAGCGATCGAATTCCCCTTTCACGCCGGCATCATAGCAAAACTCCTCGCCCTTTAAATGCCGGAGACGGGTCATGTTAATGGCATGGGCCGCCGCATTGGTAGGCGTCAACGTCATGCAGTCGCGCGCGGCTTCACAAAGCGCGGGCTCCACGCGACTATTCAGGATCGTCATCTCTTCATCGGTCACGGACCGGTTCCGGATCTTGTTGAGGAGTCCTTTGAACGCTTGTTCTTTTTGCCGGTAGATCTTTTTCAAATTGAAATGATGGAACTGGGCCTTTTGAAATACCTTCGCGCTGAAAAAATAGGGTGTCTCATAGAGACTCTGGTAAATGCCCGCCATCTCCCGGTCCACGATCGGCGGCAGCTGGAATAGATCTCCGAAAAGGACCACCTGCACTCCTCCGAAAGGTTTTTTCGGGAGCCCTTTATTGATCCGGAGCGCGAGATCGATCCCGTCCATGAGGTCCGCGCGCATCATGGAAGCCTCATCCACGATCAGAAGCTCCAGGCTCTCAAAAATATGTTGCGCGTGATGCACCTTCTTGATGTGGTCTGGCTGGATCAGCTTGGGCGGGAACCTGAAAAAAGAATGGATCGTCTGGCCGTGGCTGTTGATCGCCGCGATCCCCGTCGGCGCCAGGACGATGAATTTCTTGCGGGTGTTCTTTCGGAAGTATTTCAAAAGCGTGGTTTTGCCGGTTCCCGCTTCACCCGTAATGTAGAGATTTTTCTTCGTTTTCTCGATCGCGTTAAAACCGGTGACGAACTCCTCGCTCAGCTCGAAATCATCCGGAAGGGAGAGATCGAAGTTTTTCGCGAGAAAATGAGGTTTTTCTGGTTTGCTTTTTGGGGACATCAATTAAACCATTCCGTTCGAAAAGAGATCCAAACGCTTTCACACTTGAATCTCATGACCCATCGGCAGTCATTACGGCAAATCATCTGTCGAGAACTATAAAACAAAGGTGATTTTCTTCGCGGCTTACTGCAATCCCCGGATCTTGTTCCCGGACTTCGTGAGCTCCGCCTGGATCCTGATCCAGTCCTTTTTCTCAAGTTTCCCGGCCATGAACTTGTCGCAAGCGATATTGTATTCCTTGCGGATCTTGATAAGTCGCGGATCGATCATAGCCCCCTCCTCACCCGTTCTTCCATCGCATCATAGCTTCAGATGACTGAGCATCATGAAGCGGACTGATTATACTCCCCCTGCATCCCCAGAAGGTAAAAAAGCCCGGCAGCTTTCGCCACCGGGCCTTTTTAGAACTTCGGTTGTGTCCTAGCACTGTTCTCCATTTGATTTTTTGGGGTTAACAGTACTGCCCAAGTCTCTATTTTTTTCATTAATGGCGACTTGGACTGCACTGATTTCCGATCATTTCTCATGAACAAAAATCAAGTGCTGTACCGCATACCCCTAATTTCAAATGTGATGCGGTACTAGATCTTCACAACGTTCGAAGCTTGGTCGCCCTTGGGGCCTTGGGTCACATCAAATTCGACCGCCTGGCCTTCTTCCAAAGACTTGTATCCTTCGCCCTGGATCGCGGTGTGATGCACGAACACATCAGCGCCACCTTCACGGGTGATGAATCCAAAACCTTTTTCATTTTTGAACCACTTCACTTTACCTTGTACCATGGTTGATATTGCTCCTTTCACTAGCACTGCTCTCCATTTGATTTTAGAGGCTCGCAGTACTGGAATTATAGTTACGCATGACAAGTTCAACCTTCACTACGGTAGAAACATCAACCTGGTGCAGTTAGAACAAGCCCGCTTTGTGTTCCCCTTCCGGGGAGTTCAAGTCAGGGTAAAAACAAAAAAACCGCAAGGCTCACTTTCTGACCTTGCGGCGCAAATTGTGTTCTACCTCTCTGCTTACTACGCGAGGACTATACGCTACGCACGCCCGATTGTCATGCTTTATTATGCCTGTCTGACATTCATGGATGTTTCGATTTTCCAAACCAAAGCGACATTCCAACAGGTTGGTTTCACTCGATACTAAAACTCGCGTTCACGACGGCGGTCACCTTTTTCTCGAGCGAGGAAGTGTCGTTCACGCCCCAGTCCGAGATCTCGGTAGAATTGACAGGCGTGATCTGGAAGACGCCCATCTTGGCGGAACGCATGAATCCGAGCTTATTGCCCGTGGCCTTGACCAGGTTGTCCGCCCGGAGCTTCGCGTTCTGCGTGGCTTTGGCCAGCATCTCGACCTTCAGCTCATCCAACTGAGTGTACGAATAATCCGGACTTCCCGAATAAAACTCGATCCCTGAATTGATCAGCTCAGTAGATTCCCTCGAAATTTGAGCGATCTTATAAACGTCCTTCGACCGGACTTCGACCGATTGCGTCAACTTGTAGCCTTCAATGTCATTGGTGCTATTCCCCTTCTCGTTCTTTCTATAGATCGTCTCTGTCGAGATCTGGGAAGTCAGGATCTCCGCTTCCCCGAGCCCCTTCCCCACCAGATATTTCTTTACCGTCTGAAGATCCGCCTGAAGCCTTTGATAGGCCACCGCCATCTCGATCTCACGCCGCGAAAAGGATCCATTCCACACAGCATAATCGCTCTTGATCTCCTTCTGCGCGGACCCGGTCACGGTGATCTGCTCACGCATGAATTTCGTCACCGATAAAAATCCTTTGGAGAAAATAAGGCTCGATGCGATCGTGGCCCCGGCGATACAAAGCCCGAGGATAATGATCTGGGTATTTTTGAGAATATTCATTTTGGAATGGGCGCTGTTCGACGGATCTTCCATGCCTTGCCTCCTCGGGATTGCCCCGATGTTGAGCGGACTGTGATTGATGGCCTGAAAATCAGGGGACAGTGTTAACGGTCGATTTCCTAAAAACTAAACACCCCAAAACATAAAAAAAAAGAGAGTGCCTCAACCCAGCGAGGGTAAAAAGCGCTCTCTTCGTGATTAGTTCTGAGTGAGTGCGCCCTGCCGGGCGCACAAACAACAAAGGCGCCAGAGCTTTCGCTCCGGCGCCTTTGCGCAATCTTAACTTCCCGGCTTAATAGATCCGGGTTGCTTCCGTTTCCTGAACTGGACGGCTGATCGCATCGCTCGTCATAATGAGAGTCGTGCGGTGATCGCCTTCCTTGACCGCTTTCGCAGTCACTTCCCAAGTAGCTTTCTGGCCTGCCCCAAGGCTGGCAAGCGGTGCGAACTCCACCGTCTTGACATCCGTGGACTTGCCCTGGGTCGGACCTTCAGACGCCACATAGTCAAGATTCTCTTCAAAAGTCATCTTGACGACGATGTCGTTATCCGGGGCCGATCCCTGGTTGGTCACGGTCACATAGAGCTTCTCCGTGCCACCGACCTGGATCGGATCTTCCGTGTCAATGACTTCCAACAGGATGGCCGGAATACCCTGAACATCGCTTGCCGCTTGTGCAGAAGCTTCCTGGCAACAAGTCCCCGTGGCTCTGGCAACGCTCTCGCCCGAACCCCCCGTTACGGCCTTAAAGGTCGCATCGAGAGAAACCTGCTTCCCTGCCTGCAAGGTGCCGATGTTCCACATGACTTTTCCGCCATCTTGCCGTCCGCCATCGCTGGCCTGGACGAACTTCATTCCGGAAGGAATCGTCGTGCTGACAACCGTATTCTCAGAAGCGGCATCGCCAACGTTCTGGACGCCTACCTTGTAATCGGCATTCTTGGTTACGAAGATCTTGCTCGGTCCATCAACACTCACCTTGAGCGAGGGCTGCATCACTTCCGTCTTAACCGAGGAAGAAGAAGCAGAGAGCCCGCCTGCCGCAGAAGCGCTGGCCGTATTGGAATAGCTGCCAACATTCTGGGCTTTCAAATTCACGTTGTAGGCTTTCGACGCGCCGCCCGCGAGATCCCCAACGTTGATCGAGACAGAGTTCCTGCCATCGGTCGTCAAAAGACCTTCCGGCAATGTCTGTGTAATGACCGCGCCTTTGGCATAACCCGTGCCACTGTTCGTGACCGTCAACTTGACCGGGATCACATCGCAGATCAAAGCCTGGCTGGGCGCTTCAAGAACAACCTTCAGGCTAGGTGAGATCGCTTCAGACGCGAGACAAAGCAGCGGGTTATAAGTAGCCTTGGTGCAAGTCGTGGTCGCGTTAGCATCCATCGCGGCCCCGGTGATCGTGATGATCTTGGTTTCATTAGGCTTCAAATAACCGAGATCCCATTGCGCCACATTGCCAGTCTGCTTGGAAGCTTCAGGAACCGCTGTTTTAATCTCGTATTTTTCAGAAACTCTTTCGATCACGGTCACATCATCCAAACCACATTTGGAATCATTGGAAACCTTGATCGTGTAGGAATAAGGCTGCCCGATCAGGACCTGGCCCGGGATTTCCTTATCGATGTGGAGCGGACTGCTGGACTTTTCGCAATCATCACATCCCATCGATCCGCGGATCATACCGGCAACCGGTTTGGATTCACTCTCACCGCAACAAGTCGCGCAACCGGACAACACAAAAGCGGTTCCGACAACAAGCAACAGAGCGAGAACGCTCATTAGCTTTTTGGATTGGAACATCTTGACCTCCTGTTATGTTTGTTGAAATGAAATCGAAAGAAAGGATCCAGATCACCCTGTGATTTCCAGGACGGCATTGTATCATTCCAAAAAAAACTCGCCACTTCTTTTTATCTCCAGATCGCAACTCCAGAAACAACGAAGGCGCCATGGAGGTTCTCCATGGCGCCTTGGTTCCTTCGTGTTCCGATCTATTAGTAGATCCGAGTAGCTTCCGTTTCGTCAACTGAACGCTGGATCGCATCACTCGTCAACTTCACAGACGTGCGATGATCGCCTTCCTTCACGGCCTTAGCCGACACTTCCCAAGTGGCTTTCTTGCCTGCCGCAAGAGTGGCCAACGGCGCAAACTCCACCGACTTGACATTGGTGGATCTCCCTTGAGTCGGTCCCGCAGACGCCACATAGTCGAGATTTTCTTCGAAATCCACTTTCACGACAATGTTCGAATCATCAGCATTGCCCTGGTTCGTCACCGTCACATAGAATTTCTCCATCCCATCGACCTGGATCGGATCTTCCGTATCGATCACTTCAAGAAGGATCGCCGGCATTCCCAACTGAGGCCCCTGGCACAGGGTCTGACTGTGGAACACCTTGGTACACGATTCGAACGAACCCACAGCCTTCGCGGTCCCGCTGATCTTGATCGTCTTGGTTTCTTTCGCTTTCAACGTGCCAAGATCCCACTGAACGGTCTGTCCGGTCACTTTGGAAGCTTCCGGAGTCGCGGTGCCCAGGCTATACGTCGCGGGCAACGTTTCGATGATCGAAACGTCTTCCACCGGGCCATTCGACCCATTGCTAACACGGATCGTGTACGTGTAGATCTTCCCGATCAGGATCTGCGGCGGCATATCCTTCTGAATGCAAAGAGGCGATGTTTGGCCATTACAACCCGCCGAAACTGCCGGGACAAAAGCAACACTGATCGTGATAACAAAAGCGAGAAAAACCATAGCCATTTTTGAGAACTTCGTTTGAGTCATTGTCTTCTCCTTTTCGTTGGTTCGATAAGCGACGCGCTCACGCGTCGGGTCTATCCTAGAAATCGTAGCGGATCTTCCCGTAACCGACATTTTCCAGATTCCTGTTCTGCACGAGCATATCCCAGCCGGCCGTCCAGGTCGCATGCCCCTTGTTCAGAAAAATAAGCCCCGCCCCGAAAACACCGCTGTTCCGTTGCCGTTCCTGGCTCTGGATATCACGGACATAAGCAATATCCCATTCGCTTTTGACAAAAGGAATGAAGGTCCCTAATTTTTCGGAAACAAGGGATTGAGCGACTTTCACGCCAAAACCTTGCTCGAGGTCGTTGGAGCCTTCCCCTTTTACCTTATAGTCGTTCCGGCCAAGCCCCTTGACCTTGGAGAGATTCCTGTAGAGATAGCCCCAATCGAGAGACGTGTAGGGCGTCACATGCGTGTTTTTCTCCTTCCCAAAATTAAAGATATATCCGGCTTCGGTGCCGATCGTGTACTCCTGCCCATGGTAATCGGACTTCCCGACCTGCATGTTCGGAGCAAGAGCAAGATTGTATCTTTCGGTCCGCAGATCATAGTTGTGCTGGGTAAAGCCCACGGAGCTATCCGCATACCATCCATTGAGCCCCTGGTTCCGTACCGCTTCGGGAGAATACTTCCCGTTCTTACGGGACTCACAAAGATCGATCGAATCGTAGGTCGCCGTCGCCGCCACCTGAAAGGCGTTATCATCGACCCCATAACTTCCAAATCCAGCCCTTCTTTGCTTGTAGTTCTTGTTGGAATATCCGTATCCAGAACTTCCCCCAAGGCGCACATGAGGGCTAACGATCTTGTCAAAGCCCAAAACATAATCCATGAAGTTATCCTGAAACGCCTTGTAGTTCTTGTTTTCCCTCTGATTATCTTGACCGGCAGCACCCGACACCCAAACGCCGGTCCCGCCAAAGTCATTCTGCGATTCAATGCTGGGGGTTGTGCCTTCAGACGCCATGGCGGGCGAAACAAAGGACGCGATGAGAAACAACATCGCGCTGATGAAAAGGAACTTTTTCACTTGGGATTCCTCCTTTGATTGAAGCTAATAAAACAATGCTCGTTTGGACTTGTCTTCAGGGCGAAAACAACAGCATCTCCGACGCCGTGAAAAACAAAAAGTCTGTTGCTCATAAAATGAGAACCTTTGCGCCGGCAATTATACCCTTCACGAAAGATGTGGCAAACTTTTTCTCGCTCAAGATCACATGAGAATGCTTTTTGAGTTTCTTAGGATAGGCGATCTCATGGTACAATCCGCCATGATCCAAAGGGCCATGCGGTTTTTAAAGCAGGATATCTGGCGCATCCGGCGACGTGACGCTACGGGAATTCGGGGAAAAGGCGTCCGGTTGCTTCGCATCTTTCTTCTGTCCTTCAGTCAATTCTCGAGTGATATGTGTTCGCTCCGTGCCGCCGCCCTCACATTCTTTTCCCTTCTCTCCATCGTCCCCGTGCTCGCCATGTCCTTTGGGATCGCCAAAGGCTTTGGGCTCGATAAGCTTTTGCGTGAAAAATTGCTTGAGAGTATGCAGGGCCAGCAAGAAATCCTCAATCGGATCATTACTTTCGCGGAAACGATGTTGGATAACACCAAAGGCGGGCTCGTCGCAGGCGTCGGCGTGGCACTTCTTCTCTGGTCCGTGATCCAGGTCCTCGGGAATATTGAATCCTCATTCAATGGTATTTGGGGTATCAAGAAAGAGCGAACCCTCGGCCGGAAATTCACCGATTACCTCTCGCTCATGTTGGTCGCGCCGGTCCTCTATATCGTCGCCACCAGCGCCACGGTCTTCGCGGCCAGTCAGGTCGTCGTCATCACACAGAAGCTTGCTTTTCTTGGCGCGGTGGTACCGCTGATCCTGATGGGACTCAAGCTTATTTCCTTTTTGCTGTTCGGAGGTCTCTTAACCTATCTTTATATCGCCATGCCCAACGGAAAAGTCCATTTCAAATCCGCCCTTCTCGGCGGCGTGGTCGCGGGCGTTCTGTACCAGATCGTTCAGTGGTTCTATATCCGTTTCCAGATCGGAGCTTCCAGCGCCGGCGCCATTTATGGAAGTTTCGCCGCCCTGCCCCTTTTCCTGATATGGCTGCAGACGAGCTGGCGCATCGTACTTTACGGCGCGGAGCTCGCTTTCTCGCACCAGAATGAACAAACTTTCGAATTTGAGCAGGACTGCTTGAGCGCAAGCTATGAGATCCGGAAACTTCTCTCGCTTCGAATCACGCAGCTCTGCGTCTCGCGTTTCGCCCCGGGGTTCCCTCCCCTTTCCGCTGAGGAGATCGCCGCACAGCTCGAAATGCCGATACGCCTGACCCGGGACCTTCTCTTTCATCTGACCGAGGCCCATATCCTGACGATCGCTCACGGCGAAAGTGAACGCGACCGCCGTTATCAGCCCGCTCGCGACGTTGGGGATATGACCGTCCAGTTCGTGGTTGAACAAATGGAGAAGGCGGGAACCCATGACATTCCGATCGCTCAGACACCGGAGCTTGAAAAATTGCGGGCCTCGCTTCTTGCTTTTGAACACACGATCCAGAAACTTCCCGAGAACAAACTCCTGAAAGACCTGAGCCCGGTCCGTGGTTCATAAAGGACGATTCATGTCTTCCCGCAAAGCCCTATTCTTTATTCTATCCTTTTTCTTCATCACCATCCCATGCCTTCACGCGGGGTGGAAAGAACAATTACAATCAGCGATAAAACCCCTGCAGCAGGCCAATCTGAACGATACCAGGATCGGCCAGGGACTCAAAGAGGCGCTGGGCGTCGGCATTGATAACGCCGTCAAGAAAGCTAGCGCCGCCGGCGGCTATTCCAAAAACGATCTGATCAAGATCCGATTTCCTCAACAGCTTTCGCTTGTTGAAAAAGGGCTCCGGGCGGTCGGCATGGGCGCGAAGGTCGATGATTTTGAAAGAAGTGTGAACCAAGCAGCCGAAGCAGCAGCCCCCCAGGCTAAGGGAGCGCTCCTGGATGCGGTCATGGGAATGTCTTTTGCGGACGCTCAGGGAATTCTAAAAGGAGGCGATACCGCGGCGACAGATTACTTTAAGAAAACAACATGGGACCGGCTCTATCAAACCGTCTCCCCTGTTATGAAGAAAACTCTCGACCAATACAGCGTGTCTCAAAAGTACGACCAGTTGCTTCAAGCCTACAGCAAGATCCCGCTCGCGGCCAAACCAAAATTCGTCGCAGCGGATCAATATGCCACAACGAAAGCGCTGGACGGGCTTTTTGTTTTGATCGCCGAACAGGAAAAAAAGATCCGGACCGACCCCTCGGCCCGGGTCACGGACCTCCTCAAAACGGTTTTTTCGGCGGCGGGAAAAAAGTAGCCCTCACCTCGCAGAGAACACGAATCGCGCTGGAGCTTCAATAAAGTCGGGTCGCAGGCCCATGCTGTCCTTGTCGTTCTTGGATCTTTCATCGAGAACCGGGACGCGCCGGTGCATTGAGCACAGGCAACACTCTCAGGGACTTACACGATATCTACTTTATCTCGAATTTGTGGATGGCCGTCAGGATCGGCGCGGGGGTTTTTGGGTTTTTGATATAAATGGAGGCGCCGGAAGCAAGGCTCTTCTCACGAAAATCCATTTCCGAGCATGTGTACACGATCAGGGGAACGTCCGTACAACTCCGGATCAGCGAGATCATATCTTTTCCCTCGATGGAATGCTGCTCGTAGGCCATCACGACATAATCGGGAGGCTGTTCCGCAAAACTAGCCTTAAAACTGCTCACATCATTGATAAAGATCACCTGGAAGCGTTCCGCTCTTAATTCTTTGGCGATGGCCTGCGCCAACCCATGCCCCTCGATATCCGCAAGATAAACCCTCTTGGGTTTCTTCAAAAGCACCTGCTTCACCTTTTCAAGCACGCTCGCCATCTCGAACGGTTTATTGATAAAACCGTCTACGGCAATCTCTCCCATCAAACTCTCGAACTCGCTGCGAGCTGTCATGAGAATCACTGGCATCCGTGGCACACCATAAGGATCCGACACAGCGCTCAGAAAATTGAACCCGTCCTTCTCCGGCATTCGAATATCCAGCAAGACCAGGTCGACAGGCCCCGACTCAAGAGCCTGAAGGGCCTCATCCACGCTCTCAGCCGTAAGAACCTCATAGCCTTCTTTCTGCAGATGAATTTGCAAAAGCTTCAGGAGCGTCGGCTCGTCATCCACGATCAAGATCTTCTTTTCGCTCATGATAGCTCCTTAATACTGCGATCTGTTTAAAGTCCGGAAAAATTCTGTAACGTACCGTTCCTGGGTATTGTACGTTGAGGCGGTTCGTAATTTCAAGGAATAGGTACGTTCTCATTTTTGAGAACCCTGCTCCCGTTCGAATCCCCTAGAAACACAAAAACGCCTGGCACTGTTGTGCCAGACGTTTTTGTGCCCTGATCTTCAATATTTCCATAACAGAGATCAGGACAACACTCATTTCCAATAAAAATTTAATGGAAAATAAGTGTGAGCCCGGATGTTCTGCTTCGCTATGTCTTTAACAGCATAGCTTCGCAGGAACTCGGATTCTTCGTGGGGAGAAATTCCTTCGAAGCTCAGCGCAATAAGCGACTGAGCGAAGAAGAATGAGCCCGGATGGATTCGAACCATCGACACCCGCCTTAAAAGGGCGATGCTCTACCAACTGAGCTACGGGCCCGCGAATCAGACTGGAGACCTCAGACTTAAGACTACAGACTCAAAAGGAATGGCTTTGTCTGTGGTCTGTCGACTGTAGTCTGCAGTCTCAGATGGAATGTATTTCCGTTTCTTTGTGCTTCAGAGCTTCATCGACCTGCTCGATGAACTGGTCCGTGAACTTCTGAATCTCTTTTTGCGAAGAGTGCGACATGTCTTCGGGGATCGTCTTGGCCTTCTCGAGCTTCTTCAACTGCTCGATCGCCTCGTGACGGGAATTGCGGATCGAAACACGTCCCTCTTCGGCAACACGGCGAATGACCTTCGTAAGTTCCTGGCGACGCTCATCCGTGAGCCCCGGGATCTGAATGCGAAGGATCTTCCCGTCATTAGCGGGCGTCAGCCCCAGATCGGACTTCAGGATCGCTTTTTCGATTTCCGCCACAGCCGTCAGATCCCACGGCTGGATCTGGATGGTCCGGGCGTCCGGCGTGGAGATCGTTCCGAGATTCTTGATCGGCGTCGGCGTGTTGTAGTAGTTGACCTGGATCCCTTCGACCAGGGCGATCGACGCGCGGCCGGTACGGATATTCTGGAACTCTTTTTTCGTGGCCTCCAAGCTCTTGGCCATCCTCTTTTTTGTTTCTTCCGCGAGCTTCTTCACATCCGTAATGTCGTTCATGGCAATTCCTCCATTAGTCTGGAAACATGAAAAAAATGACCCGTCCTCATTAGGAAACGAGGGTCCCGATCTTCTCTCCCATCACCACGCGGCGAATATTGCCGGGCTGGTTCAAATTGAACACGATGATCGGCAGCTGGTTCTCCATACAAAGCGAAGTCGCCGTCGTGTCCATCACGCGAAGCTGTTTTTTGATCACATCAAGATAGTTGAGGCTCGTAAATTTTTTGGCGTTCTTGTGCTTCATCGGGTCTTTATCGTAAACGCCGTCCACCTTGGTCGCCTTCAGGATCACTTCCGCGTTCATCTCGACGGCGCGCAGCGCGGCCGCCGTGTCGGTCGTAAAATAGGGATTCCCGGTACCCGCGGCAAAGATCACCACACGGCCCTTTTCGAGGTGACGGATGGCCCGACGGCGGATATACGGCTCGCAAAGCGCCTTGATCTCAAGAGCGGACTGGACTCGCGTCTGAACGCCGACCTTCTCGAGCGCATCCGACATCACGAGCCCGTTCATGACCGTCGCAAGCATCCCGATGTAGTCGGCCGTGGCCCGATCGATCCCGTTCTTTTCGCCCTCAACGCCCCGGAAAAAATTTCCTCCGCCGATAATGCAGACAATGCTCACACCCAGTTCACGGATGCCCTTGATCTGCAGGGCAATGGAAGCGATGACCTTCGGGTCGATCCCGAAACCCCGGTCCCCCTCGAGGGCTTCCCCGGAAAGCTTGAGCACGATGCGCTTGTAGATGGGTTTTTTCATTGCTTCAGACCTGAGACTGAAGACTGCAGCTCACAGACTGAAATACCAAAAAGGCTCTGGTCTTCGGTCTGCGTTCTGCGGTCTGTTTAGTTGCCGCCAACCTCGAAACGCACAAAGCGGCGAATGATGATATTCTCGCCGATCTTCGCGATAAATTCCGTCACAATATCCTGTACGGTCCGGCTGTCATCCTTGATGAATTTCTGATTGAGAAGACAGATATCCTCATAACGCTTCGTGAGCTTGCCTTCCACGATCTTGTTACGAACCGGCTCCGGCTTGTCCTTGACCTGCTCCAAGAAGATCGCTTTTTCTTTTTCGAGGTCCGCCTCCGGGATGTTCTCCGGACTCACGTACAAAGGATGCGCCGCCGCGATCTGCATCGCAATATCGCGCGTAAAGGATTGAAAGGTGTCATTCTTGGCCACGAAATCGGTTTCACAATTGATCTCCAACAACACGCCCAACTTACCGCCGGCATGAATGTAGGAAATGATCTGGCCTTCGCGGGCCTCCCGGGTGGACTTCTTCTTGGCGATATCGAGCCCCTTTTTACGGATCACGTCCTGGGCCCCTTTCAGGTCCCCGCCAGCTTCCACGAGGGCGTTCTTGCAATCCATCATTCCCGCTCCCGTCAATTCCCGTAGTTTGGCCAGATCCGCACTGCTGAACTTCACTTCTTTGGTCGTCATGATCTCTTGTCCTTATCTGTTAAAACACTAATATGTCTATGAGAAAACGCACAAAAGCCAATGCCTCAAAACAGGCGTATAAGCGCCTGCAACAGGACTAGACTTCGCCGTCTTTTTTCTTGGCGGGCTTCTTGGCCTTAGGCTTCACTTCATCGGTCACCACGACACCGGCCAGGATCTTCGGGTCCAATTTCCCCTCGATCACTTCTTCGTCCAGAACCACGGACTCGGTATCGACGGCTTCGTCCCCGGCAAGTTCGGCCTGGATCGCGTCTTCTTTGTCTTTAGCGATCTTCTGGAATTCCTTGCGGCCTTCCGCGATGGTGCCTGAGATCGTCGAGCAGAAAAGCTTGATCGCCTTGATCGCGTCATCGTTTCCGGGAAGCGGATGGTCAATATTATCCGGATTTCCGTTCGTATCAAGCACGGCCACGACAGGGATCCCGAGCTTCGTCGCTTCCGCGATCGAGATCTTTTCAAGCTCCGCGTCGATCACAAAAATGGCTCCCGGGACCTTCCGCATCTCGCGGATCCCCGAAAGGTTCTTGATGAGCTTTTCGCGTTCTTTCTTGAGAGAGCCAATTTCCTTTTTCGTGATGAATTGAAAACTCCCGTCCTGCTCCATCTTGTCGATCGCATCAAGTTTTTTGATGGATTTCCGGATGGTCTCGAAATTCGTGAGCATCCCACCCAACCAACGCTGGTTCACGTACGGCATCCCGCACGCTTCCGCGGCTTCCTTCAGAGGAAGCTGGGCCTGTTTCTTGGTGCCGACAAAAAGAACATCTTTCCCTTCGGCGGCGATCTGCCTGAGAAACTCAAGGGCTTTTTCAAGACAGCCCAGGGTTAGCTCGAGGTTAATGATATAAATACCATTGCGTTCTCCGAAGATGTACTTTTTCATCTTGGGATTCCAACGCTGTGTCTGGTGACCGAAATGGACACCCGCTTCAAGTAACTGCTTGATCGTGATCTGTGACAAAACTTCCTCCTGAGTGTTAGTGAAACATGGACGGGATCATCAGTTGAGCCCCGGATCATTCCGGAGGGGTCAGTATCGTCACCCTCCCTTTCCCTTCGGCTCGGAGGGCCCGTCGTCTTCCAACTTGCGGACAAAAAAAGATACCTTGAAGACACCCGAAGGCGCTCCAAGTGCTGATAGCCCTTAAAGTTGGAGCGTCATTATACCCAAAACCTTCAGGGTCACAAGTTTTTTCTCAGACAGGAAATGAGACGGGAGACCAGAGACAAGAGACTACAAAAACAAAAAAATCTCTTTCTTTAGTCGGCAGTCTGTTGTCTGTGGTCTTCAGACTGTCGTCTATCGGGGTGGTCGGGTCAGATTTTCCGGGGAGAGAATGCTGCGGAGCTGCTTCTCTGTCATAAGTCCTTTGGAGAGAACGACTTGACGCAAGGTTTGATTTGTCTTAATGGCCTCTTTGACACACTCCGTAGCCTTGGAATAACCAATATAAGGATTCAGAGCCGCGGCGATCCCGAAGCTGTTCTCGGCGTGCTGCCTGCATTTTTCACGATCCGCCTGGATTCCCTCAACGCAACGGGTCCTCAGGATATCGAGCGTATTCTTGAGAATTTCGAAGGACTGAAGCAAGTTATGGATGATCACGGGACGCATTACGTTCAATTCGCATTCCCCTCCTGCTACCGCGAACGCGATCGCCGTATCGTTACCGATCACCTGGAAACCCACCTGAACGGCCATTTCCGGGACCACCGGATTCACTTTACCGGGCATGATGGATGACCCGGGTTGGAGCGCCGGCAAACGAATCTCGCCGAATCCCGTGTTCGGTCCGGAGCTCAAGAGACGAAGATCGTTCGCTATCTGGATCAGGGAAAGAGAATAATCCCGGAGAGCACCGGAGACAGCGGCAAAGTCCGCGTCATTTTGCATCACCGCAAAAAGATTCCGCGCGCTTTTGACCGGGAATCCCGTCAGCGTCTTTAAATTCCGGATGACCGCTTTCGTATAACGAATCGAAGTGTTGAGTCCTGTCCCGACCGCGGAGCCTCCGATCCCGAGTTCCAGAAGACCCCGGTTCATAAGCTCCAATCGTTCCCTTCCCTTTTGAAGCTGAACGGCCCAACCTGAGAATTCCTGTCCGAGCGTGACGGGCGCGGCATCCTGCAAATGCGTGCGTCCAGCCTTGACGACATCGTGGAACTCCCGGGCTTTTTTCGCCAGGGCTTTCTCAAGAGCATGAGAAGCGGAACAAAACCCCTTGGAAAGTTTCAAGGCCGCGAGGCGAAGCGCCGTGGGGATCACGTCATTGGTGGATTGCCCCATATTCACATGATCATGGGAATGAAGATAAGCGTGGTCGCCTTTTTTCCGGCCGAGGATCTCAAGCGCCCGATTCGTGATAACCTCGTTCGCGTTCATGTGGGCCGAAACCCCGGCGCCGGACTGCAACACATCGGTCACAAACTCACTCTGGTGCGCTCCCGAGATCACTTCGTCGCAGGCTTTCACGATGACACCCGCGCGCCGGCTGTCCAAACGTCCGAGCGAACGGTTCGAAAGAGCGCATGCTTTTTTGATAACGGCAAGCGCCCAAATAAAGTCCGAGTGAAATCGCATGCCTGAAACCGGGAAATTTTCGATCGCGCGAACGGTTTCGATGCCGTAGTAGGCTTCCGCTGGAACGGGTCGCGTGCCTAGAGAATCCTTTTCGATGCGCACCTTCCTCTTTTTCATGTGGCAGCTCCCGTCGTGATATTGTGGCCTTCGTAATATTGACCGATCGCGGCCGTAACCGCTTCGGGCGTACAAAGTACGGACGAAATCCTTGAAACTCCGGCCAACCCCGAGATCTCAGCGTCCGGCAATGCCGCCCGGGGATCCCCGATCCCGACCACGAGAGTGCCATTCTGCATCTCGATCGGAATGAACCCGTACTTTACGGCGACACTCTTCGGCACGCGTTCGACGGCAAGTGGATCGATGAACACATGCGTCAAGTCCACAAAGGGCATTGCGTGTCTTTCCGCCAACGCCTTAAAAAGCAGGAATTTCGGGATACACCGCTTCCGGACCAACACCTCACCCACGAACTCCTGGGTCCGTTTCTGCTCACTCAAAGCGTCGTCCAGTTGCTCCCAATCGATCAACTTTTTCTGGATCAAAACCTCGCCGATATGCCATTGTTTCATAGAGGAGACCTATTCTACGGGATCATTCCGTGCGCGCAAGATGAAGATTCGTGAAGATCTGCCGGGTCGCAAGCGATTGGTTCAACGTGTAAAAATGGAGACCGGGCGCACCCCCTTGGAGGAGTTCCTGACATTGCCGCGTCGCGTATTCGATCCCGAATTTCATGATCGACTCCTGGTCCTCGCCAAAACGGGCAATCGCCTCACGGATCTTCTCCGGGATCTCGGCCCCGCACATTTTTGAGAACTTCTCGATCTGCGGCCCGTGAGTAACGGGCATGATCCCCGGAACGATCGGAACCTTGATCCCGATCTTGCGGGCGCGTTCCACAAAATGAAAGTAGTGCCGGTTGTCGAAAAAAAGTTGGGTCACGACCGCGTCCGCGCCCTGCTCGACCTTACTTTTAAGGTGCTCGAGATCCTTTTGTTTGTCCCTGCATTCCGGATGACCTTCCGGATAGCCGGCCACGCTCAGCTCAAAAGCCTGTCCGAGCCGGGGATGTTGGCGGATAAAGCGCACGAGCTCTGAGGCGTAGTGAAAACCGTCCGGAGGAGCCTTGAACTGCGTTTCGCCCTGCGGCGGATCCCCCCGGAGCGCCACGATATTCTCGATGCCCTTGGATTGAAGCGTCGTGAGGATCTGCTCGATCTCCGCGCGGCTGTGCGCCACACAAGTCAGATGCGCCGCGACCTCGATGCCGATCTTATGCTTGATCTCCTCGACAATACGCAGCGTATTCGTCTGTGTATTCCCCATCGCCCCGTAGGTCACGGACACAAAAGAAGGCGCGAGTTTTTTCAATTCAGTCACGGTCTGAAAAAGCTTCGCTTCCCCTTCCACGGTCTTGGGAGGAAAGAATTCGAACGAGATCGTGCTTTTCTGTTTTTTGTAATATTCGGATATTTTCATGATGGATTTTCTGGATTCTACCTCAGGATACCGGATTCCTTTAGGGAATTCTGTTGGAGACCGGGAAACCCGCAAGCCTCAAAAAATTCCGGAAAAACACGTGGGAACTCTGTTCCAACTCCCGGCGCGCCGCCTCGAAATCCACACGAAGCTCCACCGTGTCCATTTTGAGAAGGTCCCCGTCCGCCGCAAGCCAATCCTCGAACATCGGCTCGCTCAACTCGACGTGCCCCTGAATCCCGTAAACACGCTCCTGAATGCGAACGATCTGGTTCTCACAGGTCCGGCCCTTCGCGAGACAAACCATGGAAGAAGTCAGCCCCACGGTTTCGCCGTGCAGTTGGAAAACCTTGCAAGGGTCGGAGATCCCCGCAAGCAGGGGATCCTTCTTTCCTTCCAAAGTTTTTTCCATTTCAAACCACGCGCCCGCAGGATCCCGGAACCCGATCTCTTTGACGGAATTCTGGAAAACCGTTCCGCCCGCAGCCTTCACCAGAAGCTGTAACCCAAGACAAACACCCAAGCAAGGAACTCCGTCGTTCATGCATTTGCGAAGCGCCGCGAGTTCGGCCAGGATCTTGGGCGTCGTGTCATTCGCACTGTCCGGCCCTCCCAACACCACCACCGCCTGCCCCCATTCCGCCTCCGGGAACCGGTCCCCCCGGTGAAGGTCCACAATCGAATAAGGGATCCCTTCTTTTTCGGCAAATGAGGAAAAAAGCCCTGCGCCCTCGTGCGGCATATTTTTGACGAACCAGATCTTTTCGGTCATATTTTTATCGCAGAGTTTTGAGAAGTTTCAGGATGATGGATCCAAAGCCTCTTCCACCTTTGAAAGGAATAGCTTTGGGGAAAATGGCTTGAAAAGACAACTCACGGCCCCTCGCGTTTGGAATTCCCCAACCTTCACTTTCTTGACATCGGCCGTGAACATGACCACCGGGATGTGTTTCGTACGCGGATCTTTTTTGAGACGATCGAGCACTTCACCGCCGTTCATTTCCGGCATCACATAGTCCAGAAGCACAAGGTCCGGCATTTCCTTCCTGGCCATTTCCAGCCCCTCTTTTCCCGAAAGGGCCGTCACCACAACATAACCGTTCGCTTCAAGCCGGGAAGCCGCAAGCATAAGGATCGCGTCTTCGTCATCGATGACAAGAATTTTTTTCACCTGGGAACTTGCGCGTTTCTTTTTAGGCATAGATCTTATCCAGGACCTCTTCCAGCGTCTTGGCCTCCTGCGGGAGACAGATCACGTGCCCGTGGATCTCGATCCCGGGCGAGCTGTGTTCCCTGACCAGATATTCATCCAGGACCTGGGAGATACGTCCCAGAGCGACGAACGCGCTTTCCCGGGAAGTGTCAGGCAAAAGAACCATGACCGCTTTGGTGTCCTTGATCGCGACGTCGACCACGCGCCGGAGGGCATCGTTGATGATCTTCTCCATTTTCTGGACGAGCCGTTCCACGCTCCGTACACCCAACTGTTTTTCCAGAGAATCGAAATCCAGAATGTCGAAAATAAGAATCGACAGCGGGTTCCCCTTGCTCTCACACCGCTTCAAAGCCTGGCTGATCGCGCCTTTAAAATATTCCCGGTGGTTATACTGAGGAAGCACAAAAGTCGCCGTCGTTCCCTTGCCGGGCATGCTATCGATCTTGATGCGCCCGTGATGCAACTCTACAAGTTTCTTGCAAATAGAAAGTCCGAGTCCAGTCCCTCGGTCCCCGGGGCCTGCCTCCCGGCCGAATTGACTAAAATGCTGAAAGGCATGAGGAAGATCTTTCGCAAAGATCCCCTTCCCGGTGTCCGAAACCTTACATTCCACAAAGCCATCTCGAACCCGCAACTCAATCTTGATCTGCCCTTGCTCCGTAAACTTGATCGCGTTATGGATCAAATGGGTCAGCACCTGGGCGATTTTTTCACGATCGACACAGATCTCGACCGTTTCGGGCGAAAAATCCGTAAGGATCTCGAGTTTTTTTTGTCTCGTTGCAGTCTTGAAATTTTTCACCACCTCCCGGACCACTTCGGCTAGATCACACGACCTCCGGTAGAGGCTAACGTTCCCGGCTTCCAGTTTCGACACATCCAGAAGCTCTTCGATGATGCGTGCCAGACGATCCGAATTCTGAATCACCATATCCAAAAACACTTTCTGATTTTTCGGCACCGGCCCCAGGACCTCGTCCCGGATCTGGGAAACGGCTTCGCGAATAACGGTCAGGGGCGTCCTGAGCTCGTGAGAAACCGTGCTGATGAATTCCCCCTTCAATTGATCGTAATGCATGTGCTTGGTCACATCATGAAAGATCCCGGAAAGAGCGCAGGGCCTGCCTTGATGCATGAGCCGGCTGACCGCGCCTTCGACGTTGAGCTCCTTGCCGCTTTTGGAGATAAAAGTGGTGTTGAATTTCCTGGGTTTTCCGTCCCTCAGAACCGCCAGAAAAACATCTTCGGCCTCTTGCTTGTCCTTGGGATGGATGATATGAAAGACCGTGATCTGAGCAAGGTCCTCAACGGTGTATTCAAGAGCTTGGGCCCACGCGGGATTGACGTCCAGGATCTCCCCACCGATCTTGAACACCTGGATCAGGTTATTGGTCAGCCGGCAAAAGCCGTGGCACTTCCGTTCTTCGAACGGTTTGCCGCAGGGTGTCGGAAAGTTGCAGGGAACCACTCCTCCCGAACTGGGCGGAGCCTTTTTCTGAGGTTGTTTTCGAGATTTTTTTCGGGGCTGCTTTTTCATCGCTGGATTTATCGTCTTTTCCAGAAGGGTCCTACAGCGGTTTTTTTGAAAAAGACCTAGAGGATCTCGGGCTCGGGAAGCGGGATAATGAACCGGACGCCCCGGGCACGGAGCGGCTCGATCTTCAAAAGGATCTCGCGGGCGAAATTCCACGCGAAGATCAGGACGTAATCGGTAGGATGCTCGTTCAGATGCGCGCTGGTCACGATAGGGATCTTTCTTCCCGGGATCAGGCGATCCTGTTTCAGCGGATTGTCGTCGACGATATAGTCGATCTCCCGCGGCGTCAGTCCGCAGAAATTGATGATAGTGGAAGCCTTCGCCGGCGCTCCGTATCCAGAGACCGTCTTCCCCTGTTTTTTGAGGTCCGCGATCATGTCGTTGAGCTTTTTCTTGAAACCGAGCACTCGCGCTCCGAAGTCCCGGTACACCTTCTCTTCCAGGCAACCCTTTTCCTTCTCTTCGCGCAGGAACCGGTCCACGATCGCCGTCCGTTGGCGAGGCCCGCCTTTTTTCTGCATGAAGACCCGGAGAGATCCGCCGTGAGTGCCGACCTCGGTGATATCAAAGATCTCCATTCCGAAGCGCTCCATCAGGAACCCGAGCGCCGTGACCCCGATGTAGCAGACATGTTCGTGATAGACCATGTCGAAGAACATTTTTTCGAGCATGGTCACAAGATAGGCAAACTCAATCACAAAAAAACCGTCGTCCGCGAGAAGTTCCCGGACGTTCCGGGCCACGGACTGGATGTCGTCGATATGAGCGAACACGTTATTGGCGCTGATCGCATCCGCCTTGCCGTATTTTGCCGCGATCTCACGCACGGTCTCTTCCCCGAAATACCGATTGAGCGTCGTGACGCCGCGTTTATTCGCGTCCGCTGCGAGGTTCTTGGCAGGCTCCACCCCGACACCGCGCATCCCCGCCTTGTCATAGCAAGAAACAAGCAAGCCGTCGTTACTGCCGATGTCCACCGCGAGAGGCTTTTCTTTTTTGCCGAGGCGTTTTCTTACATCTTCGGCATATTCGGCAAAATGGGTCCGAAAGGTCTGCGTCGTGGAACTCACGTAAAGGTACTCGTCGAACATCAGGTGCGCGGGAACAGAATGCGTCAGCTGGACCAGATGACATTTCGGGCATTTGACGACCGCGAGCGGACAATGGAATTCCGGTTTTTCGGCGTCGGCTCTGCGCGGGAGATTATTCGCAAGCGGCTGGGCCCCAAGGTCGAGAAAGGCTTCCCCTAGTGGCGTATCGCAATAACGGCATGTCTTTCTTCGATGCGGATCGTTCGTCATAAATTCCTTAAGCTGCGGGTGGCGGAAAAACACCCGTGATCTTGCCGTGACGGATCACAATGTGTCCTCCGGAAAGAACCTCGAGTTTCCCTTCCGTGATCTGCGTCATGATCCCGGCCACGAATTCCGGTGTCTGCTGACGCTCAGCATCTTCATTTCCAAAAAGTTCACGGCGCATTTCCGTATTCATACCGCCCGGACAGACCGTAATACACTGAAGTCCCGTTTCCGCGTTCTCTTTGGCGACCGCCTGTGACAACGCGAGCACTCCGAACTTGGCCGCTGAATACGACACCAAACGCGGCACCGCTCGGGTCCCCGCCATGGAGGAAACATTCATAATGAGAGCCTTCGGCTGTTTTTTCATGATCGGAACTGCGTACTTGCACATGAGGAACGCCGTATCCAGGTTCTGTTTGAAATGCTCCCGGAATTCCTTGAGCGTGACTTTTTCGACGGGAGCAAGCGGCGCACAGTAGCCGGCATTATTGATCAAGATATCGATGCGACCGGTCCGGCGTTTGATCCCGGCAAGCAGGGTCTTGACTGTCTTTTCGGAAGTGATATCTCCGGCGATCAACTTGAAACGATCCGAGGGCACTGCTTCTTTTGCGGCGGGCCAGTTTTTCCGGGTGCGGCTGATCCCGAACACCGTATCGCCAAGATCCGTGAACTGCTTGGCCAACGCAAGCCCGAGACCGCGGCTGGCTCCGGTAATAACGACCGTTCTTTTCATCGTCCCGTCAGATCTATTTGGTTTTCAATTCTTTATTGAGGTAGCCTTCGATCACGGGATAAGCAATCGTGTCCTCTTCGTACTTTCCCTCTTCGCGCTCGCGGGTCGTGAGGGACAAAAACACGGAATCCTCGGTGAACTTCTGGGCGTGGGCCACCAAGGGCGGTGTGCTCACGAGGTCACCGGCTTTCGCGTAAAGAACCTTTTTATTCGAGGGATTGTTCACCTCACAGCAGTGGCTTTCATAGGCTCCGCTGATCAGGTACATGTGCTGAACATCTTTTTTGTGGTAATGGTTCGCGCGCACCGAACCTTTCTTCGAGGTGATATAGGCCACATGCCCGGTCGTGCCTTCAAATACGTTGATGATCTCGCCGCGCGCGTCCACGAAAGCCGGCTTGATATGCTTGATCGTTTCTAGTTCCATAATGAGTCCTTTCATTTAAATGAATCGAGCAACGTTGAACGGGGAACGATAAACAAAATCATAACTCCTAAGGAACGTTCCCCATTTCCCGTTCCCCGGGATCTTTACACTTCACTGAACCAGGCGATGGTCCGGCGAAGTCCTTCTTTGAGCGGGTACTTGGGCTTGAATCCCGTGGTCTTCTTGATCTTCGAGATGTCGGGACACCGGCGCTTGGGGTCGCTCTTGGAATAGACCGCGTGCGGCGGATCGATATGCACGATCTTCACGGGATACGGCATGGCATCGGCAACATATTTCGCGAGTCCGGCCACCGAAAGTTCCATCTCGGGATTTCCGATGTTAAAAGACTCCCCGTGAGCGTTCGAGAACAGCACCCGGAAGAGCATCTCGATCGCGTCATTGATATAACAGAACGCGCGCGTGTTGCGCCCGTCGCCGTGGATCGGGAGCGGTTCCTTGCGGAGAGCGTGCTCGATAAAATTGGGCAGGACCCGGTAATCGTCCGGACGAATGCCGGGGCCATAAACGTTGAAAGGACGCACCATCTTGACCGGCACGCCGTAGACATTCCAAAAGGTCTCGCACATGGTCTCGCCAAAACGCTTGGATTCGTCGTAGCAGGCGCGCGGTCCGGTCACGGACACATTGCCCCGGTATTCCTCGGTCGTCGGCACATGCTTATTGTCGGGATCCCCGTAGACCTCACTCGAGCTGGTGAAAAGGAAGCTCTTCACTTTCTTTTCACGGGAAAGCTCCAGCATGTTCCGGGTCCCGATCGTCCCAACATCCATGGTCTCCACGGGGAACTTGGTGTAATAGACTGGCGAGGCGATCCCCGCGGCATGGATCAGATAATCGATCTTCTTGTCCGTCTTGAAAGACTCGATCACGTTATGCTTCTGGAAGGTCAGGTGGTCGTCCGAGAGGATCTGCTGCTCATACCCGGTGATAAAATTATCGAGCAGGATCGCGGAGAGCTTCTTCTTCAGGACCTGTTTATTGAGATAGCGAAAAAGCATAACGATATAATTGCCGAGAAAACCGCCCGCCCCGGTCACGAGGAAGGTCTTTCCCTCGAAATGCTTGAGCTGGTCCTTGAGATGCTTCGCAAGCTTCGCGATATCCTCCTGAATGATCTTCGACTCATAGAGGCGCTTATGATGCGACTGGGCTTTGGACATGGATATGATTCCTTCTTTGAGGATGTGCTGCCAACCCCCGTTATAAAATCAGCGGGGTCCCGCCCACGGCGGAAAATTCCCAAAAATGAGTTGTGATTATAGCCCGATTGGTGTATTAGATTCAAACAAAAACATCAGGGGAAATGGGGAACGTTCCTCGGGAAACGCCTTGTTCTTTCGTTCCGCGTTCCCCGTTCAACGTTACCCGGCGATCAAAATGGCTCCTATCCGTCAGTTCATAGAATTCATCTTAAAAAGAAAGTGGCTCGGGATCCTGCTGATCCTTGGCTTCGTCATCGGTGTCGGGATCTCCACGGTCTATCGCGGAGCCATCAGCCCGAAACAACGGACGGACCTGACCGTATTCCTGATCGCGGGTGAAATGGTCCAGGAAGGCCGCGCCAGCCACATTTACGGGATCGAGAACAAACGCCATTGGCATTATGTCTATCCCCCGATCCTGGCGGTTTTATTAGCCCCGATCTCCAAGTGGCCCCTCGGAGTCACGGTCACACTCGCTTATCTTTTATCACTCACCTGTCTTGCCGGGACCATCCTGCTTTCCCAACGCCTTCCAGAACGGTCCGGACCTGCGACGACTGGTCGTCAAGACCATGCGAGCGTGTCGGCATCATTGGGATGCCGACCTGAGAATTGGCAGATCGCTCTTTCTATGTTCTTCTGCCTCCCCATGATCCTGAACACGCTCACGCGCGGACAATTCGGGATCATTACGCTCTTTTTCATGGCCGCGCTTTTCTACGGCTATTGGACACGGCACAAGGTCCTGACAGGGCTTCTCCTCGCGTTCGCGATCTCACTCAAGATCAGCCCCCTCGCGTACCTCGTTTTCTTTTTCCTGATGAAGCGTGAGTGGAAGATCCTTTTGAGTGCGACCCTGGGCTTCGGTGTTTTTCTCTTCCTCTTCCCCTCGGCTGTCATTGGCTTTCGCCAAAACTGGGAGCTCCTGCAGATCTGGCAAGGATTGATGTCGGTCTCCCAATCCGACGGCGCGTACAAACATTATCTTTGGGGAGAACTTTTCACGCCATTCACGGAGGACAACCAGTCGATTTACGCGGCCGTCACGCGTTTCGTGTGGCCTTCCCTGGGATCGTTCATCGGACATTCCAACGCGCCTGTCCGGTTCATCACCTCAGGACTCGGCATCCTCCTACTCGCACTTCCTTTCCTGCCGGCGCAAAAGAAGCCCCAGACCCAAGCAGAAGACCCGTTACGATCACTCGCGGAATTCTCGCTCTTCCCCATGATCATGCTCTTCACATCGCCTGTCACCCAGATCCACCATTACACGGTCATTTATTTCCTGTTCCTCGTCACTCTCATGATGATGGACCGCGCTCCCCGCGGCTCCTGGACGCGCAAATGCCTGGGGTTCAGCCTCTGGTTCTGCGCGCTTTTCCTCACGCTGGGCATGGTCATCCCGATCGTGGGTTACTGGGGGCTCCCGCTCTGGGGTTCGATACTCCTGTGGGGCGTTGTCCTTCTCAACCTCAAAAAAGAACCCGCAATCTAAACCAAGTGTATCTCGAGGCTCTTATGAAAAACCTTGGCCAGTTTGATCAAGGTGCTCAGGGAGAAACTCCGGTTGCGCGGGTTCTCCAATCTTGAGACAGTTTGCTGTGTGGTATGAAGCCGCTCCGCCAATTCCCGTTGGCTGATTCCCTGCTCTTCGCGGACTTTGGCGATCTCCACGGCTAAACGGGCAAACACATCTTCCTCGTCAAAAGCCTTCTTGAAATTCTTATCCTGCAGGTCTTCTTTGAGCCTGTCCCGGAACTTTCTCATGGACTTCATATTGGACTCTCCCCTTTTTCCATCCTCATCAAAAGATCTCCCATCGCACTCAAAGCCCTCTCGATCTCCGCTTGCGGAACCTGGTCCGTTCGTTTGACAAAACCGTGCGTCAGGATCACTTTCTTGGCTATAAAGAAATACAGCAGACGATACTGAACCGATCCGAATTTCACTCTCAGTTCCCGGATCTTGTCCCGAAGCATATCGGCATAAGGACGCGGCAAGTCCGGCCCCTCCTCTTCCAGCAACTCGATCCACTTTTCGATCTTGGCCCGGACCTTGACCGGCAAAGCGTCCAGGAACCCGTCCATAGGACATTCGCCGTTCGCTTTTGCATAGAACAGGACTTCGTATCGCACGCTTTTCGTCATTGGAAATGTACACCATTTTTGATGTATTTGCAAGGCTTTCATGTTTTCGTTATATTATATATAAATATGATTTAAATTCAATCAAAATCCGGGACCCTCCCATCAAGAACATTCGGATTTTAACGACGGTCAGAAGGGCCAGCTATGGATCGGAGCTAAGAAAAACTTTGGAATTTAAGCGGAAGAATCTGAGCAACCTAAAAGGACATGATTACTGCGATGCGAAAAATGCTGAACCCGCCAACCCTTCCCTCAAAAACCAAAGGCCCCATCGGTTTCCAGCCTTAACGACTTTGGCTTGAACGTCTCCCCATAAGTGATTTCCGATTTAAAACTCGCTGTATTCTTTTCTTTTAATCTCCTCTCTGGCTTTATCCGTCAAAGATATGTACAGTCCAAATGGCATTCCACCATCACCAACTTTTTCCAAGTACTCCCTTTTTTCGCAATACTGATTAAAGCTATTCCAAACACCTCTAATAATTTCGGCAGGTTTAGCAGGGAAAATCTCCTTTCTCTCGAAATCCTCATTTTGTCTGAACGCAGTAATCGGAATTTGATGAAAAACAACATATGCGTCATTATAAAATTTAAAAAGAATTTCCAAGGTGTCTAAGGGGGTCAATGTGGGATCCTCGTGCTTTACAATACCATCCACAACTTCGAACGGCTCATCCTCATCGTACGAAATACCTTCGAGAATTTTCCACTCAAGTTTATTCAACATAACAGGCGTTATAAGCATCTCCATATAAAATTCTGCGGGCACATTTCTTGATTCATAAAAGCCCCAGCTGGAGCTTCGCGGCGTCGGAAAGGCGGGACTGGTCCCAGGGGGGCTCGAAGGTGATCACGACGGTGACTTTCTTGACACCGGGTACGGTCGCGACGCGGCGCTCCACATCCTTCTTGATGAGGTCTCCCATCGGGCACGTGGGACTCGTGAACGTCATGCTGACCTCGACCGATTTCCCTGCCTCCGGAAGATCTTCCACCTTAAAACCATAAATGAGCCCCAGTTCCACGATGTTGACCGGGATCTCGTAGTCGTAGCAAAGCCGCAGTTGGTCCCAGATCTGTTCGTCGAGTGTTTTGTCTGTCATATCGTACCTTTTCTTACTTTAGAAATAATCTCTACCGTAAACAGGAGCCACATGCCAGGGGCGACAATCCACGTTGAAATGCGTGGCACGTGGTGCGTGGCCCGAGAGCCGCTACTCAGTAGTAACCTGTTTCCCCGTGGGTTCCACGCCTTCGAGCATGATATGCCACGGGAGGGAAGCGCATTTGACGCGCGACGGAAATTCACACACCCCGCCGAGCGTCGCGAGTTTGCCTACTTTCGCGGCATCGAACGGCGCGCCGATCTCGCGAGAGAGCATTTTGTGCACGTCTTCAAAAAGCGCCCTGGCTTCCGCCTTGGTTTTCCCCTTGAGCGCCGCCGTCATCATCGATGCCGAGGATTTCGAGATTGCGCACCCCGAACCATCAAAACTGATGTCCTTGATCACGTCCCCTTCCATCTTCACGTAGACCTTGAAATGGTCCCCGCAGAGAGGATTGTAGCCTTCTACCGTCCGGTCGGCGTCCATCATCGCGTGGAAATTCCGCGGGTTCTTGTTGTGGTCCATGATCATCTGCTGATAAAGTTCCCGAACGTCGCCGCTCACCGGAACACCTCCGTCACTTCACGGAGCGCCGCGACCAACCGATCGATCTCTTCGAACGTATTGTAGAAGGCAAGCGACGCACGCGTCGTGGCCGGCACATTAAAGCGCTGCATGACAGGCATGGCGCAATGATGGCCCGCACGTATCGCGATCCCCTGACGATCCAGAATTGTCCCAATGTCGTGCGCGTGCGCTTCCCCGAGCACAAACGAAAGAATGGCGGATTTCTGCCGCGCGGTCCCGATCAACCGGAGTCCCGGGACCTGCAAAAGTTTTTCAGTCCCGTATTTCAAAAGCTCCTGTTCGTACGCCTCGATCTTTTCGAGTCCGACCGACTGGATATAATCGATCGCCACGCCAAGCCCGATCACGCCCGCGATGTGCGGCGTCCCGGCCT
This sequence comes from Candidatus Omnitrophota bacterium, assembly GCA_043803685.1. Classification (GTDB taxonomy): domain Bacteria; phylum Omnitrophota; class Omnitrophia; order Omnitrophales; family Aquincolibacteriaceae; genus Aquincolibacterium. The sequence continues at coordinate 50,301 of JAZDJU010000049.1, forward strand.
CAAATTTGTACGGCAGATCGTTGTAGGTCGTCTTCTCGAACGTCACCGTGCGGATCATGTCGCCGCCGCCCTGGTAAGGCGGCATCTTCTCCAGCCATTCCTTTTTCCCATAGAGCACGCCGATCCCCGTAGGCCCGAGAAGTTTATGGCCGGAAAAAGCGTAAAAATCACAATCGAGGTCCCGGACATTCACCGGCGTATGCGCCACAGCCTGCGCGCCGTCCAGCATGACGGGGATCCCCTTCGCGTGCGCGAGCCGGATGATCTCCTTGACCGGGTTGATCGTGCCGAGCGCGTTCGAGACATGGACGACAGACACGAACTTCACTTTGTCTGTAAGAAGCTTCTGAAATTCCTCCATCATCAGCTCGCCCTGGTCGTTGATGGGAACCACCTTAAGCTTGATGCCGAGCTCCTCCTCGAGCATCTGCCAGGGAACGATGTTGGAGTGGTGTTCCATATGCGTGATAAGGACTTCGTCCCCGGCCTTGAGGAAAGTCCGGCCGTAGCAATGCGCCACGAGATTGAGCGCTTCTGTGGTCCCGCGTACAAAAATGATCTCCTTGTCGGAGGCAGCGCCAAGGAATTCCCGGACCTTCAGGCGCGCGCTTTTGTAACGCTTGGTCGCCTGCTCGCTCAAACAGAAAACGCCCCGATGGATGTTCGCGTTCTCCTTGGCATAATATTGCGTCATCGTATCGATCACGACCTGCGGCTTCTGAGTCGTCGCGGCATTATCGAGATACGTAAGCGGCTTGCCGTAGACGTGCTCCCGGAGGATCGGAAAGTCATTCCGGATCTGTGCTGCGTCGAAATTTCCCTTATTCATCGTTCGCCTACCTTCCCCTTTATAAGGAGCCGCTGCAAAATTGTTGTTCCAGTTTTTCGTTCACAAGTTCCAGCAAGGTTTCTTTCATGAAACTCAGACTCGAACGCTCGATCACTTCGCGAGCAAACCCCTGAGCCAGTATGCGCCCGGCCTCTTTTTCGCCGATCCCCCGCGACCGCAGATAAAAAAGTCCGTCCTCCTGAAGCTGTCCGACTGCCGCGCCGTGACTGCATTTAACGTCGTCGGCGAGGATCTCAAGCTGCGGCTGGGCGTCGATCTTCGCTGTGTCCGAAAGTAGCAGGTTCTTGTTGGTTTGGTGCGCGTCGGTCCGCTGGGCGTCCTGGCGCACGATCACCCGTCCGCGAAAAACCCCCCGGGAATTCCCGGCCAAAAGCCCTTTAAAAAATTGATCGCTCTTGCCGTCCGGCGCCGCGTGGTCCACAAAAGTCTGATGGTCGAGCACCTGCTCCTTGTCCCCCAGAAAAAGTCCGTTCATTTCACAGGACGCGCCCGGGGCCGTGAGCGTCACGCGACAGTCGTTCCGCATGAGCCGCGCCCCCGTCGAAAGCGCGAATGAAACAAAAGCGCTTCCACGACGCTGGACCACTTGCGTTATCGCGATATGAAAAGCCGCGCCGTTCTCCCGCTGGACCTTGCCGTGTTCCAGCCTCGCGTCCTCTTCAAGAACGATCTCCGTCACGGCATTTGTAAAATAACTTTGTTCACACTCTCCAATATAAGTCTCCACGATCGCCGCACGGCTCATTTTCCCGGCCACGATAAGATTCCTCACGTGGAACACGTTTTGTTCCTTGGAAGGATCCGCCAGAAACACCAGATGAATGGGCTCCTTCACGGTCACACCCTCAGGGATACGGATCACCAGACCGTCCGTAAAAAACCCGGCGTTCAAAGCTGAGAATGGATTGTCGACTGAAAGCGCGTATCGACCCAGATGCGGCTCCACCAGGTCCGGCCGTGAGGCGATTGCTTCCTGAAGACCGGTCACTTCGAATCCTTCTCCGACCGAGGAATGCTCACGCAGGAATTTTCCGTTCACGACAAGTAGAAAGTTGTGACCGCATTTCAACCTGAGGGCATCGACCGTCTTGCCGGAAATTTTCGAGGGCGTTCTCTGAAAGCCCCACGGCGTCTCCCGGACCACTGTCACGTCCGTGTATCGCCACGCGTCGTCTCGAGTCGTCGGAAAACCCTTTCGGGCAAAAGCATTCATCGCCTCTTCGCGCAGACGGAGAAGCCACGACGGATCATTAGCCGTCTTTTTCAATTCCTCGAACCTTTTAAGATACTGCTCCATCATTTTTTCCATAATTCATTCCCAGACCGAAGACTACAGACCAGAGACTACAGCAAAAGCTTTTGTCTTTAGTCTGTGGTCTGTCGTCTGTAGTCTCATTTCACCCACTCATACCCTTTTTCTTCAAGCTTGAACGCGAGGTCTTTGCCGCCCGACAGCACGATCTTCCCGCCCATAAGCACGTGCACATGGTCTGGCGTGATGTAGTTGAGCATTCGCTGATAGTGCGTCACAAGCACGAAGGAACGTTCGGGACTCCGCAAGCGGTTCACGCCCTCGGAGACGATCTTCAGAGCGTCAATATCGAGCCCCGAATCCGTCTCGTCCAGGATCGCGAGCTTCGGCGCTAGCACCGCCAGTTGGAGGATCTCGTTCCGTTTCTTCTCGCCGCCCGAAAACCCCTCGTTCACCGGACGATTCAGAAAGCTCTCGTCCATCTCCACGATCTTCATTTTTTCTTTCAGGAATTCCAGGAACTCCATGGCATCGAGCTCCTCAAGCCCCCGCGCCTTCCGCGTTTCGTTCACGGCGGCTTTCAGGAAATAAGCGTTATTCACGCCCGGGATATCGATCGGATACTGGAACGCGAGAAAAACCCCCTGGCGCGCCCGGTCCTCGATCGCCATTTGGAAAAGATCCTTCCCTTCATAGGTGGCGGTGCCGCCCGTCACGACATACGACGGATGACCGGCCAACACACGTGTCAGCGTGCTCTTCCCGGAACCGTTCGGCCCCATGATGGCGTGCACTTCCCCGGCCTTGACCGAGAGGTCGATGCCTTTCAAGATCTCCACCCCTTCAACGCTCACATGTAAGTCTTTGATCTCTAGCATTTATTCCTCCTCATAATAACTGTAAGAACCACGAGCCACGATGCACGGCCCACGTGGCACGTGGTGCGTGGCCCATGGAACTGTTTCAACCCACACTTCCTTCCAAACTGACGTTCATCAACCGCTGGGCCTCGACCGCGAACTCCATCGGCAGGTTCTTGAACACTTCTTTGCAGAACCCGTGAACGATCATGGAGATCGCATTCTCCGCCGACATGCCGCGCTGACGACAGTAAAAAAGCTGGTCTTCGTTGATCCTCGAAGTCGTGGCCTCATGCTCCGCGCGCGAGGTCCGGTTCTGAACCTCAAGCGTTGGGAACGTATTCGCGCTGCACCGGTCTCCCATGAGAAGTGAATCGCATTGCGTGTAGTTGCGGGAGCCCGTGGCGTGCGGCACGACCTTCACAAGACCGCGGTAGGTGTTCATCCCGAAACGCGCGGAGATCCCCTTGGAAATGATCGTGCTTTTCGTGTTTTTCCCCAGGTGGATCATCTTGGTGCCGGTGTCCGCTTGCTGGTGATTGTTCACAACGGCCACTGAATAAAATTCTCCGACCGAATGATCACCCCTCAAAATGCAGCTCGGATATTTCCACGTGATCGCGGAACCGGTCTCGACCTGCGTCCACGAGATCTTGGACCGTTCCCCTTCGCAGAGCCCGCGCTTCGTCACAAAATTATAGATACCGCCTTTGCCTTCCTTGTCCCCCGCGTACCAGTTCTGCACCGTCGAATACTTGATCGAGGCATTCGTATGCGCCACGAGTTCCACCACCGCCGCGTGAAGCTGGTTCTTGTCGCGGATGGGGGCCGTGCACCCCTCAAGATAGCTTACAAAACTTCCTTCGTCCGCCACGATCAGAGTCCGTTCGAATTGCCCCGTGTCCATGGCGTTGATGCGAAAGTAAGTGGAAAGCTCCATCGGACAGCGCACGCCTTTGGGGATATAACAAAAAGAACCGTCGCTGAAGACCGCGGAGTTGAGCGCGGAAAAAAAATTGTCCTTTACCGGCACGACTGAGCCCAAATATTTTTTCACCAGCTCCGGGTGCTCGCGCAAAGCCTCGGAGAAAGAGCAAAAGATGATCCCGTATTCCTTGAGCTTCGTCTTGTAGGTCGTCGCGACTGAGACGCTGTCAAAGACCGCGTCCACAGCCACACCCGCGAGCATTTTCTGCTCCTCAAGCGGGATCCCGAGTTTCTCGTAGGTCTTGAGGATCTCCTCGTCCACGTCCGCGAGAGTTTGGGGACCGTCCTTTTTCTGCTTAGGCGCGGAATAATAGATGATGTCCTGGTAATCGATCTTGGGATAACGGACGCTCGCCCAATCGGGCTCTTTCATTTTGAGCCATTCGCGGTAAGCGGCAAGCCGCCACTCGAGCATGAAATCAGGCTCTTGTTTCTTTTTGGAAATGAAACGGATCGTATCCTCGGAAAGGCCGCGAGGCGCCGCGTCCGATTCGACGGGAGTCACGAATCCGTAAGCGTAATCGTCGGGTAACTGGGGTCCTTTGGCCGTCATGATCTCTTCCTCGAAGCGGCTTCAAGTTCTGGCTTCGGCTCCAACCCGATCACGTCCTCAGCGATCATCTCGAGCGTGATGGTCTGGTAAAGTTCGTCCAGGGTCGTTTTGGTCTTGTACCAAACGGGTTTCAATTTACATAATGAGAAATGAGTGCAGACGATGCTCTTGCGGTGTTTGATATCGCAGAAGGCCTCGAAGGTGCTCCCTTCCAAAGCCTCCACGATCTCCCTCAAAGTGATCTCGGCCGCCGGCCGCGTGAGAGTCCATCCGCCTTTGTTCCCCTGTTGCGAAGTGGTGATACCGGCCCGCCGGAGTCCCTGCAAGATCTTCTCCGTGAAGGTCACGGAAAATCCTTCATGCAAGGCAATCTCTTTGGCCGTGCTCGCCCCCGGCCAAGGTTTTTTGGCCATGTGTGCCAGGCAAATGACTCCATATTCTGTCTTCGTGGTGTATCGCATATCCCGCCCATTTCACTAAGAGCCTATCCGATTATCAAATTCAACCGTCATTGCGAGCCGCGAAGACGGCGCCTGGATCTCATTAATTTCTAGATTGAAATCCAGTGTTGCACTCGTCTCCTTTAAGAAGTCAGTAGAAGACAAGTGCGAAGCAATCTGTTTTGAAGAGCGAGATCACCTCGCCCCAGGAAAACGGGGCCCGCGATGACTTGCTTGCTGCTTATTTCAGGATTGTACCAAACCAGACTGTTTTTGTCCAGTTACAGACTTCTCTGAAATTGTATTGCTATAACCCAGGAAATTGAAAACGAAAGGAATGTTAGGGTTTGGGGGTAAAAAGGCTTTTCAGAAAATCTTTCCAGCCGGGCCCGGAGCCGAAGCTCTTGGACTGGATGACCTTGATCGTGACACGGACACCATTCCCCCAAGGCCAAAGGAACGCGTATTCAGCATAGTCCGCGTCCTGGCGAAAATACATCGTCTGCTCCTTGCGGATGCCCCCGTAAGGCTTGGCATGCTGGTTCGCTTTTCCACAAGGAAATTGCCCTTCGGGCTTGAGCGGCGGCCCAAAATAATCCGTCAAGACCTTGTGTAACGAAGCAAGACCTTCTTTGGAGACCACGGCCTCAAAATAATCCTCCGAGTGGGCACGGGATTCCTCGACCTTCAGGGTCTGCATCTCCGTGAGAAAATCCTGGAATTTCATGTCGCCTTCCGTGGGGACAGGGCGGTTGGTGCGTCGAAGCGAAGCGTGCGGATGAGCGAAAGAAAGGAAGGATAACTAAGGGCAAAACCGTCTTCCGTGTCCTTGAACGTGACCGAAAAAAGTTTTCCCTGGTGAACCAGGACATAATTGATATACCGGGCTGCAAGCCTGCCTTCCATGACATTCTTGAACTCCCCCGGCTTCAAGACATAAACACAGAACTTCGCCTTTTCTCCGCCGAGCTTCGTTTCACCCTGGGTACGGATATCGATCGAGGCGAATTGGGGACTGAAAAGATCTTCCCATCTCAGCTGGTCGATCGTCCTGACCTCATCAAGATCTCTTTCGGTGATGTGGAACGTCGCGAGGGTCCCCTTTTTTCCGTAGGAGACCACGACGTCCTTGAACGGCAGGGCAAGCTCCATCCAATCCTGTGAAGGCTGGATCGAAAAACCTTTGGAAGGCGCCGGGACTTTCTCCGCGCAGAGAAATTGGACGGGAAGGGCCATGAACAACGCAGCTGCAAGAACGAGTACTTTGTGTGACAAACTAATCAACCTCGTTGAGGGAAAGGACGCGGTCAAAGAGCGAGCCGATGTAGGAACGACCGTTCAGCTCCAGGTCGGAGACGACCACCTGGTTGATCCTTTTTTTCTCGTCCGCCAATCGATCCTCCCCCGTGCGCTCTGCCCACGTGGAATGGATCACATAGAACTGGTCGTTCACCATCCCGAGATAGAGCATCTGATGTTTCGGCATTTTGAGAAGCGTGATCCCGGGCCTCGCGGACTTCAGAGCGGCCTTCCGGGCCTCGTCATCCTGGAACGGCTGAAAATAACCGAGTTGGGTCCCGACCATGGACTGTTGTTTGGAATCGCGCGGAAGATCGACCCCAAAACTCAGGAACACATCATGCACGAATCCCGAACAATCGCGGCCGTTGTACATGCCGCCCCAGCCGTAACGCTCGCCCAGAAGTTTGAACGCCTGCCGGATCACGTTGGCCTGACTGTAGACCGGAAACCCTTTGGTCACATCGCTCTTCCGGCTGATGTAACACTTCTTCAATTTCACTTCGCCGCCCTCTTTACGGGTCGGCATCCAAACGGGATAAGGACCTTCGGAGGACTTGGAAGAAGCCATCGGGATCACCGTCCCCATGCTCGGCCGCTGGAAAACGTCCTTCAAGGTCGCGTCGCTGAAAACGCGGACGCTCTCGCCTGTCACCACAAGAAAACCGCCGGACTTGAGACGGGTCTTGAGATCTTCCCGTCCCTCAAAAAGCGCGACATCCTTTGCCTTGACCCACCCCCAGACATACGGCGCCTGAACGTAGAAC
>JAZDJU010000050.1:0-4118 GCA_043803685.1 Candidatus Omnitrophota bacterium
GATTCTGAAGATCGATCAAAAATAAAAGAAGAATATGAAAAACGGCGATCCCAAGCATCTGGTGGATAGTTAATAAAAATGAAAGGGATTGTCCATGAGAGACTTCATGGAAGTCAGCATCCCTAGAAGATTGATGGCCAATCGCATTTGGGGAGTTAATTTAAATTTATAGGTAAGTTTATAGGTAAGTTTATTGACGAGTTTTAGCTCTAATTGCGTACCGCGGCGCACTTCTTCCACCTAGCGCGGTGAACTTCTTCCAGTTACCGCGGTGAACTTCTTCCACCTTCCGCGGCCAACTTCTTCCACTTCGTAGCCCCTCCTGTGGCGGTCTGAAGACCGCCCTTCAATGTTCCTGAAGGCAAACCTCTTGTCTTTACCAGCTGGGTCGGTCACCCTCCTTGTTTTTCGGGTCATCCACGACAAGGAGCGTTCGACTATGGCAAGGTATCGACAGGTTCAAGGCAAGGAGATGGGTATGCGAAATGTTCGGGAAGTATTACGGATGGGGCTCGCCTGCGGCGTCAGCTCCCGGGATATCGGCCGGAGTTTGAGGATCAGTCATTTCTCGGCGCAGAAATACATCCGGATCGCTCAAGAGGCCGGGCTGGACTGGGACAAGATCGCCGCCATGAGCGATGCATCGCTTGAGCGGCTCGTGCGCGGCACGCCGCTTGCGACCGTCGCCAAACCTCTTCCGGATTACGCTTGCGTCCACCAGGAGATGAAAAAGAAAGGAGTCACGCTGGAACTTCTGTGGCAGGAATACAAAGAGGCGCATCCGGACGGTTATCAGGAAACGCAGTTCCGGCAGTACTACCACGCGTTCACGAAAACATTGCGCCTGAGTCTCCGCCAGACGCACAAAGCCGGGTCAACGCTGTTTGTGGATTACGCGGGACAAACCGTGCCGATTCATGACCGGAATACGGGCGGCATGACTCAAGCTCAGATTTTCGTGGCCGTGCTCGGGGCAAGCAATTACACCTTCGCCGAGGCGACGGCGGACCAGGGGCTGGAATGCTGGATCGGAAGTCATGTGCGCGCGTTCGAGTACTTTGGCGGAGTCACGGAAAAAACAGTTTCGGACAACCTCAAGGCGGGCGTGACCTCGCCCTGCCGCTACGAGCCCGAGATCAACCGGACCTACGCGGACATGATCGCGCATTACGGGACTGTCGTGATCCCGGCGCGTGTCCGGCATCCCAAGGATAAAGCCAAGGTCGAGGCCGGAGTGCAGATGGTGGAGCGATGGATCCTGGCGGCGCTGAGAAACCGGAAGTTTTTCAGTCTGGAAGAACTGAATGAGGCTATCGCGGAGCTTCTTATCCGGCTGAATGGAAAATCCTTTCAGAAACTGCCGGGAAGCCGTTTGTCGGTCTTTAAAGACCTCGAAGAGCCTGCTTTAAAACCCTTGCCGGTTGAGCGGTATGAATACGCCCGCTGGAAAAAAGCACGGGTGAATATTGATTACCACATCGAACTGGAAGGGCATTATTACAGCGCCCCCTACCTCCTGGTTCATCAGGAAGTGACGGTGCGGTACACCGCAAGAACGGTGGAGGTTTTTCACAGGGAAAAACGGGTGGCAAGTCACCCCCGAAGCCATCTCAAAGGACAGCACACGACCGTCCACGAACACATGCCGCGCTCTCATCAGGAGCATTTATCCTGGACTCCGACAAAGATGATCGAATGCGCCGGCAAGATCGGGCGTCAGACGGCCTGCGTGATCGAGCGTATTTTGAACAGCCGGCAGTATCCCGAGCTCGGATACCGTTCATGTCTTGGCATTCTCCGGTTGGCGCGGCCCTATTCCGAATTGAGGCTGGAGGCGGCATGCGCGCGGGCGGCGAGGATCGGAGCGTATACGTACAAAAGCGTCAAATCCATTCTCGTAAACGGCCTGGACCGGAAAAATCTTCCGGAGATATCCACGGCGGTGTCCGTGGCGCATCAAAATATTCGCGGCGGCGATTATTTTGACAACAACTGAAAAAAAAGGAGGAAAATCGAAAAAATCTTGCGTTTAAATTCGATGAGAGCCACGATCTCGGGTCCAGACGATGCCGCATATGGATCTGAAAAACAAAAAAACCAAGGAGACAAAACATGCTGCCCATACCGGTTCAGGACAATCTGCGGACGTTAAAACTGCGCGGGATGCTCAAGGCCCTCGAAGAACAGCTTGCCTCGGGCAATTGTGAATCGCTGACCTTTGAAGAACGCCTGGGGCTTTTGATCGACCGCGAACTGACCGAACAGGAGAACCGGCGCCTTGAGACAAGACTCCGGCAGGCGCGCCTCAGGCAAACGGCGTGCGTGGAAAATATCGATTTCGCGCAAGCGCGCGGTCTGGATAAGACACTCATCAAGAAACTGTCCGGCGGAAGGTGGGTGGAAGAACATCTCAACGTGCTGATCACGGGGCCGTGCGGGGTCGGAAAAAGTTTTATCGCCTGCGCGCTGGCACATAAAGCGTGTCTTTTGGGACATTCGGTTTTGTACACGCGCGCGCCGAGAATGCTGCAGGATCTCGCGCTGGCCCGAGGGGACGGGCGTTATTCAAAACTCCTGAGGGCCTTAACCCGGGCCCATGTGCTCGTGATCGACGACTGGGGACTTGCCGCTTTGAGCGACTCAGAACGCGGGGATCTTCTTGAAATACTCGAAGACCGGCACCAGACGGCCTCGACCATCGTGACCAGCCAGCTTCCGGTCAAACACTGGCATGAGATCATCGGAAATCCGACGCTCGCGGACGCGATTCTTGACCGGCTGGTTCATAACGCTTATAGTATCGAACTCAAAGGGGAGTCCATGCGGAGAACTTTCGCCCGGAAACACCCGCTTTGATCGCTCTTTAAAACAAGGTCTTCAAAACCGTCGCCCACGGGCTCCGAAGTGGAAGAAGTTTTCCGCGCTGGGTGGAAGAAGTCACCGCGCTACGCAGCTCTAATGGCATACTCTACCTTATTAGTGCTTTGGGAGTGAAGGGGGGGGCTTATTATGCATAGATCGATTAATTTGGCTAGCATATGCCACACGCAGGGGATGATTATTCGTATCATCCCTTTTTTAGAGTGGAAGTAATTAGAATTTCTTCTACAAAATAGTGGAAAAAGCAGAGTTTTGTTAATTAAGGACAGGTAATGAAAAAAAGAGGCAGAAAAAGGAAAATAGAGGGAGTTGAGCATAGAACGAGTTTTCTTAAATCAGTAGAAAGAACCCTCGATGTTTTGGAATTTTTAAGTAAAGCACGCTTAGTCGGAATAACAGAATTAGCAGGTATTTTAAAAATTGGCACAAGTACTGCACATCGCGTTCTGTCTACTTTGGAAAAGAAAGGATTTGCCGTTCAAGAACCCGATACTGGAAAATATGCTCTTGGCCACATGGTCTTTCAACTGGCCAGGTCAGTTATAAATATGATAGAGCCACTAAAATATGTTCGGCCTCATTTAGAAGAGCTCTGTAAAAAGGTAGGAGAAAATGTTGCCTTTGGTGTTATTACGCCCGGGAAAGATAGAACTTTGATCTTAGCAGAACAGATAACCGATAAAGCAATAATAGCCAGCCCCATTCTTTTCCAACGTTTCCCCTTACATGTTTGCCCTTGTGGCAAGGCATATCTTACTACATTAAATGCTCAGCAACTAAAAGCAGCATTATCTAAAGATAGTATGGTGCGATTTACTGAATACACGCCCACTTCTCCTGCCGCCCTTAAAAAACAATTAATGCGATTTCATAAGTTAGGATATGCCTTAAGCAAAGATGAATTTTCAGTTGGTTTTTCTGCAATGGCTTCAGGTATATGCGATGCTGAAGACAAATTTGCCGGAGCGATAATCATCGCAGGGCCGTCGTTTAGATTTACTGACAGAAAAGTTAAGGATTGGGGGGAATTTTTGTTAGAAACTACTGCAAGGTTAAGTTTAGAATTCAAGGCCAAAGGAATGGTATAATTTTTTTTGAATTATAATGTGGAAAATCATCCCGCATAGAGGAATTACAGAAAATGAAGAATGAGGTAGAGCTAACATTAACAATATTAGAATGTTGTTTAAAATTTGGGTCCTCCGTCAAAATTAAAGATTTATGCCTGAAGACTAAGG
>JAZDJU010000051.1:0-4843 GCA_043803685.1 Candidatus Omnitrophota bacterium
CCGAGCTTCTGGAAAATACCTCGCTCACCTGTGCGCAAAAGGATTATGTCGGGACAATCCGCGAAAGCAGTCAGACGCTCATGCTCTTGATCAACAATATTCTGGACGTATCCAAGATTGAAGCCGGAGAGCTGAAACTGGAAGAGATCGATTTTGATCTTTCGTATTTATTAAAAAGTGTGATCAAGATGAATAGCACCCGTTTTGAAAAGAAGGATGTCAGGATGCTCTGCGCCATTGATGAAAACATGCCCAAAAGCTACAAAGGCGATCCGACGAGAATTCGGCAGATCCTGACGAACCTGATCAGTAATGCGATCAAATTCACGGAAAAAGGCGAGATCCGTATTTCCGCGAAAGCCAAGGAGGGAGTCTCCGGTCCTTCCGGAGAACGCCGCATGCTTGAATTTTCGGTTAAAGATACTGGAATCGGCATTCCGAAAGAAAAACACGAACGGATCTTTGAGGCTTTTGAGCAGGCCGATACTTCCACGACCCGGAAATACGGAGGGACAGGATTGGGCCTCACGATCTCCAAAACGCTTGTGGCGATGATGGGCGGAAAGATATGGGTCGAGTCAACGCCCGGCCATGGAAGCGAATTCTTCTTTACGCTAAATCTGGAGGAAGCGGCCCCGGTCGTGCAAAAGGACATCGCGCCTCTTCGGGTTGCGGACCTGAAAGGTAAAAAGGTCTTGATCGTGAATGACAATGAAAGTGCGTCCAAAATGGTTGAGATTTGCTGCCGGGAAGCCGGTATGGATGTTCTGTATAAGGCCGCGTCCGTGAAAGAGACGCTGGATTGGTTGTCCCGGCAAACAGAATTGCCCGAGATCATTCTTTCCGACATCATGATGCCAAAGAGGGACGGCTACGAACTGGCAAGGGCGATCAAAAAGAGCGCAAAGACTCAGGCGATCAAGTTGGTGGCCGTGACGAGCGACGTGAAACCGGGGGCTGCTAAGGATGCCGAGAAGGCGGGGTTTGACGCATTCCTTCCTAATCCTGTTTTTAAAAATGATCTCATCGAAGTCATGCGGGTGGTTTTGGGTGATAATCGGGGGGACCGCAAGGCGGATCAGATCGTGACGCGTCACATGGCGGAAGAACTTGCCTGCAAGGGCCTGAAGATCCTGGTGGTGGAGGACAATCTGGTGAACCAGAAGCTCCTTCAGGTTGTGCTTAAGAACTTTGGGTGCGAAGTGGATGTTGCTTCAAACGGGCAAGTCGCGGTCGAAAAAGTGAAGACCCACCGCTACGACCTGGTTTTGATGGACATCCAGATGCCGGGGATGGGAGGGTGTGAAGCGACGGAGATCATCCGGAGCCAGATTAGTAAAACGCTTCCCATCCTGGCTTTGACAGCCACGGTCTCGAAAGAGGACGAACAAAAGAGCCTGGCCGCTGGCATGAACGATTTTATCACCAAGCCGGTGGCATTGACGCGGCTGAGAGGAAAGATCATTCAGTGGGCAAACCCCAGGCCGTGATGGCGGAAAGAAGAGGGGAACATGGATCTAGACAAAAAAAAGATAGCCGAAGAGCTCGGCATTTCGGGAGAGATGTATAACGAGCTTCTACGGGACTTTACAAGCCAGGCGGAGACCGTATTGCCACAGTTGCAGGCGGCGGTTAAGGTAAAGGATTTCCAACAGATCACGGAAAGAGGGCATTTTATAAAAGGTTCCGCCGGGAATTTGAAGATACATGAGCTTTATTTGATCGCGAAAGAAATCGAGGCCGGGGGAAAAGAAGGAAAAGATATGGAGACGATCAGGACGCATGTGGAAAGCTTTAAAAGCTTACTTGAGGAACTGAAAAAACTCATTTAAAGGGCGGGGACATGGACAAGAGAACGATCCTGGTGAAATTAGGCCTGCCGGACCTTTCTGGGGATCTCTTGGTCGCGAAACTCAAACAGATGCCCAGAGCCATGGACCTTCCTGTCGTTCTGTGCACGTCTCACAAAAGCACGATTGACGGGGTCGGTGGCTCAGAAGATATGCGAAAAAACAGGCGTTCAACTTGTCTGTTATAACGATATGAGCGAACTCATCAATGCGGTGAAAACGGCCGTTTACGGCCTATCCTAAAGGAGAAAAAAATGGAAAAGAAAAAGATCCTGGCCGTTGATGACGACGCGGTGACTCTCAAATTGTTGGTACAACAATTATCGGCCGAGGGCTATGAGGTGTTTACGGCGAAAAACGGATCTGAGGCCCTCATGCTGGCGAAGGAGAAGGTCCCCCATTTGATCCTGCTGGATATCATGATGCCGGATCTTGACGGCGGGAGGGTCGGACAAAGACTGAAAGAAGAACCCCTGACAAAGAACATCCCCATCGTTTTCCTCACAAGCATGCTTTCGAAAGAGGAAGCATTCGAGAAGGGCGGCGTGATTGGCGGAAATGTTTTCATCGCGAAGCCGTATGAGCGCAAAGAACTATTAGAAACGATTAAAAAGATCATCGCCTGAGACGTGCTCGATATGGAAAAACGGGGCGCGGTCGGCTCAAAGATAGCGATGTCTTGATACCGTAAGGCAGCTGGCCCTGTATGATGGCCAGCTGTTGTTGTACGCGCCGGAGGAAGATAGGTGTTCGGACTAGAGCCGTGGGAACGGTGTATTGGTGTTTATTTGAAAAAAAGTAGCGGCTTGGTTATGCTGTAGTAATTTGCCCCCATCAATGTTTTCAAAATCGAGACCTCTTCGCTCATGAAATAGTTGCGCAGTCTGTGCAGTTGAGGGAGCCATTTCAAAGGGCAAGAACACCTCAAGGTGTTCTTGCCCTTTTCCTTTATCTGCCCATCTCTACACTTTTCTGGTCTTGCCACAACGAGGTGTAGATTTTTCATGGCTAAAAACATTGCTTTAAATCAAACAGCGTTCGGGCAGTTTAAAACTTGGGATGAAAGATTTACTGACTATCATTGGTTTTATCCGGTCCGTCAAAGCCTGGGAAAAACCACTTACCGGCCATCACCGCCGCCTTCGGCCAAAGATAACCGGAAACCGACAGCGCGTGCCGCCAAAACCAAGGCCGTCTCCCCCGACTACGATGCAAGCGTTTCCGATATCATCGAGGATTTGCGGCCGAAACCCCAATGGTTTCGGCACACTTGCGAGACCTTGAAGGTCTCGTCTTCGTAGGTCGAAAACTAATGTTTCCGGCCCGCCTTCGGCGGGCAGACACGCTTGCCTGCCGTAGGCAGGCTCCGCTGGTGCTTGTGACGCATTCGCCGGACGAGGCGAACCTTGAGACTCGCCGGCGGGTACTTGCACCTATGTGCAAGTGCTTCAGCCTTCGCAGGTCAAAAAAAGGAGGCCCATAACGATGAAATCGGATAGTAGAATATCTATAACATGCTTCAATTGAACCGGTTATGGTTTTATCGTTAAGGCCTTGATCTCTTTTCAAAATCCGGCTTGTCTGAGCTCCCGTTTTACGGCTCGATAAACCTGGTCGAATTCTGGCAGTATTGCGACTTGAGCTGAAAGCCGCTCGCTCCAGAGTTTTTTGAGCCGCGCCTCTTTTCGAGAAAATTCTTCCCCCACAGTGTCCGAACTTCTGCTGCGGAACGTCAGTTTTTCAACGATGGCGTCGGAGAGTTCTGCGATATCGACATATTGATTTAAGGTCAGATGTCATAAGTCGTAAAGATCACGCGGTTCATTCCGCGCCCGGTCCGAGAGGGCAACAACCTTTTCAGAAGCTATTTCTTCGAGAGAGTACACCAGCACCTTGGAATCCTTTGGGATGTCCTCATACTGTGCGTATTCTGCGAGCACTGGTTTCTCTTGCGGCGGAAATACGATCCGCTCACGGATCGTGATGTCCACTTTGACTTCTTTGGGCGCTATGGCCGGCAAAGGGCCTTCGTAGCCCAGGAAAAAGGTATGACTGTTTTGATGGGTGTGGCGGTCAGCCCGGCTGAAATTAAATTTGATGCCTGATTGCTGCTCGATTTTATGAAATGTTTTTTCAAGTCCCTCCTGGATCATCTCAAAGGGAACCTCTTTCATAAAAGTGAAATCCAGATCTTCGGAAAAGCGATAATCAGCGATATGGCACTTCTTAATAGCGGTTCCGCCTTTAAATAACAGGATCTCTCGAAGGCTGCTCTGTGATAAGCCAACGAGGAACCAGGAAAGGCAATAATCGCGTTCAAGCACCGTTTCCGGAATCCGGCGGCCGCCTTTACGGGCGAGTTCATTGGACAGTAATGAGAGATTGCGTTGGGGGATCATGGGTTATGTCCTCACGACAGTTAAAAGTTCTTCCGGGGATACATTGAGCTGCAATCTCCAGCGGCGCAGGAATTTTCCCTCGGCAGGCAGGAGGGGATCTAAGCGCATATAAGTTTCCGTAAGCGTGTTATGAAGTGCTTCCAGATCTTGGGCTTTTCCAATTTTGTAAAGTTCCATTAAAAATCCTAACCTGCGGATCACGGCTCCGATCCCGGTTTTCTTCGCGTATTCAATTAGACGAGCGGGGTTCATGTCTTGATGCTTCATCCAAAGGCCCTTTGCGACCTCGCTCAAGCCCCCGCAATATTCAGGCTGTCTCAGGCCGTCGATCACCGTTTTCTCAAGATCGCTCACTTTTACCGGAGTCTCTTTTGTGGCCCAATGATCGTTGATGCCAAAAAAACATTTCTTCGGCGTATGAATAAACTGGAACTCAACGCCGAGCACATGAACAGGCCGCCGTGGTTTGAGCACCGAAGCGTAGACGAGTAGCTGGGGCTGTGTCAGCATTTGATGGATCTGCATGGCGGTGCCATGAGAGAAATAATATCCTTTGCCGCCGACGATCTCCCGCGCGACGAGCAAGGGTTCCCC
>JAZDJU010000052.1:0-6835 GCA_043803685.1 Candidatus Omnitrophota bacterium
GGCTTCAGTTACAGCTCATTCTAAGCCCGTGACGAGCATAAAGAAGACCGAGCGTCACGGTGCTGAGAAAAAACATGGCAAGGATACGGGCGATGAGCCGCTGAGAATTGGATAGCGTAAATTTTGAGATAACCTCATGAGAAAGAATATGTATTTCTTTCTGGGGATTCTTTTTTCGGTATTCGATAGGGATGGGTGCTGGAAATCGCGGGTTTTTTGATATCCAATTTGACTGAATCATAAATAAGCCGTTTTATTTTGGAAATGGTTGTAACGTCCCAAAAGCATAAAAGATCGTTGTCTGTTCAGGCTAAAATGTTGGCTAATATCTGTTAGCCTTGTGAAGATTAATTGTGAAGGAGATAGTCTATGTTGAATAATGTCAGAATTGGGGTCAAACTTGTCGGCGGGTTTTTAGTGGTTGCCCTGCTAGTGGTTGCGATTGGTTTTGCAGGATTCGTTTCACTCAGTCAGCTGATGGGGCAAACCACAAAAATCGGTGAGGTTCTTTTGCCTGCGGTAAAGAATATCCTTTCGATTCAGGTAGGGGTTGAAAAAATCGCTAAGGACATTGTTTCTATGGGGGATTATGATTTAAGTAGCAAGCAGCTTCAGGTTTTTTCGGATGATATTGCTAAGGCGCGTGTGGGCTATAAAAAGGCTCTTGAAGCGTATGCTGTTGTAAAGAAAACCCCTGAACAGCAGGTCCTCTGGGATCAGTTTAATTCGATCCTGCCTTCTTTAAGGGCAGACAATGAAAATTTTGTATCGCTTCGTATGAAAATCATCAAGATGAACCGGGATGCGGATGAGTTTAATGATACTGTGCGTGATATGGGTAAATTGCAGCGCAAGTCCATATCAGTGAAGAACCGGGAAGTCGGAGAGGTTCTTGAGAAGTTGACTGTTTTACATGAAAGGGAATCAGACGAGGGTGTTGGGTTAGCGCGCAAGGTCCAAGGAGCTGCGGTTTTTACCATCATTGTTGTATCGCTCATAGCTTTTGTATTTTCTGTTGCGATCGGGCTTCTGTTAACGGGTTCCATCACCAAGCCTCTTTCTCAAACGGTCGAATTGATGGGGCATATGTCGAGCGGTGATTTGACGCATCGACTTAACTTAACCCATCAGGATGAAATCGGGAAAATGGCAACGTCCATGGATGCTTTTGCGGAGAGCTTGGCGACGGTGATTTCTGAGATTAATTTGTCAGCGGAAAACCTGCAAACATCGACTAAGGAGGTGTCATCCGGCGCCCAGCAAATTGCGGATGGCGCGCAGCAACAGTCGGCTTCTTTTGAGCAATTATCATCGTCTGTGCTGGCGAATGCCGAGAATGTGAAAAGCGCAAATCAGATCGCGCAAGATGTTTCTCATAATGCCTCGCAGGTGGGACAGGCCATGGAGGGAACCATTGAGTCCATGAGTGGGATTGAGAAAGGCTCGAAGCGCATGGCTGAAGCCGCAGAATTGATAACCGATATAGCGGATCAGACAAATTTATTAGCATTGAATGCGGCGATCGAGGCGGCCCGTGCCGGCGAACATGGTAAAGGTTTTGCAGTCGTTGCTGATGAGGTTCGTCAGTTGGCAGAGCGCAGTTCAACGACGGCGAAAGAGATTCAAAATTTGATTAAAGAAAATTTGCATCAGGTGGAGGGTGGCGTTCGTATCTCTAAAGAGGCTGGTCAGAAAACAAAGGAGATCACTGAAAGCGTAAAAAAGATCGCAGATCAGCTCGGGTCGATTTCTAGCGCAACACAGGAACAGGCGGCCGCGATGGAAGAGAACACATCGATCACCGAGTCCAATGCAGCATCGGCTGAAGAATTGGCATCTTCGGCGGAACAAATGTCGAATCAGGCGCTCAGTCTTAAGGCTTTAATGACTAAATTCCGTGTAGATAATCAGTCTCGGGCATCAAGTGCGGAAGCCGCGCACCGTGAAACTCCTGCTTCAAGGCCTACCGTATCATCGGCTAAGAAGTCGGTGGTGGCTGTTAAGAGTAGTGTGCATGGTAGGACAAAAGATAATGATTCCAAGGAAGAAAAGCTTCGCATTGGTTGAGTTTGCAACTAACGTGAAAGGAGGCAGTGTATGCAGTTAAGTAAAATGGTGGTTTGTGCAGCAATAGTTTTATCGTTGGCGGCAGGTGCGGCTTCGGTGGCAACAGCAGAGGATTTTACAGGGAAAGTCAAGGAAGCCATGGCAGAGTTGCAATCGAAGACGGGGGCCTTAGGTGTTGCTAAACTCGATGGGGATGTTTTTTCCTTTGGCTCTACTGAAATGAACGGCAATTTTGATGTTGTCGATGAAGTGGCTGAAGCCAGGAGCTGTACGGCTACGGTTTTTGCGAAGAGGGGCTCTGATTTTGTTCGCATTGCAACGAATGTTATTAAGGAAGGTAAGCGCGCGGTGGGTACGGTCCTGGATCCAGCGGGCGCTGCTTATGCCGCTATCAATAAGGGCGAGGCTTATTATGGCCAAGTTGATATTTTGGGTAAGAAATATGAAGCAGGTTATGAGCCGATCAAAGATGCTGCCGGTAGTGTTGTTGGCGTTCTTTACGTCGGGTTTAAGATTTAAGCTTTTCAAATAAATAAAAACCGGGACACGCTAAAACTTTCGCGTGTCCCGGTTTTTATTTGTGCGTCCTGCAGTAACAGAAACCCAAGTAGCCCTTTCGAAAATCACGAAACTTCGCCCACGAAATCCTGCCCCATCAGCTGTTGCTATCGGAAGTCCTGAGAAATTATATCTCAAGTAAAATTTTTGACAGCCGTTATAGAGTTAGCGGTAAAAAGCGCTCATTGACCAAGACGTTAGTTCGTTATGTGATTCTAGCGCTTAGTGATATCTGTAAGAGCTTCGTCTCAAATGCGGTTTTGAAACAGGGCTTTATAAAATATCTTTAGAGGAGTGCGCAAAAGCGAGTTGCTTGGCAACAAGAAAATGTTCAGGGGTTAATCACCGAACCAGTTTTGGGCAAATGCCCTTTCAGAATGGAGATGAGTATGATGAAAAAAATCATGAAGCAAATGTTAGCGCTAGTAGTTGCCGTTGTCATGGTAACTGCTTTTTCATGCCCCGTTTTTGCCGAAGTGGCAGACATTAACACCTTAATCGAAAAGATGAATAGACTGGAGCTTGAAAACAAGCAGTTGAGAACAGAGCTCGATACGGTCAAGATCAAGGTATCTTCCATTCAGTCTGTGGAAAAGCCCGGGACGAAGACGATCAGCGCTCCACTTCCAGCCAATTCAATCACAAGCAAGCCCCCTGTGTCTTTTTATGGATTTATCAAAGGGGATGCCATTTATAACGACTCCACCATTTCCTCTCTCGGTTCGACCTCGCAGCGGCTCGGCACCAATAACAAGAAAAACGAAACGATCCTAAGCGCTAAAGATACACGTCTCGGATTGGATATCAACGGGCCGGAAATTCTGGGGGGAGGCAAAACCGTTGGAAAATTCGAAATGGATTTTTGGGGCGGTTGGGGCGCCTGGGCCGCGACAGCTGCCTCATCAGCGGCTATCAACGATGGCTCAAATTCTCCTTTGATGAGAATGCGTTTGGCGTATGTTGATTTGGTCTATGAAAATTGGGATGTTCTTATGGGGCAGAATTGGGATTTCTTTTCGCCGCTTAATCCTTCCACGCTGAATTTCGATGTCATGTGGAGACAAGGTAATTTGGGCGATCGGCATCCTCAGCTTACAGGGACAAGGGTTTTTAAGGATGTCTTGAATGGAACTGTTAAGGTCAAGGGCGGTGTTCTCAGTAGCTCCATGACCCAGATCTCAACCGGACTTCCCGTTTTTGCAGGGTATGTTGATTATGATTCCAAATGGCGCGACATCCCCGTCTATTTTGGCGTGGGCTCCCTCTTTGGAAAGGAAAGGGCTAATGAGATCACGTCCAGTATCGAGAGATCCATTTGGGGCATCACGGGTTCCTATAAGATCTCGCCGATCAAGGGAGTTACGGTTTCCGGCGAGGGCTATCTTGGTCAGAATTTAGCCAACTTTCGGGGAGGCAGTCCCACCAGCATGATCCTTCGTCCCAACGGCACTGTAAGCTCGATCCGGTCGAACGGGGGGTGGTCGCAAGTCGCCTGGAGGCCCATTTGCTACAAGAAGCTCGAACTCGCGGGGGGGCTTGGTGCGGACAATCTCAATACCGATGGGATTGCCACGACGACAGGCGTTTGGGATTACAACATGACCTATTTCAGCAACATCAAGTACGATCTTGGCGATAACGTTACTGTGGGACTGGAGTATCAACGCTTTGGCACAAAGTATGAACAACAGGCTGGGGGAAATGGAAATCGCGTACAATCATCCCTCATTTACAAGTTCTAGTCCTGCGGGAGAACCCCACCCGCAAGGGTGGGGTTCTTCATTCTTCAATAATCATGTTTTTAGATAAGCTTGACGGAGAAGGTTCAGAAATATCAATTTTCGATGAATTCGGTTGCGTTTAGATTTACATAAAAGCGGAATAATTTTTTTTATAACGGCCACCTACCGTGTAATGTATTCTTAGTTGAGACTTCTCACAGTATTCTCGCCGATTTGTTCTATCCCTGCAGTTTCGAACGTGTTTGGCAGTGATTGGATACTGGGTCGACTGCAGAAAAACTCTCTCGCGGTTACAATCTTATGTGTTTCAGCTATGATGCCCTCCATTCTGATTTGTTCTGGGTTCATTAGCCATGATTGCCGCCGTACACGGTTGGAAATGATCGTTTCCGTTTCTCTTATCTTCTACATCCTAAAACCTTCTAGGGGGTTGTGCATCGTTTAACATGGGTCACTCGAGCGGCTCCGGGGTGAGATTTAATATGAGTCAACTAGGTAGGTGTTTTACTCGTCAAGTAATTATCAATTCCTGCCGATGGCATAGATGATAAAAATGTGATTTTGCTCTAATCAATGCATTTACATTTTTTAAGGAAACTAAGGCTTCTTTCGTAGAGTGATTCTATGACGGTGATCAATGTCGATTTGTGGGGAAAATCGACTTTAGCGTGAGAAGCTCTTGTCGCTCAGTCTGAGAAGATGAGTTATCTGATGAGATGTTTTAAACTGAAGGGGATGGCAAGTTCAGCCGATGTTTTTATCTAGCAATAATGAACAAATTTGGAACGAAGTGCTTCCTGGCGCTAGCGAGTTGCGAACTCAAGAAAAAATGTCTAGCAAGTGTCTATGGATGGAGAAGATGCGTTGCGGATTGGCTGAAAAGGCAGGTGCGTCATGTCGCAGGTAAACGAGCTTCAACGATTGGTGGATGAAAAGCTGCAACTTGTTTGCTTTAAATTGGCAAACGAGGAGTACGCGATTGATATCACACGGATTCAGGAAGTTATTAAGATCGATATGATCACACCTATTCCGCAACTCCCTGAATTTTTGCTGGGGATTGTCAATGTCCGTGGCAATATTGTTCCGGTCTTTGATTTGAGGAAGCTCTATGGCATTGGTGAAAAGGCTTTTGATGAGAAAAGCAGGTTGCTTATTTTAAGGTATAATGGCAAACACGTGAGTATTGTCGTCGATGAGATCCTTGATACCATGAAACTCGACAAGAAAATGATTGACCCTCCGCCCGCGGTGGGTATGAAAATAAAGGGCGGTTGTGTCAAGGGATTGGGAATGCTGGATCAGCGAATCATCATTATTCTCGAGTTGGACCCTATACTGCAAGAAATCAACGAGTCGATCCATCACTTTTCTGGTCCGATGGGGAAGACAATTTCATAGAGGGGTTTTATGGAAAAATCCGATTTGATCGAGTTGGTGAGCTTTAAAGTGGGAAGTTCTCTCTTGGCTGCGCCGATTTCCAAGATCCAGGAAATTATTCGATACAAAGGAGTCGTGGTCATACCACAATCGCCTTCTTTTGTGAATGGGGTCATCAATCTAAGGGGGAAGATCATCCCTGTGATTGATCTTCAGAAAAAACTGGGAATAGATGGGGACTATACTTCCGATAAAGAGCGCATTGTGGTTTGTGAGATCGGAGGAGTGCGCGTGGGGCTGAAAGCTAATGAGGTGTTGCAGGTTTTGCGCGTCAGTCCGGAGAGTATTGAAGTGCCTCCGGAGGCTGTCTCGGAAGTCAAACAGCATCTTCTCCAGGGCATCGTTAATAAAGGCGAGACCATGCTCCTCATTTTGAACCTTGATACGGTGCTCACGGATCCTGAGATCGACATCCTTCGAGAAGCTAAACAGCCTGCACCCTAATTACGGTTTCAGCGCGAAAGGTGACATGGAGCAACAACTTATCATCACGGCTAAAGAATTTACTGCTATTCGGGATCTTCTTTATGACCGTTGCGGGATTTATTTAAAGGATAGTAAAAATAATCTCGTCATTGCGCGTATCAGAAGCCGCTTACAGGAGCTTCAGTGCAAAAACTTTACGGAGTATCTAAAAATTCTGGCGCGACCCGACAATTCCGAACACGAATACTTCGTCAATGCGCTCACCACGAACGAAACTTATTTTTTCAGGCACACCAAACAGTGTAACTATCTTTACGAGCACATCCTCCCCGAGCTTTATCGCGAGAGAAAATCGGAAACGGCGCTCCTTTGGTCAGCGGCGTGTTCAACGGGAGAAGAGCCTTATTCGATGGCGATCACATGCCGTGAATTTGCTAAAAAAAATCCTGGATGGAAATATAAAATTTACGGATCCGATATCAATAGTGAGGTTTTAAAAACGGCCCAAAAAGGTCTTTATTCAGAAAAGTCGATCAAGGAAGTGAGTCCGGTTCTGCTTGAAAAATATTTCCAGGTAACTATGGTCGGAGGGAAAACGTATT
>JAZDJU010000053.1:0-2204 GCA_043803685.1 Candidatus Omnitrophota bacterium
CTCACGGTTCAGGAAATGGCCGTCTCCGCCGCCTCGCAGGATCCGCGGTTCAGTCCCGTCAACGCAGACGAACTCGGGCAACTTGAATATGAGATTTCCGTCTTAAGCCCATTGAGAAAAATTACTTCGACGGACGAGATCGAACTCGGAAAACACGGCGTCCAGATTTCGAAAGGATTTTTCCACCACGGGGTGTTCCTGCCGCAGGTCGCGACGGAAACGGGATGGAACAAGGAAGAGTTCCTCGGTGAACTTTGTTCGCAAAAAGCGGGACTCCCGAGAGATTGCTGGAAGGACCCCGCCGTGAATCTGCAAGTCTTTACAGCGGATGTCTTTTCGGAAGAGAAAAAATAAATTGATCAGATTCCTTTTCTGACGAGAAGAAGTGCCGCTAAAAGAGCGTTCACGGCTCCCAGAAGTATCAACGTCTGCGGAACTCCCCATATCGGAATGAAAAATCCGGCGGTTAGAATAGCGCCAAGCGCCGAACCCCAAAGATCTGCGGTGTAAACGCTCCCGAGACGGTCTCCCTCACCCCGGGCGAAATAAAAACGGTTCGCAAACGGAAAGAAGGCCCCGGCCGTAAGGCCGCTCCAAAACGCTATTCCTAAAAAAGCGTATTGATATTCTCCCCCGAGAAAAAAACCGTTCGAAAAGATCCGCTCACAGACTTTGATCAGTATAAAGAAAAACACCGCGTTCATAACATGAAGCATCGCAAGGGTGAACCGCTCCGTAATTCTTTTAAAACCCATCGCCGCCCAGGTCCCCGTCCCCAGTCCTGCCATGAATGCCGTAATCACCCAGGCGAGCCGATAATAAAGATCCCCGAAAACTGCCTGAAAAAGATAGATCGCGATAATCTCAAACGCCATCACGGAAAAACCGGCCGTCCCCATACTAACAAGCACAAGCTTCCGCGCCCGCTGCTCAAGCCCTTGCGTGAATGTGACGAGAAACAGCATCAAGAGCAAACCCGGCACCAAAATAAAGAGGAGAGGAAGGGTGGTCAGAAAAAAGAATGCTTCCGTGATCTTGGGATTAAATTGACTGAGCCACCGGAGAAATTCGAAATAACAAGTGCGCGGGCGGAGGTCCGTGTTTTTTGTATTCCATATCATGTTGCGGAAAGCCGTCGCAACACGCTCGACGCGGTCGTTCGTGAGACGATAACGGATTTGATCCGCCGTCACAAAATCAGGCTTTATCTTCCGTTCGGAAAGCCGGCTGATCATTTCCTCAAAATTCAAAAACGATTCATCCCGTGCCGAGGCCAAAAAGAAAAGCGTATCCTCCGGAAGTACCCTGACAAAAGGGAAAACCTGGTTGAGCGTTGCGTAAATCGAACTACCAAGCCTCTCCAGTTCGGGCCCCATGACATTCGCGCTAAATGTGATGTGGGTCGAGAAAATACCTCCGGGCGCAAGATGAGAACGGATGGCATCAAAGAACTGTTCCGTATAGTTGCGATTGATGAGTACCGATGCCGGATCCGGAAAATTCGCGATAATAACATCGTATTGTTCTTTATCCGATCTGAGAAAATCCCTCGGATCCGCCGCCTCAAGGCGTACTCGTGGATCCTGAAGCGCCGTACGTATATCTTCCGGAAGAAATCCATGGGCGATTTTCAGAAGCTCCGAATCCAGTTCGACCATGCGAACCTCTTGCGGCTCCTGTTTCAGGATTTCCTGCAAAGGACCGTTAAACCCGGTCCCAAGAAGCAGAACTTTCTGCGGAGCCGGATGCGCAAGCATCGGGAAATGAACAAGATATTCGCTCGCGAGGTCTTCCCGGGCGGCGCCCAGAAACAGGCCGCTTTGATAGAAGTTATGTTGGGACCCCAGCCGCGTTACGGACACATTGCCATGAACGGTATTTTCGGTCCGGATAAGTGTTTCGTTCGGGAACCGCCGCTGAGACGTTTGTTGCTGCAGGGAAGCACTGGCCCCAAAAAGCCATGCCGGGAAAAGGATCGCTGTAAGGATCCATAACCACAGGATTTCTTTCTTTTCCTTAAAGAAAAAACGAATAACCCCGCAGGCCACTGTAAAATTTAAAATCGCAAGGATCGCCGCCACCCGAAATTCATTGGCGAAGACAAGCGCGAAACTGAAAAGGATCCCGCCTGCGATGAATCCAAGACATTCCCAAAGATACGCCCACCCCACCGCTCGCGCCGCTTCTCCTTCCGGCATCTGGGA
>JAZDJU010000054.1:0-32965 GCA_043803685.1 Candidatus Omnitrophota bacterium
TAAAGGATCTTCACCGTCGTTTTTTTATCCAGCTGACCATTGAGCGACGTCTGGAGGTACGGGCGGACCAGGACCTCGTGAGAAAAATTGTCCACGATCTGCAAACCCCCGACCCCCTCCCAAAAAAGACGCTCTGTAAAATAATACCGCGTCCCCGCCGTCAGCGCGTGGATCGTGGAATGCGGCCCGTCGTCGAATTCCCGGAACGCGAAATCATAAGCGCCTAGAAGGCCCCACTTGTTACTGACCTTGTAATACCCGCTCAGCCCGGCCCGGAGGTTGTACGAATCCGTCCCCGCTTCTTTATCGATGATGTTGATCCCTCCGCCCGCGCTCGCGGTAAGAGAAAAGCGCTGGCTGACATCGCGGGTGTAACTTCCGTCAGCCTGCCCTGTCCAATAACTGTACTGTCCCCCGGTCCGTCCAAACGCTTCCTCAAAATCTTGCGGGTTGTAATAATGGTCCATCGAACCCGTGAACCCGAACCGGTCATACTGGGTCCGCTCGTACTGGTAATTCAGCCGCGCATTCTGTGAATTGTTGGTGTACTTGGAATGCTTGGCATAGATCTCCTGTTTATCTTCCACCAGGAGGTCCAGGAGATGCCGCTTACCGGTGTAGATCGCCTTAAGACCCGCAACAAGCTCGCTGATCAGGTCGGCCTTCTTCCCATTTTTTGCCAACGTAATATTACTATCGTAGACCTCTCCCGCGCTCCCCGTCACAGCAACCTCAAGTTCTTTGGAGGCGAAGGGATAATACGCCAGAATGCTCACCGGTGCATAAAACGGAGTGATAAGCCCGATCACTAAAGGGATGATAAGATAGCGCTTCAGGGTCTTCCTTTGCATAAGTCGTTCTATGGGGCCGCTTTCCCCTTCCTAGCTTTAAAGAAGCGGGCATTGTATCAAATTCAGGATGTAGAAGCCATAGGCCCCATCGGATCATAGGTCGCTTAAGACATGTTTTGGAAGTATGCCCTATAGAACGTTCCTTGGCAACCGGTTCACGAAATATTATTAAAGTCGCAACTCATTTGATTTCAATAAGTTGCGATGACTGAAGCACCCAGGAGCCGACCTTTCATATCAAACACGAGCCAAAGGTCCATAACGGTGTACGCCCAGTTACGAGCCTACAGAAGTGCGGGTCTTCCGAATAAGCCTGCTACGTGCAGAAAAATAGAGCAGGATCCCCAAGACCGCGCAGCACACGTCGAAAAGAACGTCATCGAGCTCTCCCGATCGTCCCGAAACAAAAGTCTGATGCCATTCATCAGAAAGCGCGAAGAGCGCGGTCAATGCCCAGGCTAGGATCGAGGCTTTAAAACCCGCGACCCGGGAACTGGAAAGCAACAAAGCCCGTAGCCATAGTCCCCCCAAGACCGTGTACTCGAAGAAATGCACCACCTTATGGAACTGAGGGATCGAAAGATCAGGGATCTCTTTGCCAGGGACCGAAGAAAGGATGAAGATAAAGATCATCCACAAAAGAACCGGCAGCCACGCGCGTGAGAAACTATTCTGTTGATCTTTCATCCCGCACGCTCTCCTCTCAAAGCCTGCGATCCTGTCTTCGAAACGTCGCTCGTCAGTTCCGAGGGAACACTCAATTCAAGAGCACGCTTCAGATTTCTTTCGGCATTCTTGTTCCCGGTGACTAATCGACAGGCCTCCTGGAATGCTTTGATCGCATCGGGGATATCCCCCAGATTCATGAGCGTCTCGCCGAGCCACACATAGTATTGATCATTTTTGGGCTCTTGCGCGATCGCCTGACGAAAAGAATCGGCGGCCTTCTTGAAATCGCCGGAAAGGAAGAAGGCCCTGCCGAGAAGAGGTAAAGTCGAAGCCTCTCCCGTATCGAGCCCCTTCGCCATGCGAAGATGCCACTGGCGGAACTTTGAGTACTCCGGATGAGCCTGAAGCTCCCTTTCCTTTTCCAGAAAGAGAACCGCTCTCTGAGGATCCCCTTGCCCCAGATAAATACTGCCGATCTTGCGAAAGTAGTGCGCCTGAATGAACGGGTCCCGTCCCAAGCTCGCCTTCAAAAAAAGCTCGATCGCGGGTTGAAAAAGGCCTTTCTTCTCATAGGCGATCCCGAGCGTTTTCTGGACCGAGCGATCCTGAGGACGCATGCTTAGAGCCTTTTGTAGCAATACGATCGCCTTATCCACATCGCACCAGGCCCCATCTTCAAGACACACCGTGCCGAGCAAGCTGTTGGCAACAAAGGACTCGGGACGCTCCAGAAAAAGCCGCCCCCAAAGCGCCCGCGGATCCTTGTAGTTAAACGTCAAACAAAAACTAAGGACCGAAAGGTAAACCACACCCGCGATCGCAAGGCTCTTCCTCAGGAAAGGAGACGGGATCCACGATCGATGCGTCCTCAAGATCCCGAGCCGGGACCCTGCGCTCTGAAAGGCGGCGCAGGACAAAAGCAAGATGGGCGGCACGGAAAGATAACTGAAATGATCGGACGCAGGGGTCATCGACAGAAGCGAAACCTTGAAAAATCCAAGCGCCGGAAAGATACTCACGCCATAAAAACAAAGGAGCGCAAAAGCCCCCCGGCCAAGATGCCGGCGGAAGCGATACAAAACAAGAAAAAACAGGATCACGCCAACGGGAAATGCCCAGTTCCCCCAGCGAGCCGCATGAAGATCCCACGCGGGGTAAGCGGTCAAGAATTTCCATGGCAACACGATCTGCTTGATATAAAAAAAGAAGTTCTTTCCAGCAAGAATGATCTTTTCTGAAAAAATAAGATCTGAAACCTCCGGTGAGCCCAGATCTTCATTGAGCATCGGACGAATGACGCTGAGGATCCCTATAAGAAAGAATGGCGCTGCCCCCCAAAGATCTCTCCTTGAGACGGAACCTTGTTTCCACCAGACATAAAGAAGCGGCACCACCGCGAAACACACCGCAATACATTTACACAACAGAGCCGCCGTGAAGAAAGCCAATGCTTTGACATAGTCTTTCTTCCCGCGACCGGAATCGAAATCCAGATAAGCATGAAAGGCGAGCATCATAAAAAAGAAACAAAACAGGTTCTTTTGTTCCGCGATCCAGGCGACCGTTTCAACCTGAATGGGATGGATCGCGAATAAAAGCGCGGTCACTCCCGCAAGCGTTGGCATGATCCTGCGAACCAGCCCCAAAAGAAGCAGAGCGTTGAGCATATGCATCGTCAGGCTGAAGGAATGATAACCCCAGGGGTGGGAACCCCATAATTGATGTTCAAGCCAGAGAAAGGAAACCGTAAGCGGAAAAGCGGAAAGAGGATTAGAGAAAGTCCAAAGCCCGATAAGATCTTTCATCATCCCCATCGAGGCCTTGGCGGGAAGATAACTCCGATCATCCCATATAAATCCATTCATGAGGGAATGTCCGTAAATAAGGACGGTTAACCCGAGGATCAACCACGGCCAAAAACTCTCTTTTAAAAAAGCACTATTTTCACGCCCCATTGCGACAATCTCCTAAAAGTGATCCTTCAAAGCAAAGATACCCCGGCAAGCATTCCGTTCTTGTTTTGTTCACTCTGGGAATTTTAGGCCTCACGGTCCCTTTCAGCTAGCTTTGTTCTTGTGTGTTCCAAGCCCTTCTTTGCGCTCGGGCTTTGAGGATCCAATCGAAAGGCCTCCTGAAAGTTTTTTAAAGCATTCTCAAAATCCCCGGAAAGAAAATACGCCTGCCCCAAAAAGGAATAGTCGGCGGACTTTTCGGAGGAGGGATCGGAGGTCCTTTGGAAGCGAGTGTACCGCTGGCGATGGATCAAATAGTCGGGATGGCTCTTAAGAGACAAGGCTAATTCCAGAAAAGGGATGCCTTCCGAGAACTTTCTTTGATGAACGCCGACCCTTCCGATCTCGCGAAAGAAATGCGACTGAGAAAAGGGGTCTTGCCCGATACTGGCCCTCAGATAGGCTTCCTTGGCCTGCTCCGGAAGTCCTTTCAGCTCGTAGGCGGCGCCAAGCTTTGAAAGGGTCAAACTCTCATCGGGGCCGATCCGGACGGCTCTCTCAAGAGCCTTGATGGCCTTGTCCGTGCTGCAGAGATCGGGATTATCAATGCATACGATCCCAAAACGGCTATTCGCAAAAAAAGAGTCCGGGCACTCCCGCTGAAGTTGGCCGAACAGAGTTACATCATTCTTATAATTGAGCGTCAGACGAAAGCTGACCATGGAAAGAAAAAGAACGACCGCGACCGCGAGACTCCTTTTCAGCGTCCCCCATTCGCGGAAGGACGGTGCTGGGAGCCGCGCAAAGACGGCGCGACCGGCGCCGCAACATAAAAGTAAAACGGGCGGCACGGAAAGATAACTGAAATGATCCGAAGCGTAGGTGATAGAAAAAAGGGACACCGTGAGAAACCCCAAAGCCGGAAAAATGGAAATCCCGTAAAAACTCAGGAGTGCAAAAGCGCCGCGGCCAAGCCGCTGCCGATACTGATACAGGACGAAGTAAAGCGCTAGAACGCCCGAAGGAAAGACCCAATTCCCCCAAGAAAGGACATCGACATCCCATTTTGGATAGAGAGTCAGGAACCGCCATGGCCATACGATCTGTTTGATATAAAAAAAGAAGTTCTTTCCAGCAAGGATGAGCTTCTCGGACAGAAAGACTCCCGAAAGGTCCGACCCCGAGCCGAGGCTTTCGTTGTACATGGGAACAAAAACGCTGAGAGCTCCGATCAAGAGCAAGAAACCGGTCATGAGAAGATCGCGCTTGAGAACCGAACCCCGTTGCCACCATGCAAAAAGAACAGGGATCGTCGAAAAACAGATCGCGATACTTTTACTGAGAAGCGCCGCGGCAAAGAAAAGGGCCATCTTGGCGAAATCCCATTTTTTCCCCTTCTCATGAAAATCCAGAAATGAATGAATGGCGAGCGCCATAAAAAAGAAACACCAAAGATTTTTTTGCTCCGCGATCCAGGCAACCGTCTCGACCTGGATGGGATGAATGGCGAATAAAAGCGCTGTCACTCCCGCAAGTGTTGGCGCCAGTCTGCGGACAAGTCCGAAAAGGAGTAACGCGTTAAGAATGTGTACAGTAAGGTTCACAACGTGGTAACCCCAGGGGTTGAGACCCCACAGCGCATGCTGCATCCAAAGCGCTGAAACAGTCAGCGGAAAAGCGGAAAAGGGGTCGGACAGGGTCCAGAATCCCGCAAGCCCCTTGAGGGAACCCAGCGAAGGGTTATACACAAGATAGTCATGGTCGTCCCAGACAAAACCATGGGACAAGGACCCGGCGTAAATAAGAGCCGTCAACCCGATGATCAGACAGGGCCACATACTCTCTTTTAAAAACAGCTTTATTTTAAGATCCATTTTCATCCACAAGCTAGGTCGCGATCGTACGCTGAAAGATTGTTTCCATCGGGTCTCCTGCCCACCATTTATCGTCATTTTTCCGATATCCTTATCCTAAAACAATGCTCCGGAAAATATTCCGGTCATGATCATGCACATTTCAGCTTGCGAGGAAGCGCGAAAGGCCCTATATTTGTCCAAAAAGTTGGCCCGTTTTCCTGAGAAAATCGTTCAAACATTGGTGATCTCGACTATGAACCGCCTCGTATCGATCAACAAAGTCTCAGACATCCCGGCAAAATACCGCGGGACACCCATCGGACGTCTCCTCGAATATCAAAATCTGGGTCGCCCGTTCAAACCCTATTCCCAGGCACAGCTTCTCATCGGCATGTGCATGGACAGCCGAAAACTGTTACACATCCCTGACAATTTTGCCTTTGTTCTTCGCACGGGAGGCGCCAACCTCCGGTATAGCGAATTCAAAGTCTCTTACGCGATCGCCGTCGGCGGCGTCTCGTATATCGCGCTTATCACGCATGACCACTGCGGCATGGTCAACCTCCCTGCTCGCAAGGACTTGTTTATCAAAGGTCTCGTCAAGAAAGGCGGCTGGAAGAAAAAAGACGCGGAAGAACATTTCAGGAATTTCTCGCATCTTTTTGAGATCGGCAATGAAACGGATTTCGTACTCAGTGAAGTTAAACGGCTTCGTCTCCGCTACCCCAAGGTCAAAGTCGTTCCGATGTTCTATAAAGTTCAGGACAGCCGGCTTTTTCTACTCAAAGAATAGACGCCATGGCAAAACCCGCAGACCCCAGCGAAAAAACATTTCTGGCCCGAGTTGAGATCCTGAACCGGCGCATCCAGGAAGCCAAAAAGAACGATCTCTACCCTTACATGCACTCCTCTGACGCGGTCGAAGGGGTCCACGTCACGGTTCAGGGTCGCCCGATGCTCCAATTCGCATCCTACTCTTACCTCGACCTTCTGGGGCATCCCAAGATCAATGCCGCGGCCAAAAAAGCCATCGACGAGTTCGGAACAGGCACGCACGGCGTCCGGTTCCTCGCGGGAACCACCCGGATCCATGTCGAACTTGAAAAAAAGATCGCCGCTTTCAAAAAGACTGAAACGGCCGTCGCCATCGCCTCAGGTTACGGTGCCAATTTCGGAACGATCTCCTCCCTTTTAGGACGCCACGATGTGGTCATCTCCGACAAGATCAACCATGCCAGCATTGTTGACGGCTGTATCTTGTCACGGGCCCAGTTCGTCCGGTTTGAGCATAACGACATGGCCGCCCTTGAAGAAGCGCTTGCGAAAGCCCCTAAAAAAGGGACCAAGCTCGTTGTGGTGGACGCGGTCTTCAGCATGGACGGCGACATCATTAACCTTCCTGAAGTGATCCGGCTTTGCAGGAAATTCAAGGCGCTCCTCATGATCGATGAAGCTCATTCCCTGGGCGTTATTGGAAAAAAGGGACACGGGATCGAAGAGCATTTTGGGATCGATCCGGCGGAAGGACTTATCGACATCAAGATGGGAACGCTCAGCAAGACCATCCCGAGCGTCGGAGGCTATATCGCCGGAGACTCCAAACTCATCAATTACCTGCGGCACTCCATCCGGCCCTTCATTTTTTCAGCACCCATTCCTCCTCCTTCAGCCGCCGCGGCCAAGGCAGCGTTTGAAGTGATCGAGGATGAACCG
Organism: Candidatus Omnitrophota bacterium; assembly: GCA_043803685.1. Lineage (GTDB taxonomy): Bacteria > Omnitrophota > Omnitrophia > Omnitrophales > Aquincolibacteriaceae > Aquincolibacterium. The sequence continues at coordinate 7,042 of JAZDJU010000054.1, forward strand.
TGGCGTGTGGAAAAACTCCATAAGAACGCGGACTATTTCCTCAAAACCCTGCAATCGCGAGGATTCGATACACTCAGAAGCCAGACCGCCATCGTACCGATCATTATCGGAGATGAGAACCAGGCCCTGGAAATGACACGCCTCGCGAGGAACGAAGGGATCTTCATCGTGCCGATCCTGCCCCCCGCTGTTCAGCCCAACACCTCCAGAATTCGCGCGACAGTTACCGCAGGTCATTCGCTCCAGGAGATCGACCGCGCGATCAACACGTTTGAGAAGATCGCTAAATCCCTCGGCATTATACATTCTTGACCCCCTAACCGGGACAACCCAAGCATGACTCTCGGATACGCTCTGATCACAGGTGCATCGGAAGGCCTCGGCCAGGAATTCGCAAAGATCTTTGCCCGCGGCGGTCATCCTCTTGTTCTTGTTGCCAGGAACAAAGCCAGGCTCGACGCCCTCGCTTCAGAATTGAGCTCAACCCATCAGGTCGACATCCGTACGATCTCACAGGACTTGAGCCTCCCGAGTGCGGCCGAAGAGCTTAAGAGCGCGATCTCCGCGTTGAAGATCGATATTGAGATCCTGGTTAATAACGCCGGGTTCGGCGTGCACGGGCTTTTTCCGGACACCGACTGGAAGGACACACAAAGCATGCTAAGCCTCAACATGATGACCGCAACCCATTTAACCCATTTATTCCTTCCCGAAATGCTTCGGAGGGGCCATGGAAAGGTCCTGAATGTGGCATCGACGGCGGCATTTCAGCCAGGTCCTTTCATGGCCTGTTACTTTGCTTCCAAAGCGTATGTGCTTTCTTTCACCGAAGCGATCGCCGAGGAAGTTCGCGGGACCGGCGTTACGGTCACAGCCTTTTGCCCCGGCCCTACGCGGACACAATTCCAGAAGCGTTCCCACACCGAAAACATCAGGGAAAATGCCTTCGTAATGGCAGCAGCCCCCGCGGCCGAAGCGGCTTATCGTGGACTCATGAAAAATAAACGTCTCGTGATCCCTGGATTCACAAATAAACTCCTCGCGGTTCTGGTCCGTCTCGCTCCCCGAAGCCTTGTGATGCGAGTCACCCGCTATCTCGAAGAAAGCGTTCCCGTATAAAAACCCCTTGCAAATTCACTCGTCATCGGTAGACTTCACCCCGTAAACGCAATCAAATTCTCTATACAAAAGGAGTAACACCAATGGCAACACCGCTCGAAAAATGGGTCGCAGAACAGGCTCAACTGACCAAACCTTCCAAGATCTATTGGTGCGACGGCACGGAAGCCGAAGCCAAAAAGTTGATCGAGGTCGGCATGAAGGAAGAGCTGATCAACGGTCACCCCGTTTTTCAGAAGCTGAACGACAAGCATTGGCCAAACGCTTATTATCACCAATCGCATCCCAATGACGTCGCCCGCACCGAGCAGTTGACCTTCGTCTGTCATCCGGACAAAGAGACCGCGGGACCGAACAATAACTGGATGGACCCCAAGGAAGCCAAAGCGAAAATGGCTGGGCTTTTTGACGGCTGCATGAAGGGCCGCACGATGTATGTCATGCCCTACATGATGGGTCATCCCAAGTCGCCTTACGCGAAGGCCTGTGTCCAGATCACGGACAACAGCTATGTCGCGGTCAGTATGCGCATCATGACCCGCATGGGAAAAGAAGCGCTCGATCGTATCGGGAACTCTGAGAATTTCGTCCGCGGCCTTCATTCCGTTGGCGACCTCAATCCCGAACGCCGTTTTATTATGCACTTCCCTCAAGAGAATCTCGTGCAGAGCTTCGGCTCAGGGTACGGCGGCAACGCCCTCCTCGGAAAAAAATGTTTTGCCCTGCGTATCGCTTCATGCCTTGGACAAAAAGAAGGATGGCTCGCTGAACACATGCTTATCATGGGGATCGAAGACCCGAAGGGCAAGATCACCTATATCGCCGCGGCGCTGCCTTCCGCTTGCGGCAAAACCAATCTCGCGCTCATGCAATCCGCGCTTCCGGGCTACAAGGTCTGGACCGTGGGCGATGACATCGCGTGGTTGAATATCGGCCCGGACGGTCGGCTCTATGCCATCAACCCTGAGGCGGGATTTTTCGGCGTCGCACCAGGCACATCAAGCAAGACGAACCCTAAGATGGTCGAGACGCTCAAAAACAATAAATTCTTCCCCACCCTCTTCACAAATACCGCGGTCGACAAAGACGCGAACGAGCCTTGGTGGGAAGGATTGGACGGCGCAGTTCCCAAAAACGTCACCGATTGGCAAGGCCAGGCTTGGGACCCTTCCAAGGGCACGAAAGCCGCGCACGCCAATTCCCGCTTCACGGTTTCCATGTATAACTGTCCCAGTCTCTCCAAGGAAGTCGATAACCCTCAAGGCGTTCCCATCTCGGCGATCCTTTTTGGCGGGAAACGCGCAAAGCTCATCCCTCTTGTCGCGGAAGCCACTAGCTGGCAGCAAGGCGTCTTTTTCGGCACCCGCATGGGCTCTGAAATTACCGCGGCCGCTTCGGACCTCAAGGCAGGCGCCACCCGGCGCGATCCGATGGCCATGCTCCCCTTCTGCGGCTACAACATGGGCGATTATTTCAGTCATTGGCTGAACGTTGGGAAGAAACTGAAACAGGCTCCCAAGATCTACTCCATTAACTGGTTCCGCACGGACGCGTCTGGGAAATTCATGTGGCCGGGCTTTGGTGACAATATCCGCGTCATGAAGTGGATCATGGACCGCATTGAAGGCAAGGTCAGCGCTAAGGAAACACCGATCGGCGCCATTCCTGAGACAAAGGATTTTGATCTTTCAGGGCTCAACATGCCGAAGGATACGGCGGAAGCCCTTTTCGCGGTAGATCCTTCCGAATGGGCGGGTGAACTTCAGGAGATTGAAAAGTATTTGTCGCAATTCGGAACACGCACCCCGGAAGCGATATGGCAGGAATACCGGTCACTCGCAGAAAAACTCGGGCAGACCGTTTCGAAGTAATTACGTATCAATTAAAGAGGCCGGAACCCCCTTGAAATACGGGGTTCCGGCCTTTTTTTGTTCGGATCAGACGCTGAAATATTTGGCCTGAGGATGATGGACGATGATGGCCGAGGTGGATTGCTCCGGCGCCATCTGAAAGGTCTCACTCAAAGTGATCCCGATCTTCTCCGCCGGAAGAAGCTGAAAAAGTTTTGTTTGATCCTCCAGGTTTGGACACGCCGGATACCCAAAACTGTAACGCGACCCCTGATACCCCTGCCGGAAGATCTCTTCTTTCTTGCGTTTCTCCTGCTTGTCGATCCCAAGATCACGACGGATCAGAAGATGGACATATTCCGCCAAAGCCTCCGCCACCTCCACGGAAAGCCCGTGAAGATAATGGTATTCCGCGTATTTGTTCGCCTTAAAGAGCTTCTGTTCTGCTTCACTCGCGCGCTTGCCCACGGTCACCGCGTGAAAAGCCACCACATCCAAGGCGTCCCCTTGGGGTCTAAAAAAGTCCGCGATACACTGAAAAGGTTCCCGGGACTGCCGGGGAAACGAGAAACGCGTCAGTTCATTCTGCGCGGAGCCGTCCAGCACCACCAGATCGTTGCCCTCGGAATAACATTTGTAATAACCATAAATGACCTTCGGTTCAAAAATCTTCTCGCGAATGATCTGAGCCTTGAACTGTTCAAAGATCGGCTCGACATTCTCCTGAAGATAAAGCTCAAATTCACGCGGGGTCCGGTCCCCTTGTTTGAACTGCCACTGGGCCCGGTAGAGCGCGATCTTATTGACCCACGGGAACACATCCTGCAGCCGTAGAGCTTTAAGGATCCGGTAGCCCAGAAACGGCGGCGTGGGGATGAGATTGTCCCGATGAATGTGATACAAAGGTTTCTTGATGGCTTCCACAGCGTGGGAACTCGGCACCGCAACTTTAGGCGTAGGAGGAGGCAAAGTTGGAATAACGGGAGCAGGAACGGGGACTGCGGCCTTAACCTCTTCTTTTTCAGGCACACCTCTTCGAAGGCTTTCCATGATCCTGAGCCCCGAAAAAGCGTCACGCCCGTAATGGACCGGCCCTTCGTAAGCCTGAGCAAGATCTCGCTCCACATAGCGTTCCGTAAGCGCCGCGCCGCCGCAGATCACAGGGATCTTCATGCCGCGCCGCTTCATTTCCTCTAGGTCTTCTTTCATGATAAGCGTCGATTTCACCAAAAGACCCGAAAGGCCTATCGCGTCAGCCTGATGTTCGATCGCTGCTTTCACGATCGCTTCCACCGGCTGCTTGATCCCGATATTGAATACCTTATAACCATTATTGGAAAGAATGATATCCACGAGGTTCTTTCCGATATCGTGGACATCCCCCTTGACGGTCGCAAGCACGATCCTGCCACGCTCCTGGCCATCACTTTTCTCCATGAAGGGCTGGAGATACGCCACCGCCTTTTTCATGACCTCCGCGGACTGAAGCACGAACGGAAGCTGCATCTTTCCGGCTCCGAAAAGCTCCCCCACCACTTTCATGCCACCCAAAAGGAACTCATTGACGATCTCAAGCGGTTTGTATTTCTTAAGAGCCTCATCCAGATCCGCCGCAAGTCCTTCGGAACTCCCGTCCAAGATACGGTTTTTCAGGATCTCTTCGATCGTTCCGGCCCTAGCCCTGGGGGCTTCGATTACGCCCTGTTTTTTCGAAAAATGAGCGATGTATTCCTGCAGAGGATCCTTCCCGTCGATCCACTTATTATGCAGGAGCCGTGTCGCGGCCTCGAGATCGTCCGCCGGGATCTTGAAAAGAGGCACGATCTTTTTGGCGTGAATGATCGCGGCATCCAACCCGGCCTCCAGACACTCGTGAAGAAAAACACTATTCAGCACTTGGCGGGCGTTCGGCGCAAGTCCGAATGAGATATTGCTCACTCCGAGGATCGTCCGCACCTCCGGCAAGTCTTTTTTAAGGCGCCGTATGGCCCCGATCGTCTCCGGCGCCGCATTACGGAACTCTTCACTACCACTCCCGATCGTGAACGTCAGGAGATCAAAAAAAAGATCTTCCGGACGAATGCCATATTGCTGGGTTACGATCTGATAGATTCGCTTGGCCACGCGGAGCTTATCCTCGCGCGTCTTCGCCATGCCTTTTTCGTCGATCGTCAGGACCACGAGCGCCGCCCCATATTTCTTCGCCAGAGGACAGATCTTGCGGAGTCGCTCGCCGCCATCTTCCAGATTGATCGAATTGATCACGGGTTTCCCCGCGACATGTTTCAGCGCCTCTTCGATCACCGCAAATTCCGTCGAGTCGATCATGACGGGCACGGTCACGTGCTGATTGAAGCGACTGATCACCTCGGCCATGTCCTTTTTCTCGTCGCGACCGACATAAGCCACACAAAGATCGACGAGATGCGCCCCTTCCTTCACGGCCTCACGCGCCACGCCCACGATCGCGTCGTAATCCTCGCGCTCAAGAAGCTGTTTGAACCTTTTACTGCCGTTCGCGTTCGTCTGCTCGCCCACCAAAAGCGGCGCGGGCTTCTGCGTGTAGGTGGAAACCCCGTAAAGGCTCGCGCAGGCGGGTTCACGCTTCGGCGTCCTTTTCTTGGGAACGCATTTCCCCACGCGTTCCACAACGGCTTTCAAATGCTCGGGCGTCGTGCCGCAACAACCGCCGACGATCGAAACGCCGAATTCTTTGACAAAGCGTTCATGGAAATCCGCGAATTCCTTCGGGGACAGATGATAATGCGCGACTCCCCCGACATTCTCCGGAAGCCCCGCGTTCGGCAATACAGAAATATGCTTCACCGAACTTTCGCAAAGAGCCCGGACATGCTCCGCCATCTCCACGGGACCCGTCGCGCAGTTCATACCGATGACATCCACAGGGAACATTTCCAGGGTCGCGATCACTGCCTGGATATCAGTCCCAAGAAGCATGGTGCCCGTGGGTTCCAGGGTCACCTGCGCCATGAGCGGCAGGCGGCGCCCCGTTTCCTTGAAGTACTCCACGGCGGCGATAATGGCGATCTTGGTTTGAAGCAGATCTTGGCAGGTCTCGATAAGCAGTCCGTCCACCCCGCCCGCGATGAGACCTTTGTATTGTTCCTTGTAGGATTCCTTGAGTTCTTCAAAACCGATATGCCCAAGCGACGGAAGCTTGGTCCCGGGGCCGACAGACCCCATCACAAATCGAGGATGTTCCGGCGTGGAATATTTCTGGGCAAGAGCCTTGGCAAGACGCGCTGCCTTTTCATTCAACTCGATCACGCGATCTTGGAGGCCATACTCGGCGAGCACAATACGATTCGAGCCGAACGTATTGGTCTCGATCACGTCACAGCCGGCCTTGAGAAAGCTCTCGTGAACCCCTTCGATCACTCCGGGTTTGGTGACAACCAGATATTCATTACAGCCGTCCTTGCCTCCGAAATCCTGGGAAGTGAGATTGAGAGACTGAAGATTAGTTCCAAGCGCCCCGTCGAATACGAGGACCTTCTCATTAAGCCGTTTCAAGAATGGATGGGTCATAGGGCAGGTATTTTATCACAACTTCAGGAAATAAAACGAGTTTCGTCTTTATTTGGGTACACGTCCGCACAAAACAGGGAGAGGGAAAGCGTATGCCGGACGACGCTCGCGAGGCGGAGCGGGCATGGTGGTCGGGAGACTTCGCCTTCGCCATCGGCGGTTCGTCGGCTCCTGTCCCAATACTTATCAATTTCCACGCTGTGGAAATTGGGGCTGCCCTGATTAGTCCTTCATTTTCTATCTGGGAATCAGGGCTGCGGCCAACGCCCGCCTGCGCCCTCACGCTTCGACCCGCCTCCGGTGGGACCGAGCTCGAAGCGCTCCGGGAGCTGGCTCCGGCAAAGTCTCCCGACCGAGCGAAGCCGAGCGCGCGAGTGCGTCACGTCACGCCGGGGCGGGACGCACGATCGAAAGGCATACGGTTTCCCTCTCCAGCCTTCCCCGCAGTTGCGGATGTGCACCCGCTTTATTTCAGCGCAAGGAGAACGAACTTTAAGCTTTCGGGTGGGACAAAAAATAATCGTGAACAGATTCGGCGGTTTTCCGGTCGATCCCGTGGATATTCCGGAGCTTTTCCGTATCGGCGGAACGGATCTCATCCACGGAATTGAAGTGCCGGAGAAGGATACGTTTGCGTTTCTCTCCCATACCCGGGATATCGTCCAGAATAGAACGTTGCAAAACTTTCGACTTGAGCTTCCGGTGATAAGTGATCGCAAACCGGTGCGCTTCATCCCGTATCTTTTTCAGAAGATAAAGTGCCGGAGAGTCCGTAGCGAAAACGAGCGGTGCCCGGGACCTTGCTGAGTGGATCCACTCGAATTGCTTGGCAATGGAAATAAGCTCGATCGTCGTCATTCCCTCGCGGGCGAGCACTCGGGTCGCGGTATGGAGGTGTCCTTTCCCGCCATCGATCACAATAAGGTCCGGCACAAATTCTTCCCGTCCTTCTTTGATCCCGCGAAGCATCCGCGTCAGGGCCTCTGCGATCATCGCGTAGTCGTTTATCCCGGAAACACCCCGGATCTTGTATCGCCGGTACCCGGCTTTGTCCGGAAGTTCCCTGTAAAAACTCACCTTCGACGCCACAGACTGGTCGCCCTGCACATTCGAGACGTCGAAACAAACGATGCGTTCAGGGACCTTTTCAAGATTAAGGAGATGCCTCAACTCGATCGTTGCTGAAAGCGAGATGCCTTGCCCCGGATTCTTAGGGAAAAACCTTTTCTTCCGAAGCTTTGAAAGGGCGTCGATCTGATCCTTGAAGAACTGGGCGTCCTCAAACCGGAGTTCCCGGCTCGCCTTCTCCATCCGCTCACTGAGATATTGGGCAAAGCTTTTTTTGCCTCCCCCGAGAAAGCGTTTCACCTCGGCGATCCACCGATCGTATTCGGGTTTTACTTCCGGCTTGATGCAAGGAGCCATGCATTGCCCAATGTGATGGTAGAGACACGCCGTCTTCGGAAGCAACTGACACTTCCGGATGGGGAAAAGATCGTTGATCAGATCCACCGCCTGATGCAAAAGTTTTGAATCCGTGTAGGGACCGTAATAAGTTGCTCGTTTGTCAGTCTTCTGCCGGGTCACACAAAGCCTCGGGAATTTTTCGTGCGTGATCTTAAGCAGAGGAAAACTTTTGTCATCCTTAAGATCTTGATTGTAACGGGGCTGATGTTTGCGGATGAGTTGCGCCTCGAGAAGCAAGGCATCCACTTCGGTCGGCGTATCAATGTGGTCGATCGACCGGACCTTCCTCATCAGGATCGAGATCTTGGGGATCGGCACGGGAACCCGGAAATAGGAAAGCACTCTCTTGCGAAGCGCCTTTGCTTTGCCAATATACAGTATCTTGCCGGCCGCATCACGCATCAGATAAACGCCAGCCGTAAGCGGTAATTTTCCGGCGCTTGAACGCAGATCCCTGAATGATCCGTGTGTTTCCATAAGGCTCATGATGTTTCGCTTACGCCTCACACGCGGCACAATCTTAGGAGGCTCCATCCAGAAAGCTTTCTGCATCGACCGGACTAGCGCTGGGTTTCTTTCTTTTCAGGAACCACGCCCAAGCCTCCTTGGCCTCCGGAACACGACAAACAAAACACAGACCCAGGTAGGAAACGGTCGCGACAAGGATACTTCCAAAAACCTGAAAAAGTTGGGCCCGCGTCTCAAGTCCCGGCACCCAACACCTGAACACTTGAAGGCTGTAGTGACCGATCACCCCCATCGCAAGGGACGCAAGCAAAATGCGAAAAAAAGAGGCCCGGACCTCACGGAACGGGAACGGCCCCACCTTTTTGGGATAAAAATAGACCAGCTGACCAAACTGGAGAATCCCGGAAAGCGATGTCCCCAGCGCAAGGCCGGCTTCTTTGAACGGGATCATGAGGAGCACACTGAAAACAATGTTCGAGAGGAGTGAAATGACCGAAGTCATCATCGGCGTTCGGGAGTCATGTGCCGCATAGTAGCCGCTATTCATGATCTTCTGACCCGCGAACGCAAAAAGTCCAACAGTATAACCCATAAGCACTGCCGAGCTCCGCGCGGTCGAAACGGCATCAAAGGCTCCGCGCTCGAATAGCATCCGGATGATCGGTTCACGAAGCACGATCAATCCGACCGAGGAAGGCAAAATAATAAAAAAAATGCTGCGGAGCGCGAACGAAAGCGTTTTCTGTGACGCCTCATTTTGTCCTTGCGCGATCTGCTGGGCAAGCATCGGAAGCAACGCCGTCCCCAGGGCTAGCGCAAAGATCCCTAGCGGAAATTGCATGAGCCGGTTCCCGTACCAGAGACTGGAATTCGCCCCCGGCCCGATCGCCAGGCCGAGCGTCATGTCAACCGTGATGTTGATCTGGACCACCGCAAAACTCAAGACCACCGGCAGTAAAAGCCGCCAGGTCTTCCTAAGACCTTCGTAACCCATATCCCAGATCCACCGGAACTTGAAACCGATCTTTCGAAGCGGCGGCAGTTCCACCGCCACATGCAAGAGCCCTCCCAAGAGAATGAAATACGAGAGCCAGCTGATCCTTGACAGGTAGTCGTGTCCGATCCAGGAGGGGACCCAAAGCACCGCGACGATCCACACGAGATCAAGGATCGCGGGACCCATAGCCGGCGCGAGAAAATGCCGGTGGCTGTTCAGGATCCCCATCCCGAGCGCGTAGAGCGACAAGAACCACAGATAAGGAAAAAGAATACGGGAAAGCTGCAAGGTCAGCATGACGGTGTCGGACTGAAAGCCGATCTTGAGAAGAAAAGTCAAAATGCCTTCTACGCCGAGAATAAAGGCAAAGAGCGCGAGGCTCAGGAAACTCAACGTAATATTGGCAAAGCGAAACGCCTCGCCGAGCCCCTGTTTTTCCCTGATCTCCGCGTAAACCGGGATAAAGGCGCTCGTGAGTCCGCCTTCCCCCACAATGCGCCGGAAAAGGTTCGGGAGCATAAAAGCATAGAGAAAAGCGTCATACTGCCAGTTCGTTCCAAAACTCTTAGCGCTCACAATGTCGCGGATCAAACCCAGGATACGCCCGATCAAAGTCATGCCCCCCACCACGGCGGCGGCTTTGACAAGATGGTGCTTACCGCCGCTCCGGGGGGGATGCGGATTGACAGAATGAGGTCCTCGTGTTACATTGTCGCCACTTTTTTCACCCAAAGGAGTCATCGAAATGCCCAATATTCGTTCTGCCGCAAAACGTATTCGTAGTGATGCTAAAAAACGCGCGAAGAACCTGGCTGTTCTTTCCGAGTTGAAATCCCTCAGCAAAAAACTGGCGCAGCTTGCCTCCGATCCTGAAAAGGCCAAAGCCGTGGCTGTTGCCCTGGTCGCCCGTTATGACCGTGCCGTCACCAAGGGAGTCATCCCCAGTGGACGCGCCGACCGGAGGAAATCCCGCATCGCGCTGTTCCTCGCCAAGCTCAAGAAAAAGTAAGACTTCTAATATTTTTTGTTCAAAGCCGGGTTTTGATGTTCAAAACCCGGCTTTGTCTTTTTATCACGAAGTTGTATATTCCAAAAGCCACGCTTCCAATCCTGAAACACCTTCGGTCTGTCCGCTTTTAGATTTTCGATCGATCTGGTAAAGCGCCTCAACCGCCGACTCAAGACGCCCAACGGGAAACCGTCTTAGAGCGTTCAAGCGATGCGGTGGCATCCGGAGTTTTGAGCTGATCTCTCGCTCGGAAACACCCGTCGCCAGAAGCAAGGCCGCCTGCCACAACTGTCGAAGCTGCCAGTGCAAGATCCCGATCAGGGAAAAAAGATCCGCTTCGTAAAACTCCATCAGATTTCGAAAGATCCCGAGAGCTTTCGCCGGATCGCGGTCCACCAAAGCATTGGTAAGCTTAAAAACATCCATCTCGGTCCAGTTCTCTTCAAACTGTCCGACCATGTCCTCGTCGATCTCCCGACGTTCCCCCGCGAACTGGACAAGCCTCTCGATCATACTGTCGAGAAACATCACCGCATCACCGCACATCGCGATCACACGGGCCTTGGCGCCCGAAGTCATGATCTTGTGATGCTGTGCGAGTTTTTGCTGGATGAAGGCCGCGCCCGCTCCACGCGCTTCGTCTTTTGCCAAAAGGATCAACTGCCCCTTAGCCTTCACAAGTTTTTGGAGCTCTGAGATACCCTTAGCGTCATCCGATTCCAGGATCAGCGTGGTTCCCGGCGTAGGATTCGCAAGAAAGGCTTCTAAAATATTAAGATCAGCTTCTTTCAGCAAGTCTGCACTCTGAGCGAAGATCACTTGTTGCGAGGAAAAGAATGGGAGAGTTCTTGCGGCGGAGAGTACGATTTCAAGGGACGTTTCGTCGAGATCGAATGTTTGCCGGGTGAGAGTTCCCCCAGAGCTTTTTTCGATCTCAGAAACCAAGGCCTGGGTCTTTTGGGCCCGGAGGAAGGGATCGCCGGTAATTAGAAAAACGTCGGTTTTCAAGGGCGTCGTCCGGGAAAAGGGATCACCAATCTTCGACAATTCGATTGACGACGTTATAGGCGAGATTATTGACAGCATCTCCTGCAGCCTTTTGCATCCCGATCGATGTCACAGTGGTCACGTAATACTCAGTGCCCCCCGAAAAATTCGATTCTTCCCAGATCGTGTCCCCCGTCTTCGCGTCCACTAGGATCAACCGGACCATAATAAAAAGCCGGTATTGACTGACACCCTCCAAGGAATTAAAACGAAGTCCTTCTTGATCCAGGGAGACCAGATCCGTTTTCAGGATCACATCAGCATCCTTTTGCGTCGCCACTTTCAAGGTGCCATCCTGCTGGAGCCTGCGGATCACCGCATTCGTAATATCCATCTCCAAGCCCTGTTGGTAGGCGTAGATATTGTCGGCATTGAGCTTGTTCTTGACCGTTTCGACGTAGATCGTCTTCATGTTCCGCGGGAGCACCGTCTTACGAGTGTACCCGCACCCGCTGAACGCCATGATCGCCACCAAGCCCCAAACTCCCAAACCCCGCAAATTTGTCATATCAGGTCCCCGTTGTACCATGATCTATTTTTTAAAACGTTCTTTTTCCTTGGTAAGAAAATCGTGACGCACGGCCAGTTCCGAAAGACGCTTTTCGATACGAGCCTTCTCCGTTTCAAGGTCTTGCTGCATCGCCTTGGAAGTAACGGTTGGGATGACCTTATCGGTCTCCTGGATCCGTTTCTCGAGAATGGATATTTCCTGCTGCTCAATCCCGAGTTCTTCGTCGATCACCCCGGAAAGCTCAATGCCCACCTTTTTGTACTCGGCATGCCACTTAGCACCTTCAGCGTCTTTGGGAGCGTCCGCCTCAACCGCACTCCCAAGCGCAACGGCCTTCTCTTGAGCATAAATGCTGTAAGAAATCTCCAGTTGCTCCTGCAAATTCATAACATCCTCACGCAGCTGTCTTTCATCCGGAACTTGCTCCGCCTTCTTCCCGGTGGCAGCCACTTCTTCAGTCGTGGTAGATTTCGGTAAGGCTTGAGGCGTTTTCTCTTTGATGGCGACCTCCGTAGCCTCCAGTTCAGCCTTAAAACGATCCAGCTCTCGCGTTTGATTGTCCAACCGATTGAGAAGCACGTCTTTCCTACTCTTTCTGGGAACAACACGACGCGCGCTTTGAACGGCTTCATCGATAAACGCGTAAGGCACCTTGACGAAAGATGACCGGAACTTGAGCCCCCCCGCGAGGGACGCTTGGGCGTTCAAAACCTCGAGTTGTTTTTCAAATTTGGCTATTTCCTCCGCCTGAGCCTGGATCATAAGACTTTCAAGCTCGATATCTTGCTGGATCTTCTTCGCCTGAGCGGTCGCTTCCGGCTTTTTCGCTGCTTCCGTCAAAGTCACATCCTCATTGGGAAGTCCGAAGATAAACGCTTTGGCAAGATAGGCCGGCCCCGTGACCGGCTTGGCGAGAGTCTTCAAAACCCCGCCCTTCTCTTCCTGTGGGTTCAAGGTCTTGTCCAACTCAACGAGAAGTTTCCCCTTCTTCTTCTGACGGTCTTGAATATCCTCATAACTCTTTCGAATGTTTTTCTCGACATTCTTGATCTTCTTTCGAAGAGCACGAGCGTCAACTTCCTTTTCATTCTCGAGAGACTTCATCATGGCTTTTTGTTCCTTCAATGCCAATTCTTTATCAAAAGCCGTGCTAAGAGTTTCCACGATATCCTGCTGCACCCGAACCTGCTCGTTGAGGTGCATTTTCAGCTCAAGCAATTCTTCGAGACTCTTCCCCCGAAGATCGCCTGTCCCAGTCGAGAACGGATTGAAAGCGGCTTGAGAGACCGACTTACTTTCGATCAACGCCTCAAGCTCTTGCTCCGCGGACTTTCCAAAAAACTTCTCATAATCGGCCATCTTCGCGTCGAGCTTGGCCTCGAGAGCCTCTATGTCCTTCTCGCGCGCCAAAAGTTTCGGGGCCGTAGATTTGCTGGGATCCTGCTTCGAGACCCCACGCAGACGCTTCCGCTTCAAGCCGGTCTCTGTGCGTTCCGGAGCCAACAAAGTCTGAAGTTCGCTGTAACGCTTGTAGAGCTTTTCTTTTTTCTCAAGAAGCTCTTTTTTCTTTCGGGACAACTTGTACAGATCCTTCTCATTCAGTTGCTGGATCTTTTGAACCGGAGTTTCGGATTTCCCAACGAATGGGATCAAATGCTCCGGGATCAGATTTTCATAGAACTTCTCGTCCGGGATCCCGAGTTCAGAACGCCACGATTCAAGACGCCCCTTCTCTTCGGCTAAAGCATCCCTCTCAGCCTCGAGAGATTTCTGCCAACGATCGATAGCCTTCTGAAACTCCGGAGATGTGTTGTTCTTAAAACGCTTTTTCTTGCGCTCGAGCTCTTTGAATTTCTCTTTAAGTTCGCGCTCGCGGCGCTTGAGATCTTGCTTACGGCGATCCAGGCTCTCGACTTTGCTCTTTTCGACCGTCTTGATGCGCTTTTTCATCTGAGCGATCTCTTTAGCCAGTTGGCCCCGCTCCGCCTTCTGACCCACCCCCAAAGCCTGATATTTCGCCTCTAAATCTTTTAGCTCCTTCTGCAGCTCTCCAGCCTGAGCGTTAAGATACTTCACAGGTTCTTGCAATGAGTGAAGCTTTTCCGCGGCCTTTTGCCCCCAGTTCGTGTCCGGATAGCGCTTGGCGGTGTCGGCATAGTAGATCAAGGCACTTGTCACATAGTTGCCTTTTTCGTAATAGAGCCCGATCCGGTAATTCTTTTCGGCATTCAGCTCATCCACTTCCCGGCTGATCTTCGCGGCTTTTTCAGCATCTTCGGATCCAGGATATCGCTTGATATAGCTTTGGGCCTGACGAGAGGCTTCATCCAACGCGCTCTGATCACGTGTTTGACGCGAGGATTTCGCATAAGAAACCTCGGTCATTTGGAGTCGCGCCTGCTGGACGAGCGTGCTTTGCGGGTATTGATCGATCAAAGCTTGATAGGCTTCGAGAGAATCGTCCCAATTTCCGGACTTCTGATAAGCCACACCGAGATTAAATTGAGATTTGTCCCCAAAAGCTCCATAGGGAGCTGCCGCAACAAGCTTTTGGAACACTTCGATGGCTAAGGGTAACGAAGGTCGGATATCAAGCCCCAAGAGCTTGCCTTTCTTCCCGGAAAGGAACATGACGCCTATCTGATATTCCCGTTCGATCACCTCTTCAAAACGTTCACTCTGAGGATAGGATTTGATCAGATTTTGATAGGCCTTGTGGGCTTCCACAAAGTCGCCGGTTTCTTCGTAGATGGTGCCAATACGGTATTGAGATTCGGGGGCTACGAGGGACTTGGGGTACTGTTTGAGGATTATTTTGAACTGCTCGGCAGCCTTTTCAAGCTTTTTCTCCTTATACAGATCAAGCGCATTATCAAAAACATCATCGGCGCTGCTTCCTGTCTCGGATTCGGTATTTATGAACTTCCCTTGCTCCGGTGACCAGACCCAGTCCGCGGAAGCAAAAGAGTGCGGGAGGAATAAGAGGACTAAGAAAGCTAAAATTCTCGAGATTTTCATAAGTCGTTTGCACTCTTCGGGTTAGGAAAATTAGCGAGGCGTTACTATATCATGGGCCAAGAAAAACTGTCAATAAAAATGACCTGCCAACTTGACCATTCAACTCATTTATCAATCCTATGGATGATTCCAAAGGCCGCATGAATATCCCTGATTACAATTTCAAAGCTCAATACCGTTTCCCATATTCGATATCGAAGATCATAGCCATTTTTCAGGTTACTCATGCTCAACAATGCCTTAAGCCCCCAAGAAGCGCCGGATAGGCCTCGCAGGGGCTCCAACACCCTGGGCACTTCTGCTGCAAAATTTTGCCGCGCCCCGCTATCAACCCAGGATGCCGCCACAACTTAGCAATATTATTATCGAAATCACGCAAAAGCCCAGCAGGCTCATTAAATATCCCGCAAGGATAGACCCTTCCTTCGGGATCAATAAAACATGTGGCATTAAATGCCTGACAGGGAATAGGAAATCTGTTGCCCGACAAAAACGACCTCATTTTACCTAAATACTGATTCTCCAATATGGCCTTTACAAGAGATCCTCGGCGAGACCATGATAAATACTTCATAACGGTACGAGCTTCAAGCCCTTTGTCGGCACCCACATCGCTGTTCTTATAATAATGCGCAGAGGTGTGACATAAATTGAAATGAAGGTCCGCAAGCGTGAATGCTGGATAAAACCTATAGATATCACTCAACATTTCTTCCACATGGAACAGATTTTGATTCGAAAGCGTACAACTCAGATAATAATGCCCCCGAGGGTTGTCTGTTTTCAACCGTTTAAAAGCATCCAAACTCTTCACGAAAGATCCATTCATTCCGCGCAAGGAATCATTCATCGCCACAGAACCATCGACGCTAACATTGATCACTGGAATACAACCCGAACGCAAAACCTCGCGTGCCATCAACGCCACAACATCGGGTCGCTGACCATTGGTCGAAATGTGAAACAGGATAAGCTTTGAAGAACTACGGGCTATCACACGAATGACTTCTAGGATATCCTCTCGTAAAGTCAGCTCACCCCCCGTCAAATCCAGCCATGCCAAATTCTTAAAATTTCTAAAAACCTGTTCAATCTCACTCAGGGACATCTCCGGCACCGCGGGCTGATCCCAAATACGACAAATAGAACATCTCAAATTACAACGATACGTAATGGCAAATGTCGCTTTATAAGGAGATGAAAGCCTTCGGAAATTTGAAGCTAGGACGCACCTAAATAGATTAACCCACTTGAGCATCAAAAAACCTCTCGGAGATCTTGTCAGCTATCTCACGCGGATCAAAATCAAGACAGCGATAATGATATCGACATTTCCGATTCAAATATCGCACACCCACACAAGGGCTGCAACTGTCTCGCTTATAAAAAACAAGGCTATTTGCGTTCAGAGGACCATATCGATCCGGGCTCGCGGGTCCATAAAGGACCGAGAGATTAACCCCCAGGCTCGCTGCTAAATGCGCCGGCCCCGTATCATTCGAAATATACACGCGGCATTTTTTCATCAGGGCTGCCAACTCTCCAATATTAAAGATACCCGCCGCGTTGATCACCTTATCATTTCGACCGATCGCCTTACGGATCCATTCAACAGCCATGCGATCCGCTGATGTCCCCGTTAGCACCACATTCGCACCATGCCTAAGGATCAAATCCCGGGCCAAAAAAACCCACCTATCCCGCAAATATTGTTTCCCTTTAAAATTAGAGCTAGTCCCCGGATGAATACCAACAAGATAGTCCCCCTTTAGCTCACGCAATACATCGCAGACATGCTCCACCTCATTCAATGCCGGAGATAGAGGTTCATAGGCATAATCCGCTTCAATCCCCAAAGGCTTCAAGAGCGCGCTAAACATGGAAGAAATATGATTCCCCGCATCAGGTTTTATAGAATAAGCGTAAAAAGAATCGTTCAAATCAAAGCTAAAACCCACGCAGAATGGAATTCTTAAAAAATGCGCGAAGACAATCGATGTGGAATTATACATTTCAAAATTGATCCCTACATCAAACCGTTCCCGATTCAAATCCTTTATAAGGGAAAGTGTCTGACGAATGATCTTTAATAAATCTGTTGTTAACTGAAAATACACAATGCGCTCAATGTTTTGATTGCGTTCCAGGAATCCACGGTTAGCATCAAACGTAAGAAATGTGATCTTAGCTTGAGGATATCGAGCCTTGATCTTAGCCATGAGCGGCGTGAGCACGATCAAATTACCCAGCCCCCACAACTTAATGCACAGTATTTTCTTTATTTCCCGGTTCATCTCCCGCTTTTTCCCAGAAGTGATCCTTATGAAAAAAGAAAATACAACCCCTAAAGACCTATCTAATATCCTTAAAAGATCGAACACAGGCCTGCCTTTTCTTATAACCATCCATCCCTGAGCCATGGCTCAGAAGATTTTAGATGCTTTTTCCTATCGATCCTTACTGAGAGATCGAAAATATGGGGATTTTCCGCAAGGAAATAAATACTGTCGGCAATAATAACATAAACCAATGCAGACGCAGAACACCGTATATAACAATCGAGCCATCCGCGACCTCGATGGAAACAATTTGATGAACATTAAAAACAGCTTAAGAATATGCAAAAAAACCCATAGGCCCCTTCAAGAAGGATGACAACTCTAATCGAGAGCCTCGGCTCCTGAAACTTAGCGCGCCAACACTCTTCAGATCAAGGGCCGGGATTCGCTGAGCTTCCAGATAAGCCATAAATTCTGGATTTATATCGGGCAAAACGACGAGCGACGGTCGGGCGAGTTCCAGCCATTCTTGAAATTCCACAGGGATCGTGCGTTTGAGAACGGGTAAATAAACTGCATGGACCTCCTCCAAGTCCGCAGGATGCCGGAGAAGTTCTGAAAATAGTTCTGGATCCCAATGAGAAATGAAAAGGATCCGCCACGAGCCCGACTCGACTCTCAGGACAGTCCCTCGTTGTGATGCCGCAAGCACCCGTATTCTTTCCTTCCCCATCACGATGGCATCTCCCCGCTGAAAGGTCCTGGTTTGGCGTCCGCGTGAGCGAATAGCGCGACGGAACTCCTCCGACCCGTATGGGAATGCGGCGGGATACAGCAGATAATGAACCGGAAAATCCCGCAAGAGTGACGCAATTCCACCTGTATTCCTTTTGGAAAGGTCGGAAAAAAGTATCCCCTCCAAACGCTGGATGCCTTGGCGCCTCAAGAAAGGAGCCACCAGCCATTCCCCCTGATCTGAGGGAAACCCTCTCCCCGTATTCAAAAGCCAGTGCGTTCCATTGGAGAAATTCGAGTGCACGATCTGGTTCCTGCCGCTCGCAAGCAAAGTAAGCTCAAATTCCTTTTTTCCGGACTGGATAAAAAATGAACCCAGGCAAAAGATCCAACACCCCACAAAACAAGCCATGAGATAGCGTTTTCCGTAAAAGGCCCTTTTATAGAGAAACAAGATCATGGCCACGCATGTGTAATAGCCCACTAGCTGGCCAAACGAGGGCCGCTCCAGGAACCAATACCCCCACCTCCATGTCGAAAGGGATTGGACCCAAAAAAGTCCCACCCCAAGGATCCAGGACGATCCTTTGACCCAAAGGACACTCAGGAATGGTACTCCACTAAAAATGAGGGTAAAAAGAGCGCTGAAAAGCGCGGCGTCAAAAACCGGAATCGCCACCAGGTTCGCAAGGAGACTGATTGGAGAGAAAATGTTGAAGTGATACAGAACCACAGGGAACGTCCCGAAAAGCACCGCAAAACTAGAGCCGAGAGATAAAGTCCGGATATTCCAACGCGAAAATACCGGGATCGCCAGGATGAGTGAAAAAACAGAAAGAAAGGAAAGCTGAAATCCGATATTCCAAAGGCTTTTGGGATTACAAAGAAGGATCACAAAAAAAGCGAGGCAAAGCGCATTCAAAAGACTGGCGGGCCGTCCCACGAGGATCCCCACTAGCACCAGGATCGCAGCGTATCCGGCTCGCTGGACCGGAAGGCCGGCTCCCGCAAGCCCCACGTAGATGACCACAATCAGGATCGTCAAAAACGAGGTTCCTCGATGTCCGATCCCTGCAAGAAGGAACATCATGTAAAAACTTCCGGCGATCATGGTGATGTTGAGCCCGCTGATCGCAAGCAAATGGATCGTTCCGACGGCGACAGGGAAACAACATTTGAATTTCCCTTTGGCAATACAGTTGATGTTGTTTCGTGGCCGCGTCGGCAAGGATGGGACCCTTCCGATGGTGGAGCGGAAACAACATTGGAGGTTTCATCAGAAAAACGCAGTTCTGATGTAGGGATAGTGCAGTAAACATCCACCGCGCCACTAACTTTTGCAATAACTCGCGTATTTAAAAGATGCAGAATTCTTTTCTTCGAATCAAAAGCATTGGTATTCAACCCTTTCTTTATTTGCGCGACATAGTCAATGGCCTTTTCGACCTGGGCACTATCCCCCTTCGTAAAAAGGCTTACAGCTTCATCCCTTCCCAAGGAAAGCGTGACCGTCTCCGCTTTGATTTTGGCCATCTGGCTTTTAAATTGTTCGATGCTGATAATTTCCTGGCGATAAGCTTCCAACATCCGGAATTCCTCCTTACCCAACACCTTCAACCGGGCTTCTATCTTGGCGAGCTCTTGCTGGGAATTCTTAACCTGTTCCGGATCACGTTTGTTTTGCTGCTTCACGATATTTTCGATCAGTTTCGGATTTTCCAAGAGACTCTCAATCTCTTTCCAGACAACAGAATCAACGGATCCCGCCTGCATATAGCGCAAGTTACACTTAACCGTTTTCTTATAGATGTTTTTCGTAAAATGCGTGCATCGGTAATAGAGATTAAAGTAAGGGCCATAGACCCTCCCATTTTTTTTAAAACGCTGGCGGTCTGCGGTCCCCGCGATCGTATTGCCGCAATCACCGCATTTGGTAAGGCCCTGAAGGAGATACTGGTATTTCACATTCCTTGCGGTGTAGTTCCTGCGCTCGGTAAGCAGATATTGCGCTTGCTGGAAAATGCTTTCTGAAACAATGGCCGGGACACTAACTTCGATCCACTCCTCTTGAGGCTTGCGCTTCCCCTTCCGGCCATATCTATTCGCGTACCATTTCCCTATATAGATAGGATCACGAATAATGTCATGAATGGCATCGCCTTTCCATTCAACGTTTTCTCTGGATTTGTAACCAAGCTTGGTAAGTCTCTTCGCTACGCGAACAAGCGAGCCCTCGGGTTCGCAGTACCATTTAAAAGCAAGCTTTACGATCTCTGCCTCCTCGGGACAGATTTCAAGGTGCCTCCGATCTTCCGTACACTTGAAACCGTATTTGGTTGGGTTTGCTCCAGAGTAGTAGCCCTCTTTAGCCCGTCTCATTCTGCCCATACTGGAACGTTCCATAAACGTGTCTCTTTCCAGCTGAGCGAGAGACCCAAATAGTGAAAGGATGAACTTGCCGAGGTGATTGGATGTGTCAAAGGGTTCGGTAATGGATTTAATCCCCACACCAAAGTGCTCCAGCTCTTCGGTCACCGTAAGCAAGGCGCGGTTGTTTCGAAAGAAGCGATCCAGCCGATGGACCAAAATGAGATTAAATTCTAAATTCTTTGCGTCTTGTAGCATTTTTTGGAATGCGGGCCGATCAAGGACTGTTCCAGAATACCCGGCGTCAACATACTCGTTAAATACCGCATAGCCATTGTCGGCTGCGTACTTTCTGAGCATTTCAAGCTGCGCAGGGAGTGAAAAGTTTGAAGCCTGATCTTCCGTCGACACCCTGGCGTATAAAGCGACCTTTTTACCGTTTGAGATCATAGCATTATCCTTTCATAGGTTTTCTAGTGTCTTCTCTTGATACGCTCGGGAAGTTTTTTCGTCCATATCAGCGATTTTGAGCGCCATCACAAACATATTTAGCAGCTGCTCGTAACGGACGGGATCATCCTTATATTCCAGGATGAGTTTCGCCTTGATATCCTGAGACTTACGCAAGGGTTAACTCCCCTTGCAAAGCTTTACTCCCGAGATGCTTTCCAAAGGCCGTGCGGTCTTGCGCCATAAATGGACACCCCCCCATGGGAGGCCCGTTTACGACGCATGCATTCACACAAAACGAACATTTTTATACTGAAAATATTTTTTTCAGACATCAAGAACTGGTTTACTCCTAGTAAACTATTCTGGTAAAAAAAACTATTTCCGGAACTTCTCAAGATCCTTCTTATCCATAAACTTGATACCGCTGATCGTAATAAATTTCAATCGGCCTTCCCTAATTGCCTTATGGATTGCTTGTCGCGTTAAACCGGCTTCCCTGGCGAATCTTGTTATGCACAAGAAATTATCCGTCTCAATCGTCGGCATGAGCGTAGTATATATAGAGAGTTTACCTGATGTCTACTTTTTTTTCTTTTGCTAAAAGCATCGTTTTATCGCTCCACAACCCGAGCCCCTTCTCCCTCGCCTCTTTTTGCAAGCCAAGAAACAAGTCCTGATATTTAACGTTTGGAGGGTAAGTCATGACCTGGGCGTAACCCGCTTTCATTATCTCGGCATTGACGAATGTTCCGTCCTCCAAATAAACGTAAGCCAATAAACGCCCGTATTTATCTCTCGGCCGGACATCCAACTCAAGCCTGACCTTCTTGCCTTGAACCAATCTCCGGGTGAACGCCGCCGCCTCTTTCCCCATCAGGATGATCTCATTTGCGTCCCGCCCGGTTCTCTTTGCGTCCTTGCGCAGTTTCGAGTTATTGGAGGATTCCGGAGTATCAACACCGATGAGACGGACTTTTTCTCCGCTGGAAAGCTGCAAAGTATCACCGTCCACGGCGCGGGTGACGGTCAAAGGATCATTTTTCGAAAATCCAACGAAGGGGCTGCTAATAAACATTACCGCCCCGAGGATTAGTATTTTCAGTACCGGACATCTCATGGGCTCAGTCCTTGCTTCCGAACTTTCTCATCATCACCAAAAAATCCGAGTACGCATCAACATCTTTTAGTTGCTTCTTATACTTGGCCACTAGCTTTTGGAAGCGTCCATCCTTCAGCAGCCCCTCGCCCTCAAGGATCTCAAAAATCGCCATAAAGTAAGCACCCTGATTGATCATAAGTTTTGAAAACTGCCGATCGAGCTCATTTACTTTCTTTTTTATCTTCTCGAGTTCCATGCCGCCCCCTTCCAATGAGTACTTACCGCTCACCCTTCATCACACGCGCAACCGTCATACAAAACCTGGCCCGTATCCTTCGCGATAACAACAGCATGCCCGGAAGCTATGACGCCCTTTCTATCCGGCTGAAGCGAACAATAAACGCACCAGACATCATCGGGATTACGAGGAAAACTCCCATAGATAGCAAAATTAGACGGAATCCCGCGCGTAGCCCCGTACAATTCGAACTTAGCGCCATGAAGCTTTTCCGCGATCGCGACCGCTTCTTCCTTAGAAATCATATTTCCTCAATCGCACCTGCATAAATCTTTACGTTTCAAGATATGTTCCTCGTTAATTAGAGATCTTGTTAATTATTAAGGCGTGCATTTCACTGATCGTTTTTTTTCAGCTAACCATACTTCAATCTCGTCAACTTTAAATTTTGTGAGTTTACCCAATTTGTAATGAGGTATCTTTCTGATGGCGCACCAATCATAAAGCGTATTTTTCGCTACCCCCAACATTAACGACAGCTCATCAATGTTGATTAGTCGGCTCGAGTTATCAGCCCATGACTTTTTAATGTCGCGAATCATGCCAATCGACTTAGCTCCCTTTCTTACGCATTGTGGTACGCGGTAACGTTCTTTTCTGAAAGCACCTACATTTTTAAAAACATTCTTAAACTGGTAGCGACCTCGTATGCCAGTGGCACAGGAACGCCATTCCCTATCAGCTTGAATTTTTTAGTTAAAGAAAAATCTTCTGGCAAGACGTACTCATCAGGAACTCCTTGAATCCTCAAGGCTTCGCGTACCGACAAACGCCTTTTTTCCCAGGGGTGCAAATGCACCTCGTTATTGCCATAACAAGCGGTAGGACTGAACCGATAACGATGCAACCTTTTGAAAGACTTCCGAGAGGTATCGCCTTCAAGGATAGAAAAAAACTTTTTCGAATAGGCCTTGAACGCTTCCTGACCGTTCACTATTTCCTGCGGAGGATTTTTGCTGCCAAAAATTGAATCTATCATTAACTCATAAGGAATGTTTTCCGGCTTAAGAGGTTTCGCCCCAAAAAGATTAGTGTCTGGCCACTTATATTTCTTTTTCGCATCCGGAAACTTCAACTTATGCCATGGAAACCAGCCCCTCTCCTCCCTAGGCACCATTCTTCCGAGTTGTTTCCTCACGATGCCTCGTTTAACCCCTACAACAAACAACCTCTCCCGATCTTGCGGGCACCCACACTCAAGCGCATTCAAGATTCTTATATCAATGTTGTAATCGGCTTCTTCAAATTCATGCTCTATTTCAAGCAAAAACTCTCGGTGGATTTTAGTTCTATACAGGCCTGGAACATTCTCGAAAACGAAAAAAGAGGGCTCGATTTCGCATATTTTTTTCGCATAGACCCAGGAGAGTTGACCATGATCCCCCGTCTTTCCCTTTTGCTTTCCTCCCACGCTAAAATCTGGACACGGAGGACCGCCTATCACACCAAACATCTGCTTCTTCCCGCACAGCACCTTGTTACGAATTTGTTCGCCGTCGACTCTTTTAATGCTTCCAATCTCTGATATCTCAATTAAGCTGCCGCCTCTCGATTTGCGCCAAGACGACATTCCATGCCTGTACAGTTCTGCAAAGTCTGGGTTTATTTCATTTGTCCACACAACATTGAATCCTGCTTTTTCGAACCCTATGTCCAAAAATCCGCCACCGGAGAAAAAAGATAATATTGGGATGTGTTTCATAAGATTTGTTGTTCATTAAAAAACCCGAGAGATTCGGCGCCAAAGCTCCCAATTAACATTGCGCGATCCAAAAACTTGTTAAACTCTTCACAAGCCGTCTCAGGAACCAGGCAACAACCATGACATGCGGCTAAATTACATGAAAATGGGCCCTGTCCACCGGCTTCCCCCATCTCCATACAAACAGGATCCGATGAACACCATTTTGCGTCATTAAGGGCACGGACCACTACGTTTTCAAGATTATCAACTTCCCCCATTTTCACCAGCCCCCCCATGCTGCCCTCTGCATCACCCGCTGCCGTATATATCAATAGTCCTGCCATTGGAACATCATGATTACTTGATACATATAATTTTTCTCTTAAAGAAGCGGTACTATACCCACTATCAAAAGTGAGTCTATTAATCAAACAATGGCTAAAAGTGTGAATTAATACATATCTGGGCGAAATCGTCCTCGGGCGCCATCCCCTCTCATGTTGTAGCCGCGCGTACATTCTCGCCAAACCTTCTATTCGCGAAGCAACCAACGGCAGACTTTCCCATTGGCGCAGCACATCCTCTTTGAATCTAAAAAAAATACCTTCTCCAAACACTTTGTAACCAGGCAACCAATTATTCGCTTCATTCTCCGGATCCCGCCACAGCAATGACCGCTGCTGCTCTAACGTCTGCTCGTTTTCTGCAAAAATACGTGAGAATCCGGCGAGCACCCTCGTTTCTCGAAGTTTGTCTACGAGCATAATGCTTTCAAAGTACCGTTTCATTAAATCACCATAAAGATTAACCTGCATTTTGCGTATCTTTAGAACCTCCTCATCCCTGGGATTACTAAGAACCTCATACTCACTCCTTCGAAAAGCAGTCTCTTCATCATCGTCAACGACAATTGCAGCTTGCTGTTCCATCCTTTCGGGCTGGCGACTCGCATCGATTGCAGCTTTTAACTCTTCGTCCGAAAATGGATCTAAGGCCCCCATATTTGCTCTTTTAAGTGAGGGCACAATAACTTCCGTCTCCGCTCCACTGGTCAGCAATATGTTCAGAATTTCGGACAAAGGAGGCTTCTCTAATAGCGTCAACAATGTCTCAGACACACCTCTTCTTCTTGGCAAATAAATTGCCGATCTAATATGCGCAAAATAAACGTTAGATGCATTCCTCAATGAACCACGAAGGGGATGACTACATGTCGAAATATCACTACCTCCTAGCCAGGGTCTCTTGCCCTGGCAAGGATACAGCCCCTCTTCCTCAAATAGATGCGCGCTTAGATAGGACCGCTCATTACCATCATCATCAGCATTCGATTCCATGATGCGTCCAAGATTTCTATTTGCACCACATTCGCACCAAACAACCTGTGCAGCAAGAGATGTGCTTCCTGTGGCGACAAGCCTCAGACTCAGATTACACGCAGGATACGCACTCCTGTGAACCCATTCCCGCCACGGAAAGTCCTGAATATGGCCAGCTGAGCACATTGCGACTATAGGGACTTGGACTAGGTATCCAGCGCGATTATTTTGCGCAGCGCAATGCCGACATCTCCCTTTTTCACGCTGATGTAGTGATATTTGTTCCAAACGATTACAAGCTAGACAGAAATGCCACTGGGGGAATCTAAGAAAAGGTACCGTCAGATACTGATTTTTCCCTTTCTTGCCAAATCCTTTTCTCGTTCTAAAATCTGGAGGGTTTCGGAAATGGTTTACACGCAGCAGTCTCTGTAAGCGCCATTCGTTTATTATGTACTCATTTCTATCAACAACCTCATCTTCATAATTTGGCTCGTGTTGATACCAGTGATCTAAACCCGCCGTAATTAGTGACGTCCCATCCTTAACAATCACCATTGCCCCCACGCCGAAGGGGGCAATAAGTTGAGCCCGCCTAATAGGTCCTTTTGTCACAACGCTTCCTCGATATTGTCAGTTAGATACAACTGTGAGA
>JAZDJU010000055.1:0-10768 GCA_043803685.1 Candidatus Omnitrophota bacterium
GTACCCTTCTGCGGGGATAGAAACCCCCGTGACCCCCGAATATTCCAGCCGGAAATCCACATAGGCCTTCACATCCGAAAACTCCAGCGGGCGCAATTCATACTTGATCACGATCCGTTGATAGATCTGCCGGAGATCAAAGCGCTGAAGACTTGCCTTCAGCTCCGGCTGTCCCACAAGCACGATCTGCAGGAGCTTCCCATGTTTCGTCTCAAGATTCGAAAGAAGCCGGATCTGCTCCAATTGCCGCGCCTTGAGGTTCTGCGCTTCATCAATGATCAGCACCGCATTCCCCTGATTCAGGCTGAGATCGATCAAAAAAGCATCCAGTTTCTTGATAATATCCAGACGTGTCTTTTTCTCAGGCTCGAGACCGAAATCCTCCACGATCGCCTGGAGAAGCTGAATATCGCTGAAATACGGGCTCATCACGAACGAGGTCCTCACCGATTTTGGCAAACGCTCCAAAAGCGCTTTGCAAAGCGTGGTCTTTCCCGTCCCCACTTCTCCCGTGATGAGGATCAGCCCCTTGCGTTCCTCAACTCCGTACATCAAAGAGGCAAGCGCCTCCTGGTGAGACTGGCTTTCGAAGAAAAGCTCGGTATCCGTGGTGATATTAAAGGGCTGGGTTTTGAATCCGTAGAATTCCTGAAGCGCCGTCATATTCCCTTTGTCATTGTGTCGATCTTTGTCCGGTCCAGCACATCGGCGGGAAGCACCGTGGAAGGCCGAACGATCTTAACCGTGAGGAAAATCACCAGATCGGTCTTTTGGCTATTTTTCGTATTTCTGTCAAAAAGTTTTCCAAAAAGCGGTATATCGCTCAAAAAAGGTACTCCTGCCACCTCTTTTGTTTTTGCATCACTCAGGAGTCCGCCCATCACCACCGTATCCCCGTCATCGACTACCATCTGAGTCTCAGCTTCGCGTGTATCGATGATCGGATACTCCGCGATGGGCAGATCCGTGGCCGTGGTGGTCGTAGAACCTCCCACTTTAACCGTTCCGTTCTGGTTAGAAACTGTCGGATGGACGATCAGATTGACCCGGTCATCGTTATCGCCGCAAATCTGAGGCACGACACGAAGCTGGATCCCGATATTCTGATAGTAGGAAAGCGAGCCTCCTACGGTGTTACTGTCAAACGTGCTCGATGTGGTTTCGATGATCGGGAATTGCTCGCCCACGAGTATCGTGGCCTCGCGACCATCCATGGTCAGGATCGTGGGCGTGGACAAAGTATTGGTGTTTTCATCTTCCTGGAGCGCACGTACCACCATTTCAAATTTTGTACCGTTCACTTTTGCAAGATTGAAATTAAAACCTGAAAGAGCTGAAGTCGTCGTAGTTTCAAGAGGCTTAAAAGCATCGGGCACGCCGGGGAAGCGACTGGCGGTTCCCATGTTGAAATCCTTATTGAGAATGGAAGCCGCGCCGGGTAGTGTTGTGGGGGTGCCAAAATTGACCCCCAGATCAAAAAGCTTGTTCTCAACGATTTCCATCAGAATCGCGCGGATGAGGACTTGCTTGGGCGCCACATCGACCTCGGCAATAAGCTTCGCGATCTGCCGCACTACGGCCGGCGTATCGGAAACTGCAAGGATCCGGGTCCGCGTCATTTTGGTCGTGCTCTGCGGCGTTGTCGCGGGAGTATAGCTACTGCTTCCAGAAGAGGAGTCCGGCGTCGTCATCATTCCGCTCGTACTCGCGGAAAAACCCCAGCCCTGCTTGTTCACAGCATCCATGACGGAAACTTTCCCTTTCTCGGAAAGAAAGGGCTGGATCATCTTCGCAACATCCGCAGCTTCAACATGCTTGAGCTTGAACGCTTCGATCCTCATCCCGCCAGAAGCAAAGATGGAATCATCCTCTTTCTTCTGGTCTTCCCCGATCTTGGTAAGAGTGGAAACTGTCAGAATGCTCCCATCCTGGACGTATCCGAGATCGTACATCTTGAGAATGACCTTAAACGCTGTTTTCCAATCCACATTTTCAAGATCCACGGTCACGAGACCAAACACCTCGGGCGTTGTGACGATCGTGATCTTCGTTCCTTCCAGAGCCGCTTTTTTCTCAATGGCCTTAAGCACCGTCGCGATCTCGGTATCTTTGAACTTTAAACTGCTCAAACCGGACTCCGCCGCCGAGATCAGAGATGCCGACAGCACCATCAAAACAACAAAAAATAAACCGAGTCTAGCCTTCATGAGGCCTCCAAATAAATTCTTTTATTGCTTCAAGCGAAGCTCGAACTCTCCGGTGCGATCTCTTAATACAACCCGGTCTTGCAAGATCCTGACGACATTAAACTGATCCGTGGAATCTCCTGCTTTCAAAAAAGTCTGATTAATGATCGCCGTGGGCGCCGCCCCCTCCCAAAGGATCCCTACAAGTTCAAGACCATCTCGCGAACCCTTGGGCCCGGTGTACGCAAAGGAAAAGGGATCGCGGTCTAAGGGTAAAGCCTCCGCGACACGACTGAGCCTCTCGTAGAATTTATCGTCCTTTATGGACCTCAACTTGATCGTTTGCCCCAGAGAACCCGGCCTCGCCGATTCTTTTTTGACCGCAGGCTCGGACGCGACGGGAGATGTCGTGAAGGGCTTTTTTGCATTCCCCGCCTTTTTGAAGAGCGGCACGCTCAAAAACACCATGGCAATAGACGCGACCACGATCACTCCAAGCTGGATAGCTGTTTTTTTTCGCATCATCACTCCAGAAGATAGAGACTCAGATCAAGGCGGCCCTCAAGCTTCAGCTTGGGAGAAAAACCGTTCTCGATCGAAAGGCTCCGCACCACCAGAAAAGCCGGCATCACCTTGCGAAGAGCATCGAGATATTTGACCAGATTGTAATACTCCCCTTTAAACGTCAGCGAGACCTCGACGCCATAGCAAACCTTCCCCTCCGCGCCCACATCCCCGCCTCGGGCATTCACGACTTTCCGCGGCAGTTCCGGCTGGATCTGCTCGATCCTCACACCGAATTTATTGGCATAATCGGTCAACATCAAGAGGGACTTTTCCGCCGAATCGGGGAATTTCCGCTGAAGATCCCGATCCATCTCTCTGAAATGAGCCAGGACCCTTTCAGGATCCTGGATCGTATCCATGGTCTGGGTCATCCACTTCAAACGGCCTTCCACACTATCTACCTGATCTTGTATATCCAACACTCGCGAAGCTGCCGGACCATCCACGAACTTAAAAAAAAGCATGCAACCGAACAGGATGGAAAGCCCCCACACAAAGATCGCGATCTGGGAAAAAGTGATCCGGTCCTTCTGAACGTTAATCATTTCGGAACACTCCTTCAAACCTGTAAACGGACACAGCATAACCTGTCACGAGCTTCACATCGACATGCCTGAAAAACCCTGTTTCCCTGAGTCTCCGAAGCAGATCTTCGACGATCGGATTGCCGCCCTCATCCAACCCTGAAGTTTCAACATCCATGGTGATCGAGCGACTACCGGAATCGACTTTAAATTCCCGGATCGCCAATTCCCCAGGCATCAAATGGCCTACGAGACACAACACCTTATCCGGAGGGATCGTCGCTTTCTCAAGTTTGCGCGTCAGAAAATACTTCGGAAATGGTTTTTCTGAAGCTTGAGTAAAGGCGCCGAAAGCCAGGAGCGCTTTTTCTCCAAGCTTGAGACGATCGCGTAAAAAGGCGCCATGAAGGTTCGCGAAAATCAAGGAAGTCGCACAGATCCCCACCGCAACCAGTGAGACCATTTTCATGACACTTCTCTGAAATGTTTCGAACTTTTCTTTTTTGAGTTCAAAGGGCA
The DNA here is from genome assembly GCA_043803685.1 of Candidatus Omnitrophota bacterium. GTDB lineage: Bacteria > Omnitrophota > Omnitrophia > Omnitrophales > Aquincolibacteriaceae > Aquincolibacterium. Next base: position 3,797 of record JAZDJU010000055.1, read on the forward strand.
TGAAATCCGCGCTTTTTTCTCCCGGAAGCACTCCCGCGATGGTGCTGATACATTGGCTTAAGCGGACCGGATCTTCGACGACCGCGCTCTCTTGACACCGAACTATCGGGGGAAGCGTCAGGTTTGAAACGGACATCTCCAGCTCCCTGGCAAGGAAAAGATCCATGCCCCGGAACCTCGTGCCATGCCCTGTCAGGAGCAAAGCCACGGGTTTTTCCTCGCTCAAATTATGCATAAAATAGGTCAGAGAATAACGGATCTCGCGGACAAGACCTTCCAGAAGCGGCCTCATGAGACCAAAAAACTGGGTCGTCCGGTTCTCCCCACCCCCGGCAGAGAATTCTTCGGAAGGGATCCCGATCGTCAGGATCGCCTGCTCGATCTCCGCATCGGCTCCTGGAGTCCTGAACTTGGGCCCCAAAATAAGCGGGTCGTTCAAACTCAACCGGGTCTTCTCATAAGAGAACGCCAACTGTCTGATGAAAAGCAATTTTCCTTTTTTATAGATCATGCAGGTCGATGAGAAATACCCCAGATGCAACACCATCTGGATCGGAGCGGCGTCTCCCAAGGCCGCCAGAACCTTGGGTGTGTTGAGCGGCGCGGCGCTCACATGAAGGACTTCCAACCCGATCCGGTTGAGCATCCGTATCGAATTCTCAAGCAGTTTTCGATTCACGATCGAAAACGTCACGGCGACCTTCTTCGTGCCATCCGAGTCCTCAAATTCCTTCACGATCTCATAATTAAAGAGGACCACGTCTTCGGTCAAGGCCCCCTCTTCCTTGGCATGCCAGGTGATCGCCCCCACAAGCTCCGCCGCCGACATGAGCGGAAAGATCGCGTTCTTCAGGGTGATGACACCCGGGTCCGAGAGAGTGAGAAAAACCTTGCGGTCCGTAACGTCGTACTGCTTGATGAAATCTTTAAGAACTTCGGGGATATTGGATTTGACGAACCCGGGAGGAATGATCACGGCACGATCATGACGCACGGCCAAAGCATCCTTTTCCCTTTCAAGCAAAAGGATCTTCAGCTGATGTTTCCCGAATTCAATAGAAAGAAAAGGCATGGCGCTCCTTAGAACTACTGCCCCGTCACGGACGGATCACAAAGCTACTGGATCTACAGGTATTTATTCACTTTTACGGATGAACTCTGCTGACTGTACCCTTCATAGTTATCGGAAGAACCCGTCCCGTTCTGAGCCACTAAATCGATCTTAATGCGGCGAACATTGGCTGGTGTCGCGGTCACAGCCTCTGCGGAATCGTAATATGTAAAAAGAGAACCGCCGGAGCCCGAAAGCGTCATGTCGCCGGCCTTAAAATACGGGATCATGACCGCCCCACCCGGAGCGATCGTGCGAAAAAGGCTCCCGCCCGATAAATTGTAGGTGATCGTCTTGTCGTCCTGATTGGTCACGACGATCTGATTCGCCGAGGCGGTCGTCACCACCTTACAAAACCGGAGCCCGCGGGCCAGATCATCCCCTTCCACGAGGATCTCCATCGCCTCCGCAGCCACAAGGTCCGCCTGCACTTCATTCGGAAGAAAGAAAGTGTTACGGACCACAAGATTCATCAGATGGTACCCGGACAGCGCCAAAATACTTGTCAGAAGAATGATCATCACAAGCTCAATCAGCGTGAAGCCCTTTTGACTCCTGGACACACACCCCCCGCAATGACCGTATTCAGATCCGAAATGTTTTTTCATGGGGCGTAGACCAGATCTTTGGCGATCGAAACATAGAGCGTCACCGCGATGTCTGAAGTTCCGGTCCTTCGAGCGGTCAGAGTAATGTCCTTCCTCTCCGCGCCACCGCCTCCCGCGACCGTTGCCACGGTCCAACTCGCCGTATAAGGGCCACTCACGGAACTTCCGTTCGCGACCGAAGCATAAGCAATATTTTTCAGTCTTTCCATTTCCCCGCGAGCAATATTCCCTGCCGCAGTAAAATCGGTCGAGGTCAGCATGCCCTGGATCTGCGCTCCGATCATCGCTGCCGAAGCGAGCGCGACAAAGCCCAGGAGAACCATGGCCATGATCAACTCGACCAGCGTGACACCTTGAATATTCTTAGGGTTTGGTCGCATTGTAATGGGCCAGGATTTCTGCGGCAGTTTTTTGGCAAGCATTCACATAGACCTCATCGACACGCCCGATGAAGCGTGTAGTGGAACTATTGGTCGCACGCGTTCCGATTTGTAAAGTCCCGGCTGTAGCTCTCGCAACGCGAACAGTCGCGTTAAAGCTACCCGGAGCACCATTCAAATAAAGCCGCATTCCTGTCGCACCCCAAGTCCCAGCTACGTGATACCAGGTGTTGAGCGCGAGGTTCGTGGTGTCATTCACTATTCGTTGAGTTCCTCCGGCATCTCTCAAGACAAGACTAAGTCGACGGTTCACTCCCGTCCGAGTGATCACGAGTCCATAGGCCTCATCGTTTGAATTGGATAAGTTACCCTTATGAACGATCCCCGTATTAGTATTGACTTGCGCAGTAATATAAATCCAGGCCCTTAGGGATCCAACATTGGTCAGATCAAGGGCCGCAGAGTCAGGAACGATCACATAGTTGTGTGTCGCGGCCTGATTGAACGCCAGGGCCCTCGCCGCCACCCCTAAACGATCCACCGCCCAGGCCGGTCCTGTGGCATTCGAGGGCGTCAAGGTCCCTTGATAGGGCGCGGTCCCTGTAGAAAATCCAGAACCCTCGCTAAACGGCCACCATATCTCATCGCAACAAACCGGAGCCGGAATACCGGCCCCATCCCCTTCGCGATAAAGGCTCACTTTATTTGCACCTGAATCATATTGCGCAAAAACCGTACGGGAGATCTTGGTCGGATAAGCGGACGTCACCGAGGTGCCGATCGATTTAAGCTGATAGACATTGGAGCATTGAGCGACGACCGTCACGGCGATCTGGTTATTGGCATCCCAGTTCGAAACAGGGAGCGGTGTGCCCGTCGACTTGATATTAAAAGCAGCCCTGTGAATGCCAGCCTCCGCAAGATTAAGCGCTTTCACACTCCGGGTCTGGGCTTCATAGCGGGTAATGGACGAGGTGATGAAAAACGAAATTCCAAAGACGGCGATGGGGACAATAATGACGATCAGAAGAACCGCGACAAGAGCAAACCCTTTGCGCTTCAAAGAATCCCCCTTCTAAGCACAAAACGATGGCGCTCTTTCGAACGCCATCGCTTTGCGATCACCGAATGCTCTCGATCCAAAAACTAGCTGAACTGACCGGACGCGGGAACATAGGTGTAAGATCCCCCGTTAGGTCCCGTATACACCAAGCCGGCCTTGGTCCAGTTCGTATCATTGACTCCACCTTGGTCAAGGACCGTAGAAAAGCAAGTCACACAGGCGCCATTGGCGTTGGCATCCAGCGTTGCGGGATACGCAGGCGTTATATTATTCGCAAGGTTGTTGGCATGGATCGTGTAGATCCCCGCACGAACCCCGCCCACGACGCCCTTTTCAGCAGCGACCTTGGCATTTCCTGAAAGATCATAGTACTTGGGGATAGCCACGACCGCCAAAAGTCCCAAAAGCACGATCACCATGATCAATTCAATAAGCGTGAAACCTTTTCGATTTAGAAACATTTTGACTCTCCTCTTTTCTTTTTGTGTAAAAGATCACTTCTTAAAAAGGCTGATCATATTCCACATCGGGAGGAACATTCCGAGCGCAAGCACGAACACCATCCCCCCCATTACCACGATCAGCATCGGCTCGATCAGGACCATCAGATTGGTGACCGTGTACTCCACTTGGATATCATAATATTCCGAGACCCTTAAAAGCAACTCATCAATTTTTCCGGTTTCTTCCCCGACACGAACCATCCGCACGACTGAAGGAGGAAAAAGACTGTTCTCTTTCATCGGCTGGGTCAGACTGGTTCCCTCGGTAACGCTGACACGGATCTTAGTGATCGCGCCGGCGACGACCCTGTTATCGGCACTTCCTTCCGCAATCTCAAGAGCCCGAAGCACCGGAATACCACTTTGGATCAAAAGCGCCATGATACGCGAAAATCGGGACATATCGGCCTTCAGCACCAAGGGCCCGAAAACCGGGACCTTGAGCAGGATCCGATCTTTCAAAAGCTTCCCGGCCGGCGTCTTCAGAAACCGGACGAGAAAGATCCCAGAGCCGACCAGAACGATCGCCGTAAGCCACCCGTAATGCGTAAAAGCATCGTGGATCCCCAGAAGGATCCGGGTCGGAAGCGGCAATTCGACGCCACTTTTTGAAAAAAGTTGGGCAAACTTCGGAATAATAAAATTAGTAATGACAAGAAATGCGATCACGAGGGCCCCCATCACGAGGGTCGGATAACGCAGGGCGGATTTGACGCGCATTTGAAGTTTTTCCTCAGCCTCTCCAATGAAGATCAGTCGCTCCAAGATCTGCTCCAACCTCCCGGAAACTTCACCCGCCCGGATCATGTTGACGTAGAGCACATTAAAGATCTTCGGGTAGCGCTCTAAGGCATCAGAGATGCTCGCCCCCCCCTGAATGCTTTGGAGAAGTCCTCCCACGATCTTCGAGAGCACGGGATTGCGGTCTTGCTCCCCGATCACTTCCAAAGACGCCAGGATCGTGAGCCCGGCCCGGGTCAGGGTATAGAGCTCCCGGGTGAAAGCATTGACGTCACTCAGTTTGAAACGGCGGAAACGCGCCATGAAATCGCCGGCCACTTTTTCCTCGATCGGCACAATGGAAAGAGGCGTGAGTTCTTTTTGTTTCAGCTGGGTCGCGACCTCGGCATCGGAAGCGGCGATCATTTTTCCTGAAAGAGAGCGTCCGAATTTGTCACGAGCTTTGTAGCTGTAGGAAATTTCCATTACTCGATCTCGGTGACTCGTAGAACTTCTTCGAGGGTCGTGATCCCTTTCTGGACCTTTTCCAGGCCGTCCTCACGCAGAGTTTTCATCCCCTGTTCCACCGCCTTCTTCTTGATCTCGGCAGCCGAACGACGGGCATCCACCAGAGATTTGATCTCGTCGGTGATGAACATCATCTCAAAGATCCCGCAACGGCCCGTAAACCCAGTCTGATTGCACTTGGAGCAACCTTTCCCTCGCATGACCTGGGTCCCCTCGGGAAACCCCACGCTCTGCAGCACCCCAGCGGAGGGCGTGTAAGGCTCACGGCATTTCGAACAGTTGATGCGAACGAGCCTCTGCGCCAGGATCCCGATGACAGAGCTCGATATTAGAAAAGGTTCGGCCCCCATGTCGACCAGACGCGTCAAGGCGGAAGGCGCGTCGTTGGTGTGGAGTGTCGAGAACACCAGATGTCCGGTCAGCGCCGACTGGATGGCCATATCCACCGTCTCCCGGTCGCGGATCTCGCCGACCATCATGATGTCGGGATCCTGACGCAAAAACCCACGTAATCCGTTGGCAAAGGTAATGCCGGCCTTAATATTGACCTGCGTCTGGCGAACCCGGGACAGCACGTACTCAACGGGATCTTCGATGGTCACGATATTCTTCTCTTCGCTGTTGATCTTGGAAAGAGCCGCGTACAATGTGGTTGTTTTTCCGCTACCGGTGGGTCCGGTCACCAGAATGATCCCATGCGAACGGGTGATAAGCTTTTCAAAACGCTCGAGATTCTCTTTGGCAAAACCCAACTCCACAAGATTGGGAAGCATCGCGCGCTTGTCCAAAAGACGCAACACAACATTTTCTCCAAAAAGCGTCGGGAAGGTTGAAACGCGAATATCAAGATCCTTGCCTTCGAGCTCGGTGCGGATCTTGCCGTCCTGGGGCTTTCGACTCTCGGTGATATCCATGCCGGCAAGGATCTTGATGCGTGAAACGACCGAATTCTGGATCGTGATCGGAAAGGTCGTAATATGATGCAAAAGCCCGTCCACGCGAAGGCGCACCGAAACGATCGTTTCCTCGGGCTCGATATGAATATCGGAAGCCCGGGATTGGACGGCCTGCAAGAACAGGGAATCAACCAATTGGCTGACAGGGGTCTTCTCGGTGATCTCGCCTAATATCACTTCCTGCGTGTTCGGCGTTTTTTCCTTTTCAAGGGTTTTGACGATCTCCTCCATGGACCCCCGGAAATGATAATAGGCATTGAGAGCGACCTGGAAACCTCCCGCCGAGACAAGAATGGCATCGACCACGTCAAAATTGGTGAGTTTACGAACCTGATCAATGGCGACAATATTGTGAGGATCGACCATTCCGATAGAGAGCGAGTTCCCGGTCGAAAAAAGCGGGATCAGGCTGTATTTCTTTGCGATCTTTTCGGGGATCAGTTTGATCAGTTCGCGATCGAGACGGTAGTTATTAAGGTCAATGTAAGGCACTCCGAGGATCGTGGCCTTCGTACTCGCCAGTTCTTCGTCGGTAATATAACCGCCCTTCACAAGCACAGATTCGAGGGGTTGGCCGACACGCCCGGCTTCCTTCTTGGCCTGGTCCGCCTGATCCTGCTGGATCAGTCCCTGCTTTAGCAATAGCTCTATCAACTTAACGTCTGCGATCATGGTCCCACCGATCCGGGCTTGTTAATATTTTAATAATGATCTTGAACCGCCTCGAAGGATCCCATGGATTTCGAATCCTTTCACGCTGAGAAATAAGAGGACTAGCTCCCTGTCAACCTACGGATGGTCTTGGCGAACAACTCAGGATCGAATGGCTTGACCATATATTCATCGGCACCCGCCTGCTCCGCAAGCTTCTTGTCTGCGTCACTCCCTTTGGCCGAAAAAATGATCACCGGAATTTTTTCAAAGGCTTTGTCGAACTTGAGCATCCGGCAAACTTTATAACCATCACCAGTTCAATAACGAAGTGCAACACTTGAGGGTTTTCAAAGGCTTCCGCGTTATGATGAGCGGACTATGCCAAAACCCTATAAACACCTTACAAGCTATGAGAGAGATCTACTGTCCGTCCTTAAAAGCAAGGGCCA
>JAZDJU010000056.1:0-2600 GCA_043803685.1 Candidatus Omnitrophota bacterium
ATCGTAAGTGGTCAGGCAGTACGTTTCCCTCTCGTTATTCAGGCCAAGTTTGACGAGGATCTGGTAACGCAAAGCCTTGGTGACGAGGACTTCTTGGCAGCAGCCTCAAAATGGAGCACCTCACCTGAAGCGGAAGCGACAAAACGTAGTTCTCTTTTAGAGGATCAACTGAATGAGGCGGATAAAACTTAACCAGCGGATGACTCTCCCTTGGAATCATTTTAACCTGGGCATTATTCTGAATTTATCTCGGAGTGGTCCATGAAAAAGAGAAAACCAACCGCTCTAGATTTGTTTTGCGGCTGCGGAGGGATGACTGTCGGCCTGAAAAAAGCTGGATTCCAGGTTCTTGGCGCGGTGGACATCGATCCCCCGTCCGTAAAGACTTATAAAGCAAACCATCGGGGTGTAAAGGTATGGAAAGCGGATATCCGTAATTTGGACCCCTTCGATCTGCTTGAAGAACTGAATATTGACCAGGGAAATCTTGATCTTCTGGCTGGGTGTCCGCCGTGCCAAGGATTTTCAATGATGCGGACTCTAAACGGGTCTGTCAGGGTCGATGACCCTCGCAACGATCTGCTGTTGGAGATTCATCGCTTTGCGGAGGCATTCCGCCCCCGCGCGGTAATGATGGAAAACGTGCCTGGTTTAGCGAAAGACGATCTATTCTCTTGCTTCTGCCAGCATATGGAGAAGCTCGGATATCTCGGCGATCACCGCATTCTGAATGCGGCTGAGTATGGAGTACCTCAGCGCCGGCGAAGGTTGATCTACTTGGCTGGCTTCGGCATTGAGATAGCTTTCGCAGGAAAAACCAGTAAACTGAAAACAGTAAGAGATGCTATTGGCGGATTGCCTAAGGCGGGTGTGAGTGGAGATCCCGCTCACGACTTGTCCGAACACCGAACACCAAATGTCGCGAAAATCATCCGACTCATCCCCAAAAACGGAGGAAGCCGCAAGGATCTGCCGAAGAAATTTCAACTTGAATGTCATAAGCGCTGCAATGGATTCAAGGATGTATACGGTCGGATGTCTTGGAACGACGTTGCTCCGACGATCACCAGCGGGTGCTTTAATCCCTCAAAAGGGCGCTTTCTTCATCCCGAAGAAGATCGAGCAATCACCATGCGCGAGGCAGCGCTCCTGCAAGGCTTCCCGCCGCGGTACAAATTCCCAACAGCCAATAACAAGATCACGTTGGCCATGATGATCGGAAACGCACTACCGCCACCGTTTATCGCGGCGCATGCACTTCAGATCAGGCAAGAGCTTCTCATGAAAAAAATTACTTTCTCAAGATTTCATAATAGAAATGGGACAGAAATATGAGTGCTTTCGTTAGTCTTATCGACCGGTTCGCCCGTGATCCTTCCGAAAGCATTATGGACGAACTTATCAAAATGGCTAAACAAAATGAAATCTGCGATGAGGACATTGCTTATTTAGCGTTGACAATGGCAGAATCTGGATCTGTCATAACATTCCATGAATTAGGCAGTGTCGCGGATATTGCCTCAACAGGAGGACCAAGTTCCTTATCAACTCTTCTTTGTCCGCTCTTCCTGCAGTCCTTCGGCTACATCGTTCCCAAACTGGGTGTTCCCGGTAGACCTGCGGGGGGAATTGATGTTTTAGCTCAAATTCCAGGTTATCAATACGAACTGGATGCTTTGCAAATTAAAGACATCATTTCGAACTCAGGATATGCCCACTTTCTTACATCAAACAAACACGCTCCACTTGATGCAATCCTTTTTGGGTTTCGCAAAAGCCATGGAGCCTTAAATATCCCAGCGTTGGGTATTGCCAGTATTTTATCTAAAAAGAAAGCTTTTGGAGTGAGACTAGTAGGATTGGACGTGAGAGTTTCACCTTATAATAACTTTGGTTCTACTCGGCAATCGGCAAGGGAGCATGCTATGCAATTTTGTCGCGTTGCAAAATTGATTGGATACAGGGCAGTTTGCTTCCTGACTGATAATGTTGCTCCATATCAACCATTTATCGGCAGGGGAGAATCACTCCTTGCGCTTTCCCTCATTTTCCAAGGACAAGCACCAGAGTGGTTGCAGAATCATGTTGATCTTTGCTTTGCAATGGCGAGAAAGCTGACCAATAATGATCTCGAATTATCTTCTGGACCTCCTGCATTAAAGACAGACATTCCTGATTTATTTGTTAAAAACATCGAAGCTCAAGGTGCGTCATTTGAATCGTTTATGGAATATGTCACACGAATTTCAAAAGGACACACGTATGAACTATTATCAAAAAAAGAGGGTTTTTTTTTCGTTGATCTTGGTAAACTCAGAGAAATCTTGACATCTATTCAGAGCATAAGCGCGTGTGACACAACGCCTCTTGTAGACCCTTGTGGTGTTATACTGAAGAAGGCACCCGGCCAATATGTTAAAAAAGGGGATTTGCTTGCTTCTGTCCGTATGAATGTTAAGCTTGAGACCGACCTCTTGCGCCTTTTAGGCGATTCTCTTATGGTGCGACAAGATTTTCACGCGGAACTTTTCTTTGAGGAGGTGAAAGATGAATAGAAAAGGTTGCTACTGTTGCTTTCTTTGCCCGTCAGACGATTATAA
>JAZDJU010000057.1:0-45565 GCA_043803685.1 Candidatus Omnitrophota bacterium
TCCTATACCATTCGGACTCAACTTAATGCGTTAACCAGCACGCGAATATGAGGTTGATGGCACTCGATGGCTCATGCCGGGTTGCTTCGAATCCAAGGCCAACTGCCAAGCTTGACTGGCGGTCATCCATATGAGGGGGAACGAGGGGGATTTTTAAAATCTCCCCTAGCCCCTCTTTATAAAAGAGGGGGAATCCCAGTGCGAATTTTTCGAACAGAGGCCTGTTTAGGAAGCGGGGATATCTTTTTCTCTGGCGACGGTAGGGACAAAGCTTGCGGGGCGTGGGATTTCAGGAAGACCAAGGATCTTGCGGGCATGGTTCAACGCGTCATCAATATTCCCGAACACATTCTCCTCGCCGATCTCGCTCAAAAGTCCCGAACGTTCCATCGCGATCAAAGGCTGGGTGTGAAGGTCGGAGATGATCAAGGCGATCCCCTTTTTCTTGAAGTTCTTCCGGGCTTCCGTCAAGGTATGAAGTCCTGTCGCGTCAAGAGCGAGAACGTTCCGCATACGGATGATACGGACCTTGGACTTTACGCCGATGTCGTTCATGGCCTCCATGAACTTGTAAGAGGCTCCGAAAAAGAAAGGCCCGTTGATCTCGTACACTTCCGTTTTAGGCGGGATCTGACGCTTGCTGACCGCGTTTGGGTCGTCCGTTTCTTCCTGGTCGCTCAGTTCATTCGTGATCATTCCCACATTTGTCACCTGCGCCATACGGCGCATAAAAAGGAACATGGCCAGGAAAAGCCCGGCCTGGATCGCCACCGTAAGATCCACAAAGACCGTCAAAAGGAACGTGGCCAGGAGTACGGCGACATCGCTTTTCGGGCTCCTCAGGATCATCGCGAAGGAGCGGTGTTCGCTCATGTTGTACGCGACCATGATCAGAATGGCCGCAAGACAGGAAAGAGGGACCCAGACGATCCATTTTCCGAGGAAGAACATAATGACAAGGATCACCAGGGCGTGGACCAGTCCCGCCACAGGCGTGCGGCCCCCGTTATGAACGTTGGTGGCCGTGCGCGCGATGGCGCCGGTAGCTGGGATCCCGCCAAAGAACGGGGACGCGATGTTGGCGATGCCTTGGGCCACAAGCTCCATATTCGGACGGTGCTTACCGCCGATCATACCGTCCGCCACGACCGCGGAAAGGAGCGATTCCATGCCGGCGAGAATGGCGATCGTGATGGCGCTTGGCAGGAGCATCCCTAGCGTTTTCCAGTGGATCGCGGGAAGGACCGGGTGCGGCAGGGAATTCGGGATCTCCCCGAAACGACTGCCGATTGTTTCCACGGGGATCTGAAAATAATGCACGATGAGCGTGGCAGATACAAGCGCGACGAGTGCCGCGGGAATGCGGGCCGAGACTTTTTTCCACAGAATAAGGACCGCGAGAGAGAAAAGACCGATCCCAAGCGCGGCGGAATCCAGCGTATGAAAAGCACTCGCGTAAGCGCCCCATTTTTCGATGAAAGGCGCGGGCACGGTGTGCATCGTCAGGCCCAGGAAGTCGCGGACCTGGGAAGAGAAAATAATAACGGCAATACCGCTTGTGAAACCCACGATCACCGGATACGGGATGAACTTGATGATGGAGCCGAAGCGGAACACACCCATGAGCACAAGAATGATGCCGCCCATGATCGTCGCGACGAGGAGGCCATCCATGCCGAATTTCTGGATCACGCTGTAGATAATGACCACGAACGCGCCTGTCGGCCCGCCGATCTGGACGCGGCTGCCGCCCAGGCCTGAAATGATAAGGCCTGCGATGATGGCCGTGACAAGGCCTTTGTCGGGGGAGACGCCGGAGGCGATGGCAAAAGCGATCGCGAGCGGGAAAGCGACGATGCCGACGATGATACCCGCCACGGTGTCAGCGCGGCATTGAGCCCATGAATAATTCCTGAGCGTGGTGAATAACTTCGGTTTTAGCATTTTGAGACCCCTATAAAAAAATTTAGGAAAGCGGACACCCGTCCATCGTCCAAAAAAGAGAAAAACTTGAGGCGGGTTCCCCGGAAAATCCTTGGGACTTAGGCGCTACGGGAGGCTTAAGCGGCTTCTTCCCAGATATCTCCGCGCCGGCCGATCTTGATAACACTTTCGATTTTGACCTTGATCACGGCCAGGTGGTTCGTCATTTCCATTTCGTAGTGATTCCGTCTTTTTCCCGTCCGGACCGCTTCGATCACCCGGTCGGTGGAAAGCTGTACGAGTTTCGCGTCCCATCCCTTTAAGACGGCGTCAAAAACCGGCCCTTGTTCGAGGATCTGCGCGGTCCCGTTCAAGCGGTAAGCTTCCAGCGTGTCGAGATCCATGAACGAGACGGAGGCCTTAGGGTTCTCGCGCAGGTTCGTGACGGTTTTTCCGACCACGTAATCGATCAAATAAAGCCAACTCCCCTTGCCTCGGTAAATGAACTTCGGGACAGAGTTCGGCTGGCCGTCGCGCCCGACAGTCGCGATGGAAACGAATTCTCTTTTTTCGAGTATTTCCTGAAGTTTTTCGGTGATCTTGAACATAGGATCCTCTTGGATGAACATTATAGCAAAATCCGGACCGAAAGATGCAAAAGCCGTGCCATTTTTAGACTACAGACTGCAGACAACAGACAAAAGCTTGTACTGCGGTCTTCGGTCTACAGTCTGTGGTCTCATTTAGAGTTGAGATTTCGCCTTGGGTCTGCGGTCTTCGGTCTCTATAATGTCGCCATGCGCGGCCTCTATATCCACATTCCTTTTTGTCAGACGCGGTGCTTTTACTGCGATTTCGTGACCACGGCAAAACATTCCTCACTCCTTCGCTCCCGGTTCTTTGAGGCGATCGCGGCGGAAATAAAACAGGCTCGTGATCGTCACGGTTCTCTTTCATTCGATACGCTCTACTTAGGCGGAGGGACACCCTCGAGTTTGACTATCCCGGAACTGGAATGCTTGACCGAGTGGGTTCGTTCGGAGTTTCGATTCTCGGAAGGGTTTGAGTTCACCTGTGAATTTAATCCGGGGGATGGTGACGAGGCGAAGCTCAAGGCGCTTCGCGAGATGGGCGTGAACCGTATCAGTCTGGGTTGCCAGTCTTTTCAGGACACGATCCTTAAAAAACTTGGCCGGCGGCACACGGTGAAGGATATCGAAACAGCCATCTCGAACATCCGTCAGGCGGGCATCTCCAACATCAGCTTCGATCTGATGCTACGTTTGCCGGGCCAGACGGTTGAGGATTTTCGGGATTCCGTGAGGCTCTGTGTCGATCTCGGGGCCTCTCAGGTCTCACTTTACGATCTTGAAGTCCATGGAAAGACCCCTTTTGGCGAACTTCAACAAAAAGAAGAACTGGATCTTCCCGCCGAGGAAGAACACGCCCGGATGTATGAAAGCGCGATCGAAATACTGATCGCCGCGGGCTACGAACATTACGAGATCTCGAACTTCGCGAAGCCGGGGTCAGCGTCCCGGCACAATCTTCTTTACTGGCACAATCAGGAATATCTGGGCCTGGGCCCGGGGGCTTTTACCTATTTGAACGGAGTCCGCTCGCAGTTCGCACCCGGTCTTGCGCGGTATCTTGAAAAATGTGAGGCCAAGGATTGGGCGAATGATGTCGAGGACCCTCTTTCAGCGGAGGAACAAGAGACCGAAACATTTATCACGGGCCTTCGACTCTGCGAAGGTGTTGTGCCTGCCGATTTCAGGCGGATCTATCCGCGTTTTAAAGACCGGCTTAAAACACTTTATGACGAAGGGCTTCTGGAAGTTTGCGAGAAAAACAGCCGCCTGACGGCCCGGGGAAAGTTCCTCGCGGAAGATGTTTTTTCATATTTGCTCCGGAAAGACAATTCTTTCGGGGCGGTTCTTTTGTGATAAAATGAATTCCTCAGGGTTTGTTACCAGCTTAGCAAGCTAAGGAGGTCCTCAATGAAACGCTTTCGAAAAATTCTCGCGGCGGTTATATTTTTTTCTTTTGGGGCAGCGTTTCCTGTCTATGCCGCCGAGACAAACGACTCTTTACTGAAGGCTCTTGGATTTCCATCAAGAGCGGAAAGCATTGCTTCTAAAAATCTGCAAACTGCGTTGGCCCAGGAAAGCAAGGATCAAGCCCAATATCTCGCCTTTGCTGACAAGGCGGACGAAGAAGGGCAGCCGGAGAACGGGAAGGTCTTTAGAGCTCTCGCTCGCGCCAAGCAATCCCTTCTGGACTATATGGGCAAAAGCCTTAAGACGGTTAGAGACAACCCGGAGGTGGCGACCGAGGCACCCATCGTAAAAAATACCGCGGAGAACCTGAAAAGCGCCATGGACAGTGAGCTCTATAAAAGCACAGAGATGTACCCGGGTTTTCTAGCGCAAAACCCGTCGGATATTCCCAAGGAAGTCGCGGATGTTTTTAAGTTAGCCCAAAGGATCGATGCCTCTCATGCGGGTTTACTTCAAGAGATCCTTGCAACCGATCCTGCTAAAATCCCAGTGTCTGCTTATAACATTTGTACGGCGTGCGGTTATGTATTTCTGGAATGGGCCGAGGTCGATACCTGTCCCATTTGTGGCGCCAGTAAGGAAAAATTAAAGAACATCGTTAAGGAATAGCGCGGACAAAGAAAAAGGCCCGTTCCCTGAGTGGGAGCGGGCCTTTTTTTGTGTCTGGAAGGATCTATTTCTTGGCTTTTCCCTGGTTGGCCACGGCGTCCATCGCGGCCTTGATTTTTTCGGGATCGCCGAGGTAATAATGCTTGATCGGCTTCAGGTTCTCATCGAGCTCATAAACGAGCGGAATGCCCGTCGGGATGTTCATGCCGAGGATCTCCTGCTCCGAGATGTTGTCGAGATACTTCACAAGCGCGCGAAGGCTGTTGCCGTGCGCCGCGATCAGGACCTTTTTCCCCGCCTTGATCATCGGGGACACCACGTCATGCCAGAAGGGAAGGACGCGCGCGACGGTGTCCTTGAGACATTCCGTGAGCGGAAGATCGCTTTTTCTGAAACTCTGGTAACGGGGGTCTTTGGCCGGATTCCTCGGATCGCTTTCCTCGAGAGCGGGTGGCGGGACATCGTAGCTACGGCGCCAGATCTTGACCTGGTCTTCGCCGTATTTGGCCGCAGTTTCGGATTTGTTCAGCCCTTGCAGGGAACCGTAGTGCCGTTCGTTCAGGCGCCAGTCCCGCAGGACCGGGATCCACATGAGGTCCATCTGGTCGAGGACGATCCAGAGCGTTCGGATCGCGCGCTTGAGGACCGAGGTAAAGGCGACATCAAAAACGTAGCCTTCTTTTTTAAGAAGCTGGCCGCCTTCTTTGGCTTCTCCCAAGCCCTTTTCCGAAAGATCCACGTCATACCAGCCCGTGAACCGGTTCTCCTTGTTCCAGATACTTTCTCCGTGGCGGATCAAAACGAGTTTGTACATATCAGGTGTCTCCTCATGGCAGGGTTGATGGATAACGGGTAACAGGGGGGAAATATATCAGCTGCAGGCCGGAAATCAAAGACCAAAAACACCCATTGACCCAGAGGCCGCAATCTTTATAATTAACCCCTCTTGAGCGGTAAGTGATAAGCGATAGGTGGTAAGTCGTTACGCTTAACGCCTCTTACTTAAGGTGTATTCTTAAAGACATTCATTCCCCTGTAGCTCAGCTGGTAGAGCATGCGGCTGTTAACCGCAGTGTCCCTGGTTCGATCCCAGGCGGGGGAGCTTTTCACAGAACCCACTTAGCCGTAAAAGGTTAAGTGGGTTCTTTTTTTGCCATCCTTTCAATCCCGGCTCTTAGTTTTACGGCATGGAAATCCCTGATTTTTTTGATCCTAATATTCCCAAACAACCTGTCTCGAGTTTGTCGCAGGACCCCACGCTCTAACATCAACAGGATGAACATCCCGCCGCACTCTATTCCTTCCTTCTCACAGCGCCCCCTTAGCGGTATCATCTGTGCAATGCTCGCGAGGATTGAACAAGGAGAAATTTTATGAAAACATCTCATGCGTTCAAAAATTTCTGTTTAGTCTTTTTAATAGGCCTGTGGGTCCTTCCTTTAGCGGGGTACTCGGAAAATGATGCCGGACAGAAAAGCCAGCTCGAAGGCTACCCGATCGCCACGGACGTTTTTACGACGCTCGAGAGGACGGTGGTGCCGGGCCCCAAACCTGCGTCGCCGATCCATCTTGATGAGGTTTCAAAATATAAGCCATACGGCTATGGCGATTGGACGTTTGGCGGACCTCTTAGATCCGTTGTGCGAACCGATATCATGCCGGCTCTTTATGACGGAACAGCCGTCACTAAAAAAGAAAAACTTTTAACATTTTTTACGATATCCGACATTCATATCACGGACAAAGAGTCTCCTTCCCAGCTGATCTATCTTCAACGCCTGCACGAAACATTGCCGGTGGGTGCCGCGCTCTATTCAGGCATTATGCCGTATACGACACACGTGCTCGACGCTGCCGTTCAGACGATCAACGCGCTTCACAAAAAAACCCCGTTCGATTTCGGCATCTCGTTGGGGGATACGTGCAATAACACACAGTACAACGAGTTAAGGTGGTATATCGATGTTCTTGATGGCAAGGATATTACCCCAAGTTCCGGGGCTCATCACGGAGCCGATACTATTGATTATCAGAAGCCTTACAAAGCGGCAGGGCTTGATAAGACGATCTCTTGGTATCAGGCTCTCGGCAACCACGATCATTTTTGGATGGGTTCGATCCCTGTGAATGATTTTCTCCGGCAGTCCTACACGAGCGATACGGTTTTGGCCGCGGGAGATGTTCTCGCGGATCCTCGAAAAATAAACAGCCCCGATTACTATATGGGCGTTCTCGATGGTTTGACTCCGTACGGTGATATTAAGGATGCCGGCCCTGTCGCGGATTTCGAAAGTCCTCCCAAGGTTGCGGCAGATCCGGATCGCCGCTCACTTTTGAGAACGGAGTGGATGAAAGAATTTTTTAAAACGTCTTCCAATCCGGTGGGCCACGGGTTCAACCTGGCCGACGCCAGCAAGGGTTTTGCCTGTTATAGCTTTGTCCCAAAGGCGACAGTGCCGATCAAGGTGATTGTCCTTGACGATACTCAGAGGGAAGATGACGGCTCTGCTGACATCCATGGGCATGGTTTTCTTGACGCGGCACGTTGGGACTGGCTTAAAAAAGAACTTGCGGCTGGCGATGCGGCGGGCCAACTCATGATCATCACGGCGCACGTCCCGATCAACGTCGAAGTGACTGGGCCCAGGTCCGAGATGGGTTGGTGGCCGGATCCTAAAAATGCCGTCACTCTGCCGGATCTGATCGCGGAACTGCAAAGCCATCCGAATTTGATCCTGTGGATCTCGGGGCATCGCCATTTAAATATCGTCAAAGCGTTTATATCGCCTGATCCGGTCAATGCCCCCGAAAAAGGATTCTGGCAGGTTGAAACATCCTCCTTGAGGGATTTTCCTCAACAGTTCCGTACTTTTGAGATCTACCTTAATAGCGACCATACCATTTCGATCGTTACGACCGACGTTGATCCTGCTGTCCAAGACGGAACACTTGCCGCAACATCGCGTTCCCGCGCCGTTGCGACAGCGCAGATCGTGGGCGCTGATTTCAATAATTATAATCCCACACAGGATCCCACGATCAAGCCGACGCCTGAGGGCTCCTACAACGCGGAGCTTGTCAAACCCTTGAGTTCCGAAATGCGGATGCGGATGCAAAGCTACGGGAAACAAATAAAACCCTAGGCGTTTTTCACACAAGAGGAACTGAATTATGAAGAAGTTAGCTTTGAAGTGTATTTTCGTTTTACTTTTGGTGGCAAATACCGCTTTCGCTGCCGATCCTCTGCCATCCTGGAACGACACGGCGCCGAAGAAGGCGATCATCGCTTTTGTCGAGGAAGTCACTCGGGAAGGCTCGCCGGATTTTGTGTCGCAGTCCGAGCGGATCGCCACTTTCGACAATGACGGCACGCTTTGGGCGGAGCAGCCGATCTATTTTCAGTACACCTTTATCTTTGACCGCATCAGGGCTCTCGCGCCACAACATCCGGAGTGGACAAATAAGGAGCCCTTCGCTTCTGTGCTCAAAGGCGACTTTAAATCCGCGTTGGCGGGTGGCGATCTCGCGCTCCTGGAAATGATGACGGCCACGCAGTCGGGGATGACCACGGATGAATATGAAAAAGCCGTTAAAGACTGGATCGCCACCGCAAAGCATCCCCAGACCGGGCGGCTCTACACGGAGATGGTCTATCAGCCCATGCTCGAACTCCTGGCCTATTTGCGCGCGAACGGCTTTAAGACCTTCATTGTCTCCGGCGGCGGTATTGAATTTATGCGCGCCTGGGCGGAAAAGGTCTATGGCATTGTGCCCGAACAGGTCGTCGGGAGCAGCATCAAGACGGCCTTTGAGCTTCGTGGCGGCATTCCTGTCTTAATAGGCATGCCGGAGTCGGACTTCATCGACGACGGACCCGGCAAGCCCGTTGGCATCCAGTCCCACATCGGCCGTCGTCCGATCGCTTCCTTCGGCAATTCCGATGGCGACCTGCAAATGATGCAATGGACTGCCGCTGGCAGCGGCCCCCGGTTTTGTCTTTATGTGCACCATACGGATGCCAAGCGTGAGTGGGCTTATGACCGCAAATCGTTCGTCGGCCATTTCGACAAGGGTCTCGACGAAGCCTTGGCTAAGGGCTGGACGGTTGTGAGCATGAAGGACGATTGGAAGATCGTCTACCCTTTTGAGAAGGGTTAAAGCCAAGCAATCATTGATTTCAATAAAGCCCCAAAAATCCGTATCCCGGGGAGGGTCCTTCTGGGTATTTCTATCATCCGCATAGACACACCGCGCTGTATCTTTCTCTGGATTGAAATATAGGGGGAGTCTATACTACGCCGCAATAAGCGCCATTCACTGAAAGGATTTGATATGCATCTATCGGAAGCAAAATGGGGTAATGATCCCTCCGTGGCTTTAAAGATCCTGCTCGGGAAGTGGTTCTTTTTGATTTACTCGATCGTTTACGCCGGGTTTATCATCATTAACGTCGTAAGCCCATCGTTTATGGGGATCGACGTCGGTAGTTTTAATGTGGCGATCGTGTATGGATTCGGGTTGATCCTTTTCGCGGTCTTATTGGCGGCGGCTTATAACCATATCTGTACTTTGGCTGAGGAAATATTGCAAGAAAAGGGGCAAGCCTCATGAATTACGTCGCATCGCCTTGGGCGATCGTTATTTTCCTCGCTTTCGTATCTACTGTTTTGATGATCTCCTATCATTTTGCCCGCCTCACAAAGTCCGCCGCTTCCTTTTACGCTGCCGGGGGAACGATCCATTGGTCAGTGAACGGTATTGCCTTTGCAGGAGATTATCTTTCCGCGGCTTCTTTTCTCGGCATTTGCGGGATGATCGCATTTTCAGGATATGACGGATTTCTTTATTCGATTGGGTATCTGGCCGGATGGATCGTAGCTCTTTTTGTCGTGGCGGAACCGATGAAACGCTTAGGGAAATACACTTTTACCGACGCCTTGGATTCCCGGTTCAATTCCAAAGGCATTCAGATCACCGCGGCGATCAGCACTTTGCTGGTTTCCTTGTTCTATCTCATCCCGCAGATGGTCGGCGCGGGGTCCCTTGTGACGCCTCTTTTGGGTCTCCCGCATTGGGCAGGTGTCGTGATGGTGGGGTCGATCGTTTTGACGATTGTTTGTACGGCAGGGATGACTTCGACGACCTATGTCCAGTTTTTAAAGGGCGCGTTGTTGATCGTGTTCTCCCTTGTTTTGGTTAACTTGGTTTTTTCCCGGGGGATCTCCACAAAGCCAGATCATGGAGGGGATGTCCCCTTTCACAATTTTATCACTTTGAAAGTGGCCGCCGCGGGTACCGAATCGATGACCCTGGAAGATCCCACGTATAAAGTGATGAGTGAATGGAAAGTCGGCGCGGGCGATCATGAGATGCGTTTCACAAAGCTGGAAAAAGAAGGTGTTGTCTCTATCTGGAAATACAACGAAAAACAGGGGCTTCTCGAAGAGACGCTTTACGTGACTCTCTTAGCCGATGGCAGCGAGCTTTTTAATGGCGCTCCCAGATCCGAAGGTAAATTCTTTCAAGTGGGGCATATGAGCCAGGTCGAGGGCAAAGGACCGGATCAAAAAACAGGCACTCTGGACTTTTTCTCTTTTATCAAAAAAATAAGAGAGGGTACTGTGGTGAGATGGAGCAAGGCGACCGTCCTGGACAACGGCGCAAAGATCACCATTTTTTATCAGAATCCAACACCGGGGAAGGATATCCTGAAGCCGGGGTTGAAATTTAAAGTGGATTCGGCTAAAGGCGCGACGGCTAAGGACAAATGGGATTTTGTGTCTTTGATGCTGGCTCTTTTCTTCGGGACCGCGGCTTTGCCGCACATTCTTATTCGCTATTACACCGTTCCCAGCCCGGCCTGTGCCAGAAAATCGACGATTGTGGCGATCATCAGCATCGGTCTTTTTTATGTTTTGACCTTGTATATGGGGTTGGGATCGATGGTAAACGGAGTGATCGACTTAACGAACGACAATATGTCGGCGCCGTTGTTGGCCAAGTCATTCGGAGTGGTGATCTTTGCCATCATATCCGCGTTAGCGTTTGCGACTGTTCTGGGAACTGTGAGCGGCCTTATTATCGCGGCGTCCGGTGCGGTCGCCCACGATATTATGGACAGGTTCATGGGTAAGAATTTGACGGATCATAAGAAAGTTTCAGCCGGAAAAACAGCCGCTGTTTTCGTGGGATGTATCGCGATGATCTTAGGCGTTCTTTTTAAGGGGATGAATGTCTCCTACTTAGTGGGTTGGGCCTTTGCGATTGCGGCCTCGGCGAATCTGCCGTCTATTTTGATGCTGTTGTTTTGGGATAAAACGACCGCTCACGGGATCATTGCTTCCATTTCAGTCGGATTGGTCTCGGCACTAGGCATGATCCTTCTTTCACAGGAGACCTACAATAACGTTTATCATTTGGTCGGAGTCACCGCCCCGATCCAATTAAATAATCCCGCGATCATTTCTATTCCCCTGAGTTTTGCGGCTTTAGTGATCGGGTCCTATTTGAGCCAACCGGCAAAGGCCAAGGCCAAGGTTAAGGCAAAGACTTAACTCGCTCCGAGCTAGCGGAAAGATTTTTTTGCCGCTGTGTTAAGCTCGAAAAAGCAAGGTGGCTCGTAGGTCCAGCCCTTTCTCAGACGCGCTTCTTCTCTCCTGATCATCGCAAGCAAAAATCTCCCAAGGATGGGGGCCGCGATCCTCGAGAT
Source organism: Candidatus Omnitrophota bacterium (assembly GCA_043803685.1). Taxonomy (GTDB): domain Bacteria; phylum Omnitrophota; class Omnitrophia; order Omnitrophales; family Aquincolibacteriaceae; genus Aquincolibacterium. The sequence goes on from JAZDJU010000057.1 coordinate 11,302, forward strand.
CCATCCGAACTCTTTTAGGATCTCTTCGAGAAGATTGTAAAGTTTAAGGTGGAGCTGGGGCTGGTTCTTATAATATTCTCGCAAAGCCCAGATCACTGCCGCGTGATCGATCGCCAGAGGGGCGGACTCCCGGAGGATCCTTTTGCGGACACGCGCCGCCGGGTGATGGCGCAGGTTCTTGTGACCGCTTAAAAGTGTCCCGATCATGCGAGCGATGCTTGGCCCATTCCTGTCAAGATCACTCTGAAACGCTTTGAGAAGAAATCCGGTCTCTTTGCCGGGGCTCATGGTAGCGTGGCGGTGATTGAACCGGTATTGGCCGTGGGAATCCGCGAAAGGGAGATCTTCCGGGGAAAGGAGGGAACCTTCGGATTCCTTTTCCCGGTGAAGCGGCGTTCCGGGGAGGGCGGTATAAAGCATGAACTGATGGAAATCCGTTTGATGGCTCACGGCCCAGTCAATGACTTCGTCGAGATTTTCCTCCGAGTGTTCCTCGAGACCGATAATGCTCGAGCCGAGAACCGAGATCCCATGTTCCCGGAGTTCCTGGATGAGCTTCCGGGTGTCGGCCCCCTCGATCTTTTCATACAGGCTGTTCTGGCCCTCGATCCCCATCCATAACCATTTCACTCCCAAGCGAACCAACTCGTCCATCGAGTAACTGCGTATGACATTGACAGAACTGAATATGTAAAGGGACCAGCTCTTCTCATATTCTTCCATCAGCTGGAGAAGCCGCAGTATTTTTTTCTTGTAAGCCAAAAAGTTTTCGTCAAAAATAAAAAAAGAGGAGGTTTTAAGTTTTTGCGCGATGGAATCCATGACTTTAAAAAGCTCATCGCCTGTCGCGTAGAACTCCAAGGACCGGCCTTTCCCCCCGAACAGGTGGGATGTCGAGCAGAAATTACATCCCATCGGGCAACCCACGGAAGGCATGAGCGCCGCAGCAAGATCCCGGGGCTTTGAAGAAGTTTGGAAGCCCAGGATACGGCTTCCGAAGCCCGAAAAAACGGCAGGATGGCGTACCGGCGCGTCCGTATCCTGTCCGAGATATTCACGGAACCACCGGATCCCGTCCCCCTTGACGATGAAGTCAGCATCGATCATGTCCGAGAGTCCGGAGAGATTTGCGAGGTGTCCTCCGACAACGATCTTAGCCTCGGGAAGTATGCGCCGGATCAGCGTGCACATGGCGCTTACTTTGCCGGCGTTGGACAGGATGCTCGAAATTCCGACAACATCGTAGCGGTTTTTCCGGAGCTCCTTTTGAAAGCGTTCGTACGATGGGAAATCAAGGACGGCGCAGGGGGCCTCGATATTTTCCTGCAAAAGGAGCAGGCCGAAGGAACGGTGGAACATCCTTAGAGAAAAAGGTCCTTGCAAACGGGTGACCTGGTTATGGAAGAGCTCCATCGGGTTGATCGCCCGGCTCCCATAAGCGTCATCTTGCGCATAAGGACCAAAGACGCTTGTCAGCAAGATCCTGGCATTTTTACCAAGGGGATGCGTCGGCGCTTTGTCGGCACGACCCGCAGTGTTTTCGATCTTTAAGTGGGCCACTTGTGATTTCCAAACTCGTTGATGGGAACATTAGAATCTACCTAATCTGTAACCGTATGTTTATAATAAACTAAACTTTGCGATCCAGAAATGAATACTTGAGGTTTTATGGGAAAAACAAGACCCTGTCGCGATTGTCGGAGGCGGGGGTCTGGCTATCGGAGCGCGTGGTTTGCCGCAAGCTTCGGTGGGAGCTGCTTGATCTGAACTGAGGGGTGCTGAAAGAGTTTTGGGGACAACGATCAGCTTTCGAATTCCGGGAAGAGGTCGAGGGAAAATCTGTGAACGCGCATGAATCAAAAGAGGAAAATTCAAATGATTCGTTTTGGTTTATGTTGTGTGTTTTTTAAGGAGCCGATCAAATTCCGGACCACGACCGCGAAATATTTAAGGGCATTGACCTCCAAGGAACGCCGTTTGAAACTAGCGGCTTTATGTTTAACCAATGCCAGGGAGCTTCAGAAAGCGGCAGAGTTTTGCGTCGCAAGCGGCATCGGTTGTTTCCGGGTTAATAGCGGGATCTTGCCGCTCAAAACATACCCACCGTATGCGTATCAGTTGGCCGACCTTCCAGGCGGCAAAACGATCCAGAATGAGTTTGTGCGGACAGGGCTGTATGCCCGGGAGAAGGGTCTTCGTTTTTCATTTCACCCGGATCAGTTTGTTCTGCTGAGTTCAGAACGTCAGGATGTCACTCGGCAATCCGTAGCGGAACTTGAATATCAAGCCGAAGTCAGTGAATGGATCGGCGCGGATGTGATCAATATCCATGGGGGCGGGGCCTATGGCGATAAAGTATCCGCTTTAAGCCGGCTCACCACGAGATTGAAGAAATTGAGCTCTCGCATCCGAACTCGATTGACGCTCGAGAATGACGACCGTGTCTATACCCCAAAGGATCTGCTGCCCCTATGCGATAAAATGGGTATACCCCTGGTGTACGATGTGCATCATCACCGGTGCCTGGCGGATGGTTTAACATCTGAACAGGCGACCCAAGCCGCTTTAAGAACATGGGATCGCGAGCCTCTTTTTCATCTTTCAAGTCCGCGCGAAGGTTGGAAGAGTAAAACGCCACAATATCATCATGACTTTATTGATAAAAAAGATTTCCCCAAGTTCTGGTATGGTCTTGATATCACGGTCGAAATAGAGGCGAAGGCGAAAGAGGTAGCCGTAAAAAGATTGATGGAACAAATGGGGGAATCCGGGAACCCTCCTCCGCGTAAGCTCCGCAGGGCAGGCACATCACTTAATTCCGGCGGAATGCAGCCGTTTCCCATTAAGGGATGTATCCACGGAATTGCCAGAAATTGAACACAGGCTCTCATGGTCCCTGGCCGCTTTTTCGGGGGGGAGGCTCAGTTTTTACCAAAGGTGTTGCTGAGGCGTGATTTTCAGAAACGCCTATTTTCTTTGTGATAAAATCCGCATGGTGAATTTTAGAGGGATGAACAAAACCGTATCCACCAAGGCGGTAGGGTGATGGAAAGAAAAAGAGTATTAGGATTCTGGGACCTCCTTCTTTTTTCCTTTTGCGCGATCTTTGGCGTTGAAGCGATCTCGACCACAGCCGCCATCGGACCTTCCGCGATATCCTGGTGGCTGATCTGCATCGTCGGCTATTTTCTCCCCTTTGGTCTCATTGCCGCTGAATTAGGCTCGACTTACCCTGAACAGGGGGGCATCTATGTCTGGGTCAAAAGGGCGATGGGGAACCGGTGGGCGGCCCGTACGACCTGGTGTTATTGGATCGGGCTGCCACTTTGGCTTCCCGCGATCTACATTGCTTTCGCGGAGATCATGGGGCACATGTTCTTTCCGGGCATGGGCTTTCGGGAGCAGATCCTGGTCGGGATCGTCATGATATGGATCACCGTTTGGATCAATACCTGCCCGCTCGGGGCGTCCAAGTGGGTCACGAACGTTGGCTCCATCGCGAAACTGCTTGTCCTTGCCGGGATGGTCGCCGCCGCGATCGTGTGCATCTTAAGGAACGGCGGTTTGGCCAATGAGATCACGTTCACCAACATCCTGCCGGATTTGAGCGCGGCGGTCATTTTTATACCCATGATCATCTACAATCTGGACGGCTGCGAACTTCTGTCCTCCGCCGCCGGGGAAACAAAAGATCCGGTCCGTGATATCCCGAAAGTCGTGCTTCTTTCCGCCGCTGTGATCGCGTCGCTTTATCTGGTCGCGACATTCACGGTCTGGGCTGTGGTCCCGATCAAGGAGATCAATGTCGCGAGCGGGATCCTCCAGATATTCCGGGTCGCGTTCGGCGATGTGGGGGCCGGCAAGGTCGTCACCCTGTTCTTCGGCGTGAACATTCTCGTGACTTTTTTTACGGTGATCATCGCCTGGACCCTGGGCCAGAACCGGACGGTCGCGGAAGCCGCCCGGAACGGGGTATTGCCCGCGGTGCTCGGCAGGCTCGGCAAAAACAATAGGGCGCCGGTCGGTGCCGCGGTCCTCTCAGGGGTCATTTCGACCGTTGTGATCGTGCTTTACGGTTTTATTGCCAAGAACGCGGCGGAGCTTTTCTGGCATGTGCTTTCCTGCTGTCTGATCGTCGGGCTTTTCTCCTATTTATTGCTCTATCCCTCTTTTGTGATCCTCCGGCTGAAAGACAAGAGCATTCAAAGGCCTTACCGGATCCCGGGTTCCGATGGGTTTGCGATCTTTTTGGCGGTTATGGCAGAACTATTTGTGCTCGCCACGATCCTGATCCTGCTCATCCAACCAGGGCATGATTTCATGAAGTCGTCTTTGCCGATCATGGTCGGGGTTGTTATCACGCTCGTCGTGGGTGAGGTTCTCGTCGCCCGGTCCGCCCGGAGATCGCAGGATCTTCGGGTGGGAGATCGATCGAGCCTAGGGTCGGGCGGTTGAGCCGGCGTGGAAGTATTCGATGATCTGCTTGATCAACGAGCGAATAATCGGTTTTCGCTCGGATCACGAATTTTTCAGCGGAGTTTTCTGAAGATCTGCGACATAAGGTTCCACATTCTATTCCGTGGGATTTGAGGAGTCCTCTCGCTTCCGCTTCAATTCTGGATATGCGAGCTGTCTTTTGCGATTCTTTCGGCGAGAGCTTTGCCTAATAATTGATAAGCGAGAGGCGAAGGATGTCCGTCACCCCTTAATCTAAACTGCGGTCCTCCGCTGTCAAACAAGTTTGAAAAATCAATGATCTGAATGCCGCTTGTTTTTAAGAAAGAACCTACCTTGGGTCCGTACAACGAGTTGGGAGAAATCACAAAATAAAAGGTGCCCTTGGGATATTTTTTCTTAAATTCCCTATTCATCGCCTCGATCACGCGAGCCGTTAGAGCTATATGACCTTTAGTGATCGCGGGGGGGATATCCATTCCCGACGCTTTGAACAGGCGACTTTTAAGTAATAATTTATAAAAGATGTTTGTGAAAAAGCGTCCGCTTTCAAAAGTTCCGCGCCTTTTAAAGATCCCCCTTGAAACTTCTTCATAGTAAACCGCATTTTTCATCCATAAAAGGCAAACAAGTGATCCGATGGTTCTCTCGATGTGAGGGTCGATGAAAAGATAAACCAACACCCCGTTTTTGGATTTGATCTCGCTTGAAAAATCATAATTTTCGAGCATCGCCAAGAAATCGAACGGCCCTAAGCCCCCGAATCCATAGTTGTAAGGCGTGAATTCATTTGCCGCCTGGCCAAAATAATAGGGAAAAGTTTCATTACCATTCACGCCGTATCCGTATGTGAAAGAACAGCCCATGAAAATGGCGAATTTCTCTCTCTCGGATCGCGGATTTACCGGCGTGACCCTCCTTCTGAATTGATCTGTAGAGTGATGAATGTCAAAAATAGGTTCGATGGTTTTAGGATGGAAAGCCTGGACATGATGGAAGCCTGGCGTGTCATGACGAATTCCAAAGGAATCTCGATCCTGGTAATGGGTGGGATCATGTATTTCAATGTTCGAAGGCCCGTTTTCCATAGCTTTGTGGATAGTCCCTATATTCAAAAGCCAACAGGCGATTTCCCCGCAAACGAACATAAAAATAAGGACGGCGCATCCGAATAAAAGAGCGATCATGCGCGGGTGTTTTTTTAACAACTTTTTCATTCTTCGCAAGGAGGGCCCCGAGATTTTTTGTGCAGCAGTTTTCGATCGACTGAAAGACGCAAAAGGGTCTGATTTTAATATGTTAACGGCGAAAAGAACAAGGAACATTACCCGGACATGGTGATGGATCATGAACAATGCTAAAATACAGTCGGCGAGAATGTGAAAGCCTTTTTTTAAAGAACATGGATTGGCTTAAACAAAACAGGAGAAGATCATGAAAATTCTTTTCAAGAAAAAAATAGCGTGGCTCGTGTTGCTCGGGATGTTTTTTTGTGGCGGGACGGTACACGCGAAATCGGCGCTTGAGATCGACGCGAGCGTGACGACGGCCCTCAAGCGTTTTCAAAAAGAGGTTCCGGGGGCGAAAGGTCTGATCGCCAAGGCAAAAGGGGTGTTGGTTTTCCCAAGCGTGATCAAGGCCGGGATCGGGCTTGGTGGCGAATACGGGGTGGGGGCCCTCAGGATCAAAGGCAAAACCGCGAGCTATTACAATACCATGAGTGGATCCTTCGGTCTCCAACTTGGAGGACAGGTCAAAAGTATTTATCTGCTTTTTATGGAAGATCAGGCCCTGAAGAATTTCAGGAACAGTGATGGCTGGAAAGCCGGGGTCGACGGATCAGTGGCTCTGATCCATATGGGCGCTGCGGCTTCGGTCGATACCGCGAGAACGAACCAACCCATTCTAGGGTTTGTCCTAGGGCAAAAGGGTTTGATGTACAACCTGAGCATCGAAGGGTCGAAATTTAACAAGATCGATCCTGATTAGGACTCCAACGTCTAAAAATAGCGGGGAGGGACATGAGCGAACACGAAAAGTTTATGCAGGCGGCTCTCGAAGAAGCGCGGCAGGGGCTTGCCGAGGGCGGTATTCCGATCGGCGCTGTGCTCGTCAAGGATGGCAAGATCCTTGGGAAAGGGCACAACCGGCGCGTGCAGAAAAAGTCGGCGGTGCTGCACGCCGAAATGGATTGCCTCGAGAACGCGGGCCGGCTCAAAGCCTCCGATTATCAACAATGCACGATCTACTCCACGCTCTCACCCTGCGATATGTGTACGGGCGCGATCCTGCTCTATAAGATCCCCACAGTCGTGATCGGAGAGAACGAGACCTTTCAAGGCCCCGAAGCCTATGCGCAAAGCCGTGGCGTCAAGCTGATCAACCTCGAGTCCTCAGAGTGCAAACAGCTTATGAAGGATTTTATCCGCGAGCGTCCGGAACTCTGGAATGAGGATATCGGCGTTTAAGGTTCTTCCGGAGTGATCTCTGTCGCGAGTTTCTCCGGTGAGGCGGTTTTAGGAATGTTCCTGAGAAGGCGCTCGGTGAAGAAATATTGCAACCCGGTCCGGGTGACGTGAAAGAAGATGTAGGCGTAACCGCAGCCGACCAGTCCCCAGACCGTGATCATCCAGTAAAGGACCGGAAAATAAACGAGCGTCGGGAGGAATTGGATCCAGAAACTCAGGTGAGCCTTTCCCATGGCGAGGATCATTGCCGCGAGCGGTAACGTTGTGATCGCGATTCCGTTGGCGAGCAGGTACCAGACGGTGACGCCGTAAGCCCCCAGGAACTCTTTGCCTGCGACCAGGCCGATGATCGGCTGTCCCCAGATTACAAAGACAAACCAAGTGATCACGGAGATAGCTCCCGTAAGGCCCGTCATCCGCTTCACCATGCTCTTGAGATTCGTGAGATCGCCTTTGGCCCAAAGCTGTGCCAACTCCGGATAAAGCGCCTGGAAGATCGCGTTCGTGGCGCGGTCCAGAACACTGCACAGTTTTTTAGCGAGTTTGTACAAGCTGACATCGGTCAGGCCGAGGAATTTTCCGACGATCAGGACGTCGAGCTCCCGGAACCCTGTCTTGACCGACCCCGTCAGGTTTGTCGAGATCAGGAATTTCCACAAGCCGGGGTACCGTTCCGTGATCCCCTTCAGAGGTTCGGACCCGATGTTCCGGTAACCCTGCCGGCGGAGTTCGATCCAGGCCATGACCGTCAGCGACACATAATCGACGATCTCGGTCAGCATCCATACCCAAAGAAATCCGCTCAGCCCGCAGTGCAGGGACCAGGCGATGACGACTCCCGCGAACTTGATCCCGGAGGTGACACATTTTTGTACGGAAAAAAGTTTGAATTTATCGAAAAGCCGGAGGATCCCGGTTGGGACGCCGGCGATATCGAAGGCCACGATCGCGCTATAGATCACGGCCAACTGGGCCATTTCCGGGGACCAGTTCTGCCAGCGGGCGATGACCCCGGTCAGCGCTATGGAGATAAGACAGCCGATCAGGGCTGTGGCGCTGTCGACGAGCGTTCCGAATTTTACGAGCGCTTTGAAACCCGCGGGACTTTTTTCGCGTAGCGCGTCCGAACCGTACTTGATCATGAATTGCCAGGACTGGAAATTGACCAGCTTATCCACGATCCGGACATAGGTATCGATCAGAATAAGCATGCCGAGCTTTTCGGCGCCAAGGGCGCGCGCCGTGATCGCGAAGGTCAGGACCCCTAGCGCCGCGGAAACCGCGTCTCCGCTGAGGAGGAGTCCGGCGTTCTTGAACAATTTCCGGAACGGCCCGCTCGCGAAAATATTTTTAAAAGCCTGGATCATGTGAAGATCTCCAAAAGTTAAGGACGGATAATAATCTTAAACATCCAAGAGGGCAAACTTATAACGATGGAGCCTGCGAATAAGATCTCATAATAGCAGGACCTGGCAGCTTTAATTGAGAAGGAGACTTTATCCCAGGTATCTGGACACCATTTCACACCACGAATGTGTGAAATGGGCGGAAGTATCCTTAAATGATTATTGCAAAATATAGCAAATCATATCGAAAAAAACAAATAACAACCTCTGAAAACCAATGGCAACCATTTGACCTTCTGAAAACATGTGTTATATTTCTATTATTAAGAACCTTTCAAAAGTTTTTACGGTCTAGACCCAATACAGCTCAATCAGAGCGGAGCGGTCCCAATTTCAATTCAATCGAAACGCAGTGGAGATTGGGGCCGTCCAAACTGCCATTAGGAAAAGAAATGGAAAGTTTGGGCGGAGATTTGGGGCAATCCTGACTATCTTATTGTTAAATAAAAGTCAGGATAGGCAAAAATGAGAATACAAACCACTCCCTTCGGGAGCAATCCATTCAAACGAGGTGTCGCTATTTTTACCGCGGCCCTCTTTCTGTCCACATCCCTATTTAACTACGCTCCGAGTGCATTCGCCCAGTCCCAATTCCAATCGCCGTCTTCATCTGACCAAGTTCGCGGAGGGAACCCATCCGGCAATCTCCATCGCCTAGACCGTGATCGTGAGATCCGGATCCCTCCCGAATTTGGAAAAATAGACGAAGTCTATTTTGAGCCACGAACCACGAGCCACGAACCACGCAGTGTGGCCCATGGCCCGTGGCCCGTGGATCAGAAGACGATAGTCTTCATCCAGGACGCCCACGACTCGCTGGAGGCGCAGGAGAACATCGCGAAGATCATCGATCACCTGGTTACGAACTACGGCGTCAAGACTGTCTTTGAAGAAGGTTATGAAGGACCGGTTCCCACGGACAAGTATTTCGGGGACATTCAAGATCCGAAGCTCCGCGAGAAGGTCGCGCGATTTTTCATGGATCACCTGCGCATCGGTGGCGCGGAGTATGCGCACATTAATCGGGACACGATCCACGGGACACGTGCCACAGGAAAAACGGGGGACACGTACCACGAACCAAGGGCCACGGAAAAGCTTGTGAGTGGCTCGTGGAACGTGGCTCGTGGAACGGATTGGAATTTGATCGGCGCGGACTCGCTCAAACTCCACAAAGAGAACGTCGACCAGTACCGGCTTTCAGCGGCCAAGAAAGACGCCATTACGAAAGATCTCAAGGCACTCGACCGGGAATTCAAAACACTCGCGGGCGCGCGTTTTCCGAAGGAGTTCAAGGAATGGCTCAAAGTAAAAGAGCAGTTTGACGCGAAGAAGATGGATCTGTTTACGTATTTAGCAAGGACGCTGCCCTTGCTTGAGCCACGCACCACGGGCCACGGGCCACGAAGTGCGAAGGACCAGGCGTGGATCGTGGATCGTGGATCGCGTTCCGGTCTTTTACGTTTCATCCTCGAGGCCATCAAAACCAACGACCCCGTCGTGATCGAGAAAGCCAAGCAGATCGACGCGCGCGAGGTCTTCAGTGAACTTCTCAAGCTCGAGCAGGCGATGGCGGAAACTTATCTCGAAGACGCGGACGATAAGCAGCTTTTTGAATATTACAAGGTCCTCGGACTTCTCCGGCGGCTGAACGATCTTCAGGTGTCGCAGGAGGAATTTACGGCGCTTCGCGCTAGTCTTGAGTTGGGGGTTGGGAGTTCAGAGAAGTCCTCCGAACTCAAGTCTCCGAACTCCGAACTATTTCATACGCAGGGCATGGCGGAGTTCATTCACAAGCAAACGCGCAAGACGCTCATTCTCTCGAGGATGTGGGAGCAGAATATTCAGGATGCCGTCAAATTCTACGAAATAGCCTCGGCCAGAGATGGCGCGCTCTCGGAGGCGTTGGATCAGTATTTTTTAGCGGAAAGCGATAAGCGTACAGCGGTAAGTAAAAACGTGAGCGCCGAATATAACGCTTACCCCTTACCGCTTACCGCTGACACGAGGACAGCCATCCTCGTGTACGGCGGATTCCATAAGGAAGCGATCAAACGGATTCTTGAGGCCAAGGGGTTTTCTTATATCGTTGTGAGCCCGCGCATCACAAAGCCCAGTCCGCGCCACGAAGAGTTCTATAAAAAACTCATGACGGATGGCGCTTTGCCATTTGAAAGATCGATCGCTTCGGGTTTGGCGACCGCCGCCCGCAACCTGACCCTTTACAGCGGTATGCCCGACACCGTGGCTCGCGCCGAAGTCCGCGCCGTCTCGGACGCTCTTCTCGCCAATCCCCAGGCTGATCTCGGAACTTTAGACCGCCAGCTTTCCATCGCACGACGTCCAGAGGGAGAAGTTAGAGCGGCGGATTCGTTTCGTTCTTTGGCGGGAGTCCAAGACAAGGCCAGGTCGGAGGTGCGGGGGGCTCTATCGTGGTTGGAGGGGATGAAAGAAACGATCGGGGAATTTATGGCTGTCGGCCAGGCTCTTTACCCGCCATTCATTTTCTGGCCCATTTTGATTGTGATGGGGGGAGGCATCTTCATGATCGTCTATGGGGGTATTTTTCGGCCCCTCCAGTACTTCTTTTATTTCCGCAATGAAAAACAAAAGCATCAATTGTTCAAAGATAGGCTCGCCGATTTTTTAAACAATCAGCGGAATGGCCAATGGCAAGAACGCCCCGAAGAGGCCAAGGCAACGATTGCTTCCTTTCTTGAAGAACTGGATCGTAAAGAATTCTTTAAGAGACCTTTGCCTATCGCGATCGGGATCCTCAATCAATACGGGTCTGGGATCGGGGCCCCGATCCTTGTGGCGAAGCTGGACGCATCGTCAACCGGGATAATGTTGCGAAGCTTTTTTGGGCTGATTAACGCATATCTTGGGGAGAAAGAACATGCCAGTTATTTTTCTCACCGGTTCGATCAATCAGTCGACCGCTATTTCACCACCGGACGACGGTCGGGGGGAGAGGTTGGGGTTCGCTCGGAGGTGCGGGCCGCCTCAGGAGATCAGGCGAGCCTCGCCTCTCAAAAAGAGAGGCGGGAGCAGCAAACCCCCGTCAATTATAAATCCCTACTTAATGATATTTGGCAGAGCATTCCTAAAGAACAGAGAGGAACAAAGGTTGAATATATCGTCCTACCCGAAGAGGATGGAAAACAGTACAGGGCTTCCGTAACATTTGAACTCTTTGGGAAAACATGGATGTTTACGGCGACACAAACACAGCCGGATCGTAAATGGGCGGAACGTGAAGCTGCTTATGTGGCTTATGAAGACGTTGCCTTTCGAGATCTTCTTGCTTCAAAAAATATCGCTCTGCCGCTTCCACAAACCAAACTTAATGAGAAAAGTGCCAGTTTCAATGAACTGGGAGAGCTTTGCGCGGGCCTGCAGTTGAGCTTTCCTCGGATCGCAACGATCCATAGTGGCCGCGCAAGGGATCTGCAATTTGAAACGACGATCACCATAGAAACGGAGCCGGGTAAAGGCTACTTGTTCACAAGTGGAAGGGTCCCTCAAGACCGTGATCGATCCAGGTTGAACGCCATTCAAGAGGCCCTCACGGGTTTAAGGAACGGAACGGCCGTTGTCCGTAGTATCCCTTTAAAGACGGACCTGCCCGAAGGGCCCAAAATGATCGCGTTAGGCGGAGCAAAAGAAATAGGGGCAAGCATGCTATTTTTAGAGTTGGGCAATGCCCGTGTCGTTATCGATAGCGGCCTTCGATTTGAAAAGGGTAATGAGCTTCCGGATATTCGTCTGCTTAAGAGGTTGCAGCCGACCCATATTGTGCTGACTCACGGGCATCTTGATCACTCGGGAGCGATCCCGCTTTTAAGAACTAATTTTCCACACACAAAGATCCTTACTTCGTATGCCACCAAAGACATCACAAAGATCATGCTTCGCGACACCGTCAAAATTAATGAGCTCCAAACAAAGGAAGGGGACAGGGAATTCCCCCTCTACGATGAAGGGCTCGTCAATGAGGCCATCGCCAATATGCAGGGGCTGGAGTTCGATCGATGGTACAACCTCGCAGATGATGTGAAAATGATGCTCGCAAGGGCAGGACATATTCTAGGTGCGGCCAGCGTCGTTTTTGCAACTCCGCGCGGGAACGTTCTGGTGACGGGGGATTTCTCGATCAAGCCCCAAGCTCTATTGGAGGGATTGAAACTTCCGGAGATGCCGATCGACGTTGTTTTTTCAGAAGCCACCTACGGAAATACAGAACACCACGATCTGGCGGAAGAGGGAAAGGCCCTTGCGGCGTCCGTGAAAAGAGTGATCGAACGCGGTGGAACGGTTCTCATTCCGGCTTTTGCCATTGGGCGGGCACAAATGGTCGCCAAGATCCTCGAACAGTATCAAAAAACCGAGCCAGGGTATCCGAAGTTCCCCATTTACCTGGGAGGTCTCGCGCGTGCGATCACAAAACTTTACGATCTGTACCGCGAGGATATACAACTTCAAACCCTGTCTGGAGAAAAGGTGACCCAAGGGAATGAACGTTTGTTTTTTGAAAAGGGCTCCGCCATTCGAGAGATCAGCGATCCCAGAAATCTTCAGCAATATCTAGCCCAACCCGGATGCATCATTGTTCCTTCCGGCATGTTGAACGGCGGTTTGTCCCCCGAGTTCGCAAAACTCATACTTCCCGAGAGGAAGAACGCTCTTTTTCTTGTCGGCTATCAGGACGAAGAATCCCCTGGAGCAAAAATGGCTCGAGTCCAACCAGGCGATATGCTGTCAATCGGGAAAGAAAACACCCGCGTTCGCGTTCAAGCAGAAGTGATCCGCTACGGGCTTTCAGCTCACGCCGACAAAGCAGATATTATCAGTTTGATCTCAAGATTGGATCCTCAGCAGGTTTATCTTTGGCACGGAGAACTATCGGCCACGGATGCCTTGCAAAAGGCCTTAAAGGAGCGCATGCAGGAGCGTCATGTCGTTACACTGTCCAGTCTTCAAGCGCTGAAACTTGACATGCCGAATGACCGGCAAAAAGCATTTGATGAAATAACCGCGAATAGCTTACCGGAAGACACTGACCAAGGAGGGCTTAATCTTGAAACCGATGCTCACGTGCGCGCTTTATGGGCGGCGCTCCTTCAGCAGCCGCAACGGATCTCTACGCCGGCAGACATCAGAAGGTTCTTCCTGCGAAAAGATGTGCACAGGTTTTATCCGGAAATCAGGATCGTAAAAATACTCAACTCCCCACTTGGCAGGCGTTTTTTCAATGCTATATGGGCGGGAAACCAAACATTCTTTTCCCCCAAACTTCCTGGGGAGATCGAGCAAAAAAAATTCCGCTCTGAAATACGTGATCTAGATCAGTTCCCGAGCCTGGCTCGTCCAGAGGGAGAGACCCAAGCCCGCGCCGAGGTTCGAGATCATAAAACGGAAAGCGAATCCACCGAACGCCGTTCGGAGGGAGAGGTTGGGGCTCGCTCCGATACGCCTGTAAAACAGGACGGAACCGTCCCTCTTTCCAGAGCGGAGGTGCGAGAGGGTTCATGGCCCACGTGGATCCGTTCCGCGACCGGCCCCATGCGATATCGGGACTTGTACGAGAGATTCTTCGCAGTTCGGGGTGAATATCAAGGCGACATCCATGTTGTAATCGCCGGGCCAGGATATATGGAAAATGCTGGAGGCATTCTCTCATCACCTCAAACTATTGAGATCCTGGCGGCGCTCAAAAGAGATTCAAAAGTTCACTGCACTATTATTGATCGAGAGCCCCGGGTGGTCCAGATCGCCACGCATCCTGGTATTTATCCCTTCGACAACATTTATCCCTTTGATACGGAAAAACCCATGTGGAAATCTTTAATGGCGCTTATGGGTGGCGAAGCAGGCAGGGATCGGGAATATACGCTTTTCCATGTGGATCCAGAACAAACGAAGAACTTCCAGATCCAGGGAATGGTTCAAGAGTTCGAGAAAATGGACTACGGAGAAGATCAGACCGATCTGTTCATTGGGACGCAATCTTTTATCTATGCTTTGAAGGAGATGAAAGACAAGACGGAGCGAATGAATTTTCTTTCAAGGGTTGTCCGATCTTTGAAGCCCCAGGGTCGATTGTTCATCGACGAGCATACCTTCGGGGCCATTTTGGGTGAGCGTCTTGGCGGTCGTGATGCCACTCAAAAAAAACAGATCATGCTGTCCTATATCCCCTTGTTGTCGCAAACGATAAACGCCACCGCTGGCGCAGAGGTGAAAATAGAGATCCACGGAGAAATCGTGGAAATTTTAAAAACAGAAAGCCGCTCCGAGGCGCGGGCGGCAACAGAGCCGGTCAAGCTTCCAGAGAAAGAGAAAACATCCTCTTTCGTTTCAGCTGAAGTTCGACAATTCTTCGCCCATCTGGCGACCATGACCGAAGGGATCGAGAGGCAACGGCAAAACATGGTCCGGGGGGCTGTTCTTTCAGGCTGTGTGGGCGCGCTGTTTTTGATCTCTTGGCTGTTTCCGTTCCGAGCGGACATTCCCGAGGGTTGGGCGGCGCTTTCCAGTCTTTTCGTATCTTTATGCGTCGGAGCTATGAGCGGATTTATAACGCACAAGATATGGGACTCGCGCTCACGGAAATATTCTTTGTATTATTTAGATAACATCAAAAAGATCGCCCATCCTGAAAGAGAAGAAAATCTCCAAACATTAAAGACCTTGATCCCGGGAGCGGACGATCTGGGGAAGGCCTACGACATGATGCTGAGCGATGTCACCACCCGCTTCAAGAACGGAAGGCTTTCCGGAAGATTATCCGTTCGGTTGCGCATCCTGCCTCGAGGACAAGAAAATCCCCGTCATACTTTTTGGAAAGGCTTCTGGAATCGCGCCGTTGCGGAGATCCGGTTCGATCATTCCCGGATCGTGATCAAGGCCAAAGGCAAAAAAGAAGAGGTTTTTCCCGTGGTGATCCCCACCGGCGATTATTCTTCGGTCAAGGCGCTTGTGATACAGGGCAGAAAGGCGATCAGGCGGAACATCGAAGAGCTGATCTTTGAAAAAACGGGAGCCCGGCTGGGGCGATCTTTTGAAGAGATCGTGGGGTTGATGGAGGCATCCGGGCGGGTTGTGACGCTTGAGGTCACGGGTGAGACGATCGCGTTACACAGTGATCTTGACGAAGTTTCCGTGACGATCGACGATCAAGGGGAAATCCTGAAATTGCCTTTTTACAGCCACGGCCTGTACTCCCCAACACTGTTCAAGCGTTACGGGAAATATCTCTTTGGATATCATTCCCATCCTGTGATCCGAGGCATCACTCCCGATGATATGGATGTGATCGAAAGCTCCTCAGAGACCTTTGATCGTCCCATCCCCGAGATCATCTGGAGCCGGAACGGCTCTACGGAATTATACGGAGACGTCTATATGCCGGTCCCCGAAAAAATTTCTGAAAGGAACGGCCTGGAAAGTTATTTTGGCGTTAGTGATGTTCCCGTCCTGACCCTGAAAGTGACCCTGCCTTCTGAATTTAATTTGGGTTCCACTCCCGCGGCCAACGCTCGCTCCGAGATGCGTACCGTGCCATTAGAAATGCGCACGGAACTTTCTGAAGTTGTGAATGTCTCCAGGACCCAGCGGCCGAGCTTGTCGACAGCTGAGCCGATGTCTTCTGTTGCCCGGGAGATCTTAAAGTTATTGGCTTCGGTGGACGGAAGATACATTCGAAGATCCCACGTCACACCCAGGATCGTTCAACTCTTGTTGAGCATTCAAAGGGATGGAAAACCGGTTTTTCGTCATGGCCACGCGCAAAAGATCGGGAACTTACGGAAGATAGGGGAGCGGCTTCCTTTGCTGGAATATTTACTTGCCTACAAAAGCTCGGTTGCGGGAAAGTCAACGTTCATGTTCCAAGGCACGCATATCTCCATGATCCTGAAAAGCTCGCGCTCCCAGGACGAGATCAAACGCGTGATCGAGCTGTTAATCAAGTTGAAGATCACCGAAAGCAGCCCGATCTCGAAGATCGTTTTTAGTTCTCGGCCTGAAGAGGAGATCCCCGGATTGGTCAGGGTATTAAGGAGGTTGGGAATCACCGAAAACAGTCCGGTCGCTACGATCTTACAAGGGACCCGGCCTGAAGCCGAGAGCGAGAGAGTGATCGAGGTGTTAAGGAAGTTGGAGATCAATGAAAGCAATCCGATCGCAATGATATTGAACAGCTCTCGACGCGAGGAAGAGATCCCGGAATTGATCGGGTTGTTAAAAAAGCTTGGCATCACTGGAAGTAACCCTGTCGCTATGATCTTGCAAAGCTCGCGTCCCGAGGACGAGATCAAGCGTGTGATCGAGCTATTGGATGGGTTGGGGATCACGGAAAGCAATCCGGTCGCCAAGATCTTGCATAGCGATAGATCCGAAGACGAGATCAAGCGTGTGATCGAGCTGTTAGATGGGTTGAAGATCACTGGAAGCAGTCCAGTCGCCAAGATCTTGGAAAGTTCGCGTTCCGAGGCCGAGATCAAGCGTGTGATCGAGCTGTTAGATGGGCTAAAGATCACAAGAAGCAGTCCAGTCGCCATGATCTTGCAAAGTTCGCGTTCCGAGGCCGAGATCAAGCGTGTGATCGAGTTGTTAGATGGACTAAAGATCACAAGAAGCAGTCCAGTCGCCATGATCTTGGAAAGTTCGCGTTCCGAGGCCGAGATCAAGCGGGTGATCGAGCTGTTAGATGGGCTGGGGATCACGGAAAGCAGTCCGGTCGCAAGGATACTGCACAGTTCTCGATCTGAGGCGGATATCCGGAAAGTGATCGGGATGTTAAGGGGATTGGAGATCACCGACAGCCATCCGATCTCTCTGATCTTGCAAAGCTCGCGTCCCGAGGCCGAGATCAAGCGAGTGATCAAGTTATTAGATGGGCTGGGGATCACGGAAAGTGGTCCTGTCGCTATGATCCTTTACAGCTCTCGACGCGAAGATGAGATCCCGGAATTGATCAGATTGATAAAGAGTCTGGGCGTCACTGAAAGTAACCCGATCGCTAGGGTGTTGCGAAGTTCGCATGACCAAGGCCAGATCAAGAAAATGATCGAGTTTCTAGATGGTTTGAAGATCACTGGAAGTAATCCTGTCGCCACGATCCTGCAAAGTTCTCGCCCCAAGGACGAGATCAAGCGGGTGATCCAGTTATTAAATGGGTTGGGGATCACGGAAAGTGGTTCTGTCGCTATGATCCTTTACAGCTCTCGACGCGAGGATGAGATCCCGGAATTGATCAGGTTGATAAGGGGCCTCGGAATTACCGAAAGCCTTCCGATCGCGAGGATCATAAAGAGGTCGCGATCGAAGAAAGACTTAAAAGCTTTTGATGGGTATAAGCGCAAAATGGAGGAGAAGCATTATCCCGGGCATTTTGTTCCCTATGTTTTAAGTCGCTTAGCCCTAAGCAAGTCTCCGGATAGCTTGTTTAGCAAGATCATCGCGTTTGATTTTAACGTAGCCCGATCGTATGCAGAGCAGATGCCGCTCAATACCAGCAGAAGAGAGTTTGACAGTTATTTTGGCAGTATGTTTGGCGGTATGTTTGACGGTATGGGGGAATGGCTTTTGCGGTTCCTGGGGAAAGACTTCCGTTCTTTACGGGCAGTGATCCGCGGCTACGCAAAAGAGCTTTTGTTGCTGGATGTTTTTCCGGAAGGCATGGGTATGGACAGAATGAGTCCCGTGAGTCAAACGACAGGCGTGGATCGTTCACGGCTTTGGCAGTTCCTCGAACCCAGCATCGCGGCACTTTCCCATGACGAGCAGGAGGTTGTTGAAGCTTTTCTGGAGGGGATTACGGAGAGCGAGATCGGTGTTATGTACCCGTACATTTCATTCCAGGGATTACTGGACAAGCTTAGGGCAGCGCTAGAGCAGGGAGTCGATCTGAGAGAGGGTGTTTATTCGGCTACTTTTAATAGATATACGGGATTCGAGCCTCCGATGGAAGACGCCCCATCAGGGGAGCCAACCTTTGCCATGCCTTTGCTGCCGGACGCTTCAGGTGGTTTGGGAGATGCGCTAGAGACTCGCTCCGAGATGCGGAGCGCGGAAGGCCCTAGGGCAAGAACGGCGTTGGATGGTTACGCGGATTCTATGGCGCTTTATCCTCGGGGGCTCCTGCATTCGATAGACCTTAGGGAATCCCTCGATCCTTTTGATAAAACGAATTATGAATTCGTGGAAACGCCGGAGGGCAATTATTGGCGATCCAAACATTTCAAAGGCGCCAACGAACTCGTTTTGGGTTCCTGGGAGGATATTGTTGCCGTGGACCCTGCGCTTCCGGCCAAGATGAAAAGGAATATCGTAACGCGTTATAAATTGTCCGATGGGAAAACGGCGAGTTTTTATTACTTCGACGATCACGGCCGGTCTGTCGCATACGCGATGGAGGCGGTCGCTAGAGGAGAAATGCCAGCCGTGGGCAACACGCAGATATTTATCGATGCCCATGAAGACAACCATGAGGCTCCGGCGTCGCCTTCCATGCCGATCTCTTTGGAGGACTGGGATTCTCTGACCGGAACGCAGGTGCGCGCTGACAATTTTAATACGGCGCTGGGGCGTATCCAGTTCTTGAAGAACCATCTCCATATCAAACGGGTGGGGAATGCTTCAAAGTTTGACTATTGGTTGGTCGGGAAGAAGCAAAGCTACTTTGAGTTCCGGATGCGTCCGCAGAACCAGCCTGCCATGATCAATATCGACACCGATACGACCGGACAAACGAAGTATTTTCTGAACGCGCCCTCTCCCAAGCTCGGCGTGGAGGCCTCTGATCTGAGGTTTTATTCAGAGCTTCTGTTGAGGCTTTCGCGCAAAGATGGCGTGTCCCCCTCGACCTTTCACGCGACGACCACCAGCGCGCATGCCACGCAAGACGTCTATACAGAATTTGGCGACGTCCGCATCGTCCAGTTCCTTGCAAGGGTCGCTCCGGCGATCTTGTTGTATCCGCCGGAGAAATTGAGTGAAACGAAGCTCACGCCCCTTATCAATCAAGTGATCCCCGCATACGTTACCGCCCGGCCATCGGCTGGAAATGTTAAGTCCCGTTCGGAAGTGAGGACCGGGATTGTTGGGAATCCATTTCCGAGGCTTCGATCGATGGGGCAGGTCGGGAGAACACATTTGTTTAATGCTTTTACCGGGAAATATGAGATGCGGAATCTGCTCAAGGGAGGTCCGATCAGACAACCAGATTTCTTCGCAGCATTGAGTCGCGATGAGAGCAAGTTGGAAATGCTGAGGAGAAAGTACGGTGAGATGGTTGGAGATACATCGTTCGATCCAAACTTTGCGAACCCGGAAGATGTTGTCGCGTTTGATCCGGTGATCGACCAATTCCTGGAAGGAAAGTTGGGCGCTAGCTTGATCTACAAACCTAACCATGGGGCTTGGAGTCAAAAGGTGTTTTTTTTGACGAGGGATACGGAAAATAATGTGACGGTTTCCATGAACCTCGGGAAGGGTTTAATTACCAATGATTTTGCCAAGACGCTGCGGGACTATTTTAAGGAAACTGGCGAAGCTGAGATCCGGGAAAACTCGAGTGATTCGGCTAATCCGATGGTTCGATTTACACTGCCGTCTTCCCGGGAGGATCTCCGGAATATCCTTCTGAAGATCAAAGATAGGATCTCTGTTTGGGAGGTTGATAACACTCACCACCATTTTGCTGAATATGATTCAGGAATGATAGAGTCCGCCATGGACTTTGTGAAGCCTGATGGATTTGCTTATGAGACACGGCATCGCTTGAAAGGGAATTTATTGAAGGGAACAACTACGCTCGATAAGAAGAGCGCCAGGCAGATGGGCATGGAAGCACTTACAGGTCCTTCCGGCTGGTTTGCCAGGCTGGGGAGCGACGCCTATTTCACAGGAGGAGAAGATATTCTTTATCCGCAAATGTTCCAACCGCTTTTTAAGGAACTCCACCTTCCAAAGACAAGGCAAAAAGAGTTTGAGGAGCATGTGGATCAGCTTGTTAAGGCGGAGTTTGAATACCTTGCGAACCGTCTCAAAGCTGCCGGTATCTTTCTGGATGCGGATTTGGAAGTGCAGTTCGATCTGATGTGGCTGCCTCCGGAAAAGAATAGTGACGGATTCCCGGTCCCTATTGTTATAGAAGCAGCTATTCATAGGAGTTCTGATAAGGGCATTCCTGAAAAAATTCCAGTGCGATCCGAGGATCCCGGACGCCGTCCAGAGGGAGACGTTAAGGCTCGCTCGGAGGTTCGGGATGAAACAGACGCCGGGCCAGGGACGCCGGACCCAGGGCAACAGCCCGGGCAAAGTATTCAGCCTCCAAGGGAGCAGGAAATTCAGCCCTGGCAAAAAGAAATATCCGAAAAAATGATGAGAATTTTAAATTCTCATAAAAGACAATCCAGCCTTCCTTGGGTCTTTTTTTCTGTTTTTGGACTCGGTCTGTTGTATCTCACACATGGATTAAAAATCACGGCGGCAGTGTTTCTTCCTATGGTCTTTTCTATTTATTTTCATGAAATAGGTCATTGGTTCCCGGATAAAATAGCCCAATACAAAAGTAGCCTCCGCGGCACCCCCATGTTTAAGAGCATGGAACTCGGGTTTTCTTATTACCTGTCATTGCCCCAGCATGAATTCAGCGTTTCTATCAAACAGCATTTGGCTTCTTTGCGAGGGGGGGGCGTCGCGAATCTTGCCCTTTCTCTCGTTTCACTTCTATTGCTGACGGGGGCCATCCACAGCTTTGTAATTTCGCTGTCTCCTGTGGTCATAGCCAATTATCCAGCGTTTTTCCTCATCCTCGCTCTGGGGGGGTCTGCCGTCTGGAGTTTTTTGGGCGTCTTTAATCTCTTTAAATTCGCGCCTGATGGGAAGGCCATTGCCGAGTATAAGAATATTATCGAGATCTTAAATACCGCTCGCCAGCACCATTCTTTTATTCCGGAGCAGGTCCTCGAAATAAAGATCAATCTGCAAAAAGTGTTTTATAAAAAGCGCTTTGCGATCAAAACGCCCGATGGAATTTTCCTGTTCATGGAGTCTGGGAGGAGGCGACCGAAGGGCTTGGGGACGAGGCGACCGAAGGACTCGGGGGACTTTTTGTACCTTGCTTCCTCAGCCAATTTCTTGCCGCTCAAGTTGAGAGGTAAACTTGTGAGGACGATGCGAGGCAGTGGGCATTTTAAATTCAAAAATAAATATTACTCCGTATACAAGATCGTCAATTTCCCCGCGGCGTTAAC
The DNA here is from genome assembly GCA_043803685.1 of Candidatus Omnitrophota bacterium. Lineage (GTDB taxonomy): Bacteria > Omnitrophota > Omnitrophia > Omnitrophales > Aquincolibacteriaceae > Aquincolibacterium. The sequence goes on from JAZDJU010000057.1 coordinate 32,896, forward strand.
CGGCAGCGATACGTCCGCTGAACAGCATCCGGCGGGAAGCGTTAAGTCCCGCTCCGAGATGCGGGAGCAAAAGCGGGATTATTATGAAGCGTTGGGTGTCTCCAAGGCCGCTTCGGCGTCTGAGATTAAAATGGCGTACCGGGAGCTGGCGATGAAATATCATCCCGACCGGAATCCTGATAATCCAGACGCTGCAGCGAAATTCAAAGAAGTGGCTGAGGCGTACGAAGTGCTGAGTGACGTTGAAAAACGGGCTACCTATGATCGATACGGGCATAACGCGTCTATGCAAAGCATGGTCGAGCAAACCAAGGCGCCAGCCTACGGGATGGACTTTGTAAAGGGGCTGTTCGCTGAGCATGAACGAAGAGAGAAGGAAGTCGCCGAAAGAACTGCCGAAGAAAAAGTCTCAGGAGGTCGTTCGGAGGGGGACGTCCAGTCCCGCTCGGAAGTGCGGCAGGATGTGTCGAACGTATCCTCACAGAAAAGAAGGATCAATCTGAGCCGGTTGCCGGCGCCGGAGGGTTACAACCGGACGCCTGTGCCGGATGACAAACTCGATCGGGCTGTTCCTTATCCGGAATATAGACCCAATTTCTTTACATCGTCGGAAGTTCTGAAACATGCCTATAGCGAAAAGAATCCAACGGATTGGGCGGATCCTCAGGATTTCCAAAAGATCCTGTCGGATATTCAAGCGGGTAAGCGGACGCCTTTTTATAGCTATGAAGGTGAGATCTTCAGGGATCCTGAGACAGGACTTCCGCTGAACCGGGAACGCACCGGTACATTGGGTCGCGGGATCGGTCAGTATGGCGTGAATCTTGCCGTGGACATGATCCTGACTTATACGGATCCGGACAGCGGTCAGGTGATGATGCTTGTCGGGAAGCGCGCGGATAGCGGGAAGTGGACTTCCGCCGGAGGTTTCGTGGATCGGATCGTCAAGGACGGGCGGGTGGTCCTGGAATATCTGCTTGGGAGTCCTGAGACTTACCGGAATATGGACGCGGGAAAACCTCGGGATGGGACTGGCCTCGCGGAGCTCGTTGAAGAAATGGGAGTTCGGTTGACTCCGGAGGAGATCTCTTCCGCGGTGATCCTGGAACAGCGGAAGGTTTGGGACCATCGGGATACGGATAACGCCGAAAGCCAGACCACGGCATTCCACATTCATCTTTCTCCGGAACGCGCCAAAGCCGTCAACGCTCGTGTGGTCAACCCTGATGAGCTCACCGAAGTGAAATGGGCTTCCGTCGGGGCGATTGATCCAAGGACGATGCACGCGACCTATGGGAATTTTTTGCCGGATATTGAAAGAAGCGCGCGCCGGGACCTCGCGACCCGGATCCGCGAAGCGAAGGAGCGACAAAAGCCGCTCTACATCACCGACTTCGGCGACGGCACCGGCCCCGCCGTAGTCAGCACCGTTGATGTGGACACCCTTGTCGGTCCGCCCGAAACCATCTTACAGCGCTCGGAGATACGCGCGGTTGAGGAGAGACGAAGCGAACTCCGGATACGCTCCCCCCATTATGTTGCGAAGGGCGGGATCAGGACGTTCGGCAAGGCGCTCCTCGTCGGAGTCATGGCCTTCACGATGTCATTGCTCGGGGATCCGGCGGTTGGCGGGGATAAACTCGACTCTGCTTTTCGTGAGCAAGGAGCGATCCAATATAAAATCGAGAAACATGGTTCACCCCCGTATGCTCCTTGGAATGAAAAGGACAGCCTGGACCACGTAGCGCCCCTTCTGGATCTTATGCAGGAGTTCCAGACAACCCGGATCCAGACCAAGGACATCGCGACGCTATCAGGTCTTCACCGGGCTTTTTTTTCGAAGCTGCAGGAAGCCTTAAAAGCCAGGGGAGGACTTTCGCTGGCGGTCCGGCCCATTCCTTTGAAGGTCGAAGACCCGGATTATCTCAAGCTTTTCCATGAGCTGGTCCTGGGTGATCTCACGAATTATTTTGCCAGGCACGGCTTGGTGGCGCCATTCCAAAACTTGGAGATCCAGGAAATAGAAACGGTGTTGACGAAGAACGGCCAAACGACCCGGACCTCCTATTTTTTGCCGGTCTATCCATCGCCGGAGCAATATTACCTTGTTCTTGAAAAAGATCCCTCTTCCGTTCTGACTCATATTCCGGGAGCAGCCGAGTTGCCTTGTTCCGTGGTGATGGTCCAACCTGCGGAGATCCCGGTCGTGGGCGGGAGTGTGACTGTGAAGCCGTATCGAGAGGCTTTCGGGTCACAGGGCGAGGGCGGGTTTTCGGATGGGGTAACGGCTTTTATCCGCGCCGATCTTTCCGAGGATATGGTCCGGAAATCTCTCCGAAATCTTCAAAAAATACCGGCCGAAAATTTAAACCGCTTGTTCGACCCCTCGGTCCGTTTCAAAACAATGCTTGAGGGGGTGAGATCTCCTCATCCCTCGAATCCCGACATCGTTAAAGTCATGGCTTTTCCTGCCTTTGACCTGACTTCGGCAGCGGGATTCACGGGTTTGCGTCTTTTGGGACAAATGGCAGCTCAGAAGGGGCGATTCGATGGCGAGCTGTATCTCAAAAAGACGCAAGCAAGCATTGCGTCCCATGAGGAGGGGCATGTGCGCATGGCTCAAGGGAACCGTGCGGAGAGAATCGTCTCCGCCATTGTGTCTCGACAAATGAACGCGAAGGAGATGGACGTTGCTCCCAAAGACTTCGAAGAGGCTCAAACGCTTTCGGAGCTTTACGCGCGTCTCGAGAATTTCAAGCGAACACCCCTTTCCTATCTTGAATCATTAATGGGATCGGTTGGGCGCTTGAAGGTTCTGTCGGAAACAGATTCTGCATACTGGAATGCTGAAACGCAAATCTATCAGGCGATCCTGACGGAGTTGGGAGCAAATGCCGCGGCGTATGGACTTAAACTCGATCCTCCGGGCGCCGAGATTCTTGTGGCCGGCGGGACCTCCGGTGAAAAGAAAATGAAAATGCCTTCAAAGGAAGTTCAGATCGTCGGCCAACTTGCGGAAATCGTGGAAAATCAAGGCCGGTTGGCCAGACTCTATCAAGGGGTTCTCGTCAAAATAAATCTGAAGGCGCGCATCCAGGCGCTGGGCAACCGTTACCCCCTTTGGGATCCTCAATCTGAAACTTCTTCGGCAGGATCGACCCAACGCCGTCCGGAGGGAGACGTTCAGTCCCGTTCTGAGGTGCGGCGTGGGCTCCCCATGGAGGAGGTTGGCCCGTCGTGGAAAGAACAGACCATCCATTTAGGGCACTCGCTCAATATCGCGCTCGCCTCTCTGTGGACGGTTCTCCATGCCACTGCGATCCTTCAAAGCTTTTCCGGGTTTTTGGAGCATCCGCTGGTTTCTTTAGGCTGGATTACGATCGGACTGATCCTCGTCGAGTTGATCCAGCGAGGGATCTCTTTCAAAAACAGTGTTTCAACGTCATCGGCAGAGGATGAAACGAATGGATTTTTTTATGAGGAGTTTATAGCGTCAAATAGAATGCCAATGGATGTTTGGGGATTTCTATTGTCGAAAGCGTTTTTTGAGGAGATCTGCTTCCGGTGGTTCTTTTTCTTCGTTCTTCAGGACGCAGGAATGGCGGAATGGAATTGGGTCGTTCTTTTCTTCATTTCCGGCTGGTTTTCGGCCGCTCATCTCAATATTTCATTGAAAGACGCCGTGGTTCGGTGGTTGTTGGGGATGGTTTTAGGGGGCCTGTATCTTTTTTCGGGGAGCATTTTTCCCCCAGCGCTGGTCCATTTTCTATCCAATCTTTTCACTTATTACGAATTGAAAAAACATGACGAGCGCGAGGCCGCGGGCAGGACATCGGGCACCCTCCACGAGGCACCCTCCGCTGTCCCCGACGAATTTGCGCGCTCCGAGATGAGGGAATTGGGGTTGGAAGATTTTATCCGTTCCATGAAAGACAAGCCTGGATTCACCTACCACAAGGAATCCATGGAGCCGGGGAAGTGGTTCGAGGTGGTAACGAGGGATATCGGCGGTGGACAAGTTTTGGAGTTGAGCCGGTTTGTTAATGATAAAACGCCGGGCATAGCCAAAGGTACTTTTATTTTGTGTGTTTATGGCGCGGAAAAAAAGGAAGCTTCTTTTTATTTAATGCAGAGTCGTTATGACGACGGCGCCTACTTTTTTCCCGCTGGAAATATGTTTAGTGACCCGGATGAGGATGAAGCGTATGCCCATCGTATTTCGGAGGACCCTGAAGCCATTACGGGGTTTATGTTCGAGGAACCCTTGAAGCTGACGGTTTTTGCGAGAGAGGATGCTTTGTTCGCGATCGCTGAGAAATATCACATACTTGAATTTGTTTACCCTACCCCTGATGGCCACCAGATCACGATCCGGTTTGCCCCTTCGCCTCGATCGGATCTGCCTTCGGCGCGAAGCGAAGGACGGATCCGTCCCGATTCAATGAATCGGGCGGAGATGTCCTTGTCGCCCGATGCGTCAAGGACTTCCCGGGACTCGCTTGATGGTCGCTCCGAGATGCGGGAAGAGAAGCTGGATGGAGGAAGGCGGAGGGTGGAAGGCGAGGCAAAACAGGAAAACGCGATGGCCGCGGTGGAAGAGCTTTTGGTGAAGCAATACAAGTTCCAGCCGTATGCGGAACATCGTTTGCTTGTGACACATCCGGTTTATGGGAAGGTGATGGACGCATTTTTGGTGACCCAGGGGGTGTATTTTGACGGGACGGTCGAAGGTCACGCAAAATTCCCGTTCGAGTCCCAAGAGGTGGGGCGAGGTGACACCGAGATCAGTATGTTCTGGGGGCCGGAGGGACTCTTCATTCGTTTGGGAGACTATGCGATCGCGGACCAGTCTCTCAAGGAGATCATTCCGCAGTCCCTGCACGACCGCGTTGTGTTTTTGACGAATATCGACCATCAGTTTCAGGAGATCTGGTCGGGTCTTGATTACGCCATCCCTTACTTAGCGCAGATCTATAAAGCCCGCGAAGTTTTCCAAAAAGAAAATGTTCTGGAATTCGGGATCGGGCGCGGCATCGCGGCGCTTCTGGCGATCAAACTGGGAGCGAAGCGGGTGGTGGGTATTGAAATAGATCCAGCCGTGCGCGAAGAGCTTCAAGAAGAAATGGCGCTCAACGGCATCACGGACCAGCAGATTGTTTTTGTGGAGGGAGGTTTCGCCGACAAGGGGATGCTGGATTTGCTGAAGGCCTACGGACCTTTCAAAATAGGGATGGGGAATATCGGTCCTCATTTTGATTATGACAAAGACGCCACGGAAGATCATGGCCGAGCGAAGGGATTGGGCCAGGACGGCAGTAATCTGGAAGCCCTGAAGCTGTTCTATCAATTACAAAAGAGCGGCTCTCTCACGAATGGATTCCATTACGTCGGAAGCGGATTTTCGGAGGAGTTTTTGCAGGGCCAGAATGTGGGCCACTACGCTCCCGGTGGGGAGATCGAATTCTTAAAAAATCATTTCGCGATCAAGGATGCCCACACCACGATTTTCCGAAAATCTTTGAACCGGATGGATCACCTGTTCTTTTTTCATAGTTATCACATGGCGCTCAGCCCCCGCGTGGGCCCGCTCGGACAAGATCCCTACGGAGGGTATTATGGAAATCTTCGATTTGAAGATTTCCCGCAAGCCCGTTCGAAGACGCGAGAGGGTGAGAAAGAGACAAACCTCGTGACGAACCCGTGGGATTGGGACCAGGTGACGTTTGATCAAGTGGATCCGGGCTTTGACGAATGGGTGAGGTCTGGGAATATTTCTTTGAAAGATTTGCAACTCTTGAAGCTGATCTTGTTGGGGGATCAAAATGTGCTGGACGCCCTTCGGGAGAAACTTTCTTCAAAGATAGATATGAAATTCCAGGATAAAGCGGCGCCGCTCACTAACGGTAGAACCATATATTTAAAACTGTATAAACCTTTTCCCACGCCCCATGGAGATATCACGATCCTGCGAATTAAAGGCGCACGGCCGCGCTCCAATGGTGATCCGGTTACCGTCCAGTCGCACAGGGGAATTGGACAGGTAAAGAAACCTATCGAAGTGGACAAGGATGGGAATCCCTATGTTGCCTCGCTTCGCTTATTGCCCGAAACGGGCGAGATCGATCCAATTGATTTGGCCCCCCAAGGAGGAATGGGGGAAGAAAATGCTGATATGGAATATCGCCTTATGCAGGCCGGGATCTCCGGGCATGGCTTTGAAACGGATCATCCGATCGCGGCCGGAACTTGGAAGGGCAGAACGCACGCGGGCCGGCCCATACGATTTGCCATTGCTGGGTTGCGCCAGGAAGACGTGAGACTCACCATCGATGTCTCGAAAGCGACGGATCCCAAGGAGCTGCTTATTAACGAGGCGACTGGGAAGGTGTTGAAAACGGACCTTGAAATGAGCAAGGAGACCTACAGACAGATGGGAAGGTCCTTGCGCGCCTATCATGATGACGGACATTTTCACAGATTTCCCTATAAAGCGAATTGGGGTGTTGAGATGGGGCCGGATCACAGCGTGAGGGTCATTATGAGGGATCTGGATACGACCGTGGAACGAGCTGACATTAAAGAGGGAGATCCAAAGCGCATGGAGGCAACGTACCGGTTGCTGGATGTCCAGCGGGTCATCGCGGACCTGAGCTTGTTGGGATCTATCTACTTACACGAATTCGGCGAGGACCCTGAATTCATGGAGGTCGTGAGGCCCCTTATTGAGAGCTTTCTGGCGGGATATTTTTACGATCTCTCGCCTGATTCCGAAGAATTTTTACAACTAACGCACGATGCAGCGTCCAAAGAATTTGCAAGCATGAGAGTTGAGAGCAAAGCGAAGGGGAAAATCACCCTGGCTGAAGACGCGCCTTTTTATGGGAATGTTTGGAAGCATTTGTACAACCTTGCTCCAGAACCCAGTGCGTCGCAGAAGCCTCAAGATCGGAATCTCTCTCGCTCAGAAGTGCGAGGCCCGGAGGAAGATCCAAAACGGGAAGCCAGAGACGAGAAAATTCTTGGGCAGATGGGGCCCTGGCTGGACCTTCTCGAAAAATATTACGGTCCTTACGGTTTTAAAAAAGAGGATTATGTCCGCCTAGGGTGGTCTTCAGCGCTTCTTCATAGGATTCCTCTGGAGAGATTTGAGGCCAATCTGAAGATGCTGGTTGAGGATCCCGTACTTGCTGATTTTCTGCCGCCCGCCGTGATGCTCGACCTTCTGAATAATCGGAGCGTTGATTCTCATTCGATCGATATCACCTTGCATGGCATAGCTTACGGCATACTCGATCTGGAGAAGTCAAAACTTGAAGCTTATCGAGATGCGCTTAATTACCTTCGAGATGAAACATTTATTGGGTCCGATGCGCTTCGGGAGGCTCTCCGAGTGGATCCAAGGCTTATTGAGGCCCTGGAATATTCTTCCAGAGAGTCTGGATTTTTCTATCTTAAAGAGAATTTGCGTCGCATGGGAAGGGAGCCGCTGATCGCTTATTTGCGTCAGCATCCAGATCATGTAAGAGAGATCTTGTTGCGTTATACAAGAGAATATCGGCTGCAACTGGAATTGGAGCGCATTCAAAAGTTTGAAGAAGGCATGGGAACGGTCGCATTCAGAGCTTTGTGGGCGGTCAATCCGTTCCAATTACTGGTTATTATGGAAACTATCGACCGTTTCATCTCGGAGCGGTGGTTTTTCCGGTTTTATAAGGGGTCGTCAGGGTGGCTTCGGGATCTTCTCGACTACTATCTGACGGAGTTTACGGACGAGACAGGTTTTTTGGCCCCCATTGTTTCCTCTTCCGACAGCATAAAAACGGTGCTCGGGCGCGGTCTTTTGCGTATTTACAAGTCAGGTTTCAGAAAAGCTGTTCTCTATGCGTTCGCGCCGCTCTGGACAGGATCGGACCTTGGCAGGGGGGCAGATGCACGCATCCGGTCATGGTTCCTGGCGCGTAGTCTTCTTTCCGGAGATGAAGGGCTGATCCGGAAAGTGATGAAGCCTGCCGGAGCGCTTGCCGCGAAGTGGCTTGATCTGGAGACATTTGCCGATCGCGATCAAAGCCTCAAGAAGGATTTTGAGAAAGACCGACTCCAGGAAGAGCGGGGCCTTTTGACGGCGCTGTTCACGTCTAATGTGTATCTCATCATAGCCGCGAACATCGATTGGAAAATGAAAGCAGCTGGCTTTTCCCGGGGCCTTTTCAAGTCTCTTGTTTCTGCGCGAAGTGAATCCTTTAGCGAGGGTGATTCCTCCCTGCAATTCAGCGCGGAGATACTGGCCAAGCTTTCACCTGCGCAGGCCGAGTCGATCGTCGCGCACGAATGGGGACACAACATTCTGAATGATTGCAAATATCTGGAGGCGCTTCCAGAAAGAGATAGATCCACCTACGGCGAATTCATTTCGGACCTCTTTGGTTTGACGCACGCCCAGCTCCGTTTTGGCGACGCGGGTGTCCGGGATTATTTTCATATGGATAGCCATCCTTCGTTTGCTAACGGTTTTTTCAAGAACCTCCCGGAAGATTCGAAGGAGCATCATGATCGCGCCCGCCTCGAGATACTCGCGTTTGTCAAAACGCTTGGCGGTAAATTGGATTGGCACGAAGTGCTCCGCAAGACGAAACGTGAGCTTGAGCGTATGCAGGATCCGGCTTTTCCGGAAACGGAACGAGAGTTCGACCGTTTTGTTAAAAGACTCACGGAACATTTTTCAAGCCGCTCGGAGATGCGGAGCCAGAAAGCGGATGGCGAAAAAACTGTTTCTGCTCAAGATGGTGCGGCCGAGAATTTTCCCGAGTTTTTGCGGGTGATCTTGAGTAAAAGAAGGCAGCTCAGAAAAGAAGGTGTGACGGGTGAGGCCGCGACGGAGCAGTTGCTTCAAAAAGGATATAGCGGAGAAGCGATTGCGCAGGCGTTCGATGCCCTGAAGGGGACACTAGAGCTGAAACGCGCCGGCGAGCCACTTTTTTCAGAGGAGCAGGCAGAAGCGCTTTGGGCGATGAGAAAGGCGAATTCGAGGTATGGGCTTTTAACCCAGATGATGGATCTTCAGCAGAACGGGCAATATGTGTTCACCGCCCCCCAGATCTTTCGCGTTGTCACCGAATATGTGTTGGGCACGGAGGCGACCGTCCTGGATCAGATCCATTGGCTTTTGGACGTTAAGAGAGAACCATTCTTCAGCAGTTCTTACATCGCTCAGATGGTTTCCTTCGGCAAACCGAGCCCGGCCGAGAGATCCTGGATCAAGGAGCTGATGGCGATCAAAGATGCTGAAGGAAAGCCGTTCTTTGAGGCTTCTCAGATCGTCGAGATCCTTATCAACAGTGAATCCATCGAGGCCAAGACGATCTTCATAACCGAACTCATGGCAATGAAAGACCCCCAGGGGAAACCCTTGTTCAAGGGTACCCAGATCAGCCGGATCGTTTTGTCGAGCAGGTCTATTGAAGAGAAAAAGGCGTTGATCAAGATCTTGAACGCGCCGGTGGATCACGATCCAAAGTCATCCCTTGCGGGTTCCCAGATCACGCGATTTATCCAGAAGTCCAAGGCGTTCGAAGTCAAAGACATTGAAGAGGCTTTTAAAATTTCGAAAAAAGCCAGAATTTTTTTGGATCCCTTCTCCCTTATGTTTATTTGGGACGGCAAGGGGATGCTCAAGAGATGGCTGACCCAGGAGTTTTCGGCGCTGCCTGAGGAAGAGAAACGATGGATCTACTCTATCACGCGAGAAACTCGATTACGCCCGGAAGACCTGCGTGCATTGATCGAAGTGCTGTTTAAAGGAGACGAAAAGTCAGAGATCACTGCGGCGCTCGAGGCGAAGCAGCGGCTCTCGAAAACTCTTGCCCATTCGATCCGGGGCCGTGTTTTGACAAAGGATGATAGCGAGACCGTCAGGGTTTTATTGGCAGATCCTGATCCGGAGGTCCGGGAGGCGGCGTTCCAGGCGATCCTGGCATATTTGTCCCAAGCGCTCCGGAAATACCCCGACTGGGTGGAAAAAAACATTTCTTCCCGCGAGGATGCCTGGAAAGCGGCGGATATAAGGATACGCCGATATGATTGGGCCCGATCCAGCGCGGGCTTGGAAAACTTGTTCCGGAATCTGATCATTGTGGTAAACCGTTCCGAGACCTATCTGGAGGAGAAGAAAGGGACTGTTTCGGGGGATCTTTTAGAAGGGAGTGCCTTGCGCGATGTTTTCATGGATGCCGAAGGTAAGCGCGTTGCGCCCATCCAGGAGGAACTCAGGCGAGAAGAGGACGGTCAGCTCCCGGCAGAGATCCGGGATCATCCCGGGCTCATTGCCTTGAACCACGAAGAAAACCTCATGCCGAAACTTCGCATGGTCAGAGAGTTGGGAGTCCCTCCTGGAGGGGAGCTCGCAGCGATGCTCAGTATCGCGAGTAAGAACGTTAAAGTCCTTCAGAAGATCATGGAGGTTGTCCGAAGACAGGGTGTTCCGTTAACGCAACTTAAGCAGCTTATTGAGATCTATTTGAAATTGAACAAGGCAGTCTGGGCGAAGTTCCAAAAAAATGTTGGGTGGTGGGTTCGCGATGATCCGGAGGCGTTGCAGCGGAAAGTGGTCCCCATTCTGAAAAAAGTTGTTTCGAGGTTTCATGCCAAGTCCGAGGCGCAAGGGATCTTGGAGGAGAAGCTCGAGCCGTTGTTGGTGGAGCTTGGGATCAGCCGTGAAGCGTTCCTGAAAGCGGCCGAGACACATCCTTGGCTTCTCCGGCATGGTCCCGAAGAGGATCTCCTGCCCAAGGCCAGGATCCTGAAGCGCCTGGGGATCCCAGACGAGGATCTATTCAAGGCGCTTCTGGCGGTCGCAAAACAGATGAATCTTTCGATCCTTGAAGAGATCGCCCGTACGGCTGAAAAAGAAGGGCGTTCTGTTAAACAGCCCGATACCCTTCTCAGACTTTATGGAAGGTTGCATCAGGGAGCCGGGGAGCCGGTCGGAGCTTTAGTGAGAAGAAATCCTAAAGCATTACAAAAGACGGTTATTCCCCTTCTGAAGACGCTTGTCCCTGAAATTATGCCTCTTCCCGGTGAAAACCTTGAGCCCCTCTTGAAGGAGCTTGGGATCAGCCGTGAAACGTTTCTGAAAGCGGTGGAGCGGCATCCAAATCTTCGTCGTTATGATCCCGCCCAGAACCTGTTACCGAAGGTCCTGATCCTGAAGAAGCTGGGGATCCCAGTGGATCATGAATTAGGATCGCTCTCCAGTCTTGTAGAAAAGAGCCTCTTGATCCTGAATGAGATCGTTCGCGCGGCTGAGAAGGAGGGGCTGCGTTTCAAGACCGCAAGGGACTTGATCGCTTTTTATGACGATTTGAACCGTGAGATCAAGCTGAAAACGGGAAAGACAGCCGGGTTCGCTCTTCGAAAGGATCCGGAAGCGTTGCGGAGGTATTTAGAGCCGCTTGTCCGGAGATCCTTGCCTCAAAAGGAAGAATTCAATGCTAACGGACAACTGCCAAAGCCCGCAAAGTCTGTGACGCCGGCAAAGTCGGCAAAGCCCGTAACGCCGGAAAAGTTGGCAAAGCCTGTGACGCCGGCAAAGTCCGCAAAGCCTGTGACGCCGGCAAAGTCGGTCATTGAATTAGGGACGTCGAATTCTGTGATATTGGATCAGATGGATCCTGATTTTCGTCAGTGGGTAACAACAGGACAAATCTCTCCGGCAGATCGCTGGGCCTTGAGGACGATCTTGTCCGGCGATGAAGCGCAATGGAAGGAACTGATGGCCCGACACTCCAGAAAGGTATCGGTTCCGGCCCAGGATCCTCGATCTTCTGAGGCGAATAGCGGAACGGTTTACTTGAAGCTGAGCCGGCCTTTTCCCGCGCCAGGCGGAAACATTACCGTGCTTCGCATCGAGGGAGCCCGTGGATTTTCGCCTAAAGAACGTGCCGATCGGGAATATTTCTTGATGCTAGAGGGCAAAAGACTTGGGTTCGAGACAGATCATCCGATCGCTGTCGGGACTTGGAAGGGTCCAGCGCATGCGGACCGATCGATGGGTTTTGTGATCGCTGGGATGTGCGCCTGCGATTTCAGAATTCGTCTTAACGGAAAAAATGCGGCAGAGCCCGTTCTATTCGAGGTTGCAACGGGGAAAACAGAGGGGATCGGGCCTAGGTTCGGCGCCTTGATCTACCGGCAGTTCGGCCGTTCTTTACGCGCGTATCATGATGCTGGATATTTTTACCCGGCTTTTGATGCGCATAAGATGGGTGTTGATATGGAAAAGCATATTTTGCATCAAGCGATCCTCCGGGACTTGAGTGAGACCGTGACCCGGGGTGAGCTTGAAGGGGAGGATCTTCGCCGCGCCGAAGCGGCTTACCGGTTCCTGAATGTTCAGTCGGTGATCGCGGATGCGAAAGAGAAAAGGCCCAGGCTTTTCGCATACGAATATCGGCCTTCCAGATCGCCAGGTTCTTTTGTCGAGAATTTTTTAAAAGGGTATTTTCATGAGCTCTCTCCGGATTCCGCGCCGTTTTCATCTTTGGCGGTCGATGCGATGTCTGAAGAGTTCGCAAGGATGAGCGTGCAACTCAAGAATGGAGCGAGTAACGCCTTGAACGGACGCGCCGCTGCTGTGGGCAGCATTTGGGAGCGCCTGTATCGACTTGTGCCCGAA
>JAZDJU010000058.1:0-2097 GCA_043803685.1 Candidatus Omnitrophota bacterium
TGAAGGTGATGCAGCTTTTGCCGGCGCTTGAGCTCGGCGGGACCGAGCGCGGGGTGGTGGACCTGGCACGAGCCATGAAAAAAGAAGGGCACGCGACCGTGGTCGTTTCATCCGGCGGCGCGCTTGTGGCCGAACTCCAGAAGATCGGGATCCCGCATTACGGACTGCCCGTGCATCAGAAATCGCTGGCGAGCCTATTCCTGGTCGAAGAGCTTGTGAAGATCATCCAGCGGGAGCGCGTGGATATCATTCACGCTCGCAGCCGCGTTCCGGCCTGGCTCGGGTGGCTCGCGGCCCGCAAGACCGGGATTCCCTTTATCACGACCTGTCACGGACATTATTCCGTTCATCCGATGAGCTTTGTCATGGGATGGGGAAAGCGCGTGATCGTGGCGTCGCACGCGATCGGCCGGAGAATGATCGATGAATTTCATGTCCCGCCCGACAGGATCCGTTTGATCCCTCGCGGCGTCGATCTTTCGCAATTCACATTCTCGTTCTCGAAATTCGAAAAACATAAGGGACCGATGAGGATCCTCCACATGGGGCGGTTTTCGCCGGCCAAAGGCCAGGTGGAATTCTTGAAGGCCGTTCATTTGCTGCGCAGCCAGCTTTCTCATTTTGAAGTCTGGATCGTCGGTTCCGAAGCCCGAGGCCGGCGCCGGTACACGGATCTGATGAAAAAGACGGTGCAGCAGTTCGGGCTCGAGAGCTGTGTCAAGATCCTCCCGCCGACGCGCGACGTCGCGGGACTTCTGGCTCAGTCCGATCTTTTGGTGCTTTCCTCGCTGATTCCGGAGCCCTTCGGACGGGTCGTCATTGAGGCCGGCGCCGTGGGGACCCCCGTGATCGCGACCTGGCTGGGCGGGGTAAGGGATATTATTGATCATAACGAAACAGGACTTCTCTTCCCTCCGAGGAATATTCCCGCCATGGCCGAGGCCATGTACGAACTTTTGACGGATCGGGAAAAAGCCAAGACGTTTGCGGTGAAACTTCGAAAAAAGGTGGAGGAGCAGTTCAATCTGGAGCAAATGGTCCGGAAAACGCTTGAGGTCTATCAGGAAGTTCGCAAGCGGCGACGGATCCTTGTGATCAAGCTTGGGGCGATGGGGGACCTCATCCTGGTCGTGCCGAGCCTCAGGATGCTCAAGGAGCGCTTTCCGGATGCCGCCGTCACGCTCCTCGTCGATCGCAAACTCGCGCCGATCGTTTCGGCATGTCCTTATCTGGATGATATGATCCTGGTGGACCGGAAAAAACTTTCGAACATTTTTTATCTTTTAAAAACGGCTCGCCGTATCCGCCGCGAAGGTTTTGATATGTCCATTGATCTTCATAATAACAAGTGGACGCATCTTCTGGCGTATCTCGGCGGCGCGGTCCAGCGTTTCGGTTTTGAGCGCGGGAGATGGGGATGGCTTCTGAATCGTCCCGACAGGACCTTTGAGGTCGGGGATTCGCCTCTTCGCCATCAATTCCGTGTGCTGTCCAAGGCCGGGGTCACCCAATTCGATGACACGTTGGAGCTTTGGACGAAACCCGAGAGCCTTGAAAAAGCGCGCCAGATGATCGGTACGCTCGAACTCAAAGAGTCCACGCGGATTATCGGTTTCGTGATGGGGTCGAGCCCCAATTGGTCGAGCAAACGCTGGCCCCAGGAGCATTTTACCGCTTTGGCGAAAAGGCTTTTCGAAAAATATGACGCGCGGATCGTCCTTATCGGTTCTCCCGAGGAAACGGATCTCGGGACTCCTTTCTATGCCTTCGGGTCCGGCAAGATCCTGGATCTTATCGGTAAAACGGCGCTCGAGGAACTGCCGGCTTTTTTCAAGCAATTTCATTTGGTGGTGACAGGAGATACAGCGCCGCTCCATATGGCCGCGGCCATGAATGTTCCGGTCGTGGCTCTTTTCGGCCCGACGGACGCCAAGCGTCATGTCCCGCCGGGGAAAAAGATCGATATTCTTTCGCATCACCTGCCTTGTCAGCCCTGCTACGAAGGTGTCTGCAAGGCCAAAGAAAAGATGGCCTGCCTTTCGCATATTTCCGTGGAAGAAGTATTCGAGCATTGTCAAAGGGTGCTCGCATGAACCC
>JAZDJU010000059.1:0-48658 GCA_043803685.1 Candidatus Omnitrophota bacterium
CGGTCCTTCGCAGCAGGGTCAGAGTGTCTACATCCGGTTTCTCGATCGCTAGCTGGATGTCTTTCCCTCCAGGAGTGTTTATCGATCCTTCCTTGGGGAGGAAAACCCCAAGAGCATAAAGATCGGGATTATCCAGAGACATTTCCTGGCCAAAAACCTGGAAACCTCCGTGCCCGGATTTCACAAGTTCTCCCTTTTCATTAAAAACGGGATCCTGGACCGACCGCAGCCTTGCCGGGTATTCAGGAGCGATCGCCGCATCGATCGCGTAAACGAACACACCGTCCCTGGCCTTGGATTCCTTGTTCCATATCCGCTGCCACAGGGTCTGCTCCAACCCCGTCCGTTCACCGGACGCGGTCATATGCAGACCTTTATTGAGATGGTATCGCGGCAACAGAAGCGACAAACGCATCGCCAACCCGCTCATCAGGAACGCACCGACCGTCTTGCCGCGGGCCTTTTCCAGATTGAAATCGGGACCAAATTTTTCGTTAAGCGCGGTGGCGACATCGGTGATACGCGCCAGACTCCCCGCTCCCTTTTCGCCGCGCTCCACCATCGGTAACCGTTCCTCATGGAACAACGTCCCGACATTGTTCTGCAATATCTGTCCCACAGCGCCCACGGACGCCGGCGTCGTCACGACCACATTCGCATCAAAATCACGCTTGGGATCCCGCACCGCCTCCCGGAGATCCTCTTCCGCCATCCTGACATACGCGAGCACATGGGCGTTTTCCCGAATTTCGGAACGCGTGACGGCGGCCTTCGGAGTAACGACGACGATTCCGGCTGTCCCCGTTTCATACCGGAATCCCTTCGGACTGCTCGCTGCATCCACGAATTTACCATCGCCCCGTGTAAATGCGTCCTTGCTGTTCGCCAGGAGATACACGCTCATGATCTTCTCCCCGATCTCTGAGCTCTTCGAGGCCACAGCATCCTGAATTTCAGTGTAAGTATAACCTTTGCCATCGGGGTAATATTTCTTCCCCGTCAGAACGATCATGGCAACCTTCCCGCTTTCCGTGATCCCGATAAGGTTGTGGGGATAACGCGCGGGACGCATCTTGACATGAAGGTTATTGTTCTCAATATAATACTCGCCTGGCGCTAACTCATTCCAAGGCTTGGCTATCACAGGTTTATAGTCCCAGAGCCAGTTCTGCAACGCTCCCTTTTCAATCGCCGCCCGAATCTCGACGGGCGTCGAACCCTTCTTCACATAAGGTTCCAGATCCACCGCTCCGGTAAGATACGGCGTCAGATCGATTTCCGTATAACCATCGCGCTGTGCCGCTTTGAGAAGTTCAGGCCTGTCCTGGGGAACGACCGGGTATTCCTTGCCACGCCTCAACTGATCGAGGCCGATATTCGCCCCGTACTTTGGCCCGCCATCCGGGTTCTGGGTCAAAAACTGCGGAACGTCATACAACTGAAAAATATCGCTAAATTGGTGCGAGACACGCGCCAGCGGAACCTTCACGCCATTCTCGATGAGTCTCTGTCCAAAGACCGCGAAATTTATGTCCCCACCCATATGTTTCTTCTCAGGATCCGCCGCACGATAGACACGCACACCGCCCTTAACAGCGGCGTCTTTCAGGAACCGGAGGTCCTCGGAAGACACATGACGGTCCTTCCAGGAAACGAACATACTGTAAGTTCTGTCCTGGAACGGTTCATTGAGCGCGTGATAAAGCTTCCCGGTCTCGCCGTTATAAGCCACGAACCAGTCATTGTGGTAGAGGTCGTGATAGGAGTAGAGCGCAAGTTGCCCCACCGATGCATTGTTCACAGGCAGGAGCGGCGTCTCAAACTCAGTCCACGGCCTATCCGCTCCCTTGGGAAGCCCATGATCGCTCGGATACATATTGTTGATCGCCTCATTCGCCACGAATCGAAGATATTTCGTAGCCGGATCGATCACATCCACCACCTGTGGATATTGCTCTCGCATCTCAGAACGAGCGCTGCCGGTCTTTGAGACATTCTCTGAAGGATTACGCACCGCGGTCGTGGCTAACTGCATCCGGAGCGCGCCAAGATCGCCCTTGGCTTTCTTGTAAGTCCGCCCCCCGCCCAAGTAAGGCAGCGAGATAAGATCCTTCCGATGCTCCTGCTCAAGCTTCGATTTCTTTTCAGAAATTCGCGCACTTAGCGTCTTATCATCAACCGGTTTATCCGAGACTTCATTTTCATCCGCAACAGCTTGAATAGCCGCTTGCATCGCCTCAAACAATTTCTCATCTGAGAGGGTATAGACATCCTTCCAAGCCGAAATACCATCAATCCCCAAAAGAAGCGGGTGCATGGCGGTAAAAGCCTTGTACAGTGCCTCACCCATCGGAAGATCCTTAACATCCTCATAACGAACACCCGAAGTGTTCAGAAGCCCCTGGAACTGCGGGACAAATCTCTGATAAGACATCGCCTCGATCCCGGGCTGCAATACTTTCGGATCGGTCACTCCCGCCAGAGCACGAGCCGAGCCCAACAATGCCGAAAGATCCGTCTTCGTCAACCGCGCCGACGGAATTCTTGAAATCTCTTCGGCGATCGCGTGTCCTTTTTGAACGCTGGAAAGCGCAGACGAACCGTTGATCTTGAGGATCTCCTTTTGCACCTTTTCCCGGGTCTCGTCACTAATATCTTCACTGAAGATCAAACTCACGAGTTCCAGCCAATCCAGAGGACCGTTGACATAGGCCGACAAAGAATGCTCCATCGCACTTTCAAAATCATCTGCGATCCCTAAACGGCTCTCGATCATGGACCATCTCTCGAACCCGCCCACGATCTTCGGAAGCGTCTTGCGAACCACCGCATTTCCGTTTTCCTTAACCGTCTCCGCCTTGTAAGGAATGCTGTTGATCATCCGGGCGAGATAACTCGTTCCATCCGCATATTGAAGCGTCGTAAGGGTCTCATCCCCATAGACCACAAGCTTCTGCGCAGGTTCAGAATTCCCGACCTCCCGGACCTTTCCAGGCTCAAAATCGACCCCGAGAACAACACCCCCTTCTCCATGAAACTCCATCGGACCTTTCACTGTGGAATCGATGATCTTCGTCCTTGCAGGGATCCGAAGTGTTTCACCATTGAGATAAATCTTTGAGCTCTCAATGACCACATGTTCGCTGATCTCCACCGTACCTGTCCCAGAAAACTCCACGTTCCTTAGGAGATAATGAAGGTCCGCACGATTCCCGTTATAAACCACCGTAATACCGTCTGCCTTCTTGACCTGGATCTCCTTGGGACCGGAATAATCCCTCAAATACTGCTCCCACATCAGGAAATACTGCTCCAGTCCCGCAATGTCACTGACAACACTGCCTTCCCCGTACGAGATCCCGTAGATCTTCGAGACGTACTTCTGAACAATGGGCCGGGCACGCAATGTCACTACTGGCTTTTGTCCGGACTTCGGGAAAAAGCCGCCGAACACTGTCTCGAAAACGCTCACAGGAATACGCGCCAAGCGACCATCTTTTCCGTAAACACTCTGCTTGTTAAAATCCTCCACCAAGTGATAGCTCGTATCCGCCTTCTCGATCACAAAGAAGATGTTCTCGATCACCTGGGCGTCTTCACCCTTCGAAGAATGATCGTACGCCAGCTTCACGAGCGCTTTCTCATTGGGCTTCTCACGAAAATCCTGCATCACTCCCGCCGCATCCGTCACATAGATCCCGCGCTGCGTCAACACGCGTCTTGCGATGTTGGCTTCCGCTCGAGACCAGATCTTTTGGAACGTCGGATTGCCATTCAATCCCGCTGTGTCCCAAGCAAACTGGCTCATCAGAGGCTCAAGCGCATCCCGGTCCTTGGCACTCAACACTAAAGCTTCCGGACCCGCAGCAGCGATCTGAAAATCAGAAGGAAGTTCCGACAACGGCTTGCCGCCAAGATGGATTTTCCCGAAACGGATACGTCCGTCACTGGCCAACCACAACTTGAAACCCTTACCCAGTTTCGGAAGGAGGAGCCACATCACCCCACCCGTCAGCATATTCCCCTCAAGGAAGGTCATGCCCTCCGCCATCAAGGTCTTCGACCAGTGCTCGAACCGGATCCCGGCATTGGCCGCGCGAGTCTTCTCGCCGCCGTCTGAGACGTTCGCCGTATATTCCTGCAAATAAAAATCCCTGCCCATCCGGTCAAGGACACGTCTCCTGGATGTAAAGGTTCCGGGAAGATCATGATCTAAAGGCTTGTACGGTTTCGCCTCGCCGGGAAGAGTCACACCCGGGGACTGGATCGAGAGGAAGAACGTGATGTTCCCGTTGTATTTCTTGGACATCTCGCGCAAGAAACTCACGTAAGCCAGATACGTCCGGGGAGTAAAGTTCTGAATATTGATGATAAAGAACGGCTTGAGTTTGCCTTCTCTCACGGCCTCCGCAAAGATCCCCTGCAAACGATCAAACTCGTCACTCGAGGTCTCGGCACTCGAAATCTCAAAAGGTGTCTCCGTATCCAAATGACGCTTCTCTTCACCCGTCAGCAACAGCTCTGAAGCCTGAGCCTTGCCCGGAACCTCCCGGACCACAAGCAGGGACGATGAGAAGAGAACCTCCTCGATCCACGTCGCAACCTCTACATCCTTGTTCCCCATCGCCAGTTTTTCCAACTCGTCCGTGAAAAGAATGCCGTCATTAAGGACTTCCTCACGAGACATTCCCGACGGAACATTGCTTTGCGACAACACCGCCAAGTAATGGAGACGAACGATAGTGCTCTGGCGATCCTCATCCGCAGCATAAGGATGCTGCTTGAAATAAACCCGGGCTTCCTCAAGCGCTTTCTCTGAAACAGGCTCTGCCACACGATGCGGCTCCGCGATACGGCTGATCGGGTCCTTCAGCGAATCATAAAGCACGACACGAACATCCGATTCTTTCGGAGAAACAGGTGCTGTTTCAAAAGGAGGCGTTTTCAACCCAACGAAATCGAGAAGTTCCTGGTTCCCGAGCACCTGGAGAGGATCCGCGCTATGCACCAACGCGTAAAGATCGACCTCCGAGGCCTCCCCTTGCTGCAACTCATAAAGACGGTTCCCGATCACAAGTGACTTCCCATCCCATGGTTTTCCATACTCGACCACCCGACGAATACGAAGCTCGGCTCCCGTATCCATGCGCACCAGCATCAGCGAATCCCCGTCCCCACTCTTCTCAACCGAAAGAACACTGCTGAAGCTATCAGCAAGCGCACCCAACGTGATCCCAGTCTCTCCCAAATACGCCGCCACCTGGCGCATCTCGGAACGAGCCCCGCCAACCGCTGAGACATCCCCCATGGGATTGCGCACCGCAGTCGTCGCTAACTGCATCCTGAGCGCTCCAAGATCGCCCTTGGCCTTCTTGTAAGTCCGCCCTCCACCCAAATACGGCAACGAAATGAGATCTTTCCGATGCTCCTTCTCAATCGTCGCAGTGAGCTTTGCCAAATCCTTGTTATCAGCCTCTTCACCAGCCATCTCTTTTTTAGTCACAAACGCTTGAACTGCCGCCTGCGTCTTCTCGAGCAATTTCCCAGAAGAAAGGGTATAAACATCTTCCCAGGTTGAAATGCCGGGAATTCCCAAGAGTAGCGGGTGCATGGCCGAAAAAGCTTTGTACAGAGCTTCACCCATCTGTAGATTTTTGACTTCATCGTAACGAACGCCCGACTTATTCAACAGATCCCGGAATTGCGGGACAAACCTCTGCTGCGACATCGCCTCGATCCCGGGCTGCAACACACTCGGATTCGTCACACCCACCAAAGCACTAGCCGACCCTAACAGTGGAGAGAGATCCGTCTTCGTCAGTCGCGCCGACGGAATGTCTGCGATCACTTTGGCGATCGCATGTCCCTTTTGGACCGGCGAAAGTGCGGAGGAGCCGTTGATCTTGAGTATTTCCTTTTGCACCTTCCCCCGGGTCTCATCACTAATATCCTCACTAAAGATCAAACTTACAAGCTCAAGCCAATCCAGAGGACCACTGATATAGGCCGATAAAGGCCGCTCCATCGCGGCCTCAAATTCATCCTTGATCCCTAAACGGCTCTCGATCAAGGACCATCTCTCGAACCCCCCCACGATCTTAGGAAGCGTTTTGCGGACCACTAAAGAACTTTCGCTAGCCTTAACTTCCTCCGCCTTGTAGGGAATACTATTGACCATTCGTGTGAGGTAACTCGTCCCATCCGCATATTGAAGCGTCGAGAGGGTCTCATCGCCATAGACCACAAGCCTGTCCGGCGTGGAACCATTGATCTCCTGGACCTTTCCAGACTCAAAATCAACCCCAAGAACAACGCCACCCTCCCCATGAAACTCCATCGGACCCTTCACACTGGAATCAATGATCTTCGTTCTCGCCGGGATGCTCAGCATTTCACCTTGAAGCGCGATCTTCGAACTCTCGATCACAACATGCTCGCCGATCTCCACCGTCCCTGTCCCGGAAAACTCCACGTTCCTTAGGAGATAATGAAGGTCCGCCGGATTCCCGTTATAAGTCACCGTAATACCATCCGTCTTCTTGACCTCGATCTCCTTGGAACCGGCATAATCCCTCAAATACTGTTCCCACATCAGGAAATATTGCTCCAGTCCAGCGATATCGCTGACAACGCTCCCTTCCCCGTACGAGATCCCGTAGATTTTGGCAACATGTTTCTGAACGATCGGACGGGTGCGCAATGTCACAACCGGCTTTTGTCCATCCTTCGGGAAAAAGCCGCCAAACACCGTCTCAAAAACGCTCACAGGAATACGGGCCAGGCGGCCGTCTTTTCCGTAAACACTCTGCTTGTTAAAATCCTCCACCAAGTGATAGCTCGTGTCCGCCTTCTCGATCACAAAGAAGATGTTCTCGATCACATTGGCGTCTTCCCCCTTCGAGGAATGATCGTACGCCAGCTTCACGAGCGCTTTCTCATTGGGCTTCTCACGAAAATCCTGCATCACTCCCGCCGCATCCGTCACATAGATCCCGCGCTGTGTCAGCACGCGTCTTGCGATGTTGGCTACCGCCCGAGACCAGATCTTCTGGAACGTCGGATTGCTATTCAATCCCGGTGAATCCCAAGCAAATTGACTACGGAGCTGCGCCAGAGCATCCCGATCCTTGGCGCTCAACACCAAAGCTTCCGGACCCGCAGCCGCGATCTGAAAATCAGCCGGGAGCTCTGACAGAGGTTTTCCGCCAAGATGGATCTTCCCGAACCGGATACGCCCATCACTCGCGAGCCAAAACTTAAAACCCTTACCCAGTTTCGGAAGAAGGAGCCACATCACCCCACCCGTCAGCATGTTCCCCTCAAGGAAGGTCATCCCCTCCGCCATCAAGGTCTTCGACCAGTGCTCGAACCGGATCCCGGCATTGGCCGCGCGGGTCTTCTCGCCACCGTCTGAGACGTTGGCCGTATACTCTTCCAGATAAAAATCCCTACCCATACGCTCAAGAACACGCCGCCGCGATGTAAAAGTTCCGGGAAGATCATGATCTAAAGGCTTGTACGGTTTCGCTTCCCCGGGAAGGTTCACACCCGGAGACTGGATCGAGAGGAAGAAGGTAATGTTCCCGTTGAATTTCCTGGACATCTCGCGCAAGAAACTCACGTAAGCCAGGTAAGTCCGGGGAGTGAAATTCTGGATATTGATGATAAAGAAAGGCTTGATCTTGCCCGCTCTCACCACCTCCGCGAAGATCGCCTGAAGATGATCGAACTCGTCACTCGAGGTCTCCGCGCTCGTGATCTCAAAAGGGGTCTGGGTATCCAAATGACGCTTCTCATCATCCGTCAGCAACAGCTCCGCAGCCTGAGCCTTCCCCGGAACCTCGCGAATAACGAGCAGGGACGATGAGAAAAGAACCTCCTCGATCCACGTCGCAATCTCTACATCCTTGTTCTCCATTGCCAGTTTTTCCAGCTCATTCGTAAACAGAATGCCATCCTTAAGAACCGACTCACGGGAACCCCCCGCCGGAACACTACTCTGAGACAACACCGCCAAATAATGGAGACGAACGATCGTGCTCTGACGATCCTCATCCACAGAATAAGGATGCTGTTTAAAATAAACCCGTGCTTCCTCAAGCGCTTTCTCCGAAATAGGCTCCCCTACGCGATGCGGCTCGGCGATCCGGCTGAGCGGATCCTTCAATGAATCGTAAAGAACCACGCGAACACCCGATTCTTTTGAAGCGGGAGTTTTTTCTAAAGAAGGCGTCTTCAAACCGACGAAATCGAGAAGTTCCTGGTTCCCGAGCGCCTGGAGAGGATCCGCGCTATGGACTAACTCATAAAGATCGACCTCGGGGCTCTCCCCTCCCTGCAACTCATAAAGACGGTTCCCGATAACAAGAGACCTCCCGTCCCACGGTTGTCCATACTCGATCACCCGACGAATCCGAAGCTCGGCTCCGGTATCCGCCCTTATCAGCATCAGCGAATCACCGTCCCCGCTCTTCTCAACAGAAAGAACACCCCTGAAGCTATCAGCAAGTTCACCTAACGTGATACGTGTCTCTCCCAAATACGCCGCCACAGTACGCATCTCGGAGCGGGCGGAGGCGCTGGGGACATTGCGGACCTCGGAACGCTTAGTCCCTATGGAGGCTTCGGCTTGCGATATTCTGGCCCTGATCTTGGAGAGTTCAGATTCCGAAAAACTCTTATTAGCAATGATCTCATTCCACTCTTTGGAGTCACGCTGAGTCGTTTGCAATTGAGCCGCCAAAGCCTCTATTTTGTCGACGGTCGATGCCTCCTCCGCTCGCCACACTTCGAGGCTCTTCTGCCAGGTCTGCACACGATCGCTCTCCTGAGCCGCCGGCGCAGCCGGAGATGTTGCAGGAGCTGCCGGAGCATTGGTGGCAGGAGGCGCGGTTGGAGGTGCGCCCGCCTGTGTTTTTTTCTGAGCCATCTTGGATCTCAGCCACTCCACGAACCCGCCAGCAAGACGGATGAAAGTGCTGGCAATAATAAAAGTCGCCCATCCCATCATCCAGGGATCGTTGCCTTGAAGTGCCAGATGGAAAAGCGCGCTTCCGTCCATGCCGCCGACTCCAGACCCTACTGACACAAA
This sequence comes from Candidatus Omnitrophota bacterium, assembly GCA_043803685.1. Lineage (GTDB taxonomy): Bacteria > Omnitrophota > Omnitrophia > Omnitrophales > Aquincolibacteriaceae > Aquincolibacterium. The sequence continues at coordinate 9,092 of JAZDJU010000059.1, forward strand.
GAAAGTATTCGGATCAAAATGCTGATGGAAGTACCCGAAGAGACTCTGAAGAGTATGCGAGTAAATCATCCCAAAGGTCAAACCCAATGCGGCAACCGCCCGATACATAGAGCGTCTGTCGGCTTTTCCCGCCTCCATCAGAACACCATCCCAATAGTCCGCCACAGGCTTGGCCAAGAAAGCAAACCAAAGCGGCATCGTGAGCGGAAGGTAATAGAAAGGCACCACAGCCGCTAGAAGGGGCAAAGCAAAGCCCACGGTGATCAAAGCTCCAGATGCCAAGAGAAGAGATGATCCGATCCTCCGGAGGGCAACCGCCTCATATTCTTTCCTTTTATCTCCGCGAAAAACCTCTCTTAAAAACCATCCCACGAATCCAGCTACCGCTGCTCCCATCCCGTATTTAAAGACCAGAGCACCGGACAAACCCAATATACTAAAACCGGCAACTCCGGATATGATCCCCAGAACGATGATGGATCCAACGACCAAACCGACCGCGGCGCCACGCCAGGATCTTTTATAAGAATCCGCCCACATTTGAAAAAAAAGCTTTGGCGTCTTGCTTTCAGCCGTTTTGATGAATGCCTTACCGTCTCCATATTTATCTTTGTGATACTGGTTCAGATATTGCTGTAACCGATGTTTATATTCAGTAGGTTGTTGTGTCGTGCGCAACATCGGAATCCAAAAAGCAACAATGCTGACAACAATAGCGATAATACCGCCCGATAAGCTCATCACCAAAGGCGGCATGATCGGCGAGAGTCCTATCCCAAATAGCAGGAAAACAGCCGTAAATCCAACAAGAAGCCCGCGCCGAACCGTGCTGGGCCGCCAATATTCCTTCATAGCTTCCGTTTTAGCGGTCAGATCGGCAGGACGAGCCCCCGGGGAATCAACCTTGTGCAGAAAACGGAAGAAATCCTCAGTCGCTTCGATGAAATCCATAATATCCAGAACAAAAGTAAGATAAGTCGTACCCCCTTTCTCATCGATCCATCTGAGCAAATCCATCGGTATTTCCAAGAACCTCCTGCCAGAGCCCGGAGCCCGAGCTTCACCACCAAAACCCTTAACACCAAAACGTTCGAGCCCGTTCACAATGGCTCCAAATAGTGACGGAACAAAGACCATTGTTAGAATGAGCAATCCGAGCCATTGGGCACCCAGAACAGCGATGACACCATAGACGCCCGGGACAAGCGCTGCAAAAAGCATAATACCGAGTGTCAATCGCCAAAATGGATTACTGAACATTCCCTTGATCGGTTTATCATCAAAAAATTTTGGCGCTTTGGTTCTGGCGAAACTTCTTCCAAACAATCTCAGCCAAGTCGTAGGAATGTCATTAGATTTCAACCACTTCTCCATTTTTTGGAGCAAGGTCAAGAAATTCATATCGCGATCATCACCAATGAGCCCTTTGCCGTCCGCACGAACCAGGAGAGTTGTACTAACCCCCTGTAAAGGCGGCTCGATGCTCGCGAGATCTTCAAAGAATTTTGACGGCAAGTTATCAAGCGCTTGAACGCTCCAAGGCATATTTCTTAAATGCCAGAGACGGTAAAAGAACCGTGACAATCCGGAAGACGTTGACTGCCGATCCTTATAGCCCTGGATACGGACCATTTTTTCGTGCGCAAAACGAACGATCTCCCAACTGTCCGCAGGCGTTGCAGTGACGATCTCATCTTCACCATTCACCTTTCCGCCAAGTCCGTTATCACCCGTCAAATTGAGGCTAAAGGTCTTGGGCGGAGTATTTTCGCCTTCCTTAGGCGTTACCAAACTCACAATAGCGCTTTCACTTAATGTGTCCAAATGCTTAAACAAAAGTCCATCCAACAGCCCCGTTCGTGTACGGTAGGGCCCCCAAACGAATCCCTTTGTCTGCGCGGACATACGGCGCGAAACTTTAGTCATGACCACATATTTCCCAAAAGCGCGATTGTAGTTCGCCAGGGCCGCCGCGAACATGATGGTCCGGAACAGCATTTTGTGGATCGCCTTGCCCTGCGTCCATCCCATGCTTGCCTCATCGCTATCATAGAACGTGGCTCCCTGAAGGATACCGATGTCGGGACGTCTCGCGAGATTACGAGTGAAGTATACCGAGGCGCCCGCGAACGCAAAATTCGATCCATCCACCGTCGTAGAGTAACGAACGTTCGGGATTGGCTCGCTATTTTCGTCTAATTCAAATGTCCCATCAGCCTTTTTCTTCGGAAGAAGGTCCTGAAACGCAAGCGTATCTTTTACCTCTCCATACGGAACAAATGCCCTATCAGGGGTCGCAGTCCCGCGGAAGAACGGTTCGTTAAGTGTCGGGACATATGTCTCATAGGGTGCGACAATGTCCCGAATCTCAGGGGAGTAAGCCTCTTTGATCAAGATCCAATTTCGGATCTTCCATTTTGCATCTAAGCTCATGAACAGCTTATTCTGTTTTTCAAAATTCTTTTCTTTTTCCTTTACGATTTTGTTTTTCTCATTCTTTTCTGCTTCAGGCGCCACCTTCGCCGCAGCCTTAGCATTCTCCAAATCAGCAAGAGCACTCTCCACATCGTCCTTCGCCCTTTGCCATTCAGCAACATTATGCGCTTGATGCGCTTCAAGCAATGCCTTGGAAGGCTCTTTCAAACCATTCTCTACACCAACGACTTCATCGTAAAGACTACCGCTTTCAAAAACACGGTTAATTGCAGCGGTCAGTTGTTCCGCGGTCGCATTCTTTGCCGTAACCCACTCATTATCTATAAGATCCTTGATCACGAGGTCGTTGATCGCCTTTTTGGAAGGATCCCTCAAGGAAACCTTCAACGCCTCAGCGCCTTTCCTGATATGAGTCTTGACGCCAAGTTTGGATCCGATAATAAAAGCCCGTCCATTGCGGACATGCACAGTAACTGCTTCGTCGGCGCCCTCAAGAGTGGCCCCCGCGCCGCTTTGAGGGGTCGTGCCGTCATTCCCCCATCCCGTAAACGCACCCACCATTTCCACATTTCTTGCAGGCTTTCTACAAGCAGGCATATAGACGATCATCATACGTTCATGACCCGGAACAAATCTTCCCCTTCCGGGATCATTGTCGCCCAAGTAGGGCCAATAAACTTTTGCCATTTCCTGGAGGGCCGCCGCTTTTTTCATTTCGGCATCGCCCCAAACCCGGGCCCCCGCCTGGAGCACCACGCGAGTCTGCCTAAAATTATTACCGATAAGGATCCTTGCAAGAGAATCGATCACCTTGGGCCAGTCATTGGGCTCGGAGTAATCCAAAAGCCACGGCTGAACATAGAGCGTCAGCTCACCATCTCTAAATTCGTAGTCGACACCCTCGGGAAGATCCTTGGGCCGATGCTCCCCAAGAACTTCGTTCATATCCTTGACCTGGATCCTCGCCTGGAGTTCTCCTTTCCGTTTAGCGAGCACATCCCCCGAAAGGGTCCCCGCCTTCTCTTCGGCGTGGATCGCCTGGATCTCGGTCATGATCGATTTGACTTCCTTCTCGGACATCTCCCACCCTGTAGAATCGATGTCGTCGACGATCAGACCGTTCTTTTTGTCGAGTGCGATCCATATGGCAAGAACGTATGGGAGTACCACAAGGGGCAAAGCCCAATAATTAAGAGCGAACCATCCGAAAAGCACAACCCAACCTCCACCCCAGAAGCCAGAAACCGTGATCGAGAGGGCCGCAAGACCCGTCAGCCACGCAACACCCTTCGGCCTGGCCAGGATCGTCGACCAGAACGTTTCGGTGAGACTGTTGTACAAGAACTTATAGGCCAGCATGGAGATCGCGATGGGAACTGCCGCGACAGCGCCAGCCCACGGGGTGATCACCGCCATGGACCAAAAAACAAGCACGAGGTCCGAGTACCCATAAAGAGCCTTCCCAACATTGAGGCGCATATCTGCCCATTGACGTTTCTTGATCCAGTCGCCGACTTCCGCCTCTTTTTTCAGCTTTGCTTGCGCTCTTGCGTCAAGGTCCTCCACACGCACCTCAGACCGCTTGGTCGACTGCCCTTCGGCCCGTCCTGTTGGAACGGTGAGAGCGACCTTTTTTTCAAGATGCTTATATTTGGACCTTTTAAAGATCAGTCTGAAAAAAAACGCAATAAAGGCGCCCATGAATGCGTAAAAAAAGATCTGCTGCAGGGGAGCCTCAGGCGTGTTGAAATTGGGGAGAGGAATCTCAAGATCAGTCCCCGGGATGCGGAGCTTTTTCTCCCCCGCTTCAAAATTAATAGCGTCCGCGAAAAAAGACCTCTCGGCGAACTCGCGCATGGCCTTGACCTTCTCCGCGATATCTGTTTCGCTCACTCCCTGCTCGCGCAAAGCCTTCTCCTCTGCCGCGATGTCAGTTTGAGAGTAACGTCTAGGGGCGCTGTATTGCTCCATAAAGTCCATGTTCAGACGGCGCGTCAAGGCCGCGAATTTGTCTGTCACGAGCTGATCGCGTCCGTTGATATCCGTCTCGGGAATGAAAGGAATGAGAACTTTTCCCGTCACGGTCGGGTCGTTTCCTTTGACTTCCGCGGCGGGGATATGGGAGGTGAGAATCTCGAAAAGGCCGATCCGTTTCGCCGGGTCCGGGTTCTGGAGATCCTCAAGAAGCGCGAGCCAGAGCGGTGATTCCAGCTTGGGCTTCGGCCGCGGATCGGATTGCAGGCTCGATTCCTGACTGGCCTGATAGGAGGCGTCCAAAAGCTTCTGGTATTTCTCTTTCACCCTCTGCATGAAATTGTAAAGATCGAGCGGCGTAATGGCATTCGCCTCAAGCATGGCCTGAATACGGGCTTCAAGGGCTTCCCGTTGTTTCTCTTTCAATTCGGGATTCTCGGCCCATTTCGCCTCCTGCGCGGACTCGAGGCTTTTCTCTATTTCTCTATTTCTGCCAAGATTGAAAAATTTCCAAAACCAATCCTTGTCAGACTTCACAAAACCGGCCCGGCTGTAATTAGCAGCTTCGGGACTCTCGGCATCAACACCTTTCGGACGGAGCTGGTACGGATCCATCGGGCTTCCCTCCTCACCCAGGAAAGCGCCGAGCGTCTGGCTCACAAGATCTTTTTCCGTCCCCTCTGCCCACGGATAAGGATCCGGTTGTGCGGCAAGCCCGAGCTTCAACAGGCTGTCCGCCTCAAAAAGGACCCTCTTCATATCCGGAGTTGCGCCTTTCGTGGCATTCGCGTCCTTGTAAATCTGGATCCCGAGATCAAGCCACTTTTCAACAGCCTCTGAAGGGATCGAACGGTTGTGACTGTCTTCCGCGATCCTCTGGATCTGGTCTTTGAGCTCTTTCTCGCTTTCATAGAGCTCTTTCCACTCCGTCTCGGAAAGCATGGCGCGGATGTCGGCAAATTTCTTTTTCACCTTCGTTTCCCGATCCTGAACATCCATAAACTCCTCGCGTACGACTTTGATGCGCTCCAGCAATACGGCCGGGATCGCTTCACCGTTCTGGAATTGAGCGCGATCAAGGATCTGGCGGGCACGGTGCAGGATCCTGGCTTTCATGTCCTTCTCGGCGCTCACATCCCTCTCGCCAACCGCATTCTTGATGTCGATCCTATCGATATCCGCCGCCTGTCCCATGTCCTGGGCCACCTGCGGAATGATGTAGCCGTTCATGATCAGGATTTCGGTCTCGGAGTATCCGGACCGCAACATCTCCCCGGCAAGGGACATCAGGTCGCTCCGAGAAAATTCGATGGGCTTCGCTTTGAGTTCCGGAACGTTCTCATTCATTTTCGTCAAGGCATCCGCCAGGCGCTGAACGGTCTCTTTGGCGACCAAGACATAAGTCTCTGTCTTAAACCTTTCCGCTGTCGCCGCCAACAACTTGCGCCGGTTTTCTTCGAGTGCGAGACGTTTCTTCTCGAGTTCCCCTTCCTTGTTCCTCAGCGTCCCGTCGCGCTCCTGCGCTATGCGCGCTTTCTGTTTCGAGTAGTTCTGAATGAACCAAGCGGCCTGTTGATCCACGAACGCTTTGATCCTGGCATCAAGCGACGCCAGCGCCGCTGGGTCGAGAACCTTCGAAACGTCGGGCGAGGAACCGTAAGTGGCGCGGATAAACGCATCGCGAGCGTCCTTCATCGCGATCATGAATTCGAACTGGGCCGCTTCGATCTGCGCCGGGGTGTACCCTTGGGCACTCAAAACCTGGGTCAAATTTGAAAACTGGGACAAACCCCATTTGATCCCAAAAACATTATCCGCTTCAGGGCCGATCGTCGCAGGCAGATCCACGCCCAATATCTGGCGATAAAGGAACCGGTAGTCCCTTGCCTCTTCGGCCGTGTGGCCGTTCAACTCAGGGATCTTCCGGGTGGCCGTCCGCGTATCGATATTCATGTAAAGCTCGGTCTCGTACTTGTCACGAAGATGCTGAATCGCCTGCCGCTCCCGGATTTCCATCTTAAAACCAGGTCTTTCCCGGATCGTCAAGGCATTGCCCCGGGCGCTTCGAACAAGCCCCGGAAGCGCTTCGGGCGCGGAGAAAGTCCCGTACCTTTCATAAAGCACCGCTTCCAGGATCGCCGCATCCGCCAACCAGTCATAAATACGCCGCTCGAGAGCACCCGCTTCTTTCGGAAAGAACTTCGCCCCCCGGTACCCCTCGGCGTTCCGGTCCTGTATTTCAAGGTCCCGTGAAATATTCCCGAAGATCTTCTCGATCGGCCAGCGGGCGTGATTTTCCTTGACCCATCGGACAAGATCTTTACTTTTGATGGTTGCTCTGTTGTCTTTGGTCGGATTCCCATCCTGACCGATGCCGACAAATCCGAATTCTTCTAGCCGCTTGGCGATCTCCGCCGAAAAATCGCGCACGATACCATCATAGGCAAATTTGTTATCTATGCCTTTTTGGGGTACATAGGGATTCAGTTCATTCCCATCAGGGTCCTTAAATTCACGCCCATCCAATGCCGCCGCGAGCAATCCGCGCCCGGTCAACAGTCGTGCGTAGAACTGCAATGCCGGTTCAGTTTCCTTCTTCTCGGCATCCGGTTTTACCTGCTGGGTATCCGGTTTTTCCTGCATGGCATCCAGTTTTTCCCGAAGCATAATGACACGGGAATAGGACGCCAATTCTCCCCGGGTCAGAAACTGCCGCTGTCCTTTTCCATCATTTTCAACACCCGGTTTCCCGGAGTCGATAACCGGGTAAAGATCATTGGCCGCCTGAAGATACATCTCCACTTCCACCCGTCTCTCGATATCTTTTTTGGCATTTTCGGCATTGTCCGTCTTTGCGAGGCCCCAACGGATCTGCTCCTCCACCCACGCCTTAGCCTCGTTCACCGTATAAGGCTCTGTCGAGAGGTCATCGATCGACTTGAGCATTCGACCTTTTTCTTGCTCGGTCATCCAAAAGGGTAATGTCTTGTATTTCCCATCTTCCTTGAAAGCATTTATCAAATCGTTCCCGACATTCGCCCTGGCTTTGAGAACGGTGTTGACCCAATCGTAGTAAGTTGCGACCTGTTTTTTGTATTCTTCGAGACCCAACTTTCCATCGCGATCAAAAAGCCGGTGGATCGTCGTATATTCCGCATCGAGATCATCCGCCCTCACCTTGAGCGTCGAAACTGCAACCGAAGGCGCTTCACCTTTGGGATTCGTGATTTCATAAATGGCTTTTCGTTTATCAAGAATTTTTTTGGCTTCAGCCAGATAACCCGCGGCCCCGTTCTCCTTCTTGATCGCGTCGCCCTTGGAGCCTTCTTCGTCCACGCCGGCCAATTTCAAGGTCAAATCCCGGGCCAGCATCACCTGGTCGCCGACCTGGGCACGCGGATTGTTCGCTTTTGCCTTATAAGCCCCGTCGCCATCAGTATCCTTCAAATACTGGTCCAACACGGGATTCGCCTTCCCCTTCTCCTCCGATTTCAGAAGGACTGAAAAGAGCATCCATATATTGTCCTTGTTGACAGGGGTACCATCCGCATTAAAGAAATCTTTCCACGCGGAGGGTTTCGTCGCGATCTCGCGCGCGACGGCGAAAAGCGTCCCGAGCTCTTTTTGGGTTTCATTGGTGATCTGCCCAGTGCCGTCTTTCCCAAGGGCTTTATTCATATTGAACGAGATCTCGATCCATTTTTCGATCGATTCAGGACTGAGTTCGTTATATCGCGCATTCTCATACCACGCGGTGACTACGCCGCGATCTTTCCGGCTTGTCTTGATGTCGATCTTCGGATAGAGCCCTTTCCTGAGGGCATCCGCGATCCGAGGCATGGCGCGATAGGAATCATGGATATCGTCGCTCAGACCAGAAAAAGGACCCGCTTTGAGCGCCCCAGGACCTTGCTTGGCGAGTTGGTCCAGCACGGGACCTAAGCCCATGGGCTTGGCCTGCTGCAGCATGGCAACGATCCGGTCCGCCTGCCCAGGATAATCTGTCTCAGGATACTTTGTTTTCAGGGCCGCGATCTTCTTCTCCGTCAACTCCGCGGGATGCCCCTTGATCCCTTCTTCCTCCACAAAAAAACCATTGAGCATTAACCAGTCAAACATCTTGGGATCTTCGGGAAAGACCGCTCCAAAAGCGCTCTTCGAGACAAGACCCTGTCCACGGGCATATTGTTCCAGCGTATTGATCGTCCGGAACATCACCTCGCCAAAAAGCTGCCCATTCCGAAGGCTCATCAGCTCCTTCTCGACCTCCCGCATATCAGGAATAGAATCGGGTCTCTGCTTCGCCTCAAGAAAACGCAGCATGACTCCATCCGAAGGGAGCGCTCTCAGCTCTCCCGGTTTCAACTCATAAACCTTCTTGATACGAGCGCGCTCGTTCTGAAGGATCTCGTCGGCCAAAAGAGCGATCGCGCGAAGGCGGTCGAAACGCACGGCTTTGTCGGGACTATAGATCTTGCCCATAAAGCTCATGAACTGCCAAGCCGTCAGGTCGGGAAGGCTTCCCATGGCCATATCGCCGTAGAGCGCTGAGTCCCTACCAAAATGTTTAAGATAAAGAGGCCCGACGATCTTACGGACCTCGTCAAAATCCTGGAAGGGCTCGCTCACCTGCTTCGAGAACATAAAGTAAGGCGCCTCACTGACCCGGCGCTGAGTGTACGTGTACCAATCGAAGAGCGCTTCCGTGGCAAATCGAGTCTTCAGCTGTTTCCACCCCTTCTCATCCTTCGGAGCAAAGAAAGTATCTTTGGGATTAGCCATCTTCTGCCGGGCAAGCCACCCTTTGAAATCCTCGCGTTTATCAAGGGTCTCGACCAATCGTGCGAAGAGACCGTCCCGGGTCAAAACACCAAGCTCGGCATCGGTGAATTCGATCCGGACAGGGGCACGATCCTTTTGTTTGCTTTGGGCAGCAATATTTTCAAGGATCTTTGAGAGGAAAATGAAGTGGACTTCCAGCCGCTCAGAAAATCCCTGATTGAAAAGATCCGTAAAACGGGCCCGGACCATCGCCGGGACCTTTGAGGCCTCAACGCGATTCAACTCCTGAGGCTTTAATTCTTTCAGGATCGACGCCGCGTAAAAAACATAGGCCCCCAGAACGCGGAGATCCGTTTTTTCGTCCAGCTCCGTGGCATCCTCCTTTTGAGACATCGCCGCGATGATGTCGGTATCCAGAAGGCCTTCGATCACCTGCGCAAAGTGCAAACCCCATTTTTCGTCACGAGGCACTCCCTGCTCAGGATCCACAAGCTTGAGAAACTCCGGGTCCTTCAACTTGTCGCGAAGCGACGCATTCCCCTTGCTCCCGGGCTCGGACAACACCTTCATGATCTCCAACATGGCCAATCGCTGGTTGGGATTCAACTGCATGGCGTTGAACAGATTGACAAAGATATCTTCGACGACGATCACGGGGCTCAATCCCCCCTTGATCCTCCCGTCCTCCTTATTCAGATCCTTCTTGGCGATGTCGTCCACCCCGAAGATATTCTTCCACAACACCTTCACGGCAGGCTCATAAGCGGCCGCGGACGGATCCCGGTAATCCTGGCGCGGTTCACGGGCCAGCACCTGGGAAACATCCTTCAATTCCTTGATCATATCCACGGGAGGTTTGGGGGTAGGCGACACGCCTTCCAACTGCTCATCGATCTTTTTCACCTCAATTGCCGCCTCAGAGATCCTTTTGCCAGCCGCCTCAAGCTTCTCCAACGCATCCCGTTGATGAGTCTCCACCGGCAACGTCTTTTGCGCGACACTTTCAAGTTTCTTCGCCACGTCTCCGAGTTTCATCAAGGCGAGCGTGCTTTTGAAATTGATCACGGATTTGTTGAGTTCAAAATGAGCGCCGGAAAGCTGCAAGGCATCGATCTCAAGGCGATTCAGGGCGGCATGGGCCTCATTGATGGTTCTCACCTTGGTGCCTGTGATCCCCTTGGCCCGGTAACCGTTCACAACATCGGTTGCTGAAGTCTCGGACATCGCGAACTCATTCGCCATTTGAAGCAAGCGCACCCGGTTCTGGACAAACGTCGCATATTCATTCAAAGCCTGCAACTGAATGGACCTCAGGAGAGGGTCGGATTGCACTTTGGCTAACTCTTTTTTGGCCTCCTCAAGCTTCAGAAGTGCGCCCTGCTGGGCATGGATCAAATGAACCGTAGCCTCGACTCCCAGGGACTGCGTCGTCCCTAAAAACGCCCCCGCTTGGGAAGTCCCAACACGTTTCTGCCACTCCTCCCTGATCGCGGCGTCCGCCACATTGACGTTTTCAATGATGGCCTGATACCGGGGATCGTCCAAAGCGCTTTTCAGCATGTCCCGAACAATATCCCCTTGGATCTCCTCCCCGTTAGAAACCTGGTCCAGGAGTTTCGTTTCAGGGACATCGATCTTGACGTCCTTCGGGATCTCCGCGACAAATTTCAGCATATTCTCAGAAATGCTAAGGTCCCGTTTGGCCGTCTCCACCATGGTACGCGTACGGATCATCTCACCGTCGATCGCGGTGTGATCTTCCTTAGCCATTCCGACATCCGCGCTTGCGTTAAGCTTTTCGCGCCAACGAGCCTGCTCCTCGCGAATCCCCAAAATAGCCTTGGCACGCAGGACATCCTGCCACGCAAGTCTTACTAAACGACGCTTGAGGTCCTGGCGATATTCGTTCTCTTTGCCAAGCTGTTTGGCCCTCAGCTCATAGGCCTCCGCCTGTCCGCTCTTCAACAAAGCTTCCACAAGGTCCATGGTGAGCCGGACGCCGATCTGAAGATCGTCCCCCGAACCAAGCCCAAGCGGGATCTTACTCGCTTCCGCGCTCGCCCCGGCATGACGCAAGAGTCTGTATTCCTTCTGAATGTCAGAAAGATCGCGCGCGAGCCGTTCGTTCGAACTTGCGACACGGTCACTGCTCGCGGCAACGAATTTTTCGAAACTCTCCTGATCCTGACTTATGATCAAACGACCGCCCCGGATCCCCATGTCCTTTAACCGATTATTTTCCGCGTCCGAAGAGACAGCCCCGGCCCGCGCAGGGCTCTTCACCGCAAGGTCACGCGAACGAAGGTGTTCATTCCTCGTATGGATCAGAAGATTGTCCGCCTGGGTCGCGCGATTCACTCTTCCGATCGCCGTAAAAAGATCCGCCTCTCCTGCTCCCGTAACCGCACGTTGCTGCTTCGCTGAGAACTCGACTTGATTTTCCCTATCGAGATCCCCAAGGAGACGTTGAGTTTCCTTTTTTTGGTCCACGGTGTTTTTGACCTGGTAGCCAAGATTCTCATAGACCAAGGGTTCCCGAAGTAGGAACTTCTGATAATCTTCGTAGACGACCCCAAGATTCGTTCGCGCGATCTGGATGTTAAGATCTTTATCTTTGGAAAGCGCTCCGGAATAGAGCCGAAGACTCGCCGATCCCCCCAGTTCGCCCACACCCTTGTCGCCCGATGCGTTAGAGAGGAAAGGGAACATGAGATAGAGTTGTTTGTAGTTCGCCTGCTCCGCCGCGCTCCAGAGCGCCCACTGGATCCGCACCCTCTGATCCGCGACATTCTGATCGATCTCCGGCTCAAAGGCGCGCCGCTCCGTTTCAGCGACCCATGCTTCCATACCCTGCTTGACCGGGGTGACGTAGTCCTTCTTGATCACACTAAAAGATTGCTCATCCGCGGGGGTATAGATCAATGTATCGCCCTTTTCACCCACGTTACGACCCATCAGACGGAGCATTTTCTGCTTCTGCCTGCCATACGCATCCTCCAAAGATGTTTTGGCATCCCGGAGGAACTCAAGCCGCTGCGTCCCCGACCGGATCTGAATATCAAGATCGTCTCTCTTTGCCTTCGTCTCGTCCAGAGGTAGCTTCAATTCCCGCAACCCGTTCAACTGATCTTTGAGCAAGACCAAGAGTCCTCTGGGTCGCTCTTCCTGAATGAATGGGGAACCCCCAAGATCCAGCTTCTTCCCGGAAAGATCGGTGATCGCGACGATGCGCCGGTCACCTTCCGTTGGCTGAACGTTGACGCGAACTTTTGTTCCGTCCGCAAGTCTTCCAAGATACTGGCCGCCTCCCGCCTCCGAAGTCACGGTAATGAGACGCTCACCCTTTGCCGTACCGATCACCAGAACCTTCTCAGAACGGGTCATATCTTCGATCCCCATGCCAAGCCAAACGATACGGGAGTGGATCTCATCCAGTGCATCACGCTGGTCGAGGATATTTTTGACATACTCACGCGCGTGAGCTTGCTCCAGGAGCTCTGATTCTCTCAGCGCCTGGTAGAAAAAGTCGAGTTGCCCCGAAAGATCAGGATCCCAAGTCCCGGTGAAACCGACCCCCATGGCCCCGTCAAAGATCCCGATCGATTCGATCCCCCCACCCGCAAAGGAATAACCGCCGAGTTTCAGTCTTTCCTTGCTCTTGGGCGGCCCTAGCTTTTCAAGATCCGCATTCACCTGGGAAAGAACCTTTTTCAATGCGTCAAACTCACGCCCGGCCTGCTCTTTTCTATCCTGGGTCGTCTCAGAAGAATCGCGGACCGCCTGGGCTTGATCCATGAGATCCTTGATCTCTTCTTTTTGACCTTCCCAAACACCCCGCATGATCTCGGGAAGCATCGCTTTTAGAGCTTCATGCTTGATCCCATTGATCTTCTGGATCTCGGTCATGATGACCTCGGGAGCGCGAGGTTTGCTCCGGAAGAGATCGCCAATCATTTGAAACACGCTCCGGTCAGCAAGCGCCGTAGCCCGCTCGAATTCATCAAAAAGACCGGCCTCGGCGTCCTGAAGATCCTCGATCATCACCTCACGTTCCTTGGCGTCATCGATCTTGCCGTCAAGGTTCACATCCAGGGCATCGACCTTCCCTACGAATTTGATCCCCGCGGCACTCAACGTCTGGATCATGCGTTCCCGGAGCTCCCGGGCCCGTAGATCCTCGAAACGAAGGTTCGCGTTGGATCCAAGCTCCAGGTTCCGCTTCGGATCCGTCACATCGACCGACGTCGGAGAACCCGGAGACCCCAACTTGGCCTCGAGCTGCGTGAAATATTCCGCATCGAACGGTTTGGAGCTCTGACCCGCCTTGGCTTTTTCTTTATCTTTCTCAAAATCTTTTTCGAATTTTGAAAGAGTCCCGGACACACCCGCCGCAAAGCGATCCACCTCGATCTGGAGCCGCTCCTGCTCGTGATACGCATGGTTCATGGCGGTTCTTTCGCGGCTATAGTTCTCAACTGCCGACTTGAACCGTTCCGCCCAACCCGATTCCTTGAAACGCTCCCTTTCCAGATCCATAAGCTCTTGAGCTGACTGAAAACGCGCGATCGCTCTTTGAGCCGCCTGTTGGGCCGATTCGACGCGCCCCTTCAGATCCGCCAGGTTCGCCTCGATCCCTTGAGCATCCAGGAAGTACTGGTACGCCGCGCGGTCGCGGGCGATCATATGGATCATGGGATGAGTTTGGGGATCGCGCGTAAAGGAAAGCGGGATCCGGAAATCACCCGCCCCTGAAAAATTCAAAAAAATCCGAGGATTGAAAAAGACGGCCATCTTTTCCTGAGCTTCCCTATAGGCGGTTCCAAGCACGTCCACCGAATACTTCCCTTGAGCGAGCACGCGATCCATATTCATTGCACCGCCCATACTCACTTTGTATCGCGCCAACAGAGCCTCAGACTTCTTGCGGATCTCCTCGGCATTTACGGGATCCTTGCCAGCACCTTCCAGAGCCTCATCAAAAACGATCGTTTTTTCCGTGACTCCGATCAAAGCGCCAATGGCACGCAGGATCTCGGCCTGTTCCTGAACGCGGGCCTCAAGATCGTACTCGAGATCGCGTCGCGCCCTTTCGATTGCGGCAGCAGCATCCGGATCCATACCCGTTTTTGTGTTATCCCTGGCTTTCTCCTCGTCTATTCGAACCTTTGCAAGATTATCCCTCAAACCCTCTGCTAACGCTTTGGAACGGAAATAATTGTTAAGATGGGTCCGGACTTCACGAACAGTATCCGCCGCCACCCGTTGGACCATCAACTCAGCCTCATCCTCACGCTCTTTCGCAAGGTTGTCCTTAACCTTGGCCGAAGGATCTGAGATGGAAACTTTTAGTTCAAAACCAACACCGGCATTGATAGGGGCAGCATTAAAAAAATCTGAACCCGCACGGGCGACAACGCTTAAAGTCACCCCGCGTTCATTCCGGTGATAATGGGCCAACGCCTTCGCAACCTTTTCGGAAGCGCCTCCCACCGTCATACTATGATTGACGGCCTTGTTCAAAAGCTGATCCAACCCGATCGCTTTTCCATCCGGCCTGTACTCGGGCGAATCGATGATCACGAGCGGGATCGCCGGAGTAACTTTCCCAGCCCCGATCTCTTTTACCCTCAAAGGAATAGCGATTTTAAAGACGTCGCGCACGATTTCGAGCTCTGAGGGCGAGAGCGGCCCGCCCGGAATACCCTGGAAACTCTCCGGATCCTTTATGAATTCCCCGAATCGCGCGATCAGATTATCCGTGTCTTCTTTTAAAGCAACCTTAGGATCAATGGCTTTTTTTGAATTGTCCGAGTACTTATCTTTGAAGTAATCGTTGAGAGATTTAGCATAGCGCTCACTGAGAATATTGATAACACCTGCTCTCTTCAACAATTCGTCGGAGCCCTTCCGATCCGCACCGGTCGCCTGACGCCGGATCTGGTGAAGAACTTCAACCGAAAGGAAAGACGATAATCGCTCCGCATATTCCTCAACACGCGTATCAAGACGGTCCTCGGCTGCCTCGCGTGCGCTCAGAAGCTGCTCGTGGAGGTCCTTCTTGGGCCGGGTGACCTCTGCCGCGACGCCCATCGGCCCGGAAACGGCCGCTTCCTTGATAAGCTTTTTGACCCCTGACCTTTCGATCTTCTGGACAGCTTTTTTCTCTGTTTCAGGGGCAGGTGTCGCAGCAACCTGAGCGGGCTTCAGTTCAGCTTTAGGAGCGGGCGCTTCGACGACCGTCAGAGGCTGCACGGCGACCTTGGAAGGCGTTGGCGCGGCAATCTTTGCAATGGCTTTTTCGCCGATGGCAATGGGACCTGAAATAACGGCCAAAGCGGCCAGCGTATTACCCCCGAGAATATTGTCGACCCCGGCGCCTTTCAAAGGCGTGAGCGTCTGCCCCACGGGAATTTTCTTGGCTATCTCGAGGCTAGGCTGCTTCCCTTTCAAGATGCCGGCGAGTTCGGGGTTTTTCGCCACTTCCGCTTGAAAGTTCTTGATCGCTTGAGGAATGTTCGCCTGGATCCAGGCGTTAAGGTTCGAGAGCGTTGCATCCTTCCCTTCTCGCGCAAGCGCGGCTTTACCTACCTCGATCACATTTCGAAGATCGGCCGAATAAGTTCGCAACGCATCGCTTTCCTGATAGGAAACCGGTTCCTTAGCTTCTTTCACCGGAGCGGGAGCTTTAACCGCTGGCTCGGTAGCAGGCTTCGCCATCGGAGCAACCTTCACCACGGCCTTCGAGAACCCTGCGTCAACCCATTGAAAGAGCACTTTGGTGTTCGTCCCAAAGTAGCCGGTGTCCGGAGAAACAGCAACCGTCTGAAGTTTTGCGCCGCCCAACTGCGCGCTCATTGCGGCAGAAGGAGATCCCTTCAGAACACCGAGAAGCTCAGGATATTTTGACGCCTCAGTCTGGAAGTTTTTGATCAATCCGGGATACTGATCACGGAACCACTTATTGAGAAGCGCAGGCGTCCGCTCCATGCCTTCCTTAGCAAATGCTTTCTCACTCTCGGCAAGCCTGAGCTTCATTTCTCGAGTCAGTGTTCGCAGTGTCTGACTTTCAAGATACGCGCCCACCGCCGGAAACTCTTTGGATGGCTCAACGATCGATTTAGCCGGTTCTTCAATAGTGACCGGTGCGATTACAGGAGTGACCTTCGGAGTGGCCATATCCGCAGGAGCTTGCGCAGCAGTTTTTCCAACACTCGCCTCCAGCTTGGCAAGTTTTCCTTGCAAAGAACGTATTTCCTCTAGATAGAGAGTCGTGTAAACATCGTTGAGTTGAGCGCTTGTCTTTCCGCTCACCACCATCTCTTGTCTCAGCGCCAAACCATCTTGCGCAAATTTTATTTTTCCAAGCGTCTCTTTTATCTGCAAAGAGATCTCCTCAGCGGACCCACCTGCCGGCTCAGTGAATTTTTTAAACGCAGCTTCCGAAGCAGTCTTGGAAGTGGCCATGTCCGGAGTAGCTTGAGAAGCTTCCTCCGCAGCTTTCGGGATGAGATCTGCGGGAGGCGTCACCGCAAACGACGATGTCGGCGAAATAGATTCCAGGATACCATTCCCGAGAGCGGCAAACCCCGACACAACAGGATCAAGGGTTTTATGCCCCCACGAGATCATCTTGTGTTCGACAAAACCTACGACGTGACTCGCAAGCATCCAGTTTTCATTAAAGCGGAAATCAACACCCACGGACTCCAAGCCAGAATTAGCCGCCCCTAATACCGATTTATCGAGCAACTGAACAAAGCCGTCCGTGCGGGCATCAAAAGCCAACCCTTGAACGTGCACAGGAGCCGCTCCCGCATGATCAGGAACTTCAACGCCCGCAAGCGTTCCGATCTCAACATTCACAAGGGCCATACCAACGCCGCCCGCGTAAGACTCCATAAGATAAGCCTTAAAAAGGTCCCACGTGGTAAACACTGTAAAAATACTAACGAGTCTGGAACGGATCTGAAGAATTCCGCGATCCAACACAGACAAAGCCGGAGCTCCCTCTTGCGACACAAGCCCAAGGCTTTCGAGCTGAGCATCAAACTTCGCACGCTGAGCGTCAGAAGTAAACCGGATCAAGTTAAGCCTGCGGAGCGTCACGAGGTCCTGAGCCACATCGCGACTCAGTTTCCCTTCCGCGATCAACGAAAGGATCCGCATCACAACCTGCCCCGTCAAAAGAACCTGAAATGCCTGCAACCCTCTCAATTTTACGGGGGTCGAGGAACCTTCGGCGGTGAAAGTCGTCATTTGCGCTTCGATCGCGTCAAAAACTTTCCGGGACTCCTCGCTGACCCATCTATGGTTCGCAAGAATGGCTTTGTCGCTGAAATGCTGACTAAGAAGCCCGATATACTTTTCCATGGCAAGAGTGGCGCCCATTCCCATAGCCACGGCGAGCCCCTGAAGCGTGAGCGCTTTAGCCAACAGCGTAACAAAGGCACTCAGAACAGGAACTTCGGCGGTCAGAACAATGGCCTTTGCGAAAAATCCTGCAAAAAGCTGCGCGGAAGCAATACCCGCCGGGAGAAGCGAGAAACCGAGAGCCACCCCAGCGCCCACAACCATCATCAGAGCTGCAAGCTTCCACCGGCCTTCCATGAACTTCGCCAGAGGATTGAACCAGGGATCAATGCCCCAGGCATAAACTGAACGGGCGATACTGAGGGAGGTCTTTCCAAGAGCACTCTGGGGCATTCCATAGTTAAAGCCGTGAACGATCCTCTTGCCGAGATCCGCTTTCAGAAAAACGGCATAAGCGATCTTGTGTAAAAATCCCTTTCCTTTCCAGTCTTCATGGGTCGCACCGTAGTATTTTTGCTCCGACAACAACGCCACGCCGTCCAGCAACGAAAGAGCCTCAACAAGAGGCATCACCGTCTGCGTTTTGCTCTGGAACAATCCGAAACGCTGGCCCCATTTGTCCGGCCAGAATCGTACAAAGTTTAAAACGATGCCCGGCCAATGCCAAAACGCAAGTGCTCCCATAATGGGGTTAAACGCCATTTGAACCGCACCCAGAGCCCCTTTCGCTTGTGTCTTACTTTGCGCCTTGATCTGCCTTTCCCGGGCCTTCGCACTAGCGACCTGTTCATCATGCGTGCGTTTGAACTGGTTGTACGCAAGACGCCAATCAACTGAATCGAGATCCTTACCACGAACCTTCTGAAAATATTCCGCCGCGATCGTCTCATCGCCATCAAACCAGTTGTGGACCACCGCCTGCCTCAACTTTTCCTGACTCGCATTCCATGGATTCCACACCCATGTGAATTTAACTTTCCTCGGTTGGACATTTTCCGTGACCTGTGTCAAAGGCGTTAAAAACGCCGTGAATTTTTGTTCTGCTGAAACGACCTCGGATTTAGCGGCTTCGGGTGCGGCGGGTTGCGCTTCGGGCTGGGCGACCACAGACTGCTTTTCTTTCGCAAGCTCCTGGATCCTCCCCATACTAAGGGACACCGTCACCGCATTGACCGAAACTCCCGGGATCGCGCGCAGGGCCGGGATCTTCTGACGGATCATATCGGCGCTGGAACGGAGAAGAAGACGAAGAATGGTCGCCTGCGAAAGCCCTTCAGTGCCAACTTCTTTAAGAGCCGTCAACTTCTGATCTAGATTCCTGTTAAGGAGAATTGTGCGGAAGGCTACCTCCTGAGAAGTAAGATCCTTCGTCTTGCCAAGATCAATCCCCTCGGGAACCGAAAATCCTGCCGCTAAATAGCTCTTCAGACTGGCCGCGATGCGCCCTTGCTCCGATTGGACTTTGGCTTCACCTATCGCTTTTTCCTGAACGGCTGCAACCTCAGCTTCAGCATTCACCGCGCCCGGTTGAGGTTTCGAAGCGATCGTCCCCACCGTCACATCAAGATCGCCGATCCGGGCGTGACTTGTGCCAAACCGGGCATTGTGACGATCCAGGATCGTTTGCGGGATCATCGCCAGATCGCGATTGATGTTCGGATAATAGATCCAACGCTCACTCCCAACCTGAATGGACTGGGTTTTTCCCTGCGCCCCGGCAACTCGAACTTCCCGTTGTCCGCGTTCTTGCGCGGCACTCTGGATCAGGAACGCCGCCGTCTGAGTGCCATTCAGCATCCAAACGACCTTGCCATCGACATAGGCGCCATCGAACTTCGCGAATTCACTGTCCACCAACGTCTTCGCGGCGGGATTAAGCACCTTGGCGGCTCCTCTCAACGCTTCTAATGCAAGCGCTGCATCTTTTTCGGCTGCGATACTCGCCACAATACTCATGCGGATCTCGGAACGGGCCAGCGACAGTTGTTGCCCCCCTGCGATAAGACCTCCCAGAGTGGGAGTCATGTGCTCAGCAGATAACTGAAACCGGGGGTCGTTCAGGACGCCGGTCTTGGGCTGGAGGAACGCCTCTGAGAGAACCTTCTCGATCGGGAGCGGGGTTTCGCGGAGCGCGGCGTCATAGAGAGCGGATTCCTTGGCCTGATCGATCGCTTTGGTGATGCGCGGCGCGACTACTATATAGGAGAGGTCCTTCTCACGAAGGTACTTCTCGATCCCGGGCGTATGGAAACCACCTGTGACGATGGCGGATATCTTCGCACCCGTAGCAAAGGTTTTCTCAACCGCTCGCTCGATCAGCACCTGGTCCCGCTCAAGAGCGGCTTTATAGAAGCGCTCCACTCGCGGGAGATCCTGATCGAGGATCTTCACTTGGGACGGCAATCCGTAGGTGAAGTGATACTGCGTCATGAGCGGTGTGAGAAAACTAACGAAAGTCTCCGATTTGAACTCGTTCTGATAGGTATAAAAGAACTCGGCGTCCTGCTTGGTCAGCGTGAAATCGAACATTTTGCAATAGATGTCATAGATACGGAGCACGTGGTCGAGCTTGACCTGCTCATTAGAGGTGAAAAGCTTGTTCTTGACCGTCTTCTCGAGGAACTCGATCTCGTCAAAGATCGAAACGTCGATCGCGTCATAGAGCTTCATATATTGAATGTAGGCCATGACGTTGGCGTATTTCGCGCTCAGGTCCTCTCCCGTCGTTGCCGCGCTCACGCCCGCGATCTCATCCTGGAGATATCCATAGTAGGCGGCGCGCTTCATCTTCTTCATGCGGAAGTGAACGGTGTTGGTCAGAAAGCGGGAGAGCTTTTCGCGGGAGAGGACGAGCTTGAGGTCGTTAATGAGCTGGTCCGTCTCTTTTTCGGCCTTATCGAAATCGACCTGCTTTTCAAGATCGACCAATTGGATCAGGGAATGCATCCGGGGATATTCATCCAACGCGATATGATGCTTCCGGGAAAGCTCGACTAGATAGCGAACATAAGCAACGAGTTCCGGTCCGCCTTCCTGGAACGCGGCGCGGCGGCGGATCAGTTCGCGCAACTCTTCGGGAAAAACGAAACGGCTGACGCCCACGAGCACCTTATCCAGTTCGGCCAGAACTTTTTCATCACGATCCTTAAACTGAAGCGCGTCGACATAGGCCTTCCGGTTCTCTTCATAGAGGTCTTTGTCTTCCACGCCAAAAAGGGTCATCGCCGGCTTATCAACGATCGCCAGATGCTCCGGCCCGGTGAGACGTCCTTCCTTCAAGAAATAATCGGCGACATTCTTGCGGGCATCCTTGTTCGGAAAGAATGAAAAGAGTTCGGGGTAAAGTTCTCCGGAGGCGCCTTCAAGGTTCACGAGGCCCAGCTGGTACTTCTCGGAAAAATAGCGAAGGATGTTGCCGATATTGCGCTGGGCTTCTTCGTTGATATGGGCATCCTGGATCGCAAGGATGACCGGCTCGCGGTTCCCTTTGAAGGAACTCTTGATCGTGCCATAACTGTCGGGAAGATCGGGACGATCGATCAGAGAAAGAATGGCATTCGCTTTAAAAGTTTCGACCGGAGAAATATTTTGAGAATTGGATGCGGCCGCGTAAGCTTTATTAATGCCGCCGTCCCAGACGACGGACGTAAAAGAAAACACACAGACCGTCAAAAGCGCAACGGTCCTGAGCCACGGTTTAAAACTGTGTGTTTGCCATGAAATCATTAGGATTGCCGTCCTCTCTTCAAGCCATTTAGGATTGCTTTTTTTCTCTGGGACTCGAAGCTACGTCTATATAAAACTTATTTTAAGAACTTACTAACCTCAAAACAAATATACACAATGAATGCATTCTAGTCAAGGAAACCTAAAAAATTTTTAATGATATAAGTCGTTATTAATCAATGTGTTATGATAAACCTTAAAAGAATATTATATTTGCTTGAATTCCTTTGAACTCTTCATAGCACCAGAGAGCTCAAAAAACAGCCCATTTTAAAGCCTAGAATTATCGATCCGAATAAACGATTTTATCACCACATTAAAAAGTATTTTTAAATGGCCGGAAAATTTCTCCCTCATTTTGCGCGTGGAAAAAGATGCGATGTGAACAACAGGAGGAATAAAAACCACCGCGAGAAACGAAGCCTAATCCCCTTGAGCTTCACAATCGCCTCATAATCGCTTCACATCCTGATGCGATTAGAACCTCTAATCGTCGCATTTACAAACACGGAATAACAATCAGGATAAGCAGAGGCGTGAGATCCAATGGCTTTTTTCAATATTACGGACAATGAGTCGAGGCCTGTCGGCTCAGAAGAGCTTGAGGATTTCCTTGAAGGTGTTCCGTATTTCTTCGTTGATACTTCCCTCCTCGATCCATCCGCGGAGGAATGGCCGCAACATAAGATATCCGGGCGAAGCGTTAGAAGAGAGATATTCGCGAATATTGTCGCGAAAAGCGTTGAAATATTCGTCCTTTTCAAAACCGGCCAAGGCCGCGAGAAGAGCCGCCTTATCGGGATGAAATTTGAGAATAAAATAGACATAGAACAAGTCCTTGTCCCGCTTGAACCCTTCGGAACGAATCACAAAGGTGATCGCCTTATGATAAAAAAAGATCTCGGGCGTAGGCACCTTGACGGTTAACAATTCATTCTTGACCTTGATCGGGACAGTCACCGTTTGCTTCAAAAGCAGCTCAAAAGCCTCGATCCTGTTGCAGGCGAGTTCACTTCCGAGAAAGCGGTTCAGGGTATCATCCGAGGTTTCAAAGGAAGTGATAAATTCAACCTTCAGTTTTACAGCCTTTTTCTGGTAAATGAATTCGACGGGAAGCTCCTCGTCCTCACAGATCCGTTCCAGCGCATATCCGGCGGACTTGAGCTTTTCATAAACGGTGACTTTGAATCGCCGGGTACCCGTCTCAAGAACTCCCAGATCGATATCGGTGGTGGTCGGGATCTCAGGGATCGGCTTCTTCCAAAGATAACGGGCATAGAGATAAGGACACCAACCACCCACTACGACGATCTCGGGCAACACGTCCTTTAAGACTGCCAGCGTCTCTTGAAATCCGGATTCAAGCTTCTCAAGATCCGACAAAAGCGCCTCCCTCCCTTTTATAAAGAGAAACAAGGTGCTCGGCCTCTTCGGGTCCGGAGGGCGGAAATCCCATGAGGTCCAAATAGAGCTGCAGGTCCGAAACCGCGCGGTATCCTTTAATTTTCCTGGAGTCCCTGAAAACGGAGCCCCGGTAAAAAGGCATGGCAAAACAGACATTGCCTCCCTGGACGAGTTTCAAAAGGCCCGTCTGGATCTCCATTTCTTTAAGAAAGGAGGCAAAATGATCCCGCTCCAGGTCAAGATAAAGGAAGTGCCGCTCATCCTTAACATAAGTCTCGATCAACCGGCTTGCGCTAAAAAGCGTCAGGGCATAAGCGATCTTTTTATCTTCCAGATAGCGAACGCAAACTTTCAGAAGATCCGGTTTCGGATAAAAATAAAAGGTCTGGAGATTCTTCTCGAAGGAATACTGGCTCGTCCAATCCTTGAGGAGTTTTTCTTTTCGGATCAAACGGCTATAGCTTCCCGGCCCCTTCTGCACCCGCTCCACATACCCCAAGGACTCCGCCTTCGCCAGAACCTCGCTAGCGAACCCCTTGGAAACGCCCCGCTTGGCAAAATCGAGGGTCGTCCATTTTCTGTCCGGCTCCTCCAGCATCCCTCGAAGGATGAGAGAAGAACGATCGCTGAAGATATTTTGCACGAGCTGTCGGGTCATATGAGTATCTCGCTCATTGTTATGTCTCAATATATATCGAGAGTTACGATCTGTCGAGACTATATATTTTGAATTATAACTGTCAACGCGGATGGGGTCAATAGCTGAAGCGGATGTCATTGCGAGGAGCGATTTTTGCGACGCGGCAATCTCGCTTTTAAAACAGACTGTCCGCCAGAGGACGGATCCGTCCAATGTTTTATGGCGGACTTCACCCTTCGGGTTCGCAATGACGTAAAAAAAGACAGGCTACTTTATGAAAAGTAGCCTGTCCCCTTTTTGAGGTAGAATTGCCTGAACAAATACATTACGCCGAGGCACCTATCCCCAAGGGATAGGTACTTCTGCGTGCGGATCCTTGGATGATCCGCTACGCAGAGGCCAGAACCTTCGCCTGGGCCGCGACATAGGTCGTCAGCTCCGCCATCAAGGCTTCCAGCCCACCAAGCTTCTCCACGGACACAAAGTGATAGCCCAATGACCAGATCGATTCATTCAGTAGTTTATCCGCCGCCAAAAGTGTGGAAGCGGTTTGCTTCAGCGGATCAGAAGCACCGACCACGCTCAAAAGATGCTTACGTGAACCGATCTTTTGGGTCACGACCGAATTCTCACGATCCGTAATAAGAGCCACGGATTTTCCGAACGGCGCCGCGCTATTATAGAAACCGGCAAAAGCTCCGACGAATTCGTTTTCATCGCCGAATGCCTGCACCTTAAAATTCTGCGGTAACGCTCCCTTCGCGCTCAACGCCGCAAGTTCCTTTTCGAACGCAGCAACCTCAGAAGCGTCTGCGATCAAGGCGAGCCTCACTTCGGACCTTGCATTGTAAAGCGCAAAGGTCACCAAAGGCAGAACACTTGCCGCGTCCGGGATCCCCTGCCGCTGATCGATGACCATACGTTCCGTAGAAGCTGTCGCGAAGCGGCTAATGATCTTGCCAAACACCGGCCACTTGGTCGCAAAAGCTGACGGAACCACCGAGACTTGCTGATAATGAGCAGTACCGACGAAAAGCTGCGGCTTGATCTCCTCAGCAAACGCCGGAGCGCTCGAAACAAGCGGAGAAACAATCTTCTCCACCACGCCAAGCGCTACCCTGATCTTCGTACCCAAGCTACTTGTATTCGCCAACGAAACCTGAGAAACAACAGGCGTCTCAGTCCGGACTTCAGAGGGTGCGACATCTGCCTTGTCGCCATTCTCAGCACGGATGCTACTACGTGCCTCCGAGCGGACGATAGTTATCTTTAGTTCACCTGGGACATCAACAACCTTATACCTATCATCAGTTCCAGGCCCAGGAAATGGCCCACCCCCCTTAGGCCAACCTTCATCCGTAACGGAGTTATCCTCTCCTTCGAGATGTGACTGTTCTTGCTCTTCCACATATGTAGCTTTTGTCTCTTCACCTCGCTCTAAATTGGCTTTGATAACCTGGATTGCTTCAGCATCTAATGCATTGTAGGAACCCATACCATAGCTGATCCATACAAAATACCTCTGCAACTGGATCAAACGATCGTCCTTAATATCACGCAATGCACGAGCAGCGCTAGTGGGAGCATCCTTCAATGCATCAATCAACGCTGAAACGGCATTTTTTTCTTTATGTTTACCAAGCAACTCGGCGGACATCGACCGGACATAGGCTGAAGCATCTGTAAGCGCGGCAATCAACCGTCCAGTTATCTTGGTGTCACCACACTGCCAAAGAGCTTCCGCAATTGCAAACCATACGGCTCCGTCTTTTTCTTTATCCAAAGCAACTGTCAAAACAGGAATGGCAGTGAAATCTTTTAAAACGGCCAGCGCCTCGGCAACAGCCTTTCTAACGAAAGCACTTTCATGCTCAAGTGCGGCAAGAAGCTCCGGAAGAGCCTTTTTATCACGCAGAATGCGAACAGCAGCAAGTTTGCGATTCACACCGCTATCATTGAATCTACCATCCCACCACTTGGGCTGGAGGTCCGACATC
This sequence comes from Candidatus Omnitrophota bacterium, assembly GCA_043803685.1. GTDB lineage: Bacteria > Omnitrophota > Omnitrophia > Omnitrophales > Aquincolibacteriaceae > Aquincolibacterium. The sequence continues at coordinate 34,361 of JAZDJU010000059.1, forward strand.
GCCTTCTGGAATTGCTTTTCCTGCGCGGGCGTCAACCGGACTTCGGAACGGCTTCCGCCAGGGCCTCCAATTCCTTCCCAATAGCCCCTATCCTCATCATCATCCGAACTAACTGAATTACTCTCTGCGACTTCACGACGTTCCCTCTCCTTCCATGAATACTCGTTTAATGCCGTTGTGGCAACAGAACCTCCTATTTCCTGCAAAGCAGCCTCTACTGCATTCCGAACACTCTCTCTTGAATCCCCTAAGGCATCTATCAAAATAGGAACAGCTCGGAAATCCTTGCTTCTCCCAAGTGTTTCAGCCGCAGCAATCCGCCGCGATACACGTTTCCACCTCAAGTCGTATATAAAATTATATTCACGCCCATTAAACGACTCACCTAACAAAAAATAGTCGAGAAACAAACTTTCTTTTAATTCTTTTTTCGCTTTCTGAAATTCCGCTTCCGTCAGCCGGACCTCGGAACGGGATTCGGGGACAACTTTGGTTCCCGAAGCATCCTTGCGGTCCATGCCAGCAATCGAACGTATAAAGTTAAAAAACTTCAGAAAGACGAAACGATACACGCTCATTTCCAAGAAAAAGAGCGCGGTGATCCACGTGAACTGGAACAACAAGATGCCCAGAGTTAATTCACCTATAAAATATTTCAAATATTCGCCACAAGCCAGCCCGGCGAACAAGGCCATGTACCTGGCATCCCTGCTCAACCTGGCTTTGAGCGCCTGCTCACCGGTCAGTTCAGATCCGGACCGCTCGAAACGTTTATACCCGGATATCAAATAAAGGACCAAATACCCGTTAAGTCTGGTGAAAGTGATGACCGCCAACGCTGCAAAAACAGCGTTTAGAACGTGGGTATCGACCCCCATTAGCTGGAATTGAAAATGAGCCAGGTCCGGCATCGCGAATGCCGGAAACAGAAGGCTTGAGACTGTCATGGTCTGCGGCTTGCGGTCTTCTATACGATTAAATTGCTTTTCCTGTGCGGGCTTCAGCCGAACTTCCGACCTCCCTTGTTTTTGAATTTCTTCATACTTTTTCTTAAGAACTTCAACAACATCCATGGCCCGGTCGGAAAGCAGAAGGAGCGTCTTCCTGCTTTCGCTACCGTCACTTGTTGCCTCTGCCGCCTTTCGCAGGACGGGACGGATCTCCGCCGCGATTGATGAAGCCCCGTTTCCTTTTTTTAGTCCGATATAGATCAAACTTTGAATCTGCCCTAACCGAAGCTGAAGCACTACATCCATCAACTCTTTCTTCGCCTCACGCTGGTACGTCTCCGCAAAAGATCGCTGGTATCCCAATACCATCTCCACCCGCTCTACAGGGACGATCGCCGTCTCGAATAGTTCGGAATACCACCGCTTGAGTGCGTCGGCAAATTCACCGCCACGGATACCTTGGAAGTCGTCATCACGAAGCGGTGGCGCCGTCCGAACCTCTTGACTGGAGCTCTCGCTGGAAGCATCGTCGGGTTCATTGGCCTGCCCTACAACATTTGCAGCGGAAGCGTTTTTCTTAAGAACTCGAGTTTTTAAATCATTCAGTTCTTGTGCGGATAATTGGTCGAGCGACTGTCGCGGCCCGATCTCAACATCGATGGCTTGCCACATTTGCCGTTCAGTTTCGAGATGCGATCCCGGATTTGAAGCGAGAATTCTTTGGATCGCAGCATCCGGAAACCTCTCTTTAGTCACTCCATCCTGCGCTCTTGCGAAATCAAAAAAGGTCGACTTCGGATTCGTGAGTCGGAAAACCAGCATGGAATTTAAAAACGCTTCACGCTCCTGCGCAATGGCGGCATAGCCATCTAAGGAGGTGCGACCCTCAGGATAAGCCACTTGCCCGAGATGGGAAAGTTCATGGGCAAATGCGACAAGATTGCTCCCGCCCGGCTTCTTCTTCAAAAAGATCACCGGCAAAGAAACAGCCGGAAGATGCAAAGAATCGGTGATCAAATCCGCCATACGCCGATGATATTGTCCTTTAATCAAGGCGAAACCCGCCATTTCAGAGAACGTTGCGGGCAACATTTGGTATTCCCTTGACATGCGCACAATATTCTCATCATTATCCAAACGATAGGCATCCTCTTCGCCAATCAAAACAACATTGACCGCGTCCATCAATGGGAAAAAATTATTGAAAATTCGACCTGTCATACCGATTTCATTTCCAAATTCACGGGCGGTATATCGGACTTGGACCTGCGGTTCGATGCGAAATTGAGCGGGAAAACTCTCCTTCGCAGAAGGAGCGCTTAAAACCACGGCAAAAGCACCCGCGAGAAAGAAAAGCTTCAGAAAACTATGACGCACTTCAGAACGGGCATTCTGGAGCATAAGGGGACGAAGACCCTGCGTCTCAAGAAGCACCTTGCCGTGACCCGATACTGGGAACACATCTCCTACGCTCGAATCCTGTCTCGACCCAATCTTATCGAAATTTCCCAAAGTCGCCATCCGAACCTCGGAACGGGATTTTTTGCTAGCTTCTCCCTCCGAACGGAGTCCGGGACCCTGGTTGTTTGTGACTTGGGATTCGACTTCGACACGAGTCAGGAGAGCGCTAAGAGTTTTCATGGCGTTCTCGACGTCGCTCCCCATCGGAACGGGCGCCGACAGCGGCTTACCATCCTTGCCATTCTGGTTCGGCCAATTCTTTACTTTGCTCGCTTCGTCCAGCCCGACCTTGAGCCACGCCATGGCCTTTTCGTCAGACATCGAAGCGATGTCGGGGATATAGGGCGTATAACTGACAAGCTCGATACCCGCCTCAGCAAGAGTCTTCCCTTCTTGTTTGGTGAACTCCACGACAAAAACGCCGGCCTGTTTAGCCTGCATCCACGGCATCCCCATCAGAAGGATCCTCTTGGCAGACGGCATTTCCTTCAAGATGATCGCCCTGGATTTCCAGAGGTTTTCGACAGTGCTGATCGACTCTTTTTCAATGAACTTCTCTTTCACCGGAACGCCCTTCGCCGCCATCTTGGCCGCAAAGTATTCGGCTTCCGTGATGCGACCGCCTTTTCCGTCAGGCTTATTCAGGGCCAGCAACACCTTTTCAGGCGGACCGTATTTGCCGCTCGTGATCACTTCCATCCCCTCGCTCCCGTTCAGGCGCAAAAGCTTCAAAAGCTCGGCCGCTTCTTCTGGAACTCTTTCATCTGCCGAGCCCAGCACCAAGCCCATATCAAACTTCATCCGGAGGAGATCCGTTTCCGTTATGGGCGTCCAGGTCCCGGTCTTCACGTCATATTTCGCGCGCTGTCCCAGCGCGTTCACAAGTGTCTGTCCCGCCTGATCCACGATCGCCCTCTCTGCCGGCGTAAAAGACCTCATCTCCGAGCGCTTGATGTGGGGGGCCAGGGTCTCGGCCACCACTTTGGGATCAAAGAGCACACGGTCTTCGAACTTGCCCTGCTCCCGTTTCGCCACCCGCTTCGCGACCACCGTCCGGGTCGGAAATTTTATAATGTGCTCATTGAGCTCGGGCCACCGGCTCTTGATCAGTTCCTTCTCTTCCCACATCAGCGCAATACCTCCGCGGCTCTTTTTGGCGGCGTCGGAAGCAGCTCCCACATCCGTACGGATCGAAAATTTGATCTGAGGGTACATCGCGTGGAGCAATACGAAGAACTGAAGTTCGCGGAGAGCCTCCGCTCCCTGCTCGATAGAGAGACTGGTTTGCTCGCCCAGAAAGTCAAGAAAGACAGTCTTCGCCGCCGCTTCGTCCAATCGATCAGCACTCATTGCAGACGCGGCAGCATTGGCCTTGAGGATACTTTCCTTTTCTTCCAAAGCGGCAAGGATCAACCAGGCAACCTCGGACGGCATGAGCGCACTGGGGTCTTCATCGATCTCACGAAGTTTCTTCGAAAGCCGTGACTGGGGATCATGCTTGTCTTTCTTCACAAGGGCCGCCAATTCCCCAAGCGAGGACTTCCTTTTCGCATCTTTAGACAGTAGCCGCACAGCTTCTTCCAAAGCGGCCTCATCCCAGAGTAACTTTTGCTTATCCTCCACGGAGTTCAAAGATCTCGCTTTGAACACTTCGTTAAATTCCCCACCTCCCAACATTCTTTCCACCTGCTTTTCAATTTCTTCTTTGACCTTCTCACGCGCGATCCGATGATCCGGAACAGCGATCGCGATATCCGTGATCATATCGGTCAGGCGAAGATTTTTCGAGCGCTCCTTGATAGTCACCTCAAGGGTCTCCAAAAGCTCATAAGGAGAATAGTTCGCGGTCTCATTGTCAAAGCTACCGTTCATCACCAGAATGACCCGCGCGCCGTTACCGCGCGCCGTCTGTAAAGCCTCCGGCATGCCCTGCACCATCAGGTGCGGCATGATGGACGTAAAATGACTTCCAGGGCCGATCAGGATCACATCCTGGGGTTTTGCCAGCCTGATAGACTCAAGAAGCGCATGGTTGGGCTCAAGACGAACGGGCGCGGTCCCCCCGCGCAAAATATTCACGAACTCACCGAATCCATCCAGCAACCCGATCTTCAGGATCTTCGAAAGATTGATGAGTTCCGTGATGTTCGTCTGTTTTTTGACAAAACGGCTCACCCAATACACGCGTGCGCCGGCTTTGCTTTCAAAAAGCGGTCCCTCCTTCACCTTCCCTGTCGCCTGATCCCACTCCCTGCCGGTCCCATCCGGCATCACGATCTTCACGTTCCCTTCGTCACTGGTGAAGGTGAGATTATCGGGATCACTGTCATCCAATTTCCACAACTTGCCGTCCACCTGCAAAGCAATTCCGCCGAATTCAGCTGTGATCTCGATACCCTCTTCGATCCCGATCGTTCGCGATGCGTCGCCCGGTACCACCTCTTTCCTTCCAGGTTCCCCCTCCTTCAACATGGGCCTTGTGACCGACACAGTTCCATTCTCCCCTCGGGTGATCACCGCGGGATTCGGATAGGCCGTCACCGGCTTTCCCGTCTTCGGGTCCGTACTCGGCATGCCGATCGCGAGCGTGTGGCCCTCGTATTCCGCGTACAACGTCTTGGGATCCAGACTCGAGAGCGTCACTGAAAATTGCTCAGCCCCCGCCGCATCCACAGCCTCTTTCAGCGCCTGGTCATATTTCTTCTGCGCCTCCCGGCTGCCAAATGCGGGCTTATCTTTTTTCTTTTCGTCGGCCTCTGCAAACAACCCCTTATTCACCAGAAAACCAAGGAGATAAATATTCCGGATACTCTGACCGTTCACCTCGATCAGCTTGGCTTTCTCGCCTTCCTGAAGTGTTTCGTTCCTGTTCTGGATCTCCCGATTAAGTTCGTCCACCTTCCGCACAGCTGCCAAAAGGATCCGGGCGAAATAAAAGAAATCCGGCTGAAGCTCTAAAGGCTGCGCCTCTATCCCGGCATCCGCGATAGTCCTGTGGATAAAAGGAAGCACCATTTCTTCGAATGTGGGATTTTTTCCCTTCTCCACCGAGATCCTGCCGCCATCACCCATCAGGTGGATCTTTTTATCGAGCGTCATCGCTCCGGAAGTAGCGTTCATAAGATCTCCCAAAGGCGGCGTGATCCCAAAACCGGCATCGTTCAAAGTCTTGATCAATTTCGCGGTGCTTCCCCCGTCATCGGTGTTTCCCACAACGCTTTTGATCCCCGCATGAGCGCGGATCCCGAGACTTTCAAGCACGGGCACCCAGAGCGTTCCCGACGAAGTGCCGCCCGTAATGGTAATGACCTGGGGTTTTTCTTTCGCAGCTTCCGGCATGTCCGCCCGGGTGGGATGCTCCGGAGAGAAATTGTCCCGGAATTTCAAAAGGTCCTCGATCTTTCCCCCTTCATTCCGTAGACTCTCCGTCAAAAGAAAGCTCAGACGCTCGAGAAGATATTCCTCACGCTTTTTTCCGTTCTTCCGGACTTTCTCCGCGTACCGGTTGCGCAACTGGATAATCTGCGTCGCATAATGTAGATCGGTGGTCAATGCCTCGACATTGCCGCCGACAACGCCCGCGTCCACAGCTTCCATGATCGCGCTTTCCACCACCCCGCTGAGAACCCAACCATTCGGCCTGTCAGTCGAGATCAGATCGTGGAAAAAAGGAGGCTGGGACCGGATACTCTCCAGCACTTCCAGAAGATCGGCCTGCCATTTTTGGTCCTGGGAACGCGCGAAGAGCGCCTGCGCCACATGCCGGAATCCCGAGAAATAAGCTTTATTTTTAAGAAGTCCTTCCAACTTTTCTTTAGCTTTGTTATCTTTCCCCTCGATCAACAAACCGCTGATGGTCGCGAATGCGCGGCCTTCGGACACCGTCAAGGGCCGGTACCCCACCCAACGAGGCTCCCCTTCGGTATCCCTGATCTTTTCCGCAAATTCGCGCTGACGCGCGGAGTCTTTAATACTGGCGGGAGTATCCCCGACATTCACAAATCGCGTCTGATATTGCGAACCGCTCGAAGCACCGGATGCCTTCAAATTCCGATCCGCGATCATTCCAAAAAGATTCCAGGCCAAGGCTTGGGTCTCCCCATTTTTGGGGTCAACCGTCCACATTCGCGTCAGATGCACATCGTCCATACCGTTCTTGGGATCATAGTCCGCGTACCCGCCGTTCAGATATTGCGCGTCAACATCTGTTTTGAGTTCGTACAAAAGATCCGCCTGTACGATGGCCGTGTTCGAGGAGATGAGCAATTCCGCGCCTGAGCTTCCATTTTCCATCACCGCGAAATGGTTTCGGATAAATGCTTGTCGCTCTTTGTCTAGATCTTTCCAGTTTTTCAAATCTTTATTCACGGCCAACAACAGTTCCTGCGTCAAAACATATCCATCATCACTGATGCTGAAGTACTCGTTGTCTTTCTCCTCCCGGAGTTTTTGCACGGCACCCTTCAGCGCCTTGGGGTCCCCCTTCCGGAGAGATTCGAGTTTATTTTCAAGAACCGCCAGTTTTTCACCGAACTCGGACCAGACCTTGTCATGTCTGGCACCCTTCATCTTCTTCCGGTGCGGGATAATGCCCCAGTCCGTGTAAAGAAGCAGTTGTTGGCCGTCCCCGTTAAAAAAGAAATTTCCTTTACCTTCGATCTTTCCATCTGACGGTTTGCCGCCAGCAACGGCTTGCGCGTCCTGGCCCAGGATCTCCAGATAGGTGATCAGTGAGGGGTTTGTAAGAGATCGATCGATCGCGGTCGACATCTCGCCGAACGCCACCTGGAAATAGGCTGTCTTTTTATTCCGGGTCTTCAGGATCGATGAAACCTGGACCAGGTGATCGCCATGCCCACCTTCGGGCGTCGTTTGAAAGATCTCGACCTCCTCGGGGTCAACGCCCAGGTACGACCTGACTTTTTCGGGATCAAGATACTGGACAGTCACTTCTTTCTTGCGGCTCCCCGGAGAGAATTCCGCGATCTTCGGATCGAGCACGAAGGCATTCTTGACCCTGTCATATCCGGCAAGATATTCATCCTTAACGAGCAGGCCAAGGATCTTTTCTCCGACCACGACCGCGGGCTTAACACCCGGAGTCCGGTAAGAACCCTGCACGGTGTAACCAATGTTTGTCTTTTTAAGACCCGCGCGGGCGGCGGTCTTGTGAATAAAACTTGAAAAGCGGGTCGCGTAGCCGCCGGCCATGATCACAGGACGAACACCGAAATGATCGCGGAACAGATCCTGCTGGTATTGGATCGATTCCAATGTCTGACCAATATTTCGCAATTTCTGGTGCATCATTTTCAGCGCGGCCAATGCCCGAGATGTGGCCTCCTCGCGGCGATCTTCCGGTAAACGCTGATCCAGGATAAGGTCCTCAACACCCATGAGTTTATGAACGCTATCCAGCATCTGTTGGGTCAACTTGATCCCCGTCGCAATTTCTTGTCCGACCAGCTGATGGTCGCCGCGTTCCGGAGATTCTTTTGGGGAAGCAACCGCTTGCTTGTGGTATGAATGATTCCCGCGAAGTCTTTCGACCAGGATCTTGAAGAACCGCCTTCGCTCATCATCTTCGCGCCCGAAACTCGAGCGGCTCCCATCACCGAATCCCGAGCTCATCGTCGCGGACAAGATAGGAAGAACAGTAATCTCAGCTACGGTATCAAGCTTCACTTTGCCGTCATCATGTAACACACCGTCATATCTTTCATCCCGTATCTCCACCACAGGCGGACGCACATTTTTCCCGGCGGTCAAGTGATAGCGGAAATTCGGATAGATCGTCTTGAGCTCTTCACGAAAAAGATTTTTGTCTACTACTTTTTCAGTGAGCCGTTCGGTGTAATATTCGCCCAAAAGACCTTCCGCATGGATGTCCCCACTCACAGGATCTTCGCTTACGCCCCCAAGGATTTCCAGGATCTTTTCAGTTTCTTTCCTGCCAAGCCGAAGACTTGAATGATAATTTTCATCCTTTTCAACATTCCATTTCCCTGATCCCTCCCCGGCTTTCCCCTTAAAATTAAGCCCGTATTTTGTGATCACTCCGTTAGCATACAAAGGAATAGTAAAGTGAGATTTTCTCCCCAAAAGTCCAGGCTCGGTCTTTTTATGATTAAAGTATTTCGCGAGGGGATCCAGAACCTTCTCCTTCATTAACTCCCCCTCGTGATCCGCAAAAAATCCGATCCTCACCCCTCTTTCGATAAGTTCGCCAAGGGCTATCAGGGTATCTTCGCGGTCTGTGGCCAGCGCTTCCGTATCCATGGTCCTCCCGCCGAGATCGGCGGTCGTGGGCTTACGACCCACGATCACATTGTCCACGGAGAATCCAATGAATTCGGGCAAGGGATGGGTGGCAGGGTCTTTTCCGTTATTCAGCAAGAGCTCTTGTAACCATACCGTTGTCGCGCCGGGACCTGCGCCTATCTTCTTCACTTGAGGGTGATCCATCACCTGCCCCTGATCATAATCCACCGCGAGGACCGGCAACCCATCAATACCCGTAAGGATGCCGTCCCGGTCTTCCGGAGAAGACGTCAGTGCACCGATAAAATATCCGTTCTTCTCTTCAAGATTAAATTCCTTGAGAAATTCTTCCATCACGGTTTTTTTTGTAACAGGCTCTCTTTTATCATCCGCCCGGGTGATATCAATGGATGCCTCGCCGCCTTCACGGATCGCAATATCCACGGCTTCTCCGTTCTCACCCACCGGCAACTTCACAACCACATTCATCCGCATGCCTTGCGACGAGCTACCTCTCATTTCGGAACGCCGTACATTATGAAAAACACCCGTCTCCTCTGCCTTTGAAAGAACATTCCTGATGAATTGCCTTCTCGAGTCTTCTTCTGTGTCCGACACGTTATTCCCGGGCCACGCAGCGGAGGCGAACGGCGCCAGAGCGATCACTGAAACGCTGCCATCATCCATCGGATCCCGTTCTTCGATGAACGGGAATGACATATTGCCGGCGGGTGTCTTTTTATAAAAATTTGGATAAATGGACTCAAAAGACTCCGCAGGCACACGACGGCCTTGGGAATCGCGTGTGATCGAATCGTAATAATGTCCTAACGATCCCTCAAGGACCATTCCCGCGGCAGTTTCCCGGATCGATCCAAGACTTTTTAAAATAACCTGTTTGGTTTCCTGGTTCATACGGAAGGGACGCCCATAGTCCGCATCGAAAAGCTGCTCGATCCCCGCGGAGGCAACGTTCACATGAAATTTCGTGGTCATAAGACTGGAATAAAAATCGATCCGTGCTGTTTTTTCTCCAAGTTGAGAGCCGACGAGTTTGCCCAGAGGCTCTCCGATGCGCTCAAAAGCGACCTTCGAACTGCTATCCGTAAAAAAAACAATTTGAACGCCTCTCAGAACAAGCTTTGCCAGCGCCTCGGCGATCCCGCGCCGGTCGGCCATAAGCCCTTCTTTGGACGCACTGCCCGATATGGATTTTTTGAGCCCAAGCACGGTATCATCAATATCAAGACCGACGAACAAGGGGAGCTTGTTCTTGGGAAGGTCCGCAAGTCTTGCGAGTTCCCGCTCCGTAGCGCCGACCCCGACTCCGATACCCCGAACACCCGGAATGATCCCCTTTTGATCCGCATCGACTCCAAGCACGGTCAATCCTTTGACCCCAGACATAGCCCCATCTCGCGCATCGACGCTCTGGTTTTCGTTACCGATGTAAATGCCGCGCTTGGGATCAAGTCCCGTGGAGCGGACATAATCTTCCATAGCGTTCTTTTTGGTGGGCATCGGGTGCATGGCAAACTCGACCGTATAATTACCGCCCTCCCGAAGCTTAACAGTCGCCACGGAACCATCCGCTTTAACAATATCCACCAAATAGCTTTCTCTCACCACTTTCCGCACCTCGGAGCGAGAAATATTCGGATCCTTCGAATGGCTAACTTCAGTCGCTTTCCTAAGGGCCTCGTCGGCCCCAAGCCCCATCGCACGAAAATTCGCCGCATTACGCTCTAACTCCGAATACGTATCCCCGACTTTGAAAGGATTCTCCTTAAAAGAGACCGAAACGAGAGAGCCATCGCCCAATTGTAGAAATGTATCCTCCTCATTGCCCGTCCCGTAAGGATCATTCAATAAATCCACAACGGTCAGGCCTCCTTCTTGCCTAACTTCAGAACGAGCCAAATCAAGCGTAGGAGAACCAATGATGGTCTTAGCAAAAGCGGACTTGAGGCCGGAGTTCTCTGGTTCGGAATTGATCATGCCGAGGACAAGCTCACGAATATCGCGAGCCCAATCCTTGGTTGTGGCAATCCCGGTCACGGCGACTCGTTGGGCGCGATCAATAAGACTAAGAAGTGCCGCGATCTGCGAAGTCTTGATATCACGACTGCCCAACATCGACCGAAGATAGATTTCATGATCTCGCTTTGAGACTTCGGCGATGCGCGGGGTGATCTGGATGTAAGAGCAGTTCCTGGATGAGGCGAGTTTCTTAAGGCCGTCGGCGTGGAAACCACCGGTGACGATCACAGCGCGTTGCTGCTTCGTCTCGCTCATTTTCTTCAAGGCGTTTTGGAACATCTTGTTTTCGCGAAGAATGGCAGTCTCGTAAAACTCGACCGCCTTCGCGAAAACAGACTGAAGACTGGAGACTGAAGACTGCAGTCCCCTCACCCCATCCCTCTCCCCCTGGGAGAGGACCGGCGAGGGCAAAGCTTTTTGCTGTGGTCTGTGGTCTGCGGTCTGTAGTCCCGCCGCAAGCTCCTCGGATGAGATATGCAAGTTCCGGAGTTCTTCGTACTCGGAACGCGTCATCTCAAGGCTGAATAGACGCTTTAAGAGGTAGAGCTTGCGTGCGGCGGTGAGATACTCTTTCTCTTCCGGTGTCTGAGCCAAAGCGGTCTGGATCATGTCTTTCAGGCGCACGGTCTCTTCGTGGAGCCCCTTCCCTTCCATCTCCTGCATCAGGATGATGTATTGGGCATAGAGCGTCCAGTTCGGCCACGCCTTCATCGAAAAATCTTTCGGGAGTTTCTCGAAAGCCTGATCAAATGCGGCGCGAAGCGGCGAATATTCACGACCCACGTTCCACGTGCCACGCTCCACGCCTCCCGTGGCCCTTGGCTCGTGGCTCGTGGCTCGAAACTTCCCAATGATCTCCTTCGAAATTCCCCGTTTCTCGAGTTCCTTAATGAAGGACGCCTCTTCGACACTCGCTTTATCGCGGTCGATCTTGGAGCCGATGGCCTGGAGACGGAAATAGCGGATGAGGGACGGATACTGATCCTGATAAAAAGCATCGGAAAGGTCGGTCTTGAGATGTTTCTTGCTTCCTTCTCCAAGGGTCTTGATCCAGCTTCCAAAAGAGACGGTCCCGGAACCTAGAGCCTCTTCCTGGCGGACGAGGCTTAGGAGATCCTTGTTCAGCTTGGAAGCAAAGCGTTTGTCGATCGACGCACGGAGCTTCATTAAATAATTCTCAGCGGTCTTTTCTTTCTTCGCAACCTGGATGAACGCCTCACGATCTTTTTTGTAGGCATCTAAATCCTCCATGCCAAAAGCCTGCATGGAGCCGGATGACGGATGGAGGATGGAGGATGGAGTAAGCGGTTTTTCGCCTTCCGCCATCCGCCCTCCGCCATCCATTTTTTGATTGATCAAAAAATTCTCCGGCCCCGTCAAATAGCCTTCCTGCATGAGCTTGTCCGTGACCTTGCGATTGAAATCGGGATTTCCGGGAAAGAGGCGAAAGAGTTCGGGGTTGAGTTTGCCGGCGGCGCCTTCGAGGAACATCGTCTTTACGGAAGAGTTCTTTTCGATATAACCCAGAAGCTTCTCGATATTATTTTCCGCCTGATAATTTCCGTGCGCGGATTGGATATGAATGAATGCCGGGGCTTTGGGATCGCCCGTGACCGTCTCGGTCACTTGACCGAATTCTGCGGGGATGGCCAGCGTACTCGCCGTAAGTGAAGACACTTCTCCCGCGAGCGTGGACACACCCGTCGCGGCGAATGTTTCAGGAGTAATTCCAAGACTGGTAAGAGTAAAATTAAAAACGACGGCGGAGGCGATGAACTTCATGGCGGGAGTACGTTGGTCCATTGTGGGGGCCCATCCTTTTCTTTGGATTTTAAAAGCCATATGGAGAAATCTCTTTTTGCTTTTTAAATTCCTTCAGAAACTAAATCGTGCGGGAAGCCTAACATGTGTTTTTGTTTTTGGCAAATGACACGCCCAAAAAATTGCGATTAAAATCGTTAGGCGGCTATCACTGAACGATAAGTATCGTCTTGCAGTAGTCACCGTTTCTTCTTTATAATTCCATGAAGCACTCGCGCTGTCAAAAGCTAGCATCCATACTCATTCAGCCGGCATCGCAATCCTTGAGAAGAATTTTTACTTGCCCCTTGCAGCTTGGGTGCGCCCAAAGTGTGCCCGCGTCTTCTTCTGGCTTTTATTGCAAGGAAAAAAATTCAAAAGGTCAGGCATTGGTCAAGCTGTTCGGGCTAAGCTATACCTCCTTGTAAAAATAAAGTTGCTCGGAGAATTGCCAAAGGAGAGCCGGTCACGAAATACAAGATAGTATTGGAGGCGGAGCAAAAAGGCGGTTATTCCGTTTATGTTCCCGAACTCCCCGAATGCGCCTCGCAAGGCGAGACCCGCCAAGAAGCTATCAAGAACATCAAGGAAGCCATTCATCTTTACTGCTGGTCCGTGAAGCAGGATCGCGAATCTTTGCAAAAATCCCACATTATGATCCGCGACATTTCGGTCCCCTATAAAACCTGAGCCATACCCTTCATATATTTCCTGAATGGTCGGCAGGACTGCCCCAATCCCAACGTAAAATCCAGCTCAAGGCTCCGACGCCGCCGATACTTATCCGTCAGGTCTTTTTCGGGCCAGCCTGTATCACCGCATAGTCCGCTTCGATGATGTTCCGGAAATTCTCGTCCGTCTCCGCCCAGTCGATCACATCGACCTTAAAGGACAGATCGGATTCCGAGAATGCATGACGAACAGCGGCCAGTTTTTCCGTCGATAAGATCCGGGAAGACCGAACGGCCAGGTCGAGATCCGAGAACGGTTTCAGATTCCTGCCGTGAACCCTTGAACCAAAAGCGATCACTTCATATTCCGGAACATGCCGCCTGAGGATATCGCAAACGAGGGTCCTCTCTTCGGGTTTCAGATGCATCGTTATTTCGGCTGGAGCAGTTTTAGCAGATCTTCTGCGGAGCGAAGGAACGCGGGCAGGGTTTGATAAACGCGATCGGCCTTGGCTTCATCATACGTATGGGCCGTGATATTGCGAAGCTCCCGGTAGGAAAACCATTTTTCGGGATCCGGGATCAGCCCCTTCTCCGCGCCGGTGCGCACAAGGTCCCGGAAAGACAGATGATCGATATTTTGCGTTGAAGAAGCGGAGAGCTCAAGATGCCGTTGGAGCATCTTGACGCACAATTCATAGGAATATTCAAAAGCCTGGATCGAGGCGGCGCGAAATTGAATGAATAATTCCTCGTTTTTTTTAGCATCCTCGCTACGAGCGAACTGGAGGCTTTTTCCCAGCTGGTTGATCGCTTTTTTTAATGGCGTTAGATCCAGAATCACAGTAGCACCTCGGCATTAATTTAATCTGCCGCATTGTACCATAACCCGAACTGCGGTCCCAATATCTATCATCCCTTATCATCCCGGCCGTTACTTAGGCGGGATGGGGCTGCCCAAGCTGCCCTTCGAGAAAAGAAACGAAAAGCTTGGACTAGCCCATTTAACCTTAAATTTCTTGAAAGAGAAATGGACCTGAGGAGAGTCGGAGACGTGGCCGCTCAAAAGCCCGACAACGGAACGCCCACCTCACATACACCAACACATCGGAACA
>JAZDJU010000060.1:0-9131 GCA_043803685.1 Candidatus Omnitrophota bacterium
TGGTTTTTCACCACCAAGGCCCCGACCACGCCCTCCATCGCCTGCCGGAGCATCCATCCCGCGGCCCCGGTGTATCCGTGCCAGATCATACGGCCCGGTTCGAAGGTGGTCAAGATGTCCGCCGACTGTTTGTTCGGCTGACCGCCATAGATCTCGATCTCGTGCATGTGCGCGATCGGCGAGACCTTGAGCCACAACCGGTACGCGGCCTCGCGATACTTCGCCGCGCTCGTCGCGTCACCACGCCGCTCGTATTCTTCGGCCAAAAGACGCGCCGCTCTTACGAGCCACTGAACGCCGTGACAATACATGCCATTCTCGCGAACACCCTCGGGATATTTACTACTACGGCCGAGGTAAGGCTTCGTGTCCTCGCGAAGGGCCGGCCATCCGAGCAGGATCGCGTTGTCTTTCTCGAGAACTTGCAAGGCCGTGTCGAAGATCGTCACGCCACGCTCGAAATTGATCCCGGACATGACCGACCAGGCCGCGGTCAGGGCATCGATCTCCCACACCCCGCTACCCTTAACGCCGATCTCACTTCCGTCATCGTGAAATGCGCGAAGATACCGGTCACCCCGCCATGTGGTTTCGAGGGCCACCTTGAGCGCTTCCATTTTTTGCGCGTAATAGGCTTTCTTCGCCGCGCCTTCTTTTTGACCGATGATGTCGATCATTTCCTTCAGGATGTAATAGAGGAAGAAGCCGAGCCACACGCTCTCGCCGTGGCCTTCGCTCCCGATCTCATCCAACCCGTCGTTCCAGTCACCGACCCCCATGAGCGGCAGACCGTGTTTGCCGGTACGCTGTTTGATCACCAGGTCGATCGACTTCATGCAATGCTTGTAGAGCGTATCCGCCCGTGTCGTCCGGTGATACAAATGCCCCCAACCCTGCTTGTTCTTCGGCAGGGGCGCGAACGGAAACTCGGAGATAAGATAAGCAGCCATCTCATCCAGGATCGTGTTGTCCCCTGTCGCACGAACATACTCGACGGCACCCCAAGCCAGCCAAAGCGGGTTGTCGGAAGCATGAGAACGGCATGAGAACGCGGCACGCCCGTCGGTCAAGTTAAAGAACCAGTGGGTCACGTCGCCTTCCACGAATTGTTGGGACGCGTGCAAAAGGATCTGCTTGCGTGCCAAGGCGGGATCCACCCAGATCAGGTTCACTGTATCCTGCAGCTGGTCGCGGAAACCGAATGCGCCGCTTGTCTGATAAAAACCACGGCGAGCCCAGATGCGCTCGGCCAGAGCCTGATACTTAAGCCAGTTCTGATACCTGTCGAATTCCGGCTGGTTGGTCTCGACCTTGAGCGTTCCCATGAGATTGAGCCACCACTGACGGGTGCCATCCAGTTCCTTGCGAACGGTCTCGAGATTCTTGTATTTCTGAACCAACGCAACGGCGCTCTTGTGATCCTCGGCCTGGCCGAGCACGATCGCGACCGTAACTTCACCGCGAGCTGGGATCTCCACCGTCCCCACAAATCCCGCGATCTGTCCGTCATCGGTCAACTGCGTCGGATCCGGCATCGCGTTCTCGACCATGAACGGACGCTTGACGCCGCGATCTTTCCCAAAGAAACGGCCGCGTTTGGTCTCCACACAATCCGCCGGGATCGACATGGACGCGAACGCCCAACCGGAACGGAAGATGTTGCGGCAGTTTGAAAAATAGAGCGCGTCGGAAGCCTTATCGTGACGCATCTGAAGCGGCCCGGCCTTCTCCGGTTGAAAGGACAGCACCATTTGAAAATAAGGCGCGATCCTCATGCGCCGGGGTTTGTCCTCGTCGTTACGCAGGGTCAAAAGGTACACGCCGAGCGGGTCCTGCGGAGGCACATAGCACGTCAACTGGGACGAAAGCGTTCCGTCCTTCATGCGGAAGGTCGCAGTCCCGTCCACCGAGAATTCTGATTCGTGTTTGGCGTTATTGTCATTCAAAGGCTGATACGTCGGCGAATACCATTCGTCGCGATCCAGGTCATACAGATAGATCGCCTCGGTGGGCGTTTCCTTCGTCACCGTATCCGGCCAATCCGGCGTGAGACGGTTCTGTTGGGAATTCCCGTTACACGACGTATGGAGCCCCCGGTTCGTCACCATCATTGAATGGAGCGGGTTCGACATCGCGTGATCGAAAGGACGCGGCGTGTAAGGCGTCAGGACCTTCAACTTGTTCCCGTTATCGAGATATTCATAGTAGGGTTGCGGCGTTCCCGGAGGAATTTCTCCGTGACCGATCAAAAGCGAACGGTGCTTTTTCTCGGGAAGCGCCAGCCCCCTCGAGGGAGTGGGCTTGAGGTGCTTCGCGATCATTTCAAGCGCCACTTTCTTGTTCTTCGAATAACCAATCATGAGACGCACCGTCGTAGACGCCCGCGGGGCGACAAGCGCGTTCACCAGCAAACTACCGATCGGATCAAACGTCGGATAGGCCGCCGTATCCTTGGCAGGAAGAAAATCCATCTGCTCAAGACTGCGGGGATCCCAAATGCTCCGGCCGCGGCCGATGAAATCCACGCGACCGCTATGGAACCCTTCCGGAGCGACATCCGTCGCCATAAGCCCCATGGACTTGGTGCTCTTCTGCCACGACAGGATCGCGTTCGATCCGGTCACGTATTCCATCTCCGGATATAAACGGGCATACTGCGTGTGGAAACGGTCATGCAGACCTCCGTTCAACACCCACTCGAGGTACGGAACGATCTTGAGCTGACGCGACTTCTCGGTCTGGTTCTCGATCGTGATCTTCCAAAGCTCCGCCGTGGTGTCCTGATCGGGAAGCGTGATCTCGATCGTGGTCTTCACGCCATGGCTCACGTTGGTGATCTTCAAAAGGTCTTCACCCCGTTCGACACGGGACGCTACGAACTGCTCGGTCGGAAAGTTCCCCGCGACGGGCCACACCTGGGGTTTTCCGTCCTGACCGGATGCCGTATCCATAAGGAAAAGGATCCTGCCACAAGGGTCGATCTGATCGTAAGAACGGCGGCTGATGTCACATTCCTTGCCAAGGAGCTCGCTGTAAACTTCCCCGTTCTTCTTCGCTACAACTTTGTATTCGCGGTTCGACAATTCATAGCTCTGGATCGTGCGCGCCTTACCCCGGCGACGCAACAACCGGATCACGAACGAAAATCCCGTACAAACCAGAACACACGCGACCACGAGCATCAACATCTGCGGCATGGAAAGCGACTGCAGGAACGGGATCAAGCCCTTCCCCCTGGCCGCATTCTGGATCTTTTCCGCGGAGCTCCACACTTCGTCCCATTGCTCACCACGCGGAATATAGAAAGGGATCAAAAGCGGCGCCCATGTCGCGAACCGCTTGACGCCTTCGGGAATATACCGTTGTGCCGAGGCTGTACCGATGAATTTCGAGACCTTCTCGTCCAACTTGTCCATACCGAGGAAGCTCAAATTCACGAGAGTCGCGACACGCAATCCCATGTGGTCCATCCAGATCAGGAGCCGAAAAGCATCGAACGCCAGGATCCAGACGAACATCTTCATGCTCCACGCCAGGAACGCGGGAGACGACATGGTCAGGTTGTTATAAATAGCAACGCATGTCCGGATCGCACCGTCCTGGTTGTACCAGGTCGGGTTCGGCATCATCCGCAGGAAAGAATAAATGATCGGTGACATCCAGAGACCCCACCTCAACACATGGATCATGAGCTCGCTCAGCTGAGCCAGGCCCGCTTTGGAGAAGAAAAACTTGATCGGGGTCTTATCCTTATCAAAGAACGCCTGCATGAACACTTTGTTCACGGCAAAGAGCCAGGTGGCCACGGACCACTTAATGACGCCGTCCAAAGACTCCGTAAAAAGTAATTTAACGCCCCCCGGGCAATACCCCAGGTCCATTTGGCCCCACTTGCTGATCAGGACCGGCTGCACATAATGCCCCATCGCATTCAAGTACGGATAGGTCGTCGTGGACATTTCCCCGAGCGAGTTGAACGCGGGACACGAGGCATATTGCGTTTGGGAAAAATGAGCGGTCACATAAAGTTTGAATTTGTAAAGAATGACGGCCACCTGTTGGGCATCCAGATAGAAAGCGATGGCGCTTCCAAGAAAGATCCCGAGGATCGAATCGACGAGGTAAAGCCTCCAGGACTGGACCTTCCCGCAACGCCGTGAGGCATAGTAGATATCCCGCAGAAGGCTGATGCCTCCTGAAGCAATGAGGCCGATCACGAGACCGAACACGACGCGTTCCGACATCGACTTTTCAATGAACCCTTGTGCGATCATGTAAGCAAATCCGAACCCGGCAACGGCCCCGCGCGCGAAAAGCGTTTTGCTGCGATAGCTGTAGCGGGTGCGCTCAAAGAACGGCAGACTGCCGTCAAAAGTCTCGATGATGGTCTTCACGAACGGGAACACCAGGGCTCCCGCGAGCGTTCCGATCACATAAGGAAAGGACGCCATGAATTGCTGCGCCGCGGAGGTCGCGAAGATCATGGAAAGAATATAAAGGATCGCCATCAGAATACCGCTGTAGGCCATACCCTTTTTCGCGCCGGTCGTGACATTCTTGAAAATATTGGTTTCTGACGGCGCGATCTTCTTACCACCATCCAACAAAATTCCGGTAATGAGATAAACCTCACCCCACAACCCGCCAAATGAAAGCATCGTAAACACCACCGAAACAAGACCCCTCAAGATCTCCGGCATCCCAACGACCCAAGGGAGTGACCCAAGATTCGCGATGGAAGGCGCTACCACAACCCCCAGAGACACGAGCAGTAAAAGAAGGTGCGCCTTGACCGTACGAAGGAGTTTTCCTTTGGTCGCGTACCCGATCCCGGCGGCAAGAAGTTCATTGAAAACAAGAACCACGAAAAGACGACCGATACCCTCAAGAAGCGCGGGCCACGCGGCCAGAAGACCCATCGTCGCGCTGTAGGTGATGGCCTGCAGAAGGGTCACATTCTCCAACAAGAGCAACCAACCGATCATGAAAGGCGTCCCGACGATCAACGCTGCGGGAACAGCCTTCAGTTTCTTCCCGAAAGTGGCATACTCGTGAGCGCTAAAGATCTGGTAGATCGTGAAGGCGAGCGCTGCCGTGAGTTTGTTGACCATGAACAAATGACTCCACATCGTGGGAGCCTGCAAAAGCTCGAGCCGGCTGGAAGCCGCCGCAAGGAAACCCGCGACCAGGACATTCTGAAAAACCTCCGCGAAGGTCAAATGTTTCCGGGTGTATCGATATTTGAAAGATTCCGCGATCACCCCGCCCAACATCGCCACGGCCAGGATCGCCGCGATGGAACTTGCGCCCGCGATCTCCAAAGAGCCCAACACATAAATTCCGACCGCGGTTCCCAGAACCAGCACCGTCATCACACCATAAAGAAGATCCTTCTTGAGCCGCGCAAAGATCGAGGTCTCCCCGGGAGAAACGATATCCAGACTTTGGACATCCCCTGTCCCGGAACGTCCCTCAAGGCGATTCCAGCCGAAAAGCTTGCCCGCGAAAGCAGCCCCAAAGGCGAGGAGAAGCGCGAGGATCAAGACCAATCCGAATTTGATGGCGACAAGATTTTCTTTGAAGAACGTGGCCCTGCAAAACTCGAAACCCAGGTACAAGGTCCCCTTGATAGATCCCGTCTGCCCCTTGGGGCTAATAATAAAATTCACTTCTTTCAATGTGCCGATCTCTTTCCATTGGATCGACTTTTTGACCGCATTCCACCCCGGCTTCAAATTGAGCTTAATTTTTTGCGTGCCCGACGTCCCGACCACTTCCGCACGCACGGCGACCTGATTGAGCTGCGAGGCTTCAAGAGCCCTGAGACCAAACTCGAGAGTGTTCACTTGCGCGCCGGTCAGATCCGCTGGGAATTTCTGGGTCCACACGGTGAGCGAAGATCCATCGGTGAGTGAATATCCGAAATCGAAAACATCTTTTTTCGATTCTTCGTCAAAAGAAAAGGTGATGTCCCCCTTCGCGGAACCTTCCACCTTCACCCCTTTGTCCTCGGCGTCCAGAAGACCGAACGAAGTCCGTACTTCCGGCACAACCGCCTGAGCAACCACCGCAACCGGTGCCGCTTTCACGGACACAGGAGCTTTGGGAACTTCCGGAACGGCAACGGGTAACGGAGTGGATCGAGGAGCGAATGTCGTCGCTTTTTTCACAGCCCCTTCAACCGCGGTTTTCACTTCGGCCGCCACCGCCGCTTTGCCCCCTGCAGGTGATACCTCAGGAACAACAATCGGCTGAGCCACGACCGCTTTCTGAACAAATTCCACAGAGAAGGAAAGAGTTCCTTTGACGGCTGCGGCGGCATTCTTCGAACTCACAACAAAGGCGGCCTCTTTCAAAGCGCCGACCTTGGCCCAATCAATTTTCTCTTCCACAGAATTCCAACCGCTCTTGAGTGCCAGGGGGATCATTTGGACGCCCTGGGCTCCGCGCACTTCCAGGGTTACAGAAACGTCGCTCACCTGAGTCGCGACAAGCGTCTTAACGCCGATCTTGGCCATATTGACCGCCGAAGACGTAAGCTCTACTGGAAAATCCTTGCTCCACGCGGTGACCGCGGCGCCCTGAGGAAGAGAGTAATCGAATTCCAGGACATCCTTTCGGATTCCCTCGTCAAAGGTCGGTGTCAACGTGCCTTTGGCGGCACCGGTGACCGTCGTCCCCCGCTCCCGGGCATCCAAAAGGCTGAACGTGGAAGCCGCACAGACATGGGTCGTGAGCGCGAAGCTCAGAAAAAGGGCCGTCAGAACTCCACGAGCCGGAATCACGATAAAAGAGCGAAGGGTTTTAAAAGTAGAGGGCATTTCATCCATCCTATTTTTAAAGGGTTTAGAAACTTGTCAAAATTTTTCTACGCTTCTGGAACTGAATGATTGTAAAAAGACAAAACCGCTTCGTATGCCCGGTCCAAAACCACTTTTTATGGAGGCGCGTATTATACCAAATTACAATTTTTTCCCAAGTTTTTGTTTGAGCGGCATGCGATTTTCGGCGGGATTCTGAACTTAGGGAAAAATGGCGTTTTGTATGCCTCAGACTAGGCCGAATTAAGAGATCCCGAGTACGTTCTGAATGACAGGCATCATCAGCTCAGCCTGCCAACGCATCATACCACTCGTTTCCATCGCTTTTTCGACCGAACGGGGTTCGTGCCGGGCCACGGCCGTCAACATCGCACGGGAAGCCAGGAAGCAAGACTCGATCTTAAGCTCCCCCGCAAGGGTCTTACACGCAGAGATCAAGGTCTCCACTTTCTCCGATGAAGGCTGCCTTTCCCTGGACCAGATCCTCTCCGGAGGAACAGGCCATTCTGATGTGGGGAGACCTTCAGCCGTTCGAACTGCGTTTTCCAGTCGTCCCAGAGGATCTCCTGTAATCCTTTTCATGAAGGTCGGCCCCGGGTGAAGCGGTTCCTGGGGACTTTGCGCCCGCCAGCGGGCTAACGCGATCAGATCTTCATTCAGCAGGATCATGAAAGGCGGACGATCCCGCCTCCGGGCCTCATCGTCCCGCCACTTCCAGATCTCCCGGACAAAAGCAAGTTCCCTCGGGGCCAATCCATGAGAGCCTTTGATGCGCCAGGCTTCTTTCGCATCATTTTTTGACTCAAGGCAGGAGGTCTCGACGACTCGTTCACAACATTCCCGGTGCCAGGCCATGCGTCCCGATCCTTGAAGATCCCGCGTCAGCGCATCGGCGATCACTTCTAAATATTTCGTATCATCGGAGGCATAATCAAGCTGTTTGACGGACAAAGGACGCCTTGCCCAATCGGATTTTTGGCCCGCCTTCGAAAGCAGCACCCCGCAAATCTTTTCGGCGAGCGCCGCGAGACCGATCTTTTCATAGCCCAACACCTGGGCGGCCAGCATCGTATCAAAGACAGGCGCCTTCGGACGGAAATCGAATGATTTTTTCAACATGCGAAGATCATAGTCGGCGCCCTGCAGGATCAATTCTTTCCGGGACAACACTTCGAGAAATTCCGTGAGCGGAAAACCGGCGAGAGGGTCCACCACATAGTTCGCCCCGGAAAAACTCAATTGGATCAGGCAAACTTTCTCAAAATAGTGATGCAGGCTGTCGGCCTCTGTGTCCAGGCCTACACGCGAAGTCGCCAGGAGCGCTTCCGTCAGCTGCTCGAGACTTGCCGCGCTGTCGATATAGGAATATCCCGGACCCGTTTTCAAATTCATGATCTTGGCATCCGGCTCGAGACTGTTCTTTTCATCTCCTCGACTTCTTTTCCGGCGTCGGATTTTTCTTTTTGGATGGAACGGCTTGCTCCGAAGGCTGGACGATCTCTGAAACCGTCACTTTCCCGACGCCTTTTTTTGTAACGCTCACCTGCCGTTGGTGAAGCTCTGCCGGTTTCGGCATCACAGGAAGTTCAGGGGCCGGTTGACTCACGTGTTCTACCCGGGACGGCTTAGGGGACTTACGCTTTGAAAAACATTCTTTGCAATAGACCGGACGTTCCCCAGTAGGCTTGAAAGGGATTTCACAATCTTTTTGACAGTCCGCACAAACCGCTTTGTGCATCATCTTTTCCCTACGCCCGTGGGAATGCCCTTGAGGATGGCCCGGTGGCGGGTTTACTTCATTAGGACGCACGGGGAGAACCGGTGGCCGAAAAGGCTGGGACGGGACAACAGGCTGAGGTGCGGGTCTTGAATGCCCCCCTCTTTCAAAAGACCTGGCGGATGTCTGGCTGATCACTAGATCCGTTTTCCTTTCCAAGGCATCGAGTCTCTCGACGATCTTGGCCATGAGCGCAACGATCTCCGCGGGCTCCGGCCCTGCCGCTTTGGGATTGGATTTTGGCGACGCTTTTGATTTCCCGAACATTTTCATATCACTCCTTTTAGGGTATTTAAATTTTCAGGTCCTACGGCCCCGCGCGAAGGATCTGACCCGCATCTTACTTCAGACGACAAAAAATAACAATGCCTGAACGGCCTCCGGGCGACTGCCACTTCCTGCCGTTCGCAGCACTTCCCCTCTTTCGCAAAAAGGGGCAAGGGGAGATTTCCAATCCCCCTCGAATCCCCCTCATATGGATGACCGCCAGTCAAGCTTGGCAGTTGGCCTTGGATTCGAAGCAACCCGGCATG
>JAZDJU010000061.1:0-28515 GCA_043803685.1 Candidatus Omnitrophota bacterium
GTATTGGAGAGCCCTCGATCCAAAAGCTCTGAAACCGCCCGTTTTAAAATATGGATCGCCTCCTTAAAGATATAAGCCGCCACCAGGATCGACATGACCAGGTCCCAAATGACGTTCTTGGTCCATCCGACAAGGGCCAGAGCTGCGATCACACCCACGTAAGAGACGAAATCCATGGAATAGTGCGCCTTTTCTGTCCCAAGGATAAGCGACCGGTTCTTCCTGGAAAGGATCTTCAGGCGCCATGAAAGCAGGAGTGTCACGATACCTGAAAAAACGATCACCCCGATCCCCAACGGGATCTCGGAAACAAAGCTCCCATGAAGAAGACGGCGAATGGCTTCATAAACAACGAAGGAACCGCTCAACATAATAAAAAGGCTTTGGAAAAGTCCCGCAAGACTTTCAACTTTGCCATGGCCATACGCGTGCTCAGCATCGGGCGGCTTCGATGCTTCCAGGAACGCGAAAAAATTCAACGCCGACATCAGCATGTCCAGAGTCGAATCCAAGGCGGAGGCCATGATCGCCATGGAATGCGTCGCGAGCCCTGTCGAGAATTTCACGAGAGTCAAGCACAGCGCCGCCCCGACGGACAGAACGATGGCTTGCCTTGCCTGCTTCATGTATTGCTTCATCTCTTCAGTGGTCATGACATCCCTTCGTAAAAAAGCTCCGAGATCGCCTGATCTAAAATTTATTATCGACCGCTTCTGCCTCGACCCGACCCCTAAAGTTTTCTTTTGAACTGCTTTTCAAGGTCCGCCAATGAGTACTTCATGATACTGGGACGCCCATGCGGGCAATTGAACGGATTCTTGCAGCGCGCCAATTGTTCTAAAAGACCCTGCATCCCCGGTAACGTCAACGGATCCGCGGCTTTCACGGACTTCCGTTTGCAAGCGATCATGGCGGCCACATCCTCCTGAGCGCCTTTGAGCCCTGTCTGCGTCCTCCCCGTCTCTTCTTCGTCGACAAATTGTTTGAGGATCGCCACCGGGCTCTCGTCCTCGAAAATAGCCGGAACGCCGCGCACCACAAAAGCCCTCTCGCCGAATAACTCTATTTCAAATCCGATCCGGATAAGAAAAGGCAGTTTTTTCTTTAAGATCTCCACTTGCCGCGGATGCAGTTCCAGGACTTCTTCAATCAAAAGCCCCTGACTCGCTGGCCGCTCCGCCTCAAAATTCTTCATGAGAGCCTCGAACATCACCCGCTCGTGCGCCGCGTGCTGATCCACGATCACGTATCCTTCTTCCGTTTCCGCCAGGATATAAGTGCGATGGACCTGCCCGAGCACGCGCGTGACCTTGAGCCCCTTACCGATCTCAAACGGCTGAAAAGAATCCACTTGCCGTGTCACCCCATCGCCCGCCACAGCCTCCGCGACCTTGAAGGACATTTCGGGAGAAGCCACACGCTCCTCGAATTTAAAACTCGATTCCTGGGATCGGGCTCCTTGAAAAGAGGAGGAAGGTCCCGGAACCTTGTCACGAAAAGACGGCGCGAGATCTCCATCCTTTTCAAGCGCCGCGGCCACGGTCTTTTCGATCATGGATTTGATCATGGCTTCATGCGAAAGCCGGACCTGCTGTTTCGTCGGATGAACGTTCACATCCACATACTGCGGATTCAACTCGAGAAAAAGGATCGCCGCGGGAAACTGGTTCTGCATCAGAAATCCGTGATACCCCGCCTGAAGCCCGTAGCTCAGGCCATAGGCCTTGACCCACCGGCGATTGATAAAGAGAAATTGTTGGGCCCGGTTCCCCGAGGCGAGCGAAGGCTTTCCGATAAGTCCTGAAAGTTTTGCGTGCGGTGTTTCGTTCTGGATCGACAAAGTTTGTTTTGCCCAGGCATCCCCTAAAATAGCCGCCGCCCGGACCGAAAGGTCCGTGGTCGGCACGAGGTCGAGGACTTTTTTACCTCCGGAGCGAAGAACGAACCGGACCTGAAGGTTCGCCAGAGCCAGACAGGTCACAATATCCAGGATATGTCCGAACTCGGTGGTATCTTGCTTCAGGAATTTCCGGCGGGCTGGAGTATTAAAGAAAAGGTCACGGACTTCGATCACGGTCCCCGCGGCCGCGGGACATTCCTTGGCCTTAATGAGATTTCCGCCTTCAATCACGAGCTCCGTGCCAGAGGAAGCATCCGCTGTTCGTGTCTGGAGAGAAAAACGCGACACCGCGGCAATGCTCGGCAAAGCCTCGCCCCGGAACCCAAAGCTCGCGATGTGATCCAGATCCTCGGCCTTTTCGATCTTGCTCGTCGCGTGCCTCTGGATCGCCAGTTGAGCGTCCCCTGCTGTCATTCCAAAACCGTTATCGGCCACGCGGATCAGACTCTTGCCGCCATGCCGGATCTCGATCTCGATCTGGTCAGCGCCCGCGTCCAGAGAATTCTCGACCAATTCCTTCACGATGGAAGCCGGCCTTTCGACCACCTCGCCTGCCGCGATCTTGTTGGCCACATGCTCGGACAATACGTGTATTTTACCCATCATAACTCCTGGGAAACGGTTAACGGGGAACGGCAAACGTTCGTTCAGCGTTCCCCGCTCAACGTTCCACTGATTTTCTTTTTCCACTCCGATATTTTTTGTAACGCCTCCATTGGCGTCAGGCGATCCACATCCAGTTTTTTCAATGCTTCTTCGAACGCGTTCGGCTCCGCTCGGGCAATATCAAAAAGCGTAGGCCCTGTCTGGGCGGTCTTTTTGGAGCTTCCGGTCTTTTTAGCCTCAATGATCTGGGTCGCTTCGGTATTTTCGCTTTCAAGAACTGCCAGGATCTGCTTCGCGCGCAGGGTCACTTCTTTAGGGATCCCCGCGAGTTCCGCCACATGGATCCCGTAACTCCGTTCCGACGCTCCCCGGGCGACCTTGCGCAGGAACAGGATCCCTTCCGAAGTTTCCTTGACCGTCATCTTGTAATTCTTGATCCCCGGAAAATGATCCTCCAGTTGCGTCAGCTCATGATAATGCGTCGCGAAAAGCGTGCGAGGCCGCGCCTTCCCCTGCGCCAGATACTCACAGACCGCCCAGGCAATACTCACTCCGTCAAAGGTCGACGTCCCGCGCCCCACTTCATCCAGGATCAGAAGGCTCCGGTCCGTCGCATCCTGCAAGATATGCGCCGTTTCAAGCATCTCCACCATGAACGTACTTTCCCCGCGGGCCAGATCGTCCGAAGCCCCAATGCGCGTAAAGATCCGGTCCACCCACCCCACATGCGCGGACTTGGCGGGAACGAACGAGCCTATTTGTGCCAACAGCACGATGTGCGCCGTCTGACGGATATAGGTCGATTTCCCAGCCATGTTCGGCCCGGTGAGTACGACCAACTGGTTCTTGTCGTTATCGAGCAATCCGTCATTCTCGACGAATTTTCCCGCCGAAAGCATGCTTTCCACTACCGGATGCCGCCCCCCGTGAATGGACAGGACCCTGTCGTCGCTCACTTCCGGCCGCACCCATTTCTTTTCCAAAGCGGTCCTTGAAAGCGACATCAAAGCATCCAGCGTCCCTATGGCTTTCGCCATACTCTGAAGCGGCGCTAGATCCTCCAGCACCTTCGCGCGAATTTCCAGGAAGATCTGGTATTCCAGCATCTTGATCTTGTCCTGGGCGCCGGAGATCTTTTCATCCCATTCCTTGAGCTCCGGCACGATAAACCTTTCGGCATTCGCGAGCGTCTGGCGGCGGATGTAATTGTCCGGGACCTGATTCAGATAAGAACGGCTCACCTCAAGCGTATAGCCGAACACGCCCGAATATTTCACCTTGAGCGACTTGATCCCTGTACGCTCGATCTCGCGCTGCTGGAATTCCAGGATCCATTGCTTCCCCTTTTGGGAAATATTGCGCAGATCATCCAACTCCTCAGAATAACCATCACGGATCAGACCGCCGTCTTTGACGACAAGCGGCGGTTCCTCCACGATCGAACGGGCGACCAGCTCGCTCAAGCGAGGGAACGGCTGAACTTGTTTTTGAAGATCGCGGATCAGATCCGCATCGAACGCTCCCAGTATATTGCGGATCTCCGGAACACGGTCGAGAAATGCTTTTAGATTCACGAGGTCCCGGGCATTCGCCACACCGTAATTCAACCGGCTCAGGGTGCGCTCCATGTCCTTCACGCCCTTGAGAAGCCGCGCAATATTCTCCGTCTGATGAAGTTCCTTGATGAGTTCCATCACCGACTCCTGCCGCCGGTGGATCTCAGCGATATCCAGGAGCGGGTGCGTGATCCAATGATAAAGGTGCCTCGAGCCCATCGCCGTGAGCGTCCGGTCCACGACCGAAAGAAGCGTCCCGAAATCCTTGCGCCCACTCTGAGAGGCCACGAGCTCCAAACTGCGCTGGGCCTGACGATCGAGCACCATGAATTGAGCAGCATTAAAGAGCCTCGGCTTTTGGACATGCTCCAGAGCGCTGTGAAAATGATCTTTAAGATAATACAAAATAGCACCACAGGCGCCGACTGCAAGCGGATGATCGTGGAATGGAATTCCCTGCGCCGACCCCAGATTAAAAGTCTCCAGAAGAAGCCGCATGGAATCCTCAGGCTCGAAGATCCAGTCATCGTAGACTGTAAGCGCGGCCTTGAGGTTCTCTTTGATAAAAGTGGTGAGACCCTCCCGGGCCTCCAAGGTTTTTGAGATAACAACTTCGCGCGGCCAAAGAAGCGTCAACTCATCGAGCAACCGTTCCTGCGCGATCTCACGGACATAGAATTCCCCGGTGCTCAGCTCCAGATAAGCCAGGACCGCGGAATCCTTCCCTGCCAGGATCGCCGCCATGTACTGAAGATTCTTCTCCGGCGTTTCATCATCGAGGTAGGTCGCCGGCGTGATAATGCGCGTGACCCGGCGCTCCACGAGGCCCTTGGCCTGCGCGGGATCGCCCATCTGTTCACAAATGGCGACTTTAAGATTGTGATCCAGAAGTGTCCTGACGTAACTCTGAAAGGCATGATGAGGAAAACCACACATCGGAACCCGGCCGGCTTCCCCGCCTTCGCGTCCGGTGAGCGTGATATTCAGAATATCCGAGGATCGGACCGCGTCCTCAAAGAACATTTCGTAGAAATCCCCAAGCCGAAAGAAGAGAACCGTGTCTGGAGGTAGGGTCTTCTTGATGGAACGGTATTGTTCCATCATGGGCGTCAGTTTCGCCTGGGCGTCAAGATTTGTCGGATCGGTCTGGGTCAAAGGCCACTCCCGGGTAGATTAATTTTCGTAGTATACCCAATCCCCCTCTATACCCAAAGGGGTTTCAGCCGAAGGGCCAATTCTATGAGAAGGTTAAAAGAGGCGGGAAAAGGCTTCCAAAAACTTAATCCATCAACTGCCCGTTGATCTTGACGCGCATACGGCGAACGCCCCAGTGCGTGGCGGCCTTGTGTCCTCCACGCGAGTCAGGAAAGAAAATATCGATATGCCGCCCACGGATCTTGCCCCCACGGTCCTCAACAGTAAACTCACGTTTCCCGCCAAGAAAATGATACGTCGCGTACCAATCACGCGGCGTGACCGGAACCAGTTCCAGACTGGAGCCGAGAGGGACCGAACGATCGGCCGCCACACCTCCCCAGTAGACCGGACGACGGCTGGCAAACTTGCCGTCCCGGAACGCCGGAACGTTAATGCAGATCGGACAATTGCAATAGGCCGTGATCAAATACTCATGGCGTTTCCAAAAGAGATCGTAGGTTTTCCAGGCTCCGGCCATGAAAACCGCCATGATCAGGATCCAAAAACCCGTGCGGATATTCCTGTTCTTCTGACGCCACATTTTTCCGTCGTCAACCCTGCCCGGACCGTTCAAGAAAATCGGTTCTTCGCTCATGTTCCCTCCCGAGAAACTGCTTCTTCCTGGACCACCGTTCCGACCGGAAGATGAGGGATCAGAAAGATCACGAACAAGGAAAATGCGGCGGAGATCAGGATCAGCGGCTCAAGACCGATCCGGGAAAAAAGATAGCCGCCGAGAGCGCTCGATCCCATCTGGCCCAAATTATAAAAGGACATCAATAGGGCAAAGACCGTCCCACCGGCATACTGGGGCGAAGTTCGGGCCGCGAGGTTGAGAAGCGCCAGGAAGATCACAGCGCTAGCAGCGCCCAGGAAAAAATTCATCGTAAGCGCGAAACTTTTGAGAAGAGCCGGATGTGCGACCATCCATGGAACGAAATAGACGAAGTAGGAAAGCGTCGCGAATACTCCGACAGCGATCGCTATCAGCAGGAATTTCCGGATCGGGAACTTGGCGAAGGCAAGACCAAAGAGCACGCTCCCCAAAAGACCTCCCACGCTCGTCACCGCCTGGAGAATACCAAGAAACGAAGGGGTGAACTTCAACGTATCCACAGTGTAATAGAAAAAGGGAGCCCCGAAGGAAGGCGAAAAATTCCACAGAAAAAGAAAAATCGCGAGGACCCAGATGTCCTTATGAAAGAAAATCTCCCGCAACCCACGCTTTGCCGCTTGTTCAAGGTGGGCCGAAGGACGCTCCCGGACCAGGAAAAGAACAATGAGCGCTGTCAGCGCAGGAAAAACGGCAGTCATCCCGAAAATGCTCTTGTAGGATAAAGCGCCTTTCTGCGCAAGTTCCGCGACAAAACCACCGGCGAATGACGTAATGATCATGGCAATATAAACAGCCGTCCATTGGATCGACTGAAATTGGCCGGTCATATCGAGCGATTGCCCGGTTTCGACCATCAGACCGTCGGACACCACATCCTGGAACGCGTAAGCCATGTAGATCAAGGTGAGAAGCATCAAGAGCGACGATGCCACGGCGGGATCGGGCAGAAAAGCAAGAACAAGCCAGCACGCCATCGCGAAAAGTGAGGTCAGAAGCAGGTAAGACTTACGACGGGAGCCAAAGATCGGAAAAAGGTCGGAGATCATCCCCCAGAGCGGCTTGATCACCCAAGCGATCAGCGTCACGGCCTGAAAATAGGCAAGCTGCGACGGAGTGAGTCCGGCTTTGTCCTTCAGGAGAAAATTGATAGCCAGTCCCGGCAAAGCCCCGAGACCGTTCATGGAAAAGAAATAAACAGCGGCAAAGACGACCGCCAAAGGGAGCCAGCCGGATTTTTTCATGGACGGGATTTTAGCATGGGCTAAAAAAAAAGATATGCTATATTACCGTCCAAGTCTTTATTTCTTTTCATTCATGGTGCCTTGGGCGGCACGGATTACCTTTGTTTTTCAAATCAAGGAGAATCAGTGCCGCTTTGTTGAAATGGATACGCATTGGGACCGCTCATGAAAAAACTTCTTCTTTTCGATATCGACGGGACGTTGTTGCTCACCGGGGGCACCGGCAAGGTCGCCCTTGAAGAGGCCTTTGAGGAACTCTTCGAGATCCCGAACGTCTGGGGCAACTTGGATCCTCACGGCAAGACGGACCCTGCCATTTTTGATGAAATTGCCAAGCGCGAGCTCGGTCGCCTGCTCTCCCCCGGGGAGTTCGAACTTCTCATGGAACGCTATGAAGAACTCTTTGAGGAACGGATCCTGGAGGCTCCGCATTTTAAGCTCATGCCCGGCGTCGTCGAGATCCTCGAGCACCTCTCCCGTGATCCAAATGTTTTCCTCTCCCTTGGGACGGGCAACTTTGAAAGAGCGGGGCGACTCAAGCTCAAGCGCGGCGCGATCGAACACTATTTTGTAACGGGCGGCTTCGGGAATGACGCGCGGGAGCGCGACAAGATCCTCCTCTCGGCCGTGGCCTATTCAGAAGAACACGCCCGGGAACACTTTGGAAAGGACAGGATCTTCGTGATCGGAGATACCGAGTACGACATCGCGGCCGCTAAAAAAGCCGGCCTCCGGAGCATTGCGGTGCTCACGAACGGGAGGACCCGGGAACATTTCAAAAAAGATCCGCCTGACCACATCCTCGAAGACTTGTCGGATATTCAGGCTTTTCTCGCCTGCCTCCAGTAATCTTCATAAAGGGGTCTGACCCCTTTATTAGAATTTAAAGTGAATTGCGTTCGGAAAAGCTGAAATACTGGTTTTCACCGATGATGATATGGTCCAGCACACGGATCGAAACTGTCTGGCAGGCGGCCTTGATCTTTTGGGTGATCTCGTAATCCTCACGACTCGGCTCGACCTTTCCCGAAGGATGATTATGGACAAGAACAAGGCTTGAAGCGTGAAATTCGAGCGCGGCCTTGACGATCTCGCGCGGATGGACCGCGGCCTCATCAATGGTCCCGTAGAAAAGGTCCCGCTCCCCGATGATACGGAGCGCCTTGTCCAGAAAGAGGACTTTAAAGATCTCGCGCTTCTGGTCCCGGAGCGCGGCGGTAAGATAGTCGGTCACGGCTTGCGGACTTCGGACAAAATTTTGGCCGATCATTTTCTCCCGAAGCTGACGAAGCCCGATCTCCCGGACCGCGGCGAGCATGCAGATCCTGGCTGCCCCGAGACCTTTGGTTTTCCTGAAAGAACCCGGTGGCTCGGCTAAAATCCCCCGTAAACCGCCGAATTGGAGAAGAAGATCTCTGGAAAAACTTACCACGTCCTGCCCACGCGTTCCCTGTCCAAAAAGAATGGCCAGAAGCTCGGCATCTGAGAGCGAGCCACTCCCCTTTTGAAGGAGTTTTTCCCTCGGTCTTTCACCCTCCGGCCATTTTCGAATACTATGGATCATGCCCCATCATAGCCAAGGACCTTCCCATGTCAATGATTTATTATCATATTTTATTGCTATATAAACATACTCGAAGAGACTCTTGCCGAAAGCGCGGGGTCTGATTTTTCCGGATCAATGTCCAAGCGGAAACAGTAGAAAAGCGCGAAAACACCGAGTCAATTGCCTCGGCCTGCTCAAAAAAATTTCAATCCTTAGCGTTTCTGGAACCTCTCAAAATCCTGGCGGCTTTGCGCAATCGCGGTATCGATATAGGAAGAATTATTGGGAGTTAATTTTTTGGCCTTATCGAGCGCGATCAAGGCCGCATCAAAACGCCCCAACCCCCGGTAGGTATTCGCCAAAGTCATGTAAGCCTTCGGATCGTCGTAACCCTTGATAAGGGATTCATCCAACATTTTTTTCGCCATCTGAAAATCCTGGATCCCGTTATAAGCATGCGCGACAGCTACAAGAAGGGGGGGATTCCGGCGCTTGTAGAGCATCCTTTGGCCGCGCGCAATGGCGACCCGATATTGCTGAGAGGCAGCCTCAACCTGGCCTTTCCCTCTGTAGATATCCCCAAGATCATTATAAATATTCAGATCGTCGGGCTTTAGTTGTATGAGCCGGAGATAACCTTCAATGGCCTTGTCAGCATGCCCATGATCGCGATAGAGGTTCGTTAAATTGTGGAGCGTTTCCACATTGGCCGGATTAAGGACCAAGGACCTCTCGAGAAGGGGGATCGCCTGGCCATATCGTTCCAGATTCATATAGGCCAACCCCATATTATTAAGAACAAACGAATTATCCCCGCAGATAGAAAGGGAATCCTTGTACTGTTGAAGAGCTGCTTCAAAATCCCCCTGTCCGAAATAGAGATCCCCTAAAAAACTTCGAGCTGCGCAATACTTGGGATCCAACCGGATCGCCGTCTTGAGATGATCTTCCACGCGATAAAAATCCTGTTCCTCCCTGAAAGACAAGGCGATCAAATAATGGAGATGCGCGGAATCAGGATTCGCCGCAAGCCCCTTGTTCAATAATTCACGAGCCTTAACCTCATCTCCTTTTTCAAAGCTGCTCACGCCAGATTCAAGGAAATACACATAGGAGGCATCTTTTTTCAAGTCCTTGATATCAGGATTGCCCGGATGTAGCTTCTCGGCTTTTTCCAACAACGCTAACGCTTCTGTGGGATGCCCACGGCGAAGATAGATCTCGGCCAGAGCTACAGAAGCGTCCGTAAAATGCGCGTCTATTTGAAGGGTCTTTTTATACTCGTCCACAGCCAAGCTTTCCGCTCCCTCATCGAGGTAGGAATTTGCCAGCGCATAATGTCCAGCTGCAAAAGGAAGAGCCCCCAACACCTTTCGGCCCAGGGATACCACTTTCTTATAGCGAGGATCGATGTATCGTTCATTCGCAGGGATCGCGGAAAATTCGTTCCACTGATTTCTTCCAACAAAGATAAGCACCCAAAAAAAACCTACGAGGATCGTAGTCCGGATTATTTTTTTCAATAAACCCGCTTTTTGTTTCACAAAAAACCCTTCCATTTTCAGCGATCGAGTTGCGCTTCGCACTACGCCATGTGGATACAGTATCGACCTCTCACGCTAGGGCGTTTACGTGTATTCTGCGACGAGAAATGGCTTCAGGAAGAAAAACTCTGTTTAAAAAAGCTAGCACTGTTCTCCATTTGATTTTGGGGGGTTAACAGTACTGCCCAAGTTTTTATTTCATTTCACGAAGGGCGACTTGGACTGCACTGACTTTAATTCAAATTAAGGGTAGTCAGTGCTGCCCCAATCTCAACCCTGTTTCGATTGATAAGAATTGGGACTGCACTGATTTCCAATCATTTTTTATTAATGAAAATCAGGTGCTGTACCGCATACCCCTAATTTCGAATGTGATGCGGTACTAGTAAAGGGTGATCCGTCGCCGGGAGGCGTCGAGGATCTCAAACCGGATATGCCGGGCTTTCGCAGGAATAAGGTCCCCGGCTTTTTCAGCCCACTCGACGCAGGAGATCGCACGAGGATCGTTCACAAAATCCTCGAACCCGATGTTCTCTAATTCCTCGAGAGAATTCAGGCGGTAGCAATCAAAGTGGTAAAGCGGTGTCTTGACTTTGTAGATATGCATCAGCACGAAGGTCGGGCTCTTCACCTGCGCCGAGCGTTCCAACCCCAGGCCTTCGGCAAGCCCTTTGATGAACGTTGTTTTCCCGCTCCCGAGCTGACCTTCAAAACAAAGCACCGTTCCGGGCTTGACCTCGGAAGCAACGCTCTTGCCGAGATCCATCGTTTCTTGGGCAGAAGATGTTGTCACCGTTCGTTGCTTCATATCAGAAGTGTGAAAACCCTTTTTGAGAAAGCTCAAGTCCAGCAGCTGGCTTTCCGTTCCGGCGCCAAGAGATCCCGGGAGTTCCCTTTTCGATCCTCCCGATCCAACTGAGAGGCGTTCCGGGAAATTTCTTTCTCCATTGCCTTTGAATTTTCATCCTGTTCGCGTT
Organism: Candidatus Omnitrophota bacterium; assembly: GCA_043803685.1. Taxonomy (GTDB): domain Bacteria; phylum Omnitrophota; class Omnitrophia; order Omnitrophales; family Aquincolibacteriaceae; genus Aquincolibacterium. The sequence continues at coordinate 11,184 of JAZDJU010000061.1, forward strand.
CGTGACCGTGAACAAAATCTCGAAATCCTCACCGTCACTTAAGGCGCGACGTAGAGCTTTCGCCTCATGGCCGCAACTCATAGTCTTTGCGTCATGAGACACCGGAATTCCGTCGAGATCAAGCACTGCTCCCACCTTGGAGCTTTTGAGAATATGGAACAGATCCTGAACAAGACCGTCGGAGATATCGATCATGGCACCCAGCCTCGCATTCTGCGCGAGAAACAACCCTTCACGGACACGCGGCGTGAATTCATGGTGATGGCGCAAGAGAGAACCGCCCAAAGCGCCCGTCACCGCGATCCAGTCCCCTGGCTTCGCGCCCGACCTCTTTACGATACGATCCGGTGAAGCCTCCCCAAAGATCGTCACGCTCGCGAAGAACTCTTTGGACTTTGAAAAATCCCCACCGACGCAGACAACGCCAAATTGTTTGGCCAACGCGAACAGTCCCTTATAAAAACGCTTCAACCACAAAGTGGTAACATAAGAAGGCTTTCCGATATTGATCACAAACGAGGTAGGTAACGCTCCCATCGCGGCCATATCGCTCAGATTGACCGCAAGCGCCTTGCGACCGATCTTCTCGGGGCTCAGAGTCTTAAGCTTGAAATCCACATTCTCCACGATCACATCAGATGAAACGATAAGCCGTTTATTTTTCGCCACACTCAGCACGGCTGCGTCATCCCCGATCCCGATCAGCACCCGCGAGGAGCGAGTCGCCTTCTTTCTCAGATACTCGATGAATGAGAATTCGTCCATATCTCCCTTGCCGTATTTTTACCGGACGCAGCGCTTGAGGATTTTTTGTATCTTTCCGATCGATCGTTTGAAAGGCGGCTTGAGAACACCGGCTTCGGTAATGATCCCGGAGATGTATTCGTGGGGGGTCACGTCGAACGACGGATTGAAGATCTTCATCCCCTTTGGAGCAAGACGCTTGCCGTTCATTTCGGAGACTTCGGAGTGCGGCCGCTCCTCGATCGGGATATCCTTCCCCGTCTTCGCCTTGAGATCAAAAGTCGTACTCGGTGCCGCGATGTAGAACGGGATCTTGTGAACATGCGCGAGCACGGCAACGCCATAAGTGCCGATCTTGTTGGCCGTATCACCGTTCATGGCAATGCGGTCAGCACCCACCACCACGCCATCGATCTTCCCCGCCCGCATAAGACTCGCCGCCATGTTGTCACAGATCAAGGTCGAAGGGATCTTGTTCTTATGAAGTTCCCAGGCGGTCAGGCGCGCGCCCTGCAAAAGCGGCCGCGTTTCGTCGGCATAGACAAAGAACGGGATCTTTTTCTCTTTCATCGCATAAAAGACCGCAAGTGCGGTTCCGTAACCCGAAGTCGCAAGCCCCCCGGCATTGCAATGCGTGAGGATGCGGGAACCCGCCTTAAAAAGTTTCGAACCGTATTTTCCGATACTCCGGCAAATGAGAATATCCTCGGTGTGGATACTTTTCGCTTCCTGGAGCACCAGTTCCCGGAGCTTTGCGACACTCGTTTCCCTGCTCACGGTGGTTTTATGGACGATCCTTTCAACCGCGTAAGCGAGATTCCGGGCGGTCGGTCGTGAGGAATCGAGATACGCCGCCTGCTCCCGAAGTTTCTTCAGGAAACCTTCCCGCGTCCCGCGAAAGGTGTGAATACCTAGATAGAGTCCGTAACCTGCCGTGACGCCGATCGCGGGCGCCCCGCGCACCACCATCGTACGGATCGCTTTCCAGACCGCCTGGGAATTCCGGCACGAAACCCAGATCTCTTGAACGGGAAGTTTTCGCTGGTCCAAAAGATAAAGCGTTTTATTCGAAAATCGAAGCGGAGAAAAAGGCACTTTTAAATTCTTCATAGATCCCTCATTAAGAAAGCCATTGTGTCAGACTCGGGACCCCGACCAGCCAACAAAGAAGGTCCGTCCCCGCCCGAACAATCGGCATTAGAAACCCGGTGAAATAAAACAGCAACACGAGAAGAAAGCCAAACCTCTCGGTCCTAAGATACCAGACCGCCCACTCCACAGGTAAGAGACCCGCAAGGATCCGAGAACCATCCAAGGGCGGAAGAGGCACAAGATTGAGCGCCCCGAGGCCCAGATTCATATAAACCCCGTAGAGCAGGAACGGATTATGGGTCATCCTGAAAAAGAAGGCAAGCGCCGCGGCCATCAGGATATTCGAGAGCGGCCCCGCCAACGCAACCCAGATCATGTCCCGCCGCGGATTTCTGAGATTAGAAAAATTGACGGGAACGGGTTTTGCCATCCCGATCATAAATCGGCCGCCGGTAGTAAAAAAAAGAAGCGCCGGAAAAATAAGCGTCCAGAAGGGATCGATGTGCGGGATCGGGTTCAGAGTAAGACGCCCCGCGCGCTTGGCGGTATCGTCCCCGAGCCAATGCGCCACAAGCCCGTGGCTGATCTCATGGACGATCATCGCTACGAACAGGAATAGAAGCGTGACAAGGATCATAGGCCGAAAAGACGTTTTGCGTTGGTCGTGGTGAGCTCTGCGAGTTCCTCTACTGTCACACCGTGGAGCTGGGCAGCACATTCCGCTGTTTCGATCATGTACAGAGGCTCATTCCGCTTCCCCCGCACCGATTGCGGCGCAAGGTACGGCCCGTCGGTCTCAAGAAGCAGGTGGTCTTTCGGACACGCCGCGCAAGCTTCGCGCAGAGGGTCATTCTTTTTGTAGGTCAATGCTCCCCCGAACGCGATATAAAACCCAAGGTCCAAATACTTTTTCATCGTCGCCGCGTCCGAGGAATAACAGTGAAGCGTCCCGCGATAGGCTAACTGAGTATGCGTCTTCAGAATATTCAGAAGATCTTCGTAGGCATCGCGGCAATGAATGATGATGGGCTTCTGATACTTTTCATACCAACCGAGAAAGGTCTGGAGAAGCTGCGCCTGCACGTCCCTCGGCGAATGGTCGTGAAAATAATCGAGCCCCACCTCTCCGATCGCGACCACTTTGGGATGCGTGAGGAGTTTTTCGAGCGCGGCAAGGTCTTCGGCGCTGGCCGTTTTCGTTTCGTGAGGATGGTACCCGATCGCGGCATAGACTTCCGGATATCCTTCGGCGACCGCGATGGCCTTTCGGGAATTTTCAAGATCCGTACCAATATTCAGAAAAGAGCTCACCCCACCTCGAACCGCCCGTTCGATCACTTCCCGCCGGTCAGCGTCATATTGGGGAAAATGCAGATGGACGTGAGTGTCCGTCAGGTTCATGCCGTTTTCTCTTCAAGGCGCGGAAAAAGCGGCTCTCCTTTTTCGATCACCGTTCCAACAGTGACCAAAGACTTGGAAAATTCCTTGCCGTCCGTGATCTTTTCGTAGGAAGCGACTTTGAGACGCGCCAGGATCTTTTTCGCTGTCTCAGGCATAAAGGCCTGGAGCAACACCGCGGTATGCGCCACGCTATCAGCTAAATTGAAAAGCACGTCCGCGAGTTCTTCTTTTTTAGAAGGATCTTTGGCCAGCGACCAGGGCTTCGTCTCTTCCACGAACTGATTCGCGCGAGTGATCACCGCCCATATCGCGGCCAACGCTTCGCGCGGCGCGTGAGAAAGGACCGCTTTTGAAACGTCTTCCCATAGCTTCAGAGGCGCATAAAAACGGTCCGCCGTAACACCTTGCGGAACTTTTCCTTCGAAGTATTTTTCGATCATGGAAGCCGTCCGGTGCCAAAGATTGCCGAGGCCATTGGCCAGATCACTCGAGTAGCGTTCCACTAAAAGATCTTCGGAGTAGCTCCCATCCATGCCCAGAGTGACCTCGTTCAGGAGAAAATACCGGAGCACATCACTGCTGTATTTCTCGACGATTGCGATCGGGTCGACAACATTTCCGACCGATTTCGACATCTTCGCGCCGCCGATCTTCCACCACCCGTGTGCGAACACGAGCTTCGGCATTTCGACGCCCATGGCCTTGAGCATGATCGGCCAGAAGATCGCGTGCTGACGGAGAATGTCCTTCCCCAAGAGCTGAAGATCCGCCGGCCAAAGCGATTTAAATTTTTTCTCGTCCTGAAGATAGCCGGCCCCGCTGAGGTAATTCAGGAGCGCGTCAAACCAGACATAAATGACGTGGTCCTTGGACCCAGGATACTCGATCCCCCAAGTCAGGCGCGCCTTGGGCCGTGTGATGCACAGATCCTCAAGCGGTTCCTTCAAAAATCCGAGCACCTCGTTCTTGCGGTACTCCGGCTGAATAAAATCCGGGTGCTGACCGATATAATCGACAAGCCATTGCTGATAAGCGGACATCTTGAAAAAGTAGTTTTCTTCTTCGAGCCGATCCACCCCACGGTTACATTCGGGACACTTTCCTTCCTTAAGCTGCAACTCGGTCCAGAAAGATTCACACGGCGTGCAGTACCAACCCTGGTAAGACGCCTTGTAGATGTCGCCCTTTTTCTCGAGCGCGCTCAGCACCTTCTGGACGACCTGCTTGTGGTAATCATCGGTCGTGCGGATAAAGTGGTCATACTGGATCCCGAGCACGCACCAAAGCTCCTTGAACTGCGGGACGATCTCATCGACAAAAGCCTTGGGGTCTTTACCCTGTTCAGCTGCGGCCTTCTGCACCTTGATCCCGTGCTCGTCCGTTCCGGTGATATAGAAAACATTCTCGCCGATCATCCGGTGAAAACGCGCAAAGGTGTCGCACAGGATGCTCGTGTAAGCGTGTCCAATGTGCGGCTTGCCGTTCACGTAGTAAATGGGCGTTGTCAGATAATAAGTCTTTGTCATAAAGAGACCACTTTCTGGGACGGAAAGAGACGCGAAAGCCTCATGGCCAACCGCGTCGCCATCAGTTTCTGGTTCACATTCATATCAAGCGCCGCCTTGGAATCGTAAAGAAGGTCCATCGCCTCAAGCCACAGGTTCACTTTGGCAGAGTCCGCATCACCCTTCGAGACCATCTGATAGATCTTCTCCCGGGAAGTGGCCATGAGCCCGTCGAGCTTTCGTTTCACTTCATCACGCGCCAAGGTCGGAAAGGTCTCGAACACCTCGCGTACCGGCAAAGCTTCAAGTGATCCCACGCCCATCGGAATAGACGGTGCTGCCATCGGCATCAAACGGATCTCGAACGAACGCGACTGGATCGTCTCGAGAAGATTTTCCTTATTCTCCACCAGAAGACAGAAGACCGTGTTCTTGGGTGGCTCCTCGAGCGTTTTCAGGAACGCATTCGCCGCGACCTCCTGCATACGCTCCGCCTTGGGAATAATGCAAACCTTCCACTCGCCCTCAAAAGGCTTCATGGACGCCCACTGGATCGTTTCGCGAACGGTTTCAACCTTGATCGACCGTTCGGTAAGATCTTCCCCGAGCCACCGGACATCCGGATAGCTGTGTTTCCATATCCGGTTAAGAAGTCCCGCGTCCTTCGCGCTAAAAAGTTTTGGGTCGCGGCTTTCGAGCGCGTAGGCAAATGCCACCGCGAATTCTTCCTTAATGTCCGCGCTGTGCCGCTCACCGCCCATCTCGGCAGTTTCCCCTTCGTCCCCGCAACCGCTAAAAATGTAGGAAGAGGCAATGCGCCCTTCCCGGATATGGGACTCCAGAATACGCGCCGCAAGTTTCTGGGTATTATTGGCCAAAAACACGTTCAAGCCTTTCCCGGATCATTTCACTCACCCGCTCCACGGACTGGTTGCTGTCGATCACGACCATGCGTCTCGGTTCTTTTTTCGCGAGCGCAAGGAATCCCTGCCGTACCCGCCGGTGAAAGCTCAAAGCCTCGCGTTCGATCCGGTCGTGGCGACCGCCACGTGCGAGCCCTTTCGCGATATCAATATCGAGCACAAAGGTCAGGTCCGGCTTGAGCGTTTCCCGGACGAGGCGACTCGCCTGCTCGATCGCCTGAAGCGAAAGTCCACGGCCAAATCCCTGATAGGCGCGCGTGGAATCCTCAAAACGATCACAAATCACAACCTTCCCCGTTTTAAGCGCCGGAAGGACCTTTTCACGGACGATCTGAGCGCGAGCCGCGAGATACAGCAAAAGCTCCGTCACAGGCGCCATTTCTTTCAGGTTCTTGTCCAAAAGGATCGCGCGAATCGCTTCGCTGATCCTCGTGCCCCCCGGCTCGCGAAGCATAACGACCGAGCGCCCCTTCTTTTTCAGAAAAGCAACGGTCTTGCGGATCTGCGTGCTCTTCCCGCTCCCCTCCGCCCCTTCAAATGTAATGAAAAATCCTTTTTTCATTTTTTAATATCCCAGGCGCGGCGAACTTTTTTGACGGTGGAGGGTTCGCCGGGGCGGCCGTCCTTGACGAGCCAGCCCAGTTCCACGATCTTTTGACGCATCTTATCAGAGGTCGCGAAATCACGCGCCTTGCGCGCCTCGACATACTGTTCCAGGGCTGTCTTGACGTTTGCGGGGATCGCGTCAAACAAAGCGATGTCGAAACCCAAGAGCAGATCCACTTTTCTGAAGAAGGCTATGCATGCCTCAAGCCCTTTTGCCGAAATCGTTGAAAGGTTCGCATTGATCAGAGTGAGAACTTCCTGGAGTGACGCCAACGCCCCAGAGATATTCAGATCATCTTCCAGAGACTTTTCCATTTTTTTTAGAGCAGTTTCGAGAACGCCGGCATCAAAAGTCCCATCTTCGGACCCGGAGGAAAGCTCGAGCCTGCTCAGGCATTGAAAATAGCAATTATCCAGTTTCTCGATTACTTCGCGAGCTTCTTTCAGCCCCTCGAACGTAAAATTCAACTGATTACGATAGTGGACCGAGAGAAGCGCGTAGCGGAGCGCCATCGGATCGTAGCCTTTATCCAGAAGGTCGCGAAGGGTGAAGAAATTCCCCTTGGACTTGGACATCTTCTCGCCGTTCGCCAAAAGGTGCTTGGCGTGGAGCCAATATTTCACGAAGGGTTTTCCCGTCGCGGCTTCCGACTGCGCGATCTCGTTCTCGTGGTGCGGGAACACAAGGTCCTCGCCCCCCGCGTGAATATCGATCGTTTCGCCCAGATGACGCATCCCCATGGCCGAGCATTCGATGTGCCAGCCCGGGCGGCCCTTGCCCCAGGGTGAATCCCATGAAGGTTCGCCTTCCTTGGCCGCTTTCCAGAGCACAAAATCCGCGCCTTCTTCCTTGTCGTATTCGTCCACGTCCACACGCGCGCCGGTAATATTCCCTTCAAGTTTTTTCTTCGAAAGGCCACCGTATTTCGGGAAAGCCGCCACACGGTAGTAGACGGAACCCTCCACTTCATAAGCGATCCCTTTGGCCATAAGCGTTTGGATAAGCTCGATCATCGCCGGGATCTCTTCGGTGGCGCGAGGCTGGATCGCCGGAGAAAGAATATTGAGCGTCTGGAGGTCGCTTAGAAAGGCATCGGTGTAATATTCCGTGTAGGCTGAAAGTGTTTTTTGTTCGCGATTTGCGCCGGCGATGGTCTTGTCATCCACATCCGTGATGTTCATCACGTGTTTCACGTCAAAATTCTTGTATTCCAGAAAGCGGCGGAGAAGGTCCTCAAAAACAAAGGTCCTGAAGTTCCCGATGTGGGCGTAGTGATAGACCGTGGGACCACAGGCATAGAACGTCACTTGTCCGGCCACGAGGGGTTTGAATTCTTCGAGTTTTCCCGAGAGCGTATTGTGGAATTTGATCATGGCGTTACTTTCCTCATGCTCACAAGAGCTTCACATGTCACGGCCAGACCTTCCCCTTCGGGGCCGAGGCCTTCCCGGGTACGGGCCTTGATCGAAACATCTTGTTCGGAAAGACCGAGACACTTCGCGACACTTTTACGGATCTTCGGCTTGTGCGCGTAAAGCTTCGGAGATTCCAGGATAATATTCGTGTCCACATGATACGGCTGCCATCCCCGCCGTTTCGCTTCCGCGAGAACGGTCGTAAGGATCTTCGTGCTCCGGATATTCTTGAACTTCGGGTCGCGGTCCGAGAACCATTCCCCAATGTCCCCGGCCCCGATCGCTCCCAAGATCGCGTCCGTGATCGCGTGCAAAAGCGCGTCCCCGTCCGAATGACCGAGCGAGCCTTTGGGCGACGGGATCACCACACCGCCGAGATAGAGCTTGCGGCCCGGGACAAGCCGGTGAGTATCAAAACCGATCCCGACACGAACTTCCTGTGGAACGTTCTTTTCTGTCATCGCTTGAGCCAGTTTTAGATCCGTCAAAATTGTGAGTTTGGGATTCCAGTCACTGTGAGACACAACCCGCACACGGGCGCCGATCGCCTCCAAAAGTCCCGCCTCGTCCGTCGCTTCGAACGCCTTGGGATTCTGCGTGTACGCTTTCAAAAGAACTTCCCGCCGGACGAACTGCGGCGTCTCGGCCTCAAAAAGCGTCCCACGATCCACCGTTTCATGAATAGGCCCGTCCGAGGTCAGAACTTTTTTGATCGTCGGCACGACCTTGCGGGCCAGGATCACCCCATCCCAACCCTTCGCGGCCTTGATCACTTGCCGGACCGCTTCGGGTGTCACAAGCGGCCTTGCCCCGTCATGCACCATGACCCAATCAGAACGCGGCGAAGTTTTTTTAAGCGCCTTCCACACCGACTCGGCGCGAGTCTTGCCGCCCAGGATCCACTGGATCCGCGCCCCTCGGGTCAGTTGCTTCCACTTTTTGACCTCAGGACGCATTTCGGGACTGATGGCAACGATCGTCTCATGGATCTCAGAAATCTTGGCAAAGGCCCGAAGGGTTTTGAGGAGCACCGGTTCCCCGTTCAGCTGGTAGAGGAGCTTGGAGCCAAGCGGAGCATCCCTCTTATCCGAACGACCCAGACTTTGCCGAAAGCGATTACCCAGTCCGGCGGCGGGAATAATGAGAGAGATTCGCATTCACCCCTACCTTCCTCCCTAGTGGGCCTGGGAGTGCTGAGAGCTCTGCGGATTCTGATAGGTCTGATGAGTCTGCCGCTCGTTACCGTTCCGCGGACGGCGGGCGTCATTTCCATGACCGCCCCGGTTGTCGCGCCAACGCTGTTCGGCGCCACGTTCGGGATGATGTCCATTATCATCGGATAGCTTCGCGAAGATCATGCGCCCTGCCTGGGTCTGGAGCACGCTCGTGATCGTGACCTTCACGGAATGGCCCAAACGGCGTTTGCCGTTATCCACCACGACCATGGTCCCGTCATCGAGGTACGCCACACCCTGCTCGTGTTCTTTGCCTTCCTTGAGGATCTTGATCTCCATCTCTTCCCCGGGCATGACCACGGGCTTCAAGGCATTGGCTAGATCGTTAATGTTGAGGACCTTGACGCCTTGCAGTTCGGCAACCTTGTTCAGATTGTAATCGTTCGTGAAGACCTTGGCCTGAAGTACCTGGCCCATTTTGACAAGCTTGGCGTCCACGGTATTGAATTCCGGAAAATCCAATTCATGGATCTTCACGGTGATGTTCGGATTGGACTGGATCGCATTCAGGACATCAAGGCCCCGCCGTCCGCGAGCGCGCTTCAAAGGGTCTGAGGAATCCGCAATGAGCTGGAGTTCCTTCAACACAAAACGCGGCAGGATCAACTTACTGGAGAGAAAATGCGTGTTGGCGATATCCGCGATGCGGCCATCGATGATGACGCTCGTGTCCAAAAGGATCATTTCCTCGCCCGGCCCCTTGGAATCAAGGTGCACGAACGGGATCATGAGACTGAACTCGTCCTGCCCGCGAAGGATCGTGATGATGCCCAGGTAGGAAAAAATGATAGCGGTCGCGATCCCGAAATTACGCGAAACCTCCGCTGTGAAATGGGCGTAGGCCACCACCGTCATAAAAAGCTTGTGCGTCAAAAGTCCGAGCGCCAACCCCAGGATCACCGCGAGGATGTTACGGACCGTGTACTGCTTGAAAAAAATATCGATCGAAACAATGAGAACGCCGATCAATCCCCCGATCGCGGCCGAGATCCACTCACTATAAGGCACCTGCAGGTTCAAAAGCCACTGGATCTGAGCAAGATATCCGAACAGGGCACAGCCTAGAATAAAAATAATCCTTATCGCAAGAATCATGATCACCGCTCCTTTGAGATTGTTCGTATAACGTGTAAGAAAAGTGAATATTCATCGTTCCCCGCTACCCCCTTAGGCCAAAAAGAGAAAATACCATTTCCTTCCGTCCTTGGAGTCCTTCTTTAAAAGCTTCCATGGATGCGCGCGCACATCCTTCACGAACGCTTCCATTTCCTTGTAAAGCTCGTCTTGCATCAAGAGTTTCCCGAGCGTTCCATCACCCTTCTGGACCTTCGCAAGGATACTGCTGAGCGAGGCGCTCGTCGATTCAATGTGCTGGAAGCTCTGCTGCATATTCCCGCCCGGCTTGAGAGAAGTATCCAGCGCTCCGCTAAGCGACGAGAGATTGTGGATCAAGGTCTTGAGGTCCTCGACCGTCCCCTTATCGTCCATCCCCGCCTTGAACTTGCCCAGGATATCTGCAAGGTGGCTCAAGATCTCATGAGCCCTATCGATCAATTCTTCGACGGCAACCAACGGAACGCCCTCCAATACCGCTCCCTGATGCAGAAGCGGAAAAGCGCCGGGTTTGGGCGTGATCTCCACATGCGGCTCGCTTAACACGTGCGTCCCGCGGATCGTGAAGGCGTAATTTTCCCTAATTTCCACACCCTTTTCAATGAAAAGCTTGACCTTCACGCGATTGTTCTGCTTCGCTTCGTCAAAAACAATGTCCACCTTGCTCACTTCCCCGACCCGGACCCCCGCCATGCGCACCGGAGCCCCCTGATTGAGGATGCTGACATAATTGAACATCACATCAACGGTATATCCCGAGCGGAACAGATAAACACCGCTGACAAAAAAGAGCACTAACGTCAGAAAAATGAAACCCACGATCACAAAAACACCGACCGACACCTCATTGCTTTTCTTTTTCATAATGACTCCGTCTCCTTTTGCTGCTTAGCCGTGATCGGCCCATGCGCCGATCCGGTGATAAATTGCTGAATGACCGGGTCCTTGGAATTCCGGATCTCATCTGGCGTTCCGATGCCGATGATCTTCCCCTCGTAAAGCATGGCGATACGGTCCGCCACCTTGTAAGCGCTCGTCATGTCGTGGGTCACCACGATCGAGGTCACCTTCAACTGCTTCTGCATGCTCAGGATAAGATCGTTGATGACGTCGGCGTTGATCGGATCAAGGCCTGTCGTCGGTTCATCATAAAGAATGATCTTCGGCTCATTGCAGATCGCCCGCGCCAGCCCGACCCGTTTTTTCATACCTCCGGAAAGGCTGGAAGGCATCAGCTCCTCGATCCCCTCGAGCCCCACCATCCGCAACTTTTCCACGACTTTTCTCGTGATCACTTCCTCGGAGAGGGTTGTGTGCTCAAAGAGCGAGAATCCGACATTCTCGAGCACGGTCAATGAATCAAAAAGCGCGGCCCCCTGGAAAAGCATCCCGAGTTCCAACCGGAACTGATCTTGTTCTTCAGGCTCCATCGAGAACATGGAACGTCCATCGATCTTGATATCCCCTTCGTCCGGCTCCAGGATCGCCATAATGTGTTTCAAAAGAACGCTTTTTCCGCACCCCGAGCGTCCAATGATCACGATCGTCTCGCCTTCCTTGATGGTCAGGTCGACACCACAAAGCACATGGTGATCGTCAAACCATTTATGAATACCCTTGATCTCGATCATGAAATACGATTCTCTTGTTTAGAAAAAATAGAAGATCGCTGAAAAAAGCGCGTCGGAGGCGATCACCATGATAAGCGAAACCACCACCGCAAGCGTTGTCGCCCGTCCCACGCCTTCAGCGCCCCCTCGGGCCGTGAACCCGAAATAGCAGCCGACGATCGAAATGATTCCCCCAAAGAAAAAGGCTTTGATCAATCCCGTCACGACATCCTTGACCATCAGCGCGTCGATTCCGCGTTTGATATACATATGAGAGCTCATGCCGAGCTTGAAGACCGAGATCAAATACCCCCCGAACATCCCGATCACGTCCGCGTACATGGTCAAAAGGAACAGCATGAAGAGTCCCGCGATGAACCTCGGGACCACGAGATACTGGACGGGATTCATGGCAAGGGCCTTCAGCGCGTCAACCTGCTCGGTCACTTTCATGGTCCCGAGTTCCGCGGCAATGGAGGCGCCCACACGCCCGGCCACCACCATCGACGTAAGCACAGGCCCAAGCTCGCGGCAAAGCGAGACGGAGATAAGATCAGAAGTGAACTTTTCGGCGGAAAAAAGGCGTAATTGATAGGCCGATTGCAGGGCAAGCACCATCCCCGTAAAGAATGCCGTAAGAAAAACCAGCGGAAGCGACTGCACGCCGATCTTGTTCATCTGGTCGAGTGTGGCTTTCCAACGGATCTTTCCGGAGACCAGGAGTACGAACGCGTCCCTGAAAAGAAGGGCGATCCCTCCAGCGCCCTGAAAAATATCCAGGCACCCGGCCCCGAACCTTTGGAGCCATGTCCTGACCGACACAGCCCGCCTCAGATCATCCCAGTCCGACATAGAATCCCTTTATCATGAATCCGCTCACATTTCCAAGAATACAATTCTTCGAACTCAGAACTTCAATTTAGGCCCGAAAAGGATCGTCTGCTCTTCCTTTTGGGAGTCCGTGTCCTCGTCTCCGTCCGCGACAGCTCCGGACTTTGTTTCCGGAGGACGAGCCTCCAGGATCGAAAGCTCCCCCCACCGACCTAACTTGGAACTATTCAGCTCCAGACTGTTGTCCTTTTCATGAAGAACCGCCTCGAGCCCTTTCCAGATCACCAGATTGTCCGGCGTCTGTATTTTTACTCCCGCGAATATATTGTCAAGCTTCAAATCCATGGCCCCGGTCAAAAAAAAGGCCGTCCGGCCCTTCCATATCTTCGAATCCTTAAGCGGTAGATAAGGAAGAAAACCGCGAAGTTGGATGATACCACGGTCGTAATCAAGTTGCCCCCATTTTCCGTCACGGATATTAAAGATCCCCGAGACTTCGGGCTTCTTAAGGTCCCCTTCCACGGAAAGCGTCCCTTCCAGGAGACCCCCGAGGGCTTTAGGTAAAGGTTTCGCAGAAAACTGGTGCACGGTCCCAAGATCAAAATCCGCCACCTTCAGAAGAAGTTTCACGTGCGGATTCTTGCCCGGCTTCGTCACCTGTCCCGTCATCTGGAATTTCTCTCCCCACGTAGAGCGGATGCCCGTAACACCGAGTGGACTTAACTCAAAAGAACCTTTGAGGTCTTTAAAGGGTTGGCGATCCAGAATAAAATAGTCTGTCTCATATTCTCCTTTAAAGAAAATGTCACGGCCCTTCCAGCGCGGCGACATGGCATGGAAAAAAAGTTTCCCCTGCGTCACAAGGTCCATCCCGAAGATCTTGATGTGGTCCAGGTGAAAGTTGAACATAAAGTCCAGCCCCCGGAGATTGGAATGGATCGCCATCCGCTTTGTTCCCTTCGCCACGCTCAGCTCGTAGTTACCACTTGAAAAATCGAACTCTCCACGCCCCTCGTAACCCCGATTCAAAGCGATCGAATCGATCACAAAACGTTTCCCGTCCTGGTGGACCTTCCCCTGGAAATTAAAAGCCCGTTCGTCCACCGGCTGAAAAGTCCCTTCGAGCGTCTGGTGCGGCAAATTAAGCGCGAAATCAAGCTTCATCAAGGGCATGTCTTTCCCGACCCGGAGATGCCCGCTGATCTCGGGCTGCCCCTCATGGTTCAAAAAGGCCCCGGAAAGCTCCGCGTGCCACCCGTAGAGCGTCCCCTGCAGTCCCTCAAAAAAAAGATCGTTCCCGACCCAATGGATCTTTCCCTCGAGGGCTTTCAAAGGAAGAGGAATATCGGAGGCAAAATCGGTCGCGTTCAGTTCCAGCCAAAGATCGTGGGTGTTATTGAAGGGATCCACCTCACCGTAGATACGGACCCGCCCCTCCAACATTCCGGACATGCGGGCCCGCACATCCACTCCAACTTTTTTACCGAAGGAAGGCAGGATCTTACCCTCCAGGTCCTTGAGCAGGATCTCTTTACCGAGGGACGAGAGCAGATAACGGACCTCCCCGCCCTTGAAATCGAGCGATGGCATGGCGGGACCCGACGTTCCTTCGGGAGAACCTTCAAAATAGCGGTAGGGAAACTGGCCCTGTTCGATCAGGATCGCGGGATTTTTCAATACGACACCCTCGGGCGCGTCGAATTTCCGCGTCCAAAGCTGTTTCAGTCCATAACGAAAAAGGAGGCGGTCCGCGCGTATCGATTGTGAGCCGCCTTTGATGGAAGGGGTCTCGATGAGGATCTTCTCGAGGGACAACTGGTTCAGGCGGTAAGGACGGATCTGACCAATGTGGACAGTGGCTTTAAGATACTCTCCGACCTTTTTCTCGGCAAAGGCTTTAAATTCCTGGGAATGCGCCAGACGTCCGAGAAGAAAATAAAAGAGAAGCGCGACCGTCACCCCCGCAAGAGCGAGGGAGAAAAGGAAAACCTTCAAAAAGCGGAACATGTACTCGCTTTCGCGCTATCCTTGTCTAAAACTTGATTTCTCAAATGGTTGACAAGGACAGCCCTGACTATCATTTTCTTTTTCTGAATGGTAGTCAGGACAGCCCCAATCTCAGCTCCGCTTCGATTGATTGGGATTGGGACTGCCCCAATTTCAACTCCGTTGAAATTGATAGGCATTGGGACTAGGTCGCTTTTTCGAAAGAGATCCGTTCGCCACGGATCTCCGCCACGATCTTGTCACCTTCCTCGAATTTCCCGCCTAGGATCTCTTCGGCCAACACATTCTCAATGAAGCGCTGGATCGTCCTCTTGAGAGGCCGGGCGCCAAACACAGGATCGTATCCCTGATCGATCAAGAACTTCAGGACCTCTTCGGAAAGGACCAGTTCGATCTTCTTTTCCTTGAGACGTTCATGCACTTCCTTGAGCTCGATATGGATGATCTGCTCCAGGTCCTGACGCGTGAGCGGATGAAAAACGATCGTGTCGTCGACCCGGTTCAAAAACTCCGGACGGAACACTTTTTTCGTTTCGTCCAAAAGCTTCTGCTTCAATCCGTCGTAATTCATCTCGTCTTTTTTTGGCGCAAAACCAAGGTCCCCCTGCTTCCGGACAAGGTCCGCCCCGACATTCGAGGTCATGATCACGATCGTGTTCCTGAAATCCACTTTGCGGCCGAATGAGTCCGTCAAACGTCCTTCTTCCATGAGTTGAAGGAGAATGTTGAAGACATCCGGATGAGCTTTTTCGATCTCGTCCAGGAGCACCACCGAATAGGGGCGCCGGCGCACTTTTTCCGTGAGCTGACCGCCCTCTTCGTAACCCACGTACCCCGGGGGCGCCCCGACAAGACGCGACACGTTGAATTTTTCGCCGTACTCGGAGCAATCCACCACGATCACGGCATCCTGATCGCCGAACATGAAATCCGCGAGCGCGCGGGCGAGAAGCGTTTTCCCGACACCGGTCGGCCCTAAAAAGATGAACGAGCCAATGGGACGGCGCGGATTGCGAAGTCCGGAACGGGAGCGGCGTACCGCGTGCGAGATGGCACGGATCGCCTCGTCCTGACCAATGATCTTCCGGTGGAGCTCTTCTTCCATTTTGAGAAGACGCGCTGTCTCCTTTTCCTCTAAACGGGAAAGAGGAACGCCGGTCCACTTGGCGACCACGTACGCGATGTCTTCTTCAGTCACCTGCACCTCGACCTCGGACTTGGATTCCTTCCAGCTTTTCTTCATCTTCTGGAGTTCTTCCTTGGCCTTGCGCTCGTCGTCCCGCATTTTCGCGGCCTTCTCAAAATCCTGGGCCTTAATGGAAGCTTCCTTCTCGCGGCGCAGGGCTTCGATCTCGGTCTCAGCTTTCTTCAGGTCCTTGGGCATGGTCGTAACAGACAGCCTCGCGCGCGAGGCTGCTTCATCGATAATATCGATCGCCTTGTCCGGAAGGAACCGTCCGGAAATGTAACGGTCCGAAAGTTTGGCCGCAGCCTCGAGCGCCTCGTCCAAGATCTTCACCCGGTGATGGGCTTCGTATTTGTCGCGGAGTCCCTTCAGGATCTGGATCGTGTCCTCCACCGACGGCGGTTCCACGACCACGGTCTGAAAACGACGGGCAAGCGCCGCGTCTTTTTCGATATATTTCCGGTATTCGTCGAGGGTGGTCGCTCCGATACACTGGATCTCGCCCCGGGAAAGAGAAGGCTTCAGGATATTCGACGCGTCGATCGCGCCTTCCGCGCCTCCGGCACCCACGAGCGTATGCAATTCGTCGATAAAGATCATGACATTTTCCGTGCGACGAATTTCGTCCATCACGGCCTTGATACGTTCTTCGAATTGACCTCGGTATTTCGTTCCCGCGACCATCAGCGCGAGGTCGAGCACGACAATCCGCTTGTCCGCCAGGATCTCCGGCGCGTCGCCATTGATGATCATCTGAGCCAGGCCTTCCACGATCGCGGTCTTTCCGACCCCCGCCTCTCCCAAAAGCACGGGGTTGTTCTTCGTGCGGCGCGCGAGGATCTGGATCACACGCTGAATCTCATCCTGACGGCCCACAACCGGGTCCAGTTTTCCGTCCCGGGCGAGTTGTGAAAGATCGCGGCCAAACGCGTCAAGAGCCGGCGTCTTGGTCTTGGATTTCCCCGCGGGTCCACTCCCCATCCCGGAGCCACCCATCGTGGGCGACGGCGCGCCAGGTTCTGAATTGGGCGTCGTGGAACCTAAGAGTTTAATGACCTCGGAGCGCACCTTATTCAGATCAAGCCCCACATTCATGAGCACGTGACTCGCGACGCCTTCGCCTTCCTTGATAAGACCCAGGAGCAAATGCTCGGTCCCGATATAGTTGTGTCCAAGACGACGGGCTTCGTCCATCGCGAGCTCGATCACTTTCTTGGCCTTGGGCGTGAACGGGATGTCCCCCGAAACGACCGTGCTCGGTCCGAACTGGACAAGCTTCTCGACTTCAAGACGGATCGTATCCAGTGACAGTCCAAGGTTCTGGAGCACCGCCGCCGCGACACTTTCCCCTTCTTTGATAAGCCCAAGCAGAATGTGCTCGGTCCCGATATAGTCGTGGTTAAAACGCTTGGCTTCTTCCTTGGCAAGAATGATGACTTTACGAGCTCTTTCCGTGAAACGATCGAACATGGTAAACCTCCAGATGAATTAAAACGTTATGAGACTGTCACAATACTTATCAAATTCAACGAAGTTGAAATTGGTGTTCACGCATACTCTGTTGTTAAGGAAGGTTACTTACCTGTTGTAGGAACCGTAAACGTTACAACTCAAGATGTTGATGTTGATGTTGTACTTGTTCTCGAAACCTACACCATTACCT
>JAZDJU010000062.1:0-4340 GCA_043803685.1 Candidatus Omnitrophota bacterium
AGGATCTTTTCGTGGGAGTGAACGGCTTTTTCAATGCGGGCTTTTACTTCCTTCATGTTCTTCATGAGGAAAGGATCGTGAAGCGAAGAAAGACCGGAATAAAGAAAGGCCTCGATCTGGGGATCGGTTTGGAGGCTTCTCTTGGAAAGAAGAGTGCGGAAGGCTTGACTGAAGACGCTGGGAGTCATGGTATGAGTCATAAGTGGTAGGTGGTAAGTAGTAGGTGAAAAGTCGTAAGTTTTAAACCTTTCTTTGCGTACTACATACTACCTACCACCTACCGTTTATTTGTAGGCTTTCCAATCCACCGCCAGGGCCGAAGCCACGAATACGGAGGAATACGTTCCGATCGCGAAACCCACGATCAAAATGAACGCAAAGTCCGCGATCGCGCTTCCTCCGAAGAAAAAGAGCGACAAGGCTCCGAACAGCACGGTCAAAGTCGTCAAGACGGTCCGGCTCAGCGTTTGATTGATGCTCAAGTCCACGATCTGCGAAAAAGGCGTCTTTCGCATCAACTTGACATTGTCCCGGATCCGGTCGAATGTCACGATCGTATCGTTGACGGAAAAACCGATGATCGTAAGAAGCGCCGCGATCGTCGCCAAATTGATCTCGCGGCCGCTGATCGCATAAACGCCGAAGGCGAATATGGAGTCGTGAACGAGGGCCGCCACGGCCGCCGCCGCGAGCTTCCACTCGAACCGCCATCCGAGATAGATGAGAATCCCGAGCCACGACCAAACGATAGCCCAGAACGCCTTGTCGCGAAGACTCCCGCTCACCGAAGGCCCGACCTGGTCGACTTTTTCGATGTCAAAATTACCTTTACCCACGGTCGCCTCCGCGGCCGCGCCAACCTTGGAGGGGTTCCCCTCCGCCATCTTGACCATGTATTGATGGCTGCCCGCCTCCCCAAAACGCTGAAGCGTCAGCGACTTGAGCCCTTGTTTTTCGAGCTCTCCCCTCAATTTCGCCTGATCCACGTCCTGCTTGAAAGCAACCTGGACATAGGTGCCTCCCGTGAATTCCACGCCATAATTCTGGGAGCCGCGCATCGCGAACACGAAGATCCCGAACGCCAGGCAGAGCGCCGAAAACCCGTAAGCCCAAAAGCGGCCTTTGAGGAATGCGATATTCGGGTTCTTGAACAGCTGAAGCATCTTGAAAACCTTGTTCGGATTTTTTTTGACGATCGAATCGAAAATAACGCGCGTCACAAAGATCGCCGAAAACATGCTCGCAACGATACCGATGGAAAGCGTTACCGCGAACCCCTGGATCGGTCCCGTTCCGAAAATAAAAAGCAAACGCGACGTGATCAGGGTCGTCACGGTCGAATCAAGAATGGCGGAAAGGGCCCGGTGATACCCCGCGGAAATCACGGCCCTCGCGGTCTTTCCGGTCGCCATCTCCTCGCGCATCCTTTCAAAGATCAGGACGTTGGCGTCCACGGCCATCCCCACCGAAAGAATGAACCCCGCGATGCCCGGGAGAGTCAGCGTCGATCCCATGGCCGCCATACCGCCCACCACGAGAATGATATAAACAAGCAATCCCAGATTGGCGATCCAGCCGCAGAAAAGATAATAGACCGGCATGAACACCACGATAAAGAGCACTCCGAAAATGCTGGCGCGGACACCGCTTTCGATGGAATCCCTGCCGAGACTCGGCCCGATCGTCCGCTCTTCCACGACCGTTACAGGCGCGGGCAGGGCGCCGGCGCGCAGCACAAGCGCAAGATCGGCCGCTTCCGCGGCCTTGAAATTTCCGGAGATCTGGGCCTTGCCGTTCGGGATCCTGTCACGGATCACCGGCGCCGAATAAACCTGTCCGTCCATCACGATCGCGAGACGTTTCCCGATATTTTGGAATGTCACCTTGTCGAAGATCTTTCCTCCCTCACGATCGAGCGTCAATTGGACGATCGCCTGGCCGTATTGATCGAAGCCGACGGAGGCCGTCGTCAGATGCTCTCCGGTCAGCACCGGCAAAAGCGCCAGCAATACCATTTCTTCATTCGGGCTTCCTTTGACTTTCTTGTATTCAAATCCCGGAGGAATCGCTCCGTCCTCCGCCTTCTGGATCAGGTCCGTATCTTCCGACACGATCTTGAATTCCAAATGGGCCGCCTTGCCGGCGATCTCCTTGGCGCGTTCCCGGTCCGTCACGCCCGGAAGTTTCACGACGACCTGGTCCTTGCCCTGTGTCGTGATCTCCGGCTCTTTGACGCCGAACTCGTCGATGCGGTTGCGGATGATCTCCGCCACGCGCGCGGTCACGTCCTTGCGCGCCTCTTCCGGCACCTTTTCCATATCGACCTGGAGAAGCAGCTGGACGCCCCCTTGAAGATCGAGGCCGAGATTGATCTTCTGATCCAACGGATAGGCTTTCCATATAGAAAAAACAACGAGCCCGATGATCAGCAGTACTTTCCATTTATAATTTTTATCCATTTTAACTCCTTGATTAGCGTTAAGCGTTAGGTGCCAAGTGCCAAGACATCGCTGACACTTTTTAGACTGTTACAAAAAGTAACAGTGCCTTGTGTCAGGACATCGCTGACAGTCTTCCTGTGATACAGTTTGCGTCTAAATAGGAGACGCCATCCCATGGAAGACAAGTTTAAAAAAAACAAACAACGGTACAAAACGTGAAAACGAATATTCAAAACGGCAAGAATGTGTTCGCCTTAAAGGTCTCCGGTGGACCGTTACCCGCGTTGCTGAGTTCTTGGGCCGCTCCCGCGAATGGGTCCACAAATGGCTCCGGCGATTTAATCCCAACAACCCCGACTGGTTTAAGGATCAATCTCACCGGCCGAAATCTTCTCCTCGACAAACAGATTCGCAAATCGAGGAGACCATTGTGACGATCCGTCAAGAGCTTGTCCAAGGTCAAACGCCCGATCTGGAATACTCCTTCACCGGCGCCATCGCGATTCATCAAGAGATGGCCAAAAGAAAATCCTCGATCATCCCAAGCCTGAGAACCATCAACCGGATTTTGAAAAAACGCGATTTGATTATCAAAAAGCGAAAAGTCCCCAAAACGAAATCAAGAAAGTATTATCCGGCTTTGGCGGCTCTTTATCCCAACCACCGCCACGAAGTGGATCTGGTCACTCCTCGCTACATCGCCGGTTACGGCAAAGTGGTTTCTGTGAATCGGAAAGACGCCTTTTCGGGACACGCCAATCTCCAGATCTACCGAGCGAAAGGCGCCGACGAAGTCATCGAGTTTCTGGTCGACGACTGGAAAGCGTTCGGCATTCCCGAGTTTCTCCAGCTTGATAATGAAGCCTCCTTCAGGGGCGGGCTTCGTCACCCGCGCAGCTTCGGAAAACTCCTGCGTTTCTGTCTTAATTTCAGTGTCCAGATCCTCTTTATCCCCTGGGAAGAGCCGTGGCGAAATCCCCAGATCGAAAACTTCAACGGTAGTTTTAACCGCCTGCTCTGGAAAAAGAAACGTTTTCTGGATATGGAACATCTCCGCGCCGAAGCCAAACGTTTTCTCGCCAAGATTAACGGCTATCAGGATTACAAAAACGACCGTTTTTCTGACGCTCAGGCGCTCAGCCACACGTTGAGATTTTTTCCTGCAAGCTTTCGCTTTAATCCCGAAACTCTTTTGCCCATCACCAAAGGCAAGATTCATTTCGTACGCCTCGTTGAACAAGACGGCTCCATAGTCATTCTCAATGAGCGTTTTGAGGTTGATCGCAACCTTTCCTTTGAATACATCTGGGCTACGATCGATACTGAAAAACAACATCTATCGATCTACCATCAACCGTCAAAGGATCAAAAACGCGCTCTTGTCAAAGAACATAAATATCAACTCCGGGAAGAGGTCAAGGAGCGTATCCCGGTTAAAAACTTTTGCGGACTGTCAGCGATGTCCTGACACAAAAGTGTCAGCGATCTCCTGTCACGCCGCATTTACTACCTATTCAGTTAAATTAGTGAGAAATATGATCGGGCAATTCGTTTTTATCGTGAGCTTCATAAGGAAAATAGGTCTTCAGCTTTTCTCCGATGCGCAGGACCGCCTCCGAAATGCCCTCGGCGAACTCACCCTGTTTAAAATGCGCTTGCATGATCTGAACGACATCGTTCCAGAACCCTTCAGGAACTTTTTCATTGATCCCGACGTCCCCCAGCACCGCGAACTTCTTGTTTCCGGTCGCGAGAAATATCAAAACGCCGTTCCGCTGGGCGGTCTTCGTCATCCCGATCCGCTGAAAGACCTTCTTGGCATGGCCGTAGACGGGCTCGCGGGCATGGTATTCCAGATGCACGCGGATCTCGCCGGAAGTATTTTTTTCAGCTTCCCCG
>JAZDJU010000063.1:0-17812 GCA_043803685.1 Candidatus Omnitrophota bacterium
CGATCGTACTCGTCGTGTACTCCCCGGCCACGTTCACCTGAGAATTCACATTGAATATCGTCGAACTCGTCTGCGTCGCTGTCACCGTCGCCGTGTTGGATGCCACCGTTGTCCCACGACTCGAACTCACCACAGGACTCGCGAAAAACCTCGAAATATTGGCAAGATTGTAGACAGTCCCTGCCACCACGGGCGTATAACTCAATCCGTTCGTTATCACGTAAATCTTACCGCTCGTCCCACCCTGTGCCACATCCGACACCACGGTCACTGACGCAACACTTGACTCATTCAACGCGCTGATATCAAAACTGAAATTCTGGTAACCCGTTGAAAGATTTGCCCAAAACTGGGACTTCGCACCTGTCGTATCCACCACCTCCACCTTCACTCGCATCACACGGTCCGCCCTCAACGCCATCACCAACGGACTCCCAACATTCCCAGCCGTCCCCTGAAACACATTCGAACTATCGAAATAGCCCCACGAAATCTGCCCCAACGCAAAGTCATCGTTCACATTATCTGCGTCAATTGCCGTTTCCGGTTCCACAGGTAGACTGTATTCAAATGAGAACTTCGTCGAATCATACTGCACAAAATTGTTCGTCCCATTCGCACTCTGCCCAACATAGGTCGTCCCCAAACTCGCCCGGGACGCAGGAGTTGAAGATAACGCCGTGATCGCACTCGCCAAATACGTCGTCCCTACCACCGTCGTGGGTTCTGCCAAGCGGAACACTTTCCGATCTACAGATTCGTTATAAAGATCTTGGTCGGCGATAAAGGCGTTAAGGTCTTTCCTGGCTTCGGTCTGATCCTTTTCACCAAGAGAATCCTTCACCTTCCTATTGAGCCTCTCGATATATTGCCCGTACGAATAAACTTCCCCCTCATTTAGAAGCCCCGTATTGTCATAGGCATAGACGCCTGCCTCAGTGATCACATATTCTTCATCCCCCGCATGAGCGAGATCGAACTCGGAAGGCCCCGTCACTAAAGATCCTCCGGTATGCGTATGAGAAACAAAAGTCGCCTTCTCGAGCAACTGACTGGCTGCCGGTAAGATCCCGAGCTCATTTTCATTCCCGGAAGTAAACAGAACGATCTCTCCATGAAGCACGATCACGCCGATTTCAAACGGAAGCTCCGCGAGCTTCCTCAGGTCTTCAGTCGTGATCTTTTTTACGATCACCGCTGTCGCAAATTCAGGCCTCAAAAGATCAAGCGCATCCTGAAAATCATAACGCTCATATTCATATGGAGAAATCTTGGGAGAAATAAAGGACTCCGGCGCCGTCTCAGGAACTTCCTGAGTGGCAGAAGACAAAGGACTTTGTTCATTCGACAGGAAATCCGTCGTTGTGGCAGGTTTGACCGTAGGGCCGACGAGGTCGGGTGAAACAGAAGTCGCCGCCACAACGGGTTGGTTGGGATTGGGCTGATATTCCCGCGGGAGAATCTCTCCCGCCGCAAAAACGATCTGATTAAAACAAAAGATAAAAGCGGTGATTAATGCGATGGATTTAAGCTGAACGGAAAATGTGACTCTCATGATCTCCTCCCGATTTCTATTTTCCCGGCGTTTATTTTTTTGGCACATCGCATCAGCCACCGCCCTCTTTCCGCATTTTTTAATTCTTCTTTTTTTGAAGATAGCAGATAGTTTAGCAATGGCATACGAAATAAAAGCTTATTTAAAGTCGTTATCCAGCTGGCGATAGATTTCTTCCTGCTAATGATAGACGCGCGAGAATTTTGCGACGCAACATGCTTTGTTTTATGCAAAGATGCTATGAATTGATTGGAGAGCACCACTGAATCTGTCCCCAAAAAACTTTTTTTGAGCCAAAGAGACAGATACTCTTGAGATGGATTAGGGAAAGCGAAGTTGCCCCAGAGAATACGGACAAGAGGCAGCCCCGTACATAAGGAGCGAGTAGGGATATCAAACCGCGATTTTACAATAGCCATCGAATCACCTCATTAAAAACGAACGTTTTCATTAATCGCTAAAATTCGGACCTTAAGCGACATCTTCCGTTCTGGCTGAGTGCTTCTTGGCTGAGTAAATTCACTTCGTACTGCGGCTGAGTGTAGGCTGAGTTAACTTAAATCTGTTTTTCAGAACTATTTATTTTTATCTGTCTGAAAGAACGAGCGGACTATAACCACCCATTTTAAAATCGTCAAGTGTTTGTTCTAATTTTTTTTCTTCGCTACTTTAAAATTCCAGGCGTTTCCAATCAATCCCATCAATAAGCACATCACTTGTGCTATTCATACTGCCCTTACATTTTACAAAACACCTTTGATCGGGCAGACTTTTGATAGAGAGGGCGGGAGGCTAGATAGCGCGCACTCAGCCAGAGACGCAACCACCAGGATCTTCGGCCGGAAGATCTTTTCGCCGCCCGCCTTTAAAATTTCTTTCGCACAGCTTCAAAAATTCAGAACAAGTCGGAATCTGTTCCATTCAAATGATCCGCTGCCTGCTGAGGAACTTCGCTATCCTCTGCCTCTCCTGCTCCGTGAACACTGCCATGCCCCGCTCAGCGCTCTCGATGTCTTCGCAACTGACTCCCGCCCTTTCGGAAAGTTCGATCCTAGTGATCCCTCTCTCTTTGCGACGCTGACGAAGGTTTTCTCCGTACTCTTTTAGCATCTGATGACGGGGAATTCTTTTCGTTTCCTCTGTGGGCATTTCGCTTATCTCCATCACAGCGTCTCCCTTCCAAGAATATTATTAAAACTTTTCCGAATTACCTGGATCGTCAATTTGTTCCCGCGTTCTAAACGCTTTCCGCTTACCAAAGAGTTCGTCAATGTGAAGAGTTTCCCGAATACTCAATAATCTCTCTCTTGCATTTAAACGTTCTCCCTCCCCCTGCGACGCAACATAACACTTGATGGATATGGAAGCGTGAACCCACTGTGTCAGAACATCAACCGACATCCCCGAAAGTGATTGCCCGAGAAATTCATTCTGCCCCAGAAGAAGAGAAGATATGGTTTCTTTGGGCATTTGAAACTTCAGGGCATCACGTTCGAGAATGTTCAAAAGAAGCGTGGTCGTTTCATTAACAAAATAAAAAGTAGCGAGAGGAAAAACACGGTCTTCCCAGTGGACATTGTTGGTGTTTCTATCCAGATACGGAACGGCCCCTTGAGGTTCCTTCATCTCAGCATGCATGGAGTTCTTCCCCGAGCTCTGATTCAACTTTATTGATCAGCTTGCGATACCGAAAGAACAGGCGGTAAAGTGCGGTACACCGCCGCGCGATCTTCTTGAAGGTCTTTTTTTGGATTTTCATATGCGCTCTCCTGTGATTTCTGATTTTGGGTTAATATCAAAAACCTCATAAAGTGACTGCATAAAACCAATCGCCCGACCTCTATGCGATGTTTTCACGTTAGGAATCTTCTGGAAAAATCGCTTGAGCCATACGAAGACCCGGCGATACCGCTTCTGCATTGAACCCGCAAGCATGTGGCGATAAAGATCATCCAAGAAACAGCACACCCCGTTTATGTCCCCCGTTTCGGGTTTATGCTGTTTGACTTGGATGAGAAAGATAAGGGTCGTCATCTTGTTGTTGAAGTACCTCTTGAACAACTGGCCGAGCAATTGCTCCTTCGACACAAGATGCCGGTCCCGCGGACCACGGATTGCCGTCCCTTTCACTTCTTGGCCCGCTCTTTCTTTGCTATCGCTTATTTTTAAGTCCATCATTCTGTTGTCCTCTGCTCAGAGGGATAGCATCACAAAATCGGAAGGGCAAGGTCTAGACGAAAAGTAATTTTAAATTACCATTAAGGAAACTTGTTTATTGGGTAAAGGCGTGCTATCCTTCTTGGTAAGAAGATTAACGAATTCGTTATTTAAAATAACTATAACACTAATAGACCGGAGGCGATCATGTACGACGAGATGGGAAAAGACCTCGTGGAAAAGAAGATAGGCAAACGACCCGTTCGAGCACCCCAATGGGGGAAGGCCGTCCAGAGGTTGCTCAAACAAAAATCAGGCTCAAAACATCCCCTGCCCGTAAGCTGGCTTGCCCATAAAACGGGAATCAATGACAAGAACCTTCACAACCTCATCGGCGGAAGAGTAAGAGATATGTCTTCTGATAAGCTTGTTAAGATCTCAGACGCTTTTGGAATCTCGTTCTCTGAATTCGCAACACGGGCCATGGCCGAGAATGATGGGAATTTCTTCGTCTGTGGTTTCGACGAGAGAGGTGCCATCAATTACAGTCAACATGGCTTCACCATCCAGTCTTTAAGCCCACAAACAAACTCTCAGCGGGATTTCTTTTTCGGAAGGATGACTCTTAAACCATTCAAGGAACTTCGTAAATGGCAGTTCAGGCAAGATTCGACCGTGGCGATTTTTGTGGAATCAGGAACGCTTGAAATGACTTACGGAGATTTACCGACCAGAGAGATCTCTGCCAACGAATCTGCTTATTTTGATGCGGGAGTACCTCACAAGATCAAAAACATTGATTCCATTGAGGCAAAACTGTTTATCGTGACCTCCCCTTCTATCTTTTAAACCTTTTTTCTCAGAAGTTTGTGTCTAACGCATATTTTCTTGAGAACTTCGACAAGCTTTTCAAAATCTGTTGGCTTTGCAAAAATACGGTGCCCTAATTTTTTAGCCCGCTTCAGCTCTTCAATCCCATCAACCGCGGTAAATATTACGAAGTCTTTCGGAGAGCAACCTTCACCCGCCTTAAACCGCTCGATCAGCTCATCACCCCACATATAGGGCATCTTGATATCGATAATACCGATGTCTGGCTCAAACTCACGGGAAATACGTAACGCATCATCGCCTCGGAGCGCACACCGCACCTCAAAATGAGCGTCGCTAACATCTTCCACAAGAGCTGTTTTGAAAAAATCACAAACTTCTTCTTCGTCATCGACGATCAATATCTTGGCGCAAAGCTCATAGCCGGGCTCAACTTCAACAGGAACTTCTTCTTCACCGTTGCTTTCAAAAACCCTCTCGATCACGATATCCAGCTCCTTCAAGCTGTACGGTTTTTTGATGAACGCTTCGATCCCCAAATCTTCGCATTCCTGTTCTCTATCACAAAAGGCGGTCAGAATAATCACAGGAAGCTTGGGATAATGCCTTCGAATGGACTTTAGCACTTCAATCCCCCCCATGCCGGGCATCTTCAGATCGAGAATAACGAGGTTTATTTTTTCGCCGCATTCTTCGACAATTTTCAAGGCTTCCAACCCACTCCCGGCTGTTAGGGTTTCATAGCCGAGAGGTTGGTATGTTCTCTTGAGAAACCAGAGCAAATCCTCCTCGTCATCAACAAATAATATTGTCCCCTTAATTCTAGGCGCATCCACCATGTCCGACTCCTCCTATTTCCAATTTAACGCTTTTTCAACCGCTTCCCCGAGTTCCTTTAGGCCGCTCGGCTTGCTGATGCAGAATAAGACCCCGTTCTTTAATGCCTCTTCCTGAACATCCTGATAGGCCGTCAGAAGTAGCATCTTCTGGGCAGGAGCCTTCGCGTGCACTTCTTTGATAACGGCAAGACCGCTGACCCCATCTTTTAACCGAACATCAATAATAGCCACGTCGGGCTTCTCATTCAGAAGAAGAGAGATGGCTTCCTGCCCATATTGGGTTCTCAGAACTTTGTGCCCCAGATCTTCAAGGTACCCTCCCACAAAATCCAGAATATCCTCTTCGTCGTCAACTATCAGGACTTTTGCCATGGACTATACCTCCGTCACGATTGGGATAAAAACACGAAATGTCGTGCCTTGACCACGCACCGATTCAAGCTCGATATCGCCGTGGTGGGCATCAACCATTTTCCGAATGACATAAAGGCCGAGCCCAGTCCCTTTGACTGCTGTCGCCTTGGTTGTAAAAAATGGCACAAAAACCTTTTGCTTGTCAGCCTCAGACATGCCAAGCCCGTTATCGGTAACAATGATCTCCACACAACGCTTCTTATTTCGAAATGCTTCTTTTGCCGAAAGCGCAATGCGGCCTTTTTCTGGGTCCACAGGTTTCTCAAGAGTCCCCAGCGTCCACGCTTCGCGCTTCATTGTAATTGCATCAAACGCATTATCCAGAAGATTAAAGAGGATTTCCTCTAACTCGCTGAAATTCCCATGAACTTTAGGAAGGCCGTCGGGAATCTCCTCATAAAAATCAATTTCAGAAAGCGAGCGTTTACATTCCCACAAGCGGATACAGCTCGTGGCCAATTCTCGAATAAGAACGGGACGAAAGCCTTCGCTTAACCTGCTAAAACTCAATAGCCGTCTCACGATTTCGCTGCCATGATCGGAGCTTTTGGCAACACGCTCGCATAGCTTCGCCAAGGTTTCTGCCATTCCCTGCTCATCCTTAAAATCGTGTTCTTGGAAAAATTTTGTTAGCTTCTTGATTTCCTTCAACTGCGCCGATTCTACGCCAAGCTTGATGACGCAAAAACGATTATTGATTTGGTGGGCAATTCCTGCGGCCATTGTCCCCAGATCCGCCATCTTTGCCGCTTGAAAAAAGTGGGCTTGTTGCTGTTCAAACTCCGTTAGAAAAACACAATTCTCAATGGCAAGAGCCGCCTGATTGGCGAGTGTTGTTAGTGTATCAAGATCACTTTCGGTATAAAGGCGCTTTGATTTCTTGTCACCCAACACGACGAACCCAAGCAATCTCTCCTGAACAAAACTTGGCACAACCACCGCCGCATCTAGCCTTTCCATTTCCCGGATCACCTCATCGGGAATCTCCAAGGACGCAGCCCCCTGAGCCCGGATTTCCTCAAGAATTAACGGTTCTTTGGTATCCTGCATGCGTTGAATCAAGTCCGTGGCTTCGGAAACAATATCACTTCCCTGTCTGCGGTGATCGCCCCGGGCAGCTTTGCAGATAAACTGTTTACCTTCTCTATCCCAAAGAAAAATGCGGGCGTGAGTAATTCGGATAGTCTTAGTAAGAATATGGACCATTAACCTCAACAAACGGCTCAAGTCCTTGATGAGAGTCATTCCTCTCGATGCTTGAAGTAAGGTCTGCTGATAGGCTTTCTGCTCTCTCAAAAGGACCGCCTCAGCCCTGCGCTGAACGGTCATGTAAATAAATGGACCGACGAAGCTCAGCAGACTGAATAACCCGGCAGGCAATAGCCACCAGTTAATACCTAATTGCCTCTCAAGAAGACTGCGCATTTGAAAAATCAGGAAAGCAGGTATCCCGATAATAACGCAATATATCAAAACAAATATACCAGTCCGCGTCACGGCAAGCCGAACATCCATTAAGCGATACTTAATGATGACGTACGCGGCAATCCCGACATATCCTGAAACTAAAATATTTCCGACAGGTGGTATGGGAATTCCATACCACAAGATGTAATTGGTTGCTCCACCTATCCATCCAATGGCCGTAGCCAGCAAAATGTACCGCATCTGATTGCGGACCATTCCAGACGATTTCCTAAATTCTTGATAAATAAGTACTGTCCCGTAAATAACGAGGCCGACCCAGAAAAATAAAAAGGGGTGAAATAACAGGCCCGGATCCGGCCAAAACTTAAAACCCAACTTAGGACTCACCCCCGAAACAAAAAGCGGTGTAAAGCAAAGAACTGCCGAGCAGATAGCAAAAAAATAAGACCATCTTAATATCTTCTTTCGGCTGTTTACTTGGTTCAAAAACACCAGAATGTGATGCAAGTAGAAAATAGGGATAAAGCTCGCCCCAACCATTAGCCCTCTTGAGTAGAATAGCGCCGTCTGATAATCGCTTGCATTTTGCCATAAAAAATAGGCAAAACTCCACACAGCGACAGAAAGGGAGAAAAAGAAATAGGTGATGTTTTTGAGGTTGCGATGACTTTGACGAATAACGAAAATTCCAAAAAACAGACTCGTCACGCCATTGATCAAACTGCTAACGATGCAGTAAATTACCATGAAGGAGGCTTTTTATGACGGGTTCTGAGCAACAACATACTGAATGATGCCCTGTTGCTCAAATATCGTTCTCAGATTTTTCTCATCAAAGCCCGCCTCAAGAAAAATTTTTCTAAACTCTTCTTCGCTTCGATAAATCAACTGCCACTCTCCAACCCATTCCAAAAAATAGAAGGACGGGTTTTGCTGCTTTTCCCCAAAGTTTGCAATAAATAACACGCCGTTCGGCTTCAGGAGTTCTTTTAGCGCCCTAATCAGCCTCTGCGCCAAACGCTCGTCCAGATAATCAAAAAGGCCCAATGAAAATATTAAATCGTACCGTTCATTCGGGATGGATTTTTTAAAAGCAATTCTCACGGCATTTTCTTTATAAAAATTTACAAATTTCAAGTTGCTACCCAAAAGAGTCTTTGCGTATTCAATAGCGTTTTCGTCTTGGTCATAACAATCAATGGAAAGATTGCGTTGATCGGAAGGAATTTCTTCAAGCATCTCGTTAATGTCTCTACAAGGGCCAGAAGCAAGGTCCATTATTTTTATAGCCTTGCCGTTATTTGATTTTATCAAAGACCCGATAAATTTCTTGATGTCTTCTTTCCGATTGCGAATAGCAAAGGCCGCTGCCGACATTTGCGCGTAATTGTCAAAGAGGCGGGCAAAACCTTCCGTCCTGGGGTCATTTCGATAAATATCATCGATGATCTTGAAATCCCCCGCATAGCCATACGGTTTCTTGAGGCTCCAACAAATGTGTTCGCCATGCAAAAAATCAGCCCGAAGATGGTTGATGAAAATTCTTTTTAGTTTATAAACGCTCACCTCATCGTTTTTGGACAATCGCTCTTGTTCAAAAACCATAAGATCTCGGAAAATGGCGTTAATTTCCTGATTAAAAACGCTCTGATATTTTCCCCAATCACTGGGATGGGCATCCAAATGAGCTTTAAGCTCTGCGGCAACTTCTCGATATTTCTTGATTCGTTTTCTCAGAGATGCTTCCTGAGACTTAAGAAGAGAATTGATTTTTGTCATTGACTCGTTCAAACTCCCAGAGCTTTTTTGACTTCTTCCAGAAAAAGCATTAGGTCGAAGGGCTTCAAAATGTAAGCTTGCGGCTTTAATGTCATCGCCCCTTCTTCAGCCGCTTGATCCGCATAACCTGTCATAAAAATTCTGGGGGCATGCTTTACTCCCCGTTTTGTCATTAGATCCAAAATTCGCCTTACGGTTTCGATACCATCAATCCCCGGCATCCTAATGTCACTGACAATAAGATCGAAATCAATGGCTTCTGCCATGGCCATGGCTTCATCGCACCGTTTAGCCACCAACACCTCGTATCCACTTTTTTCAAGAGCAAGCACAAGACTTTTCGTGATCAACTCTTCGTCGTCAATTACGAGAATTTGTTTTTTCATCTTGTTCCCCAGAGTCTTTTAATTTATTCAGAAATAGCCATTTCATTTGCCTCAAATAATATCCCTTAAAAGCATCTCGCAATTGTTTCTTTTCTTTCCCAAGTCGCAGAGCAATCCAAATCCCAAGAGCCACACATACAACAACATCCGCCCAAAAAAACATCATCCAAAAAGGACTGTTCGGCCCCATGTCCATAAACACCTCCAAAAAATTGATCTTCAATCCAACTCAATTATCGGACGTTTTAGGGATATTCTAGAGATGATTCCTCTGTAAAGCCATTGACGAAATTTAAAGGCAAACGTCCCTCACACGCCTCAGAATGCCTCTAATGCACGATAATACACGTTATGCCCCATCAGGTGAGCGGGTTTTGAAGCTGAGACAGCTCCAAAAATCCAAAAAAGTCTTGTGACCATTTTGTGTCTATTTTAACGCTGAATAAGCCTTATGTGAGGTCAAGAGGGGTCAGAATCGGACAAGAGAGAAATCGTGATGCGTAGAGAGGAAATTGCGTAAACGAAGTAAATACAAGCGGTTCGGAAAAAACGTGCGGACGCTTTATCACTCGTTGTCATGTTTCAGTTGGAATACGACAAAGACGTCAGCGTTATTGACTCTCTCGCTCTGCGGAGTATTCATCTAACGCATCTCTTCCGAGCTGGCTAATTGTCTTCCCCGTTAGCTCGGACATGGATCTCAGCCATTCGGCCTGGTCTTTTCGAAGAGTTACGGATACGGTCTTCAGACCCAGGATCGAATGCTTCTGGTATGACGGGAGCGGCTGAGGGATTATTTTCTTTTTATTCTGATTCAACCAAAAAGTATCAACGGCTTTTCGAGATATGTTGGATCGGTCAGAATGTGTCCTTTTGACCTCATTTTCGAGCTTTTTCAACTGTTCCTGGGTCAATCCAAACAGAACCGGAAGGAGTCTCCCGGCCTCCCCGTAATACTTCTTAACTCCTTTGCCTCCCAATAGGTTACGGCGAACAGGCGGAAGCAATTGCGTTTTAAAATGGAGTGTAATTCCATTTCGTATCCGCCATGGGTGAGATGTGGATCGTCCCGGTTTTCATGAACTGGTTACGAACCTCGGGCGCGACATCGCTCCTGAGGCCAAGCACCAAAGCCTTCAGGATCGCGGCATGAGGCGCGGCATAAAGTTTATCGATCAGCGCTGCTAGCTTTCGACGTGTTTGGGCCAGGATCCTTCCCGGCAAAAACTTCCCTCCCTCACGGACCACGCGAACACTTTTTTTCCCGATCGTCTGAAAGACCGCGTGAATATTTTTTTGCGCCAGAAAGTCCCCATAATCAAACTCTCCAGGATTCAGGACCTGCCGGGGCGCGCTGAGTGTCCCGTAAAGCCAGAGTTCATCTCCCACCTGCGGGAGCACAGGCGCCTGGAGTAAAAAGGTCTGAACCTCACCGCTTACTTTTCGAAACTTCCTGCGAGAGCCCTCTTGCCTTGAGATCGAGCGCGCTTTAAGGACCAAAGAGACGGTAGCCTTCTTTCCGCGCGTCTTGATCTCAGGTAATGCGCTCACGACTCCACGGAGCGTGATCCTCTCCGGACCCGCGAAGTTCCGAACGGCATTGGCCGGCACATGCGCGTCAAGTTGCGCCCAAAGGATCCCCGCGCATGCCAAAAGAAGGACAAAAAGGGGCCCGAAATATCTCCAGCCGCGTAAAAACCAAAGAAGGAGTATGCCCAAACCCAGTATCCACGCCAGCCCGGCAGCTGGAATGTTCCCGTATTTTGACGCGAAGAGACCAACAGAGAACCCAAGAGCGATCCATAAAAATGGAAGATTCATATTGCGTATTATACATTGCTTTTTTGATTAATATACAAGTTTCAAGTTATGAAATTTGGTTTTGAGGGCTACTTTCTATCTAGAACACCCAGGACCGGTAAGCTATCACGAGGACAAGGACGAGGAGAAAAAAAAGAAGAAGCGTATTTTGATGTTTCAAGTGGGGCGCCATTCGAAAAGAGAGGGCCTATAGAATGAGTTGGAGATCTCTTCCCTGAACATCCAACCGGACCTCCCCATCGCCAATAGCCTTGACGATAGCATGTCCCGGGAGAGAATCACCAATGCCGACGATCATATCATTGATTACAGCCATGGACTCGCCATTGATGCGCGTAATACCCGTGAGACGAAAGATAGAGCCGGAAATGATCCGTAACGGCGCATGGGGAATAGGCAGCATCGTCTTGGCCGGCATTTTCGCCTGAGAATGAGCATACTGACTCCCCGCCCAAACAAGCCCAACGACAAAACACATCAGCAAAACTCCCAAAGAGATCATCCAAAAAATCTTCCGGCGCCTGGCATAGGATTCCTGAACCTGACTGAGCTCCCTTTCGAGCGCTGCCCCCATCGGATCGCGATCCAATACGCTTGGTCCGGCACCTGTCACTTTCGTCTCTTTCACACGATGGGTCTTTTCTAACGCTTGTTGGATCAAACTCATACAAACACCCCCTCAAGATCGGCTTCGGCGCACTCCACCAAAACAGGATCGATGATGCGAACATTTCGGGTATAGGCGGCCAGTAATGCACGGTCCGCCAGGACGTTAATAACCCTCGGGACCCCCGAGGAGAGCTCATAGATGCGCTGCATGGCCTCAGCCGTAAAAAAATTCTCACTGGCCCCCGCCACATTCAATCGATGCGCGATATACTGCTGGACCTCTTCCAAGCTCAGCTCCGGAAGGTGACAACGCACGGTAATGCGTTGGCGGAGCTGTTTGAGGTCCGGACGCTTGAGAAGGTCCTTCAACTCGGGCTGTCCCATCAAAATGATCTGCAAAAGTTTTTGTGTGGCAGTCTCAAGATTCGAGAGAAGGCGGATCTGCTCCAGAGCGCGTGGCGGTAAAAGCTGGGCCTCATCAATGATCAGCACCGCATTAAACCCCTTGGCACTTTCTTCAAGAAGGAAACGGTTCAGACAATCAAAATAGTCCTTCCGGCGCCGCGACTTGGGCTTCAGGCCAAAATCCTCGACGATCTCCTGCAATAGCTCGAGCTCAGAAAGTTTCGGATTAAAAACAAGCGAACTATGAACATTCTCACCCAACTGCCGGAGAAACGCGCGCGAAAGCGTCGTCTTCCCCGCCCCGATCTCGCCGGTGATCTGGATGAACCCCGTTCGCCGCTCCACTCCGTAACACATCGCCGAAAGTGCCGCCTGATGATGCCGGCTCAAATAGACAAAGCGCGGGTCCGGAGTCATATTGAACGGAGGCTGCGCTAAACCAAAAAAAGCTTCATACATGATCCACGCCCTTTCCCAATGAATGGGAGCTCTGTCGTTCACGTATTCGCAAAAAAGAAGTCGGTTTAAAACGATCTCGTGTCATCGTAGCTCTAAAATACGACCGTCCTTACGGGCAACATGGATATTAAGAGGCTGACGCCCCTCTCTTGAGTAAGCGACCTTCTCCCCGTTCATCAGATCGCGAACGATCATCTTCCCTTTGATCTTAGAAAGCGCCGGAAGGAAAATGGCAGCACTCTTGTCTTCGTTGCCGTTATTGACCACCACCAGGAAATACCGCTTACCGCGACTAAAGAGCGCCGTTTTGACGTCCCTCGTCACAGTGTAGGCAAACAGGGGTACCTTGAGATAGCTCAATACACCGAGCACTAGACTCGGCACCGGCTCCACCCCTAAGTGAATGATCTTTCCCTTGCCGATCTTTTTGATGTAACCGACCGTTTGTGTTCCATAGGTCCCGAGATCCGCCTGGATCTTTTCACATCCTTCAGCATTAAAAATATAGACCGAACTGTTGACCGTGATCGGATCCGACCCCTTATCGAAGGTCAACGAAAATTGCCGTTTGAATTCGAAGAGCGTCCGCTCCGGTTCCTCGAACCCCACGATCTGATACGGTCTAAAATTATCGTCCTTGCGAGGAAAAGAGCGAAATGCTACCAAAGTCCCGCCATTTTCCACATAACGCCGCAGGTTCTCATGCGCGGCCTTCTCAAGCCACTGATTGCCCGAATAGAAAAGGACCTTCTTCTGTGGAATTTCACGGCGAGGGTCGCACACGTCATAGTCCACGTCGCCCTGGTAAAGCGCGGAGAGAATAGGGCTGTCGTGCGTCAACGTCCGGGCGGCATACTGGAGAGGATTAAAAGTAACGCTGATCTCGGTCAATTTCTTCAGAGAAGTAGGCTTGAGCTCTTTAAAAGCACTGACGATCTGTTTAAAAACGTCATAAAGCTCACCGCGCACCCGCCCCCATTCATTGATCGGCGACATATACCAGTTATCGCGATTCACCAGCATGTACCAGTTCCACCCTTTGACGCCAGCAAGGAACGCGGAAAGACAGATCATCCGGTAATGATTGGGTGTGAGTACGCTTGTTTCGTAATGACGCCCGTGCCAGATCCCGGATTGGAACTCCGCGATAAACGGAAGCTTGGAAACGCTCGCGAGATAACGGATCTTGTCACACAATTTTCGATGCTCAAATTCATCCTCTTTAAGTTCATTGGAAGGATAAATGTCCAACCCGACAGCATCCCCGACATCTTGTAAAGCTGACCAATCGTGTGCGTAAAAAAACGGGTACGTGTTCAAATAGATCGGCACATCGGCTCCAAGATCACGGTACATCTTGATACTTTGATTCGCGACTTCCTTAGAATACCCATACTTGAACTTGAAATAGTCGAGGTGCCGTTTGAGTTCCTTATCCCCTTTAAGCGGAAGTCCCGTTTCGTGGGCAAGCATGGTGGCGATAAAAGGCGACGCCTCGTGGAAAGACGCGTAAGTCGTACCCCAGGAATCGTTCAGCGCTGAAAGATTCGACTTATAAAGATCCCGTATGAAATCTTGAAAAAGACCCGGCTTCCCCGAAAGCCCGTACTGATGCCCGAAAATATCCGGCCAGGGATCGATCTCATTGTCGGCCTGGAGCATCAGGATATGCCCGTTCTTGCGCGAAGCGAGATATGGCAAGAAGACCTTACTGACTTGCTTCAAATATTCCTGGGCGTAAGACAAAAACTTGGGATGAAGTCGATGATATTTGTAGGCGTAATCAGGAACACCATCGCGCGGCCATTCGCTATAAATGTAGGGCCCCGGGCGAAGGATCAGCCAAAAACCTTCCTTGCGGGTTAATTCGAGAAAACCTTTGAGATTGCGAGCTTCGTCAGTCTTCCCGTTGAAATCAAAGTGCCCGCGCTTATATTCGTGAAAATCCCAAGGGACATAGGTGGAGATGATCTCGATCCCCATCTCGCGGACGCGACGAAGCGCCTCCCGCCAATAATTGGGATTGAGACGCCAGTAATGCACCTCGCCGGATATCAGAGGAACTTCTTGCTTCCCGACAAAGATCTTTTGGTTCTTGATCTCGACTTTAGTCATCCGCCACCACAAGGTTGACCGTACGCCCCGGAACGACAATAATTTTTTTCACGACCTTCCCGACGAGAAGTTCTTTCACGCGCGGGTGCTCCAGGGACGCTTGTTTGACCGCATCTTCGCTCTGACTACGAGAAACGACCATTTTCGCGCGTACTTTACTCCCTACCAGAATAGCGATCTCGACCTCGTCCTCGACAAGAGACTTCTCATCGTATTCAGGCCATTTCTCATAAGTAAGCGTGTTGGCGTGCCCCATCCGTCGCCAGAGCTCCTCGGCCACGTGAGGCGCGAGCGGTGCCAGAAGAAGGAGGAATTTTTCGAGCACTTCGCGCGTATGGTCCTGCTCCTGCCCCCTCTCGTTCACAAAGATCATCAAGGCTGATATCGCCGTATTGAACCTCAATCCCTCAAGATCTTCCGTCACTTTTTTGACCGCCTTGTGGAGCGTCTTTAGCTCAGCGGCATCTGGTAGACGCTCAACGATCCTCGCGTGCAACTTGTCGTCTTTATCGATGAAAAGCCGCCACACTTTCCCAAGAAACCGGTAGACGCCTTCCACTCCGGAATTCGACCACGGCTTGGTCATCTCCAAGGGCCCCATGAACATTTCGTAAAGCCTGAGACTGTCGGCTCCGCACTGAGCGATCATTTCATCGGGATTCACGACATTCCCGCGCGACTTGGACATCTTCTGACTGTCTTCGCCGAGGATCATGCCCTGATTCGTAAGCTTCTGGAACGGCTCAAGCGTGGACACAACGCCGATGTCATAGAGCACCTTGTGCCAAAACCTTGAATAGAGCAAATGAAGGACCGCGTGCTCCGCGCCACCGACATAGAGGTCCACATTCATCCAGTATTTTTCCTTCAAGGGATCGACCGCAGACTTCGCGTTCTTCGGATCGATATACCGGAGGTAATACCAACATGAGCCCGCCCACTGAGGCATGGTATTGGTTTCCCGCATCGCCTCCCCACCACACTTGGGGCACTTCGAACGGAGCCAATCCTTCGCCTTGGCAAGCGGCGGCTCCGCGTTGCCGGTCGGCGTATAATCTTTCAACTCGGGAAGTTTGAGCGGCAGTTCGCTTTCAGGAATAAGGACAGGGCCGCACTTCGCGCAATGCACGACCGGGATCGGCTCGCCCCAGTAACGCTGACGGCTAAAGAGCCAGTCGCGAAGCTTGTACTGGACCGCCTCTTTGCCGAATTTCTTCTCCTCGAGCCATTTCGTGATCCTTTGCTTGGCCTCAGGTGTCGGGAGTCCGCTGATAAAATCAGAATTAACGCTCGTGCCATCGCCAACAAATCCTAACGACTCTTTTCCCTCAGGCGCCTGTACCACGATATCAACCGGAAGTCCGTAGACCCTGGCAAATTCCAGATCGCGGGTATCGTGTCCCGGAACAGCCATGATCGCCCCGGTGCCGTAGCCCATGAGAACATAATCCGCGACCCACACCGGGATCTTCTTGCCATTCACGGGATTGATCGCATAGGACCCAGTGAACACTCCCGATTTTTCTTTGGCGAGATCGGTACGGTCGAGATCGGACTTGTGCGTCGCAGTCGCTACGTAATCTTCAACAGCTTTCTTCTGGGCTAGCGTCGTGATCTTCGCGACCATCGAATGCTCGGGAGCCAAAACCATGTAGGTCGCTCCGAAAAGCGTGTCAGGGCGTGTGGTAAAGACACGAATGACGTCCGCGCCATTTTCTAATTTAAAATCGACTTCCGCGCCAGTGGACTTTCCGATCCAGTTGCGCTGCATCTCTTTGATCGACTCGGTCCAATCCAGAAGGTCCAGATCCTTCAAAAGGCGCTCGGCATAGGCGGTGATCTTGAGGATCCACTGACGAAGCGGACGGCGGTAAACATCCTTGTGACCTTTCCGCTCGCAAGTTCCGTTCGCGTCCACTTCCTCGTTCGCGAGGACCGCTTTACAACCGTCGCACCACCACACCGGGATCTCGGACTCGTAGGCCAGGCCTTTTTCGAAAAGCTTCATGAAGATCCACTGAGTCCAGCGGAAATAATGGGGATCGGTCGTATCGATCTCACGCTCCCAGTCATAACTGAAGCCGACCTGGCGGATCTGTCGTTTGAAGGTCTCGATATTCTTCCGGGTGGTTTCGCGGGGATGCGTGCCCGTCTCAATGGCGTATTGTTCGGCAGGTAGCCCGAAAGCGTCCCACCCCATGGGATGCAGAACATTGAACCCGCGCATCCTCTTATAGCGGCAGACAATATCCGTTGCGGTGTAGCCCTCAAGATGGCCTACATGAAGGCCGGAACCGGAAGGATAAGGGAACATATCAAGAACGTAATACTTGGGTTTATCGCCACCGGGTTCCCCTGGATCCGGAGAGCGGAAGGTCCGATGCTCAGCCCAGTAGGCCTGCCATTTTTTCTCGATCTCGTCGAAAGGATACGCCTTAAAACCGCTGGCCATGAACGGACCGTCCCTTAGAGGTAAAATACTGCGGAGAGAGAGAGTCGAACTCTCATGGTATTGCTACCGCTGGATTTTGAGTCCAGTGCGTCTGCCAGTTCCGCCATCCCCGCAAAATCGCTCATTCAATATCATGCAGAAGTTTACTGCCTTGTTGCTAATAACATCCCCTCGAAACGTCCGCCGGAGGCCCTTTATGTCTATTTCATCGCTCACGAGGCCCAAGATGACGCCGGGTGCTATGAGTGAAAGATACTAGGCGAGTCCGGTCATTTTTTCAAGGACAGATTCAGATTTTTCAGCACGGCCTTTAAAAATCGTGGCAAAACGTTGGATGTTTTGCGCGGAGCGGAGTTTTCTGCAAGCCTGCCCCATTTTTTTGTTGCACACTTTTCGCCGATTGACTAATGAAGAGCATTACAATTCCGATCTCCCTCAGAGGAATAACAGGCTGCCGGCGGTTGCCCCGCTGAGTAACATGATAAGGATATCGGGAACAACGACTTTTCCCATTCTCGCCATCGGATCAGCTCATTCCTTCCGAGTTAAGTGATGTGTCCCC
>JAZDJU010000064.1:0-3229 GCA_043803685.1 Candidatus Omnitrophota bacterium
GGCGGCAGCAACCGCAGTAGCGGCAAAAGCCGACATAGAGCTTGCGGATATTAACTTCGATTTTGATAAATCGGCCCTCAGGGCGAAAGACCGGGAGATCCTCAAGGGCCATGCCGAGTGGCTCATGAAAAACAAGGACTACACGGTCCTCATCGAGGGGAATTGCGATGAAAGAGGTACGACGGAGTACAACCTGGCCCTTGGCGAGCGGCGGGCCAGTGAGGCGATGAAATATCTCGTTGGACTCGGGGTTGAAAAAGAGCGGATAAAAACCATCAGCTACGGCGAAGAGCGTCCCCTGGATCCTGGCCATAACGAAGAAGCCTGGGCGAAGAACCGGCGAGATCACTTTGTCATTAAAATGAAGTAGGAAGAGGTTCTTGTGTCCAAGAAGTATGTATTCCCGGCCCTGGTTTTAGGGGTGTGCCTTTTTTCCGGATGTGCGACGACATCAGACTTGCGGCACCTCCGGACGTCTATGGATACCAATGTATCCGCAGTTGAAGAAAAGTCTTCGGATCTGCAGAAAGAAACGGCAGCCTTGCGCAGGGAGATCGAAAAGACGAACGAGTCAATCGCTACCCTGCGTAAGGCCGAAGCAGAAATGCGCGCGGATATGACCGATATCCGGGATCAGATCCGTCAACTCAAGGGGCAGACGGAAATCCTGCAAAAGGACTATTCATCCCTGCAAAGCCGCTCCAACGAATACCGACGGGATTTTAAAGACCGACTGGATCAGACCTATTTTAAGGTCAATTATATAGAAAACTTTCTCGGCATCGGCAAGAAAGACGAGCGGACCGATAGCGACGAAAAGGGAAGCAAAAGCAACAATAAGAATGGAGCGGGCGCTAAGGGCAAAGGGGACAAGGAAGCGCTCTACGCCCTTGCTTACGAAAGCTTTAAAGATGGAAAGTATGAAAAGGCCAGAACGGAATTTCTGCACTTCCTCAAGTCTTATCCCGATACGGAATACTCAAGCAACGCCCAGTTCTGGATCGGCGAGTGCTACTATTTCGAAAAGAAGTATGAAAAAGCCATCCTGGAATACGAAAAAGTGATCAAGAATTACCCGGAAGGAAACAAGGTCCCTTACGCCCTGTTGAAACAGGGCCTTTCCTTTTTAAACCTGGGGGATAAAGCCAGCGCCAAGGCCATCTTGCAAAACATCATCAAAGACTATCCGAATACGAACCAGGCGCGGATTGCCAGGTCCAAGCTTCTCGAAATAAAATAGTTTCAGTTTTGACGCCCCCGTAAAAACTCACGCGGCGATACTGAAAGCGTAGGGCGTATTTTCAGTCGCTGGGTGTAAAACATTCCTGAGTCGGCGCCACTGACCCAGGAAAAGTTCTTTGACAACAAAAATACTGGAACGGGCGCCTGATAACGCTGCTCCAGGGGTGGGCCTGAGAGCATCCAGCGCCCTTTTCACCTTGACTGCCCTGAAGAGGTTAACGCCAATGGCCTTTAAACGCGCACAGTAGCCCACAGCGGACAAACCGCGAACCCTGAGTCGTTTGACCCCTGTCTTTTTGTCCATTTCCGAAAAGGTCGATTCGATCCCTGAGCGCCATCGGTACTTGTCCTTGAACTCCGGGGTGTGCTCTCTGGCCCGGCGTCCGGCAATCCGCAGGGCCTTGAGGTTGAAGCGAAGATAATGACGGGCCTTCCCCGGTTTGACAGGACACCGTTCCCGCTGGGGGCAGACGCGGCAATGCGCCGAGTCAAAGGCAACGTTTATGGCGTTCTTCTTCCCCACCTTGACTTTGATCGGCGCGTACCCCTGGGGACAGGCAACAATCTTTCCCTTATCCGTCTGTGGAAAATCAGCCAAACCAAGGATCGTTTCCTTCGGCGTTCCCATGACCGGGGAGATCACATCCACCCCTATCGCTTTGGCATTTTCACGGTTTTCATCGCTGCCGTACAGAGAATCCGCCAAAACTTCTTCCGGGGCAAGTCCCCTGTTCCTGGTGGATTCCAGGGCGGGAATCAGGGCATGGACGTCGCTGACATGAGCCGGTTCCACCTCCACATGGGTGATCAGATTCAAGCTCTGCTCGCGAATCGCTTCCTCGGGTGAATCGCAATACGTCTCCATGACCTGAACCTGGTAGCCCTGACCCTTGTGGGCATCATAACCGGCGTCTGGATCGGAAGGATTCTGAAGAGACGATGATAAAATCTTCTTCGGCTCCTTTACTTCCCATCCGGCATCCGCCCCGGCGACATCGCATTGATCCTTCAAGACCCGAAGGAGAACGCCAAATGTGGTCAGGGACGTTACCTGTTTATTCTCCCGGAAACGCTCCACCAGGGAAAACAGGTCCCGACTCACCGTCTCCAGGGTCTTGGCCGACTCCGAAGGCTTCACCAGGGAAAAACATCCCAGGGCCTTCTCCGTCAGGTAGCGATCGATCAGCGCTTGCTCAATCGTCTCGAAGATCCCCCGGCGCTGACGCTTCAGGTTGA
The DNA here is from genome assembly GCA_043803685.1 of Candidatus Omnitrophota bacterium. Classification (GTDB taxonomy): domain Bacteria; phylum Omnitrophota; class Omnitrophia; order Omnitrophales; family Aquincolibacteriaceae; genus Aquincolibacterium. Next base: position 2,479 of record JAZDJU010000064.1, read on the forward strand.
CAAGAAAATTATGAATGCTCTGAGAGAAAATGCAGATCCTGCCCAGTCGCCGCATGTTGGAACGGATATGCACGGAATCGATTCGCTGCTTGGAGGTGTCTACCCCGAACACCTTCGCCAGGGTCTCGGTGGTCGCATTAAAAAGCTCCCGGTCCAAACCCTTCTCCGCAACCATGTGCCGGAGCGTCCAGAGCGTCTTGGCGCACAGATACTTGGCCTCGTCCGTCTCGCCGGGAATGTCCAGGGCATAGTGCCATTGAAGATTGAAAGAAAACTGGGAAACGGTCTCTTCGTCCGTCAGGTCGTGCATCTGCTGAAGGATCAGCGCCCCCAGGCCGGCATAGATCTCCTTCGTCGGCCTCCCGAATCCGTCGGTGTAGCACGAGGCGATCTTATGAACGGGCAGTGCAGAGAGGATATGCTCCCGAAACAGACCCGCCCACGACTCATCTAACAGTTTGCGTCGTTTGGGGCCAAGGTACTTCCAGGGGTCGATCAGGTAGGGCGTTTTGTGATCGCGGGTATGAATCATGGAATCAGCACCTATCTCATTAATATTTAACATGATTTATACCACTTTTATGGAAATGCTGTCAAGAAAAATATGCACATATATTAAATTATTTTAAATTGTTACGTCAATTTTTGACTTTTTACGAGGGCGTCAATATTAGTTCTACAATATTTTCTTGACATACAAGACTGAAATTCTTATAGTTCGATCATACACAAGGGAGTAGCAGCGATGAAA
>JAZDJU010000065.1:0-3479 GCA_043803685.1 Candidatus Omnitrophota bacterium
AGAAATACCTTCCGGAAAATTACATCCGTGAATTACCCCATCTTTTTCAGGGACCGCTTGCTGGTTATCCGCGCGTTTATGAGCTTGCCATGGAGCTTGTTTCTCACGGCGACGGACGGCTGGATAGCCAGGGGCTTGTGGAGTTTGTCACGGCTTATCAAACCGTTAGTCATTTGAAGCTTGGCGAACTGTGGGCTATTCCTATCATGTTAAGGCTAGCGCTTATTGAGAACTTACGGCGCGTGTCTTCCCGGTTGATCGTGGCACAAGCGGAAAGAGATAAAGCGAATTATTGGGCGACGCGAATTTTGGAAGTTTCGGTCAAAGATACCGATGGGGTAATTTTGGAAATTGCGGCGATGTCCAGAGCTAATCTGCTGCTTTCGGACGCTTTTATCGCGGAATTCACGCGGCGTTTGCATGGTCAAAGCCAGGCGCTCAATCTTCCTTTTGCTTGGCTGGAAAAGAAGCTTTCGGAGCAGGGAGAGACTCTTGACAGGATGATCCGGGCGACCAGCCAAAAACAGGCGGCTGACCAGGTCTCGATCGCCAATACCATCGGGAGCCTGCGTCTTCTGGGGATCACTGATTGGCATGATTTTGTCGAAGCGCTCAGCGTTGTCGAAAAGGTTTTGGGCCAGGATCCCTCGGGTGATTATAGCCGGATGTCTTTCGCGACCCGTGATCGCTACCGGCATGTTGTTGAGAAGCTTTCTTTAAGAAGCAAGATCAAAGAAGAAAAGATCGCGGCGCACGCGATCCACATGGCGAAGACGGCGAAAACGGAAAAAGGCCATGGCCACGTCACGGCGCATGTAGGTTTTTACCTTCTCGACCGGGGATTAGAGCTTTTTTGCCGCGAATTGGGCCTGCGCTTACCTCTGGGCCAATATCTGCAGGCAAAAAAAACTTTTTGGCCGTCTGTTCTGTTTTTCGGTTCTATTGTTTTTATGACTTTTGCTGTGACTTTGGGTATTTTTAATTGGATGCAGCCGGCGCGAATCTTGAGTTGGCCGTGGCTTGTTTTATTCGGGATATCGCTTCTACTTACGACAAGCCAGACAGTGGTCTCGCTGGTGAACTGGTTTTCCATGATGCTCGCAAGCCCCCAAATCCTTCCCCGGATGGACTTTTCAGAAGGAATTCCCGCCTATGCCCATACACTGGCTGTGGTCCCTTGTATGCTTAGTGACGGCCGGACAGTCGACTCGCTTCTTGAAGGGTTGGAGATTCGCTATCTCGCGAATATTGATGCGAATACGGATTTTGCGCTCTTGACGGATTTTTGCGATGCCCAGCAGGAGATGATGCCTGAGGATGAAGCGCTTCTGGCGCAGGTCATGGACGGGATCGAACAGTTGAATTACAAATACCGGCGGCAGAAAGATTATGTTTTTTCTCTTTTTCACAGGCCTCGCCGGTGGAATGAAAGAGAAAAGGTGTGGATGGGGTATGAACGCAAGCGGGGCAAGCTCGGGGATTTAAACGCATTCCTTCGCGGAAAAGGCCAGGGTCGGTTCAGCGTGATCGTTGGGGACACTCAGAGGCTTCAGGATGTGAAATATGTCATTACGCTGGATGCGGACACCCGGATGTCCCGGAATGCGGCGCGAGAACTTGTAGGGGTTATCGCGCATCCTTTGAACCGGCCGGTCTATGACGAAAAAAAACAACGGGTCGTTTCCGGATATGGGATTCTCCAGCCCCGAGTCGAATCCAGCTATCCCGGAGAAAATCCTTCCTTGTTCGTGAATATTTTTGGAGGCGATACAGGGATTGATCCTTATACCAAAGCAGTGTCTGATGTTTACCAGGATTTATTCTTCGAAGGGTCTTTTATCGGGAAAGGGCTTTATGATGTGGATGCGTTCGAAAGATCCATGGAAGGCCGTTTTTCGGAAAATTTTATTTTGAGCCATGATCTTTTGGAGGGGTGTTACGCTCGGTCGGGGCTTGTGACGGATGTCCAATTCTACGAGGGATATCCCTCGGGGTATCTTAAGGATTTTAGCCGGAGGTATCGTTGGATCTGCGGGGACTGGCAGATCGTTTGCTGGTTGTTTTCTTCGGTCCGTGGTCCCAGCGGCGCAAAAGTCAAAAATCCGATTTCCTTCTTGTCACAATGGAAGATCGTGGATAACTTGAGGCGCAGCCTCGTTCCTTTAGCGACAGTTCTGCTGCTTTTATCAGGATGGATGTTTTTTCAGCCGTCTTGGATATGGTCGGTTTTCGTCATCGCCCTCCTGGGTTTTCCACTCGTGCCGATGTCCTTGGCGCAGACCGTGAGGAAATCCGAGAAATTGACCTTCAAGACTCATTTTGGGTTGGTGTTATCCTCATTCAAGAAGAACGCACTCCGGTTTTTCTTCTCGCTTGTTTTTTTGCTGCACGAGGCGTTCTATTGTTTGGACGCGATTGTGCGGACTTTGTGGAGAATGTTGGTGTCACACAGACGTTTGCTGAAATGGAGGACTTTCCTTGAAGAGGAAGTTTCCTTGTCGAATCATATCTCAGGCTATTACAAGAGCATGTCGTTAGAACTTGTTGTCGTCGTGGGGCTTTTGGTTTATTTCCTGATGTTATTCCCGCGCTTCAACGGATTGGCTTTGATTTTTTTAAGCCTGTGGTTTGTTTCTCCTGCCGTGGCTTATGGAATCAGCCAACCCTCCTGCCCCCGGAAGATCCTGCTTTCTAAAACGCAGGTCCTTTTTCTTAGGAAGCTTGCCCGGAGGAACTGGGCGTTCTTTGAGAATTTTGTGACCGAGAAAGATCACTGGCTGCCACCGGATAATTTTCAGGAAGAACCTGTCAGCGTCCTGGCTCATAGGACTTCGCCAACGAATATCGGCCTATCGCTTCTTGCGAATTTGACGGCTTATGATTTTGGTTATGTTTCGATGGGAATGATGTTTCACAGGACGGAAAAAACATTCAACACCCTGAATCTTATGGAAAGGTTCAGAGGGCATTTTTACAACTGGTACGATACGGAGACACTTAAGCCTTTGGCGCCTCTTTATATCTCATCGGTGGATAGCGGAAACTTGACCGGTCATTTAATGGTTTTACGTTCGGGGCTCGCGGAAATGAACTCTCAGAAGATCATCTCTGTGAAGATATTTGACGGGCTGGGAGATACTTTGGAGATACTGTATCAAAATGTGGCGGAGCTTGAGAAAAGCCAAAAGAGCAGTGTCGCCGGATCCCTCCGGGGAGTTTCCGAAAGGATCACTCAATTTCAGCAAAAGTGCAAGTTCTCCCCTGCGCGTCTTTCGGAGGTCTATACGTTTTTGCGCCAGCTTTCAACGGATATTTCAAAGGTCCTTTCGGGCTTGGATCAGAAACACTATGAGCAAGGTAAAAAATGGGCCCGCGCCTTTGAGCGGCAGTGTTATGACTTTTTGGAGGATATGTCTTTTATCGCTCCCTGGATATTGCTTGCGCCGGAAATGCCGGGGATGTGGGATGGGGGGGATGAG
>JAZDJU010000066.1:0-2946 GCA_043803685.1 Candidatus Omnitrophota bacterium
TCTATGCCGATATCCTCCGAAAACTGCGGGAAGAAAAAGGACTCCTTGGCGACATCTTTGTCCAGTCCGTACCCCGGTTCAACAACCCCGTCAACCTCAAGCGGCTGATCACGATGATCGATGAGGAAGAATGGGCCGCTCTGGACATCGACGTCAAGGGCGCGGCCTTCGAGGGCCTCCTGGAAAAGGCGGCCAGTGAGGGAAAGAAAGGGGCGGGTCAGTACTTCACGCCCCGGGTGCTCATTCAAACGATCGTCAGGGTCATGAAGCCCGATCCCCGCGTAAGCCCCGACTTTACCATCTGTGACCCCGCCTGCGGCACGGGCGGTTTTTTGATGTGCGCCTATGAGTGGCTGATGGATATTACCAAGGAATCCATCGACCGCGAGATCATCAAGAGAATCAAGACCAAAACCTATTACGGGCAGGAACTCGTCCCGCGGCCGCGCCGTCTCGCCCTCATGAATCTCTTCCTTCATGGACTGGAAACGTCCATCTCTCTCGGCGATTCCATCTACGAGCCCTACCGGGGCAAACTGCACCATTGCATCCTCACCAATCCGCCCTTCGGCACGAAAGGCGCCAACCAGGCGCCGGAACGCGACGACTTTACCATCGAAACGAGCAACAAACAGCTCAACTTTGTCCAGCATTGCATGAACATCCTCAAGGACGGCGGCCGCGCCGCCATCGTTCTGCCCGACAATTGCCTCTTCGAGGACAAGGCCGGTGAGGTATTCGAAATCCTCGTGCAGGATTGCAACCTGCACACGATCCTGCGCCTCCCCCGGGGAACCTTTACACCTTACAGCCCCGGCGTGAAAGCGAATGTCATCTTCTTTCAAAAAGGCATTCCCACGGAAAACGTCTGGATCTTCGACGCCCGCTCCAATGTACCGGGCATTACCAAGAAAGAACGGCCGCTGGCGTCAAAACACTTTGAGGAATTCGAGAAGTATTATGGCAACGACCCCAACGGCCGGAGCAAGCGCAAGGATCTGGGTGAAACCGGCCGTTTCCGGAAATTCCCCATCAGCGAAATCAAGGAACGGAATTACAAGCTCGATATTACCTGGCTCAAAGACGAATCCCTCGAAGACGCCAACGACCTGCCGGAGCCGCAGGATCTCGCCGCCGAGGCCATTACGGAACTCGAAGCAGTGGTCGATGAATTGAGGGACGTTATGCAATTAATTGAAATGAATGGGGAGTAATAAACTGTGTCGGAGACCGGTGATATAAGAATAGACAATATAATGCCGCATCTCTCTAACCGATGGATTACTTTACCATTTGAAGAATGTTTGGACACCCGAGATATTAAATTCAAAAAACTGAAAAAGAAAAACATTAAGCCAGAAGGAATATACCCTGTTATTGATCAGGGGGAAAATTTTATATCAGGTTATATAGATAACGAAGCTGATTTGTTTTTTGGAACTTTACCCGTTATTATATTTGGTGATCACACGAGAAGAATAAAATTTATAGATTTTCAATTTGCGGTTGGTGCAGATGGAACTAAAATTCTACATCCTTTTGAGTCTCTTAATCCGAAATTTTTCTATTATTATTTAAGATCTCTAAATATCGAATCACAAGGTTATAGTCGTCACTATCGTTTTTTGAAAGCGATTGACGTGCCAGTACCATCTCTTAATGAACAACACCGCATCGTTGCCAAACTGGAAAAACTCCTGACCAGGGTGGAAACTTGCAAGGAGAGACTCGAAAAAATCCCCGCCCTCCTAAAGCGCTTCCGCCAATCCGTCCTTGCCGTCGCTTGCTCCGGCCGTCTCACCGCTGATTGGCGAGAGGGGAACCCAGAGATCGAACCTGTAAGCGCGCACCTTACGAGGGCTGACCAGTTCCGCAAGGCGAACATTGCGGCAAACCAAAACGCTAAATCCACAAACTTCCGATACAAACCAGCAGCGCAGATTGACCTTGAAAACAAGACCAAGGGTATTGACGAACTGTTTGAACTACCCGCGACTTGGGAGTGGGCTTCGCTTGGTCAGTTAACTTGGCATGTCGTCGATGGTCCACACTTCTCTCCGAAGTATGTCGAAAAAGACGAAGGATTACCTTTCATCTCTGGACGAAACGTTTTCTTCCACGGAATCGACTTCTCTGATGCGAAGTATGTGAGCCGAGAGGACCACGAGGTGTTTTCAAAACGAGCGAAACCTTTGGTCGGGGATGTTTTGCTTACTAAGGGCGGGACAACCGGAATAGCGGCCGTCGTGTCGCAATCAGAAGAGTTCAGTATTTGGGTTCACGTTGCGCTGCTCAAATTAGTTCCTGAGCTTGTGACACCTTTTTACCTTCGTGATGTGCTTTCCGCTCCGTTCGTCTATGCCCAGTCTCAGGCTCAGACTCACGGTATCGGCAATCAGGATTTGGGATTGACGAGGATGGTTCACATGGCGCTTCCGTTGCCCCCCCTCAGTGAACAACAGGAAATTGTCCGCCGTGTCGAAGCCCTTTTCAAAATCGCCGACCGGATTGAGGAACGTTATAAAAAGGCGAAATCCCACATTGACAGACTCAGCCAATCCATCCTCACTAAAGCCTTCCGGGGAGAACTTGTCCTTCAGGACCCAAACGACGAACCAGTCACCGTCTTGATCGAGCGTATTCGAGCATTGCAAAGCGCTGACGTACCAATGACCAAGACAGGCCACACCCGAGCAACGAGGCGAAAAACATGAGTTTATTCGACCGCTATATCGGCATAGACTACTCGGGCGCTGAAACCCCTGAGGCCAGCCTGTCCGGTCTGCGCGTTTACATCGCTGAAGGCAACGCCACTCCCTGCGAGGAAACGCCGCCACCGAGCCCCCGCAAATACTGGACGCGGCGCGGCTTGGCCGAGTGGCTGACGACAACTCTTCGAGAAACTCCGAGAACCATCGTCGGCATCGATCACGGCTTTTCATTCCC
>JAZDJU010000067.1:0-22927 GCA_043803685.1 Candidatus Omnitrophota bacterium
GGGGTCTGGACCGTAGGCGTGCCATCCTTACGTTCTGATATCACACGCACGAACGATCATGTCGAAGTGATCGCCCGGATCTTCGGTTATGAGAATATTCCCGAGACCTTGCCGGTGCGGGAGCCGCTTACGGTTGGGGAATCGCCGAGGCTTGTTCTGGAACGCAAAATACGGAATTTTTTAAGCGGCGCGGGGCTTTGTGAGACTGTGACCTTTAGCCTTGTTTCTGAAGACGGGCTTGATCCGGACAAAGATCTTAAGGAAGCCGTTCAGATCGTCAATCCGCTCCAACACGGACTTCACTGGATGCGGCCGACCCTGGTGACCAGTCTCTTGGGCGTCATTCAGCGGAACGTGAATGCGGGCGCGGATTCGGTGCCGGTCTTTGAGATCGCCAACACCTACGCCATGCCGGATCCTCATAAGCATCCTGTGGAGGAGCGCGTTTGCGCGATCGCTCTTTACGGAAAGAAGGCCACTCAGACATGGCTCGATGCCGCGCGAGCGGTGACGTTTTATGACCTCAAAGGTTGTGTCGAGGCGGTCTTGCAAAACGCAGGTTGCGCGGACCTTTGTGTTGCGAGGATCCAAAAGAGCTATCTGTCAGAGGGGACGGCGGAGGAATTGCGGACTTGGCAGACGCCGCTCGCCTTTTTGGGACAAGTTTCCGATGAGCTTCAAAAGAAATGGGATTTGAAGGAACCTGTCTATTATGCTGAGATCTCTCTTGGGCAGTTGGTGGAGTCTTCGCGTAATGTTCGGAAGTTTAAGGAATGGCCTAAGTATCCAGCGATCGAGCGTGATCTATCGCTTGTGGTGAAGGAATCCGTTCGCGGCGGGGACCTGATCTCCGAGATCCGTGGTATGGGCCAGGGGCTTATCCAGGAGGTGGAGCTTTTCGACCTTTTCCGGGGCAAACGCGTTCCTGAGGGCTGTAAAAATCTCGCATTCCGCATTATTTATCAGTCGGCGGAGCGCACGCTCGTTTCGGATGAAGTGCAGGCGATCCACGACCGCATCGCGCAAACGCTTGTCCAAAAGCATCAAGCCTCTTTTCAAAATTAATTCGGGCAACGGAAATCGGGAATCGTCAGTCGTCGGATGTTTTCGTTTCCCGTTCAACGTTTCCCGTTTCGCGAGGATTTCATGACGCCATCTGACGAGCTATTCGGTCCCTCCGAAGTCGAGGATTCTCTGCAGGTCCCAAAGGACGCGCCGCTCGCCGTCCGGATGCGGCCCGCTAAGCTTGATGAGATCATTGGCCAGGAGCATCTCTTGGGCCCCGGTAAGCTTCTTCGAAGGACGCTCGAATCCGATCGTCTCTCTTCGCTGATCCTCTATGGTCCTCCGGGGACTGGTAAGACCACGCTCGCGCTCGTGATCGCTCGCACGACTGCTGCGCGCTATGTTTCGATCAATGCGGTCCTGAGCAATGTGGCGGAGATGCGCAAGATCCAGGATGAGTCCCGCAAACTCTTGCGCCAATCGAGGCGCAAAACCGTTCTATTTATCGATGAGATCCACCGTTTCAACAAAGCCCAGCAGGACATCCTGATGCCTGATGTGGAGTCGGGTGTGATCATCCTGATAGGCGCCACGACGCAGAATCCTTCTTTCGCGATCCGTGGGCCGCTTCTTTCCCGCTCGATCGTGTGCGAATTGAGACCTCATGAGGAATCTCACCTCTTACGCATCATGGAGCGTGCCCTGAACGACAAAGATCGCGGGCTCGGGAACCTTCAGGTCAAGATCGAGCCGGCCGCTCTCGATCATATCGCAAGGCAGGCCTCGGGCGACGCGCGCCGGGCCCTGAATGCGCTGGATGTTGGGGTCATGACGACACCGCCGGATGAGAAGGGAATTATCCATTTTACGGCCGCGGTGGCAGAGGAGTCGTGCCAGAAAAAGATCGTTCAGTACGACTGGGATGAGGATTTTCACTACGACACCATCAGCGCTTTTATCAAGAGCCTTCGCGGGTCGGATGTGAATGCCGCGATCTACTGGCTTGCCAAGATGCTTTACGCGGGGGAGGACCCGCGGTTCATTGTGAGGCGTCTTGTGATCTTCGCGAGCGAAGATATCGGGAACGCGGACCCTCAGGCCTTGATCCTGGCGACAAGCGGATTCACGGCCGTCGAGTTCGTTGGAATGCCCGAGGCTCGAATCATTCTGGCGCAGGTGGTGACCTATCTTGCGCTTGCCCCAAAAAGCAATGCCAGTTATGTGGCTATTGAGCGTGCGACTGAAGATGTCCAGAATCAAAAGTCAGAGCAGGTGCCTCAGCATCTTCGCAGCACCGCCTACTCGGGGGCTAGGGACCTTGGTCATGGCAAGGGTTATGTCTATCCGCATAATTTTCCGGGCCAAAAGATCGACCAAACCTACCTAGATAAGCCGGCCGACTATTATGTCCCCAATCCTGTTGGGTTTGAAAAGACACTCCAGGCGAGGATGAATAAGGTTCCTGCCTCGGCCTAAGCTCTTGCCGATTAAATACTCTCCGAAGGTCTTCTTTTATCTTACGGCTTACATCCAAAATAAGTTTAAACGAGCGATATTTGTGCCATTTTGAGGCAATTTAAGCTATGTAATGCTATTAATATTTATAAATATACATATTAACAAATATTTTAAATTCAATTGAGTTAGGCTATTGACAAATGAATGTCATTAGGCTATGTTTTTGTTAGAAAGTAGTAAAAGTGCTTTTAATAAATGTATAAATACTGAAATTTAAAAAAGGAGACTCGCAGATGACACACGATTTATACGGAATCCGGAACTCAAAAGTGAGCGGACGCGGTGGGGCACTTACATTTTGTGTCATCCACCAAGGCGATATTCTTTCGGGGTATATGTCCCCGAAGCTTCACCGGGAGCTTCGCCGCACAGAACGCTCAAGAAAGCGAAAAAATCTATGAGCAAATTCCATTATTCAACACGCGAGATCGGGGGCGTTGCGGTCTTTGATCTGAAGGGGATGCCGACCTACGAGACGGTGCAGGAGGTGACCTGGAAGATCCAACGGAGCATCCGTCGTCATCATTTTCACCAGATCATCCTGAATTTTAAGGCCGTGGGTCCCATTGATACGATAGGTCTCCGTCACCTTCTGACGGTATGTCTGCGCCCAAAACACAGCGCCCTGTATGGAGCCTCGTCCGATATGGCCCATTTTCTCGAGGAGAATTGCTTCTCGGGGAAGGTCGATATCTGTGCGGATGAAAAGGAAGTGGCCGAAAGCTTTGGACCCTTCCTCTACGATAAGGACCCCGATAAGCGGTATATCGATAAAGGGGCAAAGACTCCGAAGGAATCGCTTGGCGCTCAACTGGACGGTCGGAGAAACCACCGTATGCATGTCGGGATTCCTGTGGAGCTGCGGATCTCCAGCGCCATGAATGAGATCGTTACGACGAAGGCGATCGTTACAAATATTAGCCAGGGGGGGCTTTTTGTGGAGTATTTGGATCTGGATGCTGCCGCAAAGATCCTTGCCATGGAGCCTATCGAAAATCTGCCAGTGGAGATCCATATATTTCCAAGCGCTAATTTTCCCGATGAGTATCACGTGGCGGGCAAGATCCGGCGCAAGGAAGTTCGCAAGGAGCAACTCGGTTTTGGGATAGAATTCCAGGAAAATCCTAGGAATTAGTGCCCATGTGGCATAACTTGTTTGATAGTATATGGTTGTGCGTCTTTTTATCATTCTCAAGACTATCCCCAATAGGGAATCTCTTTATTGCTTGAGCTTGTAATTTTTGAAATGTGTGTTAGATTTTTGCAAGATTTATTTAGATTGTAAAAAGTATTAATTAAATGATTTTTTAATGGAGGATTTGATGAAGATTGGACTCAAAGTGGTTGCGGCGGTGACGCTCCTCTGCTTTGTGACGACTCAATGTATTTCGGCGGCGCCCGGGGTGGGTATCGAAATAGCCAATCCACGCGAAGTGCCGTCTTACCTGAGCCTTGACGTTCCTGCGGAGCTCGGTACGGTGGACTCTCTCTACGAAGCGCCTGCTAGCGCCAACCCACAATTCGTCCTTCATATCCAGAATGCCCATGCGAATTATGAAGCGCAAATGAAGATCAAACAGCTTCTGGCTCATATGGACAAGCGCTACGGCTTCAAAACGATTTTCGTGGAAGGGGCTTCCGAAAAGCTGGATGCCGACTATATGCGCCTATTCCCGGATGAAGCTCGGAACCTGAAACTTTGCGACGGACTCGCCAAACAGGGCGAATTGACCGGTGCCGAGCTTTATCTGATAGAGCAAACAGGGGCCCGTGGAACGGGAAACGGGGAACGAAAAGCATCTAACGGTGACCGTTCATCGTTATCCGAGTTTCGCGGCGAAGCCGTTGAGGCCTTCGGGATCGAAGAAGCGGCGCTCTACCGGTCGAACTATAACGCCCTGAAGAAGGTGTTCGGCGCGGAAACGGATATCGATCATTTCTTCAAGGGGTTCGACGGTAAGATCGATCATGTCTCCTCGAAAGTATTTACGCCCGAAACCCGGGAACTGATTGCCGACTGGAAACGGTTCGAACAGGGACGCCGCGCGTTCATGCCCTTCGTTCAAGCGCTTGTTCAGAAATCCAAAAAAGTTCTGAAAGTTGATCTCGAGAGTCTTTTCGCTCAAGCGGGCTGGCCGCAGATCACGCGTCTTTTGGTCATCCAACGGATGGAAAAGGATCTGGACAGGACTCAGGCTCTTAAGGAAAAAACAACTCTTCTTGAGATGCTCCGACAGAAAGGCGCTTCGAAGGAACTGGTGGCAACGCTTGAGAATTTCAACGAGGGGAACATCACGGTCGGAAAGTCCACGAAGGAAGTTTTACCGCGTGTGGTCCTGGAGCGGCTCGCGTCCGAAATGGGGCCCAAGGGTTTCAAGTTCAGTGACTATCCTTCCTTCAGTCTCTTTGCGGGTTACGTTGCATTAAAGGCGGAGCTGGACCCCAAAGTTCTTTTCGCGGAGATCGAATCCCTTTTCACGCAGATGCTCGATGCGCTGGGCAAGGAGCCTGAACAGAAATCACTACTCGCTCTTTACCGGGACGGCGAGCTCGTGCGTAAGCTTCTTCATCTGGAGCTGACTCGCGCCGAGTGGCGTCAGGTCGTTGCGGACAAGGATCGTCTTACTATTCCGTCGCTCGTTTCGCGATTGAAAGAATGTGTGCAAGTTGCGGATGACGGAGGGCGGAAGGCGGAAGGCGTAAAAAATGGTTCTGCTCCATCCTCCATCCAACATCCGATATCCAAGTCTCCAGTCTCCGGTCTCCAGTCTGTGACTGACGTCATGCCCGAGAAATTTGCCAAGACGATGGAGGAACTCTTTTCGACCGGTCTCGAGTTCTATGATGTCGCGCGTCAGCGTGAAGCCGTCTTCTATAAAGAAATGCAAAATGCCATGAAAGAGCGCAAGATCAGTAAAGCCATTCTGATCACCGGCGGTTTCCACACCGACGGCATGAGCGACCTTTTCCGGGACCATGACATGAGCTATGGCATCGTAACCCCGCGTCTCTCCGAAAAGTCCGACGAAAACCTCTATCGCAAGATCATGCTCCAGAAGAATACCGGAACTTTTGAGATCTCCTATCTGGAATCGATCCTGAGAATGGAACCGCTGGCGGCACAGTTGGAGCAAGGCGGTGGAGATGTAACCAACATTGTGCAGGAATTTATGGCCGTGGCTAATATTTCGGATCCGGACCAGGCTGTGGCGATGTTGCGGGCCACTGCCGAGGCGACTGGAAAGACATTCTTGAATGGAAAAGACGGTAAAGGATTCGATATCGTTAAAGTGGGAAGTGGTTACAGGCTTGTTCTTCGTGAGCAAAATGCGGCGCCCGTCACTACTCAGATTGGTTCCGTTAAGGTTGAAACCGGCTCTATTGAATCACTTATGGCACCTGCCATTCCCGCGGATCAGCCTGAGGTTGAGGTCCGTTCCGCCACCCGCTCGGAATTACGCCTGGGATTTAAATCGGTGCTTTGGACGCTTACGATTTTGACGATAGGCGTCTCTCTTGTTGCGTTCTATCTCCAGTCGGAGAATCAAAGACTTCGAGTTCAACTTGGGGTGGAGACACAGAAGTTGGAACGCAACTTGGATTCCCATGTTGGGAAGCTTGCTCAAAAGCACGGCCTTTTCGACCAGCACGCCGACTTTTGGGTCGACGACAACGGTATGCCAAAGTATGGGATCTATTTCTTTCCGAAGGGAGTTGTCTCGGATTGGCAAGCAGAGGTGAAGTCCGGGAGGACCACCGTCTATCAGCTTACGCAACGTTTTAACGCCTATCAGGTGGTAAGAAATCTGGCGGATGAGCTCAAATGTCCCGTTCGGACGGAGGCTGAACTTCAGAAATTTGTCGAGATATTGTTAGCGAAGGGTGAGGCCGGACTTAAAGCTGCGATGAAGGAAGAAGCGAAAAAATGGTCTGACAAAATTCTGCCGGTGGCAGGTCCTTTCGTGAAATTCCGCTCGGAGGTGAGGGATAGGGATATTGCCACGATTCGTTCGGGCCGTATCTCGTGGGACCTTCGCGGTTTAAGTCTTTCCCTTGTTTTTTGGGGTGGTCTGGCACTTTCCTTGTCATTCTCTGCAATTCTTATGTGGGCGATCTGGCAGGGGGATGCTGAGATCCAACCTGAACCAAGCGCTACACCGCCGGCCATCACATCATCCGTTCGCTCGGAGATGCGTCAGGATCTCATTGTCCCGCAGACTGGCACAGCTGTTTCCCCAAGAGTTGCGGCGATCGATGCGAAGAGGGCTCGTTGGAGGGCGGAGAGGGAATCTCAGAAGCTTGAGATTTTGGCGGAAGAGGCAAAGAGTGAATTCCCGTTGATCATCAAGTGGCGGATGGACGGAGGGAACGCGGCTTTAGGAGAAAAACCGCCGCGCGGAGTGAGAACGGCGAGGACGCCGCCGGGACAGATCGATAGCATCCAAGATGGGCGAGTTTTTTTTAGTAATGGCCTTTCTATTCCGGTCGCTTCTATTTTGGATTTGCGTACTGCGGATCCCGTTTTAAATTTTTCGGCCAACGTCATAGTCTGGGGTAGTGCGGCTTTCTTGGGTCTCATAATTGTTTCGCTCATTTTTGCGGTGTTCAATGTGACGTCTTATCTCCAATCGCAGAACCGAGACATTGATGCCCGACTTGGAGTGCAAGTGGCAAGTTTAGAAAAGAATAGGCAAGAAAATGTGCATCTGAAGATCCTCAAGCTTGCTCTCGGTGACGATGACGGTGACAGTCTTTTCAATAAACATGCCGACTTTTGGATTGATGGCGATATTCCCAACTATGGGATCCATTTCTTTACAATGCGAGATATCTCGGATTGGCAAAAGCAGGTAGAGACCGGGAAGATCACTCTCGATGAACTCAAGCAGCGTCTAGAGGCTTATGGGGTGGTGAGACAGCTGGCTGATGAGCTCATATGCCCCGTTCCGACACTGGAAAAGCTTGATGAGTTCGTCGGGATATATTTAAGCGAGGGTATGGACAAACTTAAAGCCGTGATGCAGGAAGAAGCGGTGCAACGATCTCGCGACGTTTTGCTGACGAATTCATTTCTTGACAGCCTGACTCGCTCGGAGGTGAGGAGTGATACCGGGAAAGCTGCATTTACACTTCGTTGGCTTCAAGTTTTTTTATTGGGCGCATTTATTTTCACGCTCGGAGCTTATTTTGTTGAGCTTTGGCTGGAGCTTCGGCAGGCTGAAAATGTCCGAAAAACTGTGACATCTGAACATGTAACGGCTGCGACGGAATTCACCCAATTATTCCAGGATCTTTCCGGCCTCGATTCGAAAAATTCCGAGAGCACTCAAAAAGCTTTTGAAGGGTTGGTTAAAAAATACGGTTTGAAAGACATTTTGGTCGGTACCAGTTCGTCAAGCTCCCTTAAGCTGCTGCGCTTGATCGCTGGGGGATATCCCAAGCAGGATCCTGGCCAACCCTTCACAGGAATGATCTTTGGTAGCGAAGGCGGAAAGCGACTGGTCCTGGTGGGACCAGCACAGGCTGGTAAACAAGCGATTATTCGTTATAAACCGAAATGGGTTGGACAGAGCGGAAATGCTTTATGGGGCGGAGTAGATTATGAGGCTGAGAAATGGAATCTTGAGTTATCAACTGGATTTTCTTCGAATGATTGTTTTTTAAAGTTCGGTTCGCCGGAAGAAGTTGCGGGTGTATTGCGTGAGGCAGAAGCCACTTTACCCCTATCATCGGTGGAGTATCTTATGAATGCCCCTCTGAGTGCGCCTGCCATCCAATCCTCCCGCTCGGAGGTGAGGGTGGGTGAGGTGGTGAAGGAGTACGTCCTGCTCGCTCTTTCGGTCGTCTTTTTTGCTGGCGTGGGTTTTCTTGTGCTCTCGAACCCGCTCGTCGTGAATTTCTTGTATGCGGCGTTGAAGCTACCCATTAGTGCTCCCGCCTTTGGAATTGTGATGAAGGTTCTCGGCGTGCTATCAGGAGGTGCTCTGGGTCGGATGGTCGCTTTGCGGAAAATGTCACAGCATGTGAATGGGGAGGCTTTGAAAGCTGTCCGAAAGGTGGCGGGAGAATACGGCTTGCTTAGTGGGATGCAGTTCTCAGAATCTTTAGGAGAGAACGATGTTCAATTGTTTTTGGTCCAGGGGCTTTCCGAACAAGAGCTGAGGAAAAAATTTGAAGCTATCCAGACTATCCGGGATCTTGCTGAAGAAACTCAATATCCGGGGATTAAAGCGAACCAGAAAATGATGGTTGAGGCTTTGCGCGCTTGGGCGAGAAAGTTGCTGAGTGAGGGCGAGGACAAAGTCCCGGAGGTCAAGGAGAGGATAAGAAATTATTTTACATACCTTCGCGGGCAGCAGTTGCTTGCCGCGGCGCGTGTCAATGGTTCAGCGCCTGCCGAAGAGAAGTCCGCTCCTGCCTCTGATGCTTCGGAGGGCAAGCGCTCGGAGATGCGAGACCGTGGGCCAGCGAACTGGTTTAAGGGGGTGTCCTCGAAGGTATTGCTTGTCGCGATGTTTGTTTTGTTCACGTTCGGACAGTTGTTCCCGCCTGCGCTTGTGAGCCCTTCTTTTGCGGAGGGTCTGAAAGAGACGATTGAGCAAAGACTTGCCGACCCCGATTTGGCGCCTGGGCTTCGAGCTTTTTATGAAAAGCAATATGTGGAATTAGAGACAAAAAAGACGCTGCCGGAAACTTCGGATAAAGGTGGTGCGCCGTCTAAAAGTGCTGGAGATAACGGTCCGCGGGCGAAGGATCCCAAGGGCGTAAGCTTCTATCGTTCCCAACCTGCCGTGGTGACTACGATCGTTGATGCTGTCAGTCGCATTGGTGGAAAATATATGCGGCCCGGGGTGGGGATGCATTCTCCTACGTATGGCCCCATGGATCATGTCCAGGTGCATCCCGTGACAGGGAAGCCCGTGGGGAACCCGGCCAATTATGGCGCTCCATCCAAAGAAGGCGCTTTTTATCCGGCCATGGTCCATTTCATGGAAGGAAATCCGGTTCTGAAAGGATCGGGCATTGAGCAGGTTTATTCCGTCAAGGATTTAGCCGCTGGCCTCCATGTGATGCAGAAGTTCCAGATGTCTGGGGAAGGCACGCAAACCTATGCTGGTTTATTTCCATGGCACTCCAAGAATGACAATGGAGAGCTTCTTATCGCTGAATATGGCGGGCGTTTTATGGTTCCAACGCTGGATAACGGACAGATGGCGTTTGGACTTGCCGCAGACGTCGGAGCGACCTTGAAGGCCACCGCGGGCACTCCTGAAAAGGATGTGCATGAGACCGCGCTGAAGATTCTTCGGGGCATGAATTTCGGGAAATATGTATTGTCCGATGGCTCTCTTGCGGCGGAATACAATTTCGGGACTCGATCCCTCGAAGGAAAAAGCGGCCACATGATGCTTTGGACCGAATGGGCCATTCCCGCCCTTTGGGGATATTTAACGGGGCAGGTCCCTGAAAAAGCATGGCTTTCATTTCCAAGCCCCACTTTTGTCTGGAATTCGCCCGCGGGGCCCCTCGACTTGCCCGAGGGATTTATTGATTCTGTGCATGAATGGTGGATCCTGCAATATCTCCACAAGACGATCATGAAATCCGAACTGGCGCCGCTTTTGCGGAATTTCTTTTACTATCACGCGACGCACGCACTGAAACACGATATGCCGGGTTTTGTCGCCACTGAATATTGGCAGGGAGGCTACACCCAAGGCGGTATCTGGTCTGAAAGGCCTGCGGGATCTCCGGCCGCCAGTGTAGGAACCAACCCCAAACACGAAGATATGGCAACACCCTATGCCACGGCCTTTCTGGCGCTTGTGGCTCCTGAGCCCGGTGCAGCATGGCTGAGCTATTTATTCAAACAAAAGGACATGGTGAGCGAATACGGTCCCCAGACGGCTTTTCGCCGTGCCGGCGGGCCCTCATGGATGATGTCCGCTGATAATACCTTTGGAACCCTTAACGCGGCAGGTGAACTCTATCTTCTTCTGAATAAACAGCCCGGCGGCGTCAATGATGCCATTCTCAAAACGCTGGAAAAATATTATGGGGTTTCGGAAGCGCAAGTGATCGAAGCGTTTAATCAACATGCGCGTGAGATCAAAAAAAGACTCGGGCGAGATTTCAAAGCGATCGAGGCTGCGCGTTTGCCTGGGCCGCCAACGCCCGGGAATTTCAGTTATACGCCGACAGAAAAAAAGATTTTTAAAGTTCAGGACTTGAGCCTCGCCGATCAGCTGATCGATGTCTGGCATACGAAGAATAATAAGACGGATTGGGACGCTCATACCCAGACGTTGACCGTCCGCTTCGATTTTTCCAAAAGTCTGGACCGTTATATGTATACGGGTCGGATGATCAAGGCGGTGCCTATTGACGGTTTGAACTATGTTTCCTTGTGGATCCCGGCTGATTACAAAGGCGGGACATGGCAGATCGAACTCAAAGACGCGGGCGTTGAACTTGCGCCGCGTTTGAACGTTTCGTCTGTTCGGGAGGGGCGACTGAGTCCCGATAAAAAGTGGAGAGAGGTTGTTTTTAAGACCGATTGGAAAGCTTCTTATCGCGGGATCGGAGCGGAACTGAATTATATCGCGTTTTCAGCCAATGATACTTCGTGGCATGGGACTCAGGGTGAGATCGTTTTTAAAGGGATGCAATTTCACAAGAAAGACCCCGGCACCGGCGAATCGATCTCTGCCCCTGCGACAACCGGAGCCCGCCTTGGAACAGCGCCCGAGGTAAC
Source organism: Candidatus Omnitrophota bacterium (assembly GCA_043803685.1). Lineage (GTDB taxonomy): Bacteria > Omnitrophota > Omnitrophia > Omnitrophales > Aquincolibacteriaceae > Aquincolibacterium. The sequence continues at coordinate 11,279 of JAZDJU010000067.1, forward strand.
CGGAAAAACTTCTGTCAAACAAAGCGTTCCGCTAGCTGAGATATCTTTAAATGTCCAAACGTTCCAGAAGGCGCAGAAAGCCGGGATCAACGATGTCGCGAAATTTCTGAGGGCGTACTTTTTACAGAAATACAAATATGAGCTTTCGGACACGGGGAATGTGAATGGCTGGGTGATGGGAATCGCGGGGTGGTACACGAATAGCGCTGATCATGGCGGCGATCTGAGTAACCGGTCTTTCTCGGAATTCGAAGGCGAGATGGCGCGGAAGATCGAAGAGGCGAGAGCGAAAAACTATGGCCAGGCGAGGTCTGAAGTTCGTTCGGCGAGTTTTTATGCCGGGGTGATTGGCTTGGTCATGATGATAACGACAACGGTTGCTCAGGGTGCTGATTCGAGGCAGTTTCTTGAGGAGCGGCTTAAGGACCCGACTTTGCCTGCCGCGACGCGCCAGGTTCTTGAACAGGAATACACGCGGCTTTTAGAACAGGCGCCTGCGAAGTCCAATGCTCCTGCAACGGAGATATCTATCAATGCTCAAACGTTCCAGAAGGCGCAGAAAGCCGGGATCAACGATGTCGCGATATTTCTGAGGGCGTACTTTTTACAGAAATACAAATATGAGCTTTCGGACACGGGGAATGTGAATGGCTGGGTGATGGGAATCGCGGGGTGGTACACGAATAGCGCTGATCATGGCGGCGATCTGAGTAACCGGTCTTTTTCGGAATTCGAAGGCGAGATGGCAAGAAAGATCGAAGAAACGAGATCAAAAAACTATGGCCAGTCGAAGTCCGGTTCTGCGCCTGCAGCGTCCATTGCACCCAAGCCGTCTGCGACGCCTTCTCAAGCCCGTGATCTGAACGGGGCGAAGGCCGCGATCACAACGGATCTCCAGTCAAAGGGGTTTGCGATCCAAGACCAAAGCTGGCTTTCCGGTATCGCTCCGTTTTACACGGGCAATCGACCGCTTGAGGATCTTCAAGGTGAATTAACACCTCAAAAGCTGGATCGGTTGGTTCGGGATGGAATGATCAGGCCTTTGTCTTCCCAAACTCCGTCTGCCGTACAGCAGCCGGCGGCTGTTGCGCCGACCTCGTTTTTTTCAGCGAGTTTGGCTTCTCGCAATATTATTGCCTCCAAATTGTTCGGCTTACATCCCGAATCGCAGGGGGATAGGGGGACGGTGGAGGTCACTTCAGAAGGCATTGCGGCCACATTGTCCTACGGTGGTTGGGCCGGCCTGAGATTTCCGTTGCAACGGATCGGGGACCTGATCCCGGCGGGCACTCAATATTTGATGGTGGAAATGCATACGGCGCCGCATGGATTTTTCAGTCATGGGAAATACGGTTATCCGGAAGGGGCTTATTTTGAATTCAAACGCGACAGCGCCTATGTGGTAGGGGGCGGAAAATTAGAAACAGCGGCTGGATATCATGCGGAATATGCCGACGGTGCCCGGGTGACGCGCTACTTTATTCCAGTCAAGACATTCGATCCGCAAAGCAGTATGAACTTTTTCGGGATCTCGACGCACGGGTTTCATGGCAATACGGGCATGCGTGTGGAAGTTCCGGCCATCGTTCCTCTCACGGGCGATGAGTACAAGAAAATTATGGCAGAAGAGATCGAAACCAGTTTTATCGGATCGGGGACAAGCAAAGTCACCATAGCGAAAGGTTCTACCGGTCGCTCGGAGGTGAGGGCGGGCTCTCTGCGTTGGCCTGTGGATGGGGATCAGAATTCAGCATGGGCTCATCTATCAGAGGAAGAATATCTTTCTTGGGGATCTAAGCTCTTCAGCGGATTGCGTAGGCTGCAATTGAACCCGTTGGAAATTGGATGGCTGAAAACGACCGGCTTTCCATCAGCGGTTAAGCGAATTGCGATTGGGCAATTGCATAGTTACTCGGTTCCGTACGGCATGAAGCTAAGTGTTGACTATCGCAATGCGGCAACGGGGGCTTGGGGAACATTTGTCTTTGAACAGCCGGGCGAAGACCAGTGGGTTGCTTTGCCGACAAAAGCTGAAACTGTGGTTCAAGTGCCGGATAAGAAAAGCATTCCGGCGCTTGTCCGGCAAGTGCTTCTGTGGCGAAAAACAATGATCGAGCAGTTTGCTGCGGCGCGCGGGGACGCGGCACAGGGGATCGTCTATTCGGACGGAAGACGCTTTGCCCAGATCAGGGATCTTTCTTTGGCGCAAGAGCTCCTGGCGCAAGGCATCCTGGCTTTTTATGACAACAGACTCGTACTCGTGGGTGTCACTCCTGACGATTTTGCAGATCGTGGTGGTGTTCAGGTTATCCGCTCGGAGATGCGTAAGCCATTGAAGCAGGCGCGCCTAGGTCTATGGCAAAAGGTCCCTCGTACAAGAAATGGGAAAGTCGTTCAAGAGTTCTGGTGGCTCGACGCTGCAAGAAAGTGGCTTCCTTTGACTTTGGGCGTACTGGCGTTTGTGTCCGTGGGGTTTGTTACTCTCAAGTATTATGTTGACGTACAAGAGCAGCAGCATTATGCGGTTACCGTGCCAGTGAATCAGCAGATAGCCGAGGCGCTCGAGATCCCCTATGCCGATTCTCCTCTGTTCGACAAGTTGCATTCTCTTTTTCCTGAAGCCCTCCCGGAACTAAAGGCGAAAGGTGTTATCTCAAAGGATGAAGAGGAATCTTATAATGTTGTGGAGTTTGCGAAATATGTGAAAGATTTTAGTGAGGAAAATCCTGATAAGCTTTCAGACTCACTTGCTCTGAAGATCCTGGACCTTTCCGCATGGATCGCGCAGTTGCCGAGGTCCGAAATCCGCTCCACAAACCGCTCGGAGATGAGGGGGCAGGGGGGCTTGGAGAGGCTTCGATCAATTCAGCGTTCGGTCGCGAATTGGTATAAGCGGTGGACGAAGTCTGTGGTGAGTCTTGATCGTACGTGGCGTAATCCTGAGGTGGTGTCCTATGAGCCGGCTTGGTATGCTCCGGCGCGGGAGTTTGGAAAGAGCATGAGACGTCTTGCGCTGGGAGTCGCATTGATCGGTCCTCTCGCGTTTTTTGTGATGTTCCCTGCTGTCCAGTACGGTTTGGATGCTGTGGGGACATACATAGCAAATGTCGAAGAGGAATTGCGGCAGGCAGAGGAAATCAATCAAATGCTGGAAAAGGAGCTCAATATTCCACCGAGTAATCCGGAACTATCCAGCTCTTTTCTATCTCTCTATATGCAATGGCTTGTAGAAGTAGAAGAAAATTACAATTTCCATGAGAATGAAACGCTTTACGGCTTCTTAGTTTTTCTAAGCGGTTTAGGGAACGAGAAGATCTTTAAACAGACGAAGGATGCTGGGTATTCGGATGGATTTTTAGGTAGGGCGCGCTTGTTGTGGCTGCAGTTGGCTGATTCGAAGGGGAAGGCGATTTTGGAAGGGCTTGCGAGGAAAGCCGAGCTCGAAAGCTATGTCGGCCAGAAGGTTAATGTTTGGTATCTGTCTGATGGAAGGGAAGCGACCTGGAGGTTGGGAACCAGACCGGCCGATGCGGATCTTGTGGTCGGAACGCTTATTCAGATCAGTACAAATGAGATCGTGGTGCTGAAAGCTGATGAGACCCTTCAGGTGATACCGAATAGATCGCTTTTCGATGTGAAGCCGGTGTCGCCGGATGGATTGCTTAAGATGGTAGCTTCCCGCTCGGAGATGCGGTTGACGTCAGGGGCCATCTCAAGGATGCAAGAGCGTGTGGAAAAGGGGCTGGATCGGTGGTTGCAGGCGCAATCGCATCTGGAGAACCCTGCTCCGGAAGTCCGCCGGCAGCTTCAGCAGCAAGCTTTTGCGCATTTCGGATTTTCCTGGCAAGGTATTTTGAACAGGGGTTTGAATGATCCTGAATCGCAGGAGTTGAAACCTGAAATGCTTCGCTCTGGGGATGTTCTTTTTGCGCGTTCTCGTGAGTCGAAACAGAATGCGGTCTTGGTCGTACAAAATATTGAAAATGATGGCAAAGGCCAGTTTGTGAAATGGACTTTGGGGGGTAAGAAGGACGGCGCTTATTTGCATGATCAGGAGTTTTTTGAAGGGGCTCTTTCGGATTTTCTCGTTAAGGATGTATACCGGTTAAATAGGGTCGTGAGGGATATTATTAGCGGAATTGTCGGTCCCGGTAGTCCGCATATTCTTCTTCAGAATGTTCTCGTCGAAACTATTCTTGGCACAGGAAATCTTGAGGCCATGATATCGCTCGTAGAAAAGCGAGGAGGGCAGGAGCGAGTTACAGAGCTTGCTAAGCTTTCGGCGTCCGCGGAAAAGACGAATGAAGGAGGAGAAGTTTTAACTTTGGACTCTCTCTCAAAAAGCCTTGATAAACAAGTCGAAGAGTTGTTTGGGTTGCAGGCTATTAAGCAGAGGAATTCTCTCATAGAGAGACAGGACAAAGATAGAGAGTATAAGGATAAAGTATTGAGGAGCGAAGGTGCAGAAAGGGACAGATCCTATGATGTGCTTCAAAACACCTCTGACGACATCGGCGCCTCCTTGGTGAAGCTTCAGGAGTTTATCGGGAATTTGTCTGCTGAGAATTTGCGAGTTGAATTTGAAGTCTTAAAGGGGGATCGCAGTGTAGAAATAGTCCGGGATCTTCAGGAGATCTTCTCGATTCTGAGTACAATGCGGGGCATTGTTGCGGGCGTGCCGAAAGAAATAAAGAAAATGGATCAGCTGAACCAGAAGAGGGGAACTTCCGCTTTGAAGCCGGTCGTGAGTAATCTGGAGGGACTCCAGGCGGAACTCAGCGCTTTTGGTAAAGTCTTGTCCAGGGCTCTTGCGGGTCTTCAGGCTTTTGATCCGGACGTTGAACAGCTGACGCCAACGACTCTGGAGCAAATCGAGGCGGCGCTAAAGGCTGTTGGGGAAATTGATGCGGTGCTGAAAGCCTTGGGACCGAATCTTCTGGAGTGGCGCGTCAAGGGTGTAGCATTTAATGGAACGATGAGCGTCTTAGAGTATGAGCTGCGGAAAGTTCTGCTCGCTTCTTCCCGCTCTGAGATGCGGGCGGAAGTGGTGGAAGGGCAGGATGTGAAGGCGACGATCGAGCGGCGTATCCAAAACGCGAGCCAGAATCTGCTGTTTGGAGATTTGATTCCTGCCAATGCTCCACTGATTTCGGCTCTTAAGGTTGCAAAATTTAACGATTGGAATTCTGTTTCAACTCATGTGAATAATGCGATTGTGAAGTTGGAACCCTTCCGAAATTCGACAAACATGACGATTCGGAATTCGGCTCGGGCAGCGTCGAGAGATTTGCAAGAGGCTCTACCCTTAATCGATCAGATGCGTTCTGAGGCGAGGGGGAACGCTGTGATGACTGATGATGAAGTGATGAATGCTTTGCAGGGGCTCACGGACCGGGTAGCAGCGCTTACGACGCCCGAATTTACCGCAAAATATTTTAACGATCCCAAGGGGGATGCAAATGTCAATCGTTTTACCCAGAATCTCAAGGCTGCGGAATTGTCTTTGAGGTTTGCGTTGCTGCGGCTTGACAAGGGTGAGCTAGTGGATGAAGTTGTTCGGGCTCACGGGCCCGAGACTCCCTTGTATCTGGCGATGAAAAATCTCACAGCGGCGTCTGTGGGAGTGTCTCGTTCCTTTGGGAGAGTAGCTTATCGTTTTTCGGAGGCAAGAAAAAATGGCAGAGTAGTGGGTAGCTTGGGTTACACCGGTTCGCTGGTCGAAGGTCTGACAAGAAAAACGGGTCTCAGGCCTGACGCCCAACTCATGGAAGAATATTTTGTAACGACGGAAGGTTTGAAGGACGAGATTCTTGCGGTAAAGAACAGTGTCCGTTCGGAGGTAAGGGCGAATCTGGTGGGTGATCCTATGCACATCGCCAGTTTCTACTATGCCATCGATCCGGCAAAAGATCTTGCTGAGCAGAAGTCTGAAACAGAGGCCTTTCGCCAAGCGCTTCTCCAAGGTTTGGAGGCGACTCAGAATGATGCTCGTCAGTCTGGAAGGTCGGCAGACTCTTTTGAGGTTGAGCTGTTTACTTCGGTCATCACAGAAAATGTCCCGCAAACAGACGAACAATTTTTGTCATATCTGCGTTCCGCGCTGGACTTCATTTACCAATACAACGGTACCTATGAGCTTATTTTGCTAAACAAGTCACTGAGGGATATTTTTGAAAGTGCAACTGAATATGAAGACGCAGCGTTGGCGAACGAGCATTTGACGAACATCGAGAACATCTGGGCCTTGCAGCACAGTGTGTATGTCGCGTCAGCCGTCAGGTTTGTTGCGGATTATGAAAGAAAGCGCGGTTCTACTTCTCGCTCCGAAGTGAGGACGCCTGAGGATGATATTCGTGGTTACATCGCGAGCGCGTTAGAAGATTTGGAAACTGTTGTTTATCTGAAATATCAGCAGAAAGTAAGTGAATTGAAATGGGGGCCCTTAGCGTCTGCGCAGAAAGCTGCGAAAGCTGGGGATTGGAATAGTGTGACAAAATATGCGAAAGAGGCGTCAGACATCTTGTTGGGGGTGGCGAATGATATGAGTGCCAACGTCAATGCCCGGGGGGCGGCTGTTCTTGTGAGGCGTGATCTGGTCCAAGCTCAAAGAGTGATCGCGAGGATGAGCCATCCAGCAGAAGGAAGGGCGGGAGGGGCTGAGCGGGCGACCCTTCTTGATGATTCTGTCGCTTCGGAGATCCTTATGCGGATCAATAATGCCGCGCTAAATTTGAAGGACGCTTCACTTGAGCCGTATAAGCAGGTGCAACTCGACCCTGCGGTTCGGGCCGCCAAGGAGAAAAAATGGGGCAGGTTGGTGGTTTTTGCCGAATGGGCCACCGGTCAATTGCAATCTTTAGCGCCAGGTAATGAGCAGGTAAAATTCGCGCAGGAGGATCTTCAGGACGTAATCTCCTTGATCGATCCCGACCGCTCCGGGTCGAGTCAGCAGCTTAGTGTCAAAAGCGCGATCGCTGCGGTGGAAGCTGTTCAGAGAAGTCTCCCCAGTAAATTGGAGCCGCTTGCGGGAGTTGGCGAAGACGCTGGTGCGAAAAACGGCGATGTTTCTCTCAAGGCACTGGATCTGACCGAGATAAAGGGTGCGGCTGTTGGAGGGATCGGTACTGACATCGATGATGTTGAAGCCAGCATCAGGTTTTTGGCGGAAAAACTCGATCGTCTGCGTGAAGTGAAAGGCTATAGACCTAGTAATGTCGAAAGCGCTGTAAAAGCTCTTCGCGCTATTGCCAACGATCTACGGGCCACACCTCGTTCTGAGGTGAGGGGAGGGCTTGCAAATGATATTCATGAATTGATGAACATTTGGAATGATTTCGGTGGCTATGATTTCTTCCCGGCAGGTTTGCCGTTGCCTGAAGATTTTCTGAAGGCATATCGAAATGTTCTCGGGCAGCTCCGGAGTCTGGATGGCGTTTTGCGCGATGAGGCGGAACACGCAGGATTTTTAAATCTTTTAGATGAAACTATAGAAAGTCTTCAGATGCAAACTAAGGGGGTAAGAGATTCTAGTTCCCGCCTGGCCATGAACGCTCCAATCAGTGGGTTTCAAGAGATCCGAAAAAAAACAGGAACTGGTTACTCTTTTGCAATGCTATTGAATGATTTTCAGAAGAATTTAAGCGTGTTGGCGATGAATGGCCAAGGTCAGCCGAATGTCGAACGAGAACTTCGGGAGATCGAGGCTCGTGCGTTTCTACGGATCAAACCTTTGATGCAGCTTTATCTGGATGAGGCGGACAAGGTGCTTGTTCGGATACAGTCGAATGAATCACTGAAAGCGGTACTGGGTAGTTACAGTGAAACGATCCATGCGAAACTCCAAACGATTCGCGGTCGTTCCGAGACGCGTGTGGCGGGTAAGGAATTGGAATCGGCGGATGTGGTCATGAGCCATCAGAAGCTGGCGAAGGAGGTTTGGGGCTCATTGTCACTGATCGCGCAGGGGAAACTTCGTTCTATGGGATTTGAAATTGGTAATGGCTCGTTGGCTGACGTGCTAGGACAGATCATTGTTCCGGCGGAAATGGGAAGTATCACGGCGGAGCAAGTAAAAGCGATGCTGATGTCGCTGATCGCGCTCAGGGCGGGACAACTGGATCAAGAAAAATTTTTAGGTCTAGCAAAAACGATCTTGAAAAATCCGATGATGTCCGTGTCCAACGAAGCAGGAGTGGCGATCATTATTACGCCAAGATTGACTGAGACGGCCAAAGAAGACATCCGGCAGCAGCTGATCATGAATACAGGCCAGGTTGTGCAGGTCGTGGTGACCGAAGCGATGGATAGTGAAACGGTCAGGGCGTGGAGGGACGAGATCGAGTGGGATTATGATATTAATGGTCAGTATATCTCTGGGCGGTTTTCGATCTGGAACGCTCCGAAGAACGTTTCTCGGGACGTACAGATCGGCATTTCAAGTATTGTCCACAGTCGTAAGGAATTTTCGGGCGGGAAGCACCTATCGATCCTTATCGAGAATTTACCTGGATTTCAGCTGTCAAATACCCTTGGAACTGTCCTTGAAAGTCCGAGCGCCAAAGCGGAGAATGCCGGTGTTCGCAGCTTGCTGGCGATGCGGGTTTCCCAGACGAGTGTTGATCAGACCAATCGGTTGCTTTCCGCGCAGGTAGGCGGGGTCGTGCTGAAGCAGGCACCCGGGGCGGGGCAGATGAACGCGCCTTATCAGATCGACGAAAATCTTTTGACGGGCCTGGCGAAGATTTGGGCCGAGCTCATGGGGATCCGAGCAACATCGATCGCGGCATAACACGTATATTGATGGGTTTATGAGGGCGGGATCATTCCCGCCCTCTTTTTTTTTGTGCGCCCGGTAGGGCGCAGCTTGTCGCTGATCGGGACCTCGCCTTTTGTTCGTTTCTACCCCAACCACCTGCGAGGTGTACAGGGTATTCGTCAGTTTGACATTATAACGTCATAATGTTATAGTGCCATTGGAGGTGACGATATGACTCTGACTCGAACGACCGTTTATTTAGACCCTAAGATCCACAGAGCGATCAAAATGAGAGCGGCTCAGATGTCGATGAGCGTTTCCGAAGTGATCAGTGAAGCTCTGCGATTGTCGCTCAAAGAAGATGCCGTTGACCTGGGGGCGATCCAGAGCCGCGTTTCTGAGCCGTCCCGTTCGTATGAGGCGGTACTCAAGGATCTGAAAAAAGATGGCCTCCTTTAAGATCTTTTTCAAGGCAAGCGCTGAAAAAGAACTGCGTCAGATCCCGAAGCCTTTCCTCTCAAAAATCCTCTCAAAGATAGCGGCTTTGGCTGAAACTCCTCGTCCTTGGGGTGTTAAATTGATGCGGGGTGAAGAGCGTTTTTACAGGCTAAGACAGGGGGACTACCGGATCGTCTATGAGATCGATGATCAGACTCGTACAGTGACTGTGATCAAAATTGGCCATCGAAGGGAAGTCTACGATAGCTGAAGCGGCAGGGGGGCGAATTTTTTTCGAAAGATTGACAGGAAAACGCTCGGGAGTATAATACGCGCATGCGAGACTTACGGGTCTCGACTCACCTGCAGAGGTTCGTGGCCACCAGATCCCCACTCGGTCACGAACCTCTTTTTTTTGTAGGGACATTCGTTGAAACGGGTAGTTTTCAGGATCAATGCAACTTACATCATTGGCGGGGGTGCTTATGGAACCGGAAAAAGACATACGTTTTACCGAGAAAAAGGTAGATGAGAGCTGGAAGGAACAGGCGGAGAACATTAAGGCTAAGGCCGCCGCCGCTCAACCCGCTCCAAAAGCCAAGCCCGCAGAGACATCCAAGCCTTTTCTGAGCCTTGTTCAGTCTCTTGGCTATCAAGCGCTTATGAATCTCGGAGAGATCCCTAATCCGATGACCCAGCAGACGGAGCTCAATCCCGAAGGCGCGAAGGAGGCGATCGATCTTTTGATCGCGATCCGTGACAAGACCCTGGGGAATTTGAGCGATGACGAAAAGAAAATGCTCGATACCCTTCTTACCCAACTTCAGATCAAGTTCTCCCAGACCGTATGAAAGGCAAGATCATTCGTTTTGCCATCAGCTTCGTTGCGATCGGGCTGATCCTTTTTTTTATGCGCGGCAAATTACACGAAGCGGTGGCGATCCTTAAGAATGAGGTCGTCTGGGGATGGTTTGCCACTGCGATCGCCGGTTATTTTTTCGGCCTTGCCATTCTTGCTATTCGCCTCCATTGGGTTTTTAAGGTCCAGAACATTCACATGAGCTTCCGGGAGTGTTATCACCTTGGTTTCGTGGGACTCTTCTACAACCTCATGTTGCCTTCCGCCGTCGGCGGGGACATGGTCAAAGCTTTTTATGCTTATAAGCATTCGGGAAAAAAGATCGAGTCGGCGACTTCAATCCTGCTGGACCGTTTGCTCGGATTTGTCGCGATCATTGCCATGGCGGGGATCGGACTCATGTGTTTTAGTAAAGAGGCCTCGAATGACTATATCAATTATGCGGTCTATGGGGCTTGCGGGGTGCTTGTTTTCGTGATTGCTTTTTTTGCGAGCAAGCGTTTTGCCCGGCTTTTTAAAGGTCTTGCGCGTTTTATCCCGAAAGAGAAGTGGAAGAAGCAACTTGCTGAAGTTTATCACGCGATCTATGGTTACCGGCATCATCAAGGCCCCGTTCTGATGGCGGTTCTGCTTTCTTTTGCGGGACAGGCGATTTTTATCTCAATGAATTATCTGCTTTCGCGTGCCGTTGGCGCCGAGATCGACTATTGGAAGTTTTTTATCTTGATACCTGTTATTAACATCGTTAGTATGGCGCCTTCGATTGGCGGTTTGGGTGTGAGGGAAGCCGGCGTATTGTATCTTTTTGGCCGTTATCTTCCTTCGGAACGGGCCCTCGCGCTGATGCTTTTGATGGACGTGGTGATCTATTCGTTCAGTATCGGCTCCGGGATCTGGTATGCCTTTCGCGGCGGTTTGGCTCCCAAATCTATGGAGGAAGTGGCCCAAATGCAATCTTCTGGTAAATAGTTTAGACTGGCGCCGTTAGGCAGACATAATGATGAAAATCCTCGTTATTCACGGTCCGAATTTGCAGCTTCTTGGTGAGCGGGAAGTTTCCGTTTACGGCAAGGTCACGCTCAAGCAGATCAATGAAGCTCTTGAGCGCGAGGCTGCGGAGCTTGGTGTAAAGCTGGATATCCTCCAGAGCAACCACGAAGGCGCGATCGTCGACCGCGTTGGCGGTGCTCGACGTCAGTTTTCAGGGGTTTTGATCAATCCCGCGGCTTATACGCATACGAGTGTCGCGATCCGTGACGCATTGGCCGCTTGCGGCCTGCCGGCGGTGGAAGTCCATTTGAGCCATATCTACAAGCGCGAAGATTTTCGCCAGCATTCCATGACCGCTCCCGCGTGCGTTGCCCAGGTGACGGGGTTCGGTAAAGACAGTTATCTTCTGGGCCTGCGGGGTCTTGTGGCCTGCGCTTTCAAAGTGAATTCTGTTCATTCTTCCCAAAAAACCGTGAAAAAAGCACTTATTGCGAGGAAAAGAAAATGAATATTAAGGAAATCAAAGAACTTTTAGAGCTGATGGCCGAGCATAATCTCGGCGAGATTGAGATTGAAAAGGACAACGCGAAGATCAAACTTCGGAAGC
>JAZDJU010000068.1:0-2138 GCA_043803685.1 Candidatus Omnitrophota bacterium
CTGGGCCTCGATCTCGGAGCCCGTCGCCGGGACCAAACTTTCCAGAAACCATTCGAATTCATCCTCCAGTGCGAGATAAGGCACGGGCTTAAGACCCGTGATCCGTTCAAGCGCGTCCAAAGTCCTCAAATCGAACGGATCGCACATCGCGATCCTCACCAAGCCTTCGGAAACCCCGATCGGAACTGCACGATGATGGAAAATGAATTCCGCGTTAAAAAGATGGAAGATCGCCGGGTCCGGGATCCATCCCTTTAGACTGAAATAAGGGACCTTGAGCTTTTTTTCAAGCATCTTGCCCACATCCTGGCTTGAGATAAGATTCATATGGATCAGGGTCTGTCCGAGGCGATGGCCGGTCTGGAGATGCTCTTTGAGAGCCTCGCCTAGCTGGTCTTCGGTGATGAGCCCGTTACTCACAAGGACCTGCCCCAACGGGTCCACGCGCTTTTTGGGCTTGGCGGGTTTGATCTCCGGCTCCAGGATATGGACCGCCTCGTCCAGCCTCTTGATCGGGGAGGAACGGCGGTCCTGAAGATAATGACTCCCCGGCTGGCTTTTGAGGAACGTCTTAACCTCCGTAGCGTCCTCCGCGATCTCGCGAAGGTTCACATAATTCCGGTAAAGATTGGTGCAACCGGCGACCGAGCAGGACATGATCGGAAAATTCTCCATTTTGCCGCGCCGGTTCTCGACGCGGATGAATCCCGCATCCCGATCCGTCTTGTTGTAATAGGTCGGAATGATCCGGTCGAAATCATCGATAAATTGGCGCGCGAAAACCTCCTCAAGTTCCGCCGGGAGCACCACGATAAAATCATCGCCTCCGATATGCCCGATGAAACACTCTCCGTCACGTGCCATGGCGTGACCGGTCGCCACGAGAATCCGGGCGGTCTGAAGGATCGCCTCATCCCCTTTCTCAAAACTATAATGGTCATTGAACGCCTTGAAGTTATTGATATCAATATAAAGGGTCGAAAATTTTTCCCCCGCTTGGATCTTTTTCAGCACGATCTTCTCGATCGCGTGGTTACCCGGCAGGTGCGTGAGCGCGTTGGCCTCCACCCGCTCCATCGTCTTCGCAATATTAAGGTTCACGCGCAACTGCAACACAAGCGGGCTGAAAGGTCTGATCAGAAAATCGTCAAAGCCTTTTTCATGGCCGAGCATAAGCTCCGTCAGCTTCTGTTCCTCGGTGATCATAATCACCGGGACCGACATGAGGTGGGAACGGGAACGGATGATCTGGATGAGCATCTTGCCCCCCACGGGCTCCATATCACTTGAGAGCAGGATCAGGTCCAGGACCTCGCGATCCAGGAATCTCACGGCCTGGCTGCTTTTCGAAGCCTCAAAAATCCTGTGGTGGCGGGACTGAAGGCGCATCAGAATGAGCTCCCTGGTCGCATCGTCTTTTTCAACGACCAGAATCCTTTTTCCCTTGTCTCTCATGAGAAGCTTTCCTTCTTGGAAGGAAATTTCTTATTTTGAACGTCCCGGCGATAATCGCCGGCCGCCTTTTTCATGATCTTTTCAAGATCCGCGTAACGCCGCACAAAACGCGGGTTCACGCCGGAACGGATGCCCAGCAAATCATGAAACACCAGCACCTGCCCGTCGGTCGCGGGTCCCGCACCGATCCCGATCGTCGGACATCGCACGGCTTTTGTGATCTCCTCGGCAAGTTTTGACGGCACACATTCCAACACGATCGCGAATACCCCCATCCGGTCCAACAATTTCGCGTCCTCAAGGATTGAGGTCGCTTCTTCGGGATCTTTTCCGTAAACACGGAATTTTCCGTCTCCGACAGTTTGCGGCAGCATCCCGACATGCCCCATCACCGAAATGCCTTCGGTCACAAGCCTTTGGATCTGAGCCTGGATCTTCACGCCGCCCTCGAGTTTCACGGCGTCGGCCCCGGCTTCCCGGAGTAAACGTTGCGCATTGACAAGCGCCTTTTCGGGATCGTTGTAGGAATGGACCGGCATGTCCGCGACCACAAGCGCACGCTTCACGCCCTTGACGACCGCCGCCGTGTGATAAAGCATGTGATCGATGGTTATGCGGAGCGTATTTTCATGTCCCAAAAGCACCATACCGACCGAGTCGCCGACCATGACGATATCCACACC
>JAZDJU010000069.1:0-11800 GCA_043803685.1 Candidatus Omnitrophota bacterium
GGCAAAGATCGATGCGGTCAAGCGCGCCGTGGGGATCGCGGGACGGTATTTTTTGTTCGTCGGAACGATGGAGCCGCGCAAAAATCTGGCGCGTATTTTAGAGGCTTTTAAATCCGTTTCGGGGGCTCTTCCGGAACATCAGCTTGTTCTGGTGGGTTCCAAACAATTCGCGCACGGGAAGTATTCGGAGATTCTGGGGCGGGATCACGCGCTTGCCGATGGCCGGATCGTAGCGCCAGGGTATCTGGACCATGAAAGTCTGAACGCGCTTTATTGCGGCGCCGACGCGCTGATCTTTCCGTCGCTTTATGAAGGGTTCGGCATCCCGATCCTTGAGGCGATGGCGTCTGGATGTCCCGTGCTAACGGCAGCGGCGACGTCGACTCCGGAAGTTGCGGGGAAGGCGGCTGTGTTCGTGGATCCCCGCGATACGAGCGCGATCGCGGCGGGGATGAAATGTCTCGCGCTTGATGAAACGTTGCGTTCCGAACTGCGTCTCAAAGGATTTGAACGGATCAAGAAGTTCTCATGGCAAAAGACCGCGCGTGAGACGATCGAAGTTTATAAGGAGCTGCTCTGATGGGAGTCGAAACGGATCACAAGGACATGGCGGCGTTGCAGGCGGAGTATGACCGCTTATACAAAGAGGCTCCCATTCGCGACGAGGACCGGGCGTATGTCTGGATCGCGAAGCAGCTTCAAAAAATGGCCCCCAAGGCAAGCTCGATCCTGGATGTCGCTTGCGGAGGAGGCTATTTTCTTCGTGAAATTCAGCGACTCTACGGCGACGGCGTCCGTTTCAGCGGGATCGATCTTTCTGGTGAAGCGCTTGCGATCGCCCGTAAAGAGTTTCCGCTGGCCGCTTATTCTCTTGCCGTCGCGGAGGATATTCCGTTTGAGCCACGGTCTTTTGACGCGGTGACATGCCTGGGGAGTTTGGAGCATTTTTTGAACATTGCGCAAGCCCTTGCCGAGATCAAGCGAGTATTGAAGCCGGGAGGGATCTTCCTAGCGATGGTCCCGAACATTATGTGGTATCAGGATATTCTATCGGTGCTTTTTACCAAGAACCGGAAAAGTCGCAATCAGACCCACGAACTTTTCGCGAGTCACGGGGAGTGGAAGGAAATGCTAGAACAGAATGGTTTTGAAGTCGTCCGTTCGCTTAAATACAACGGGATCTCCCGTTCGTCGTGGAAACAATACCTGAAAGACCTCCTCATTCCCGGAAGATTCTCGTATCATTTCATTTACATCTGCAGACCGAGGTAAACATGGTCGAATCGCTCGCGGAACTGAAAAAGCTCTGTCAGAAGCCGGATTATAAAACGAAGGGGAACTGGTACGTCCGGACGATCCTCCGGGACGCCGCGTTGCCCGCGACCCGGATTCTTTTACACACTTCCGTGACGGCGAACCAGGTGACTTTGATCTCGCTTGCCGTGAGCGCCATCGCCATGGTCTTTTTGGCGATCCCGGGGACCGGGGCGTTCTTTGCGGGGGCCGTGCTTCTGCAACTGTGGTATTACCTGGATCATGTGGACGGCCAGATTGCCCGCTATCGCAAGACGGATTGTTTGACGGGGCGGTTCCTGGATTTTATGACGCATCATCTCGTCCATCCCGCGCTCTTTTTTGCTTTGGGTTTTTATGCTTTCCATATCACGGGATCCGTAGCATTCATTCTTTGGGGGTTCATCAGCGTCCTGGCGATCCTGGCTTTTAATCTTATCCATGACGTGAAATATAAAACTTTTTTTGAGGCCGTGTCGAAGCGAAAGCCCGCAGCCTTTGAGTTAAAGGGGATTGAATGTTCGCAAGGAATCCCTGAAAGGGAGGTGTCCTTGAGACGGCGCCTCTTTTCATTCGCTCATAAACTTTGCGAGATCCATGTGATGATGAACCTTCTGACACTTGCGGTTTTTATCCAGATGCTCTTTTCATCATGGGACCTCCGGTTCTTTCTTTTCATTCTCTATGGCGTGCTTGCCCCCGCCGTGGCCGTTCTGAAACTGGCCTATATTCTCAAGAACAGGCAGATCGACCGGGAATACGACGACACCTTTCATGCAACCACCTGATCCCACGACCGTTCCGCAAAACTCCTCCAGGTTTTCTCTGGCCATCCGCGCATTGCTCGGGATCGCCGGAGTGGCGGCGCTATTTTTCCTGCTCACCAATGCGGTCCCGCTAGTCCAACTGGGATGGCTGAAAGATTTTGGTAAGAAGGGGCGCTATCTTCTTCCGATGCTGATCTCGGTGCCTATTTTTTCGGTGCTGATGGTGCTCACGCGTTGGAAGTTTCCTCAGATCTTTGAGCGTTCCGTTTGGGTCCGGCTGTGGCAGGCCGCTTGCGCGATCCCGCTCCGTACGATGGCGGTATGCTTTTTTGTGATCTACGCGGGGATGATGGCGGTCGTCGGATTTGAGAGGCATGCCGCGCTTGAGACACGGGCGTTTGACCTCGGGATATTCGTGCAGGCGGTCTGGAATACGCTCCAGGGGAATATTTTCTTTTCCTCGATCAAAGAAAACATCAATCTGATGGGGGACCATGTCAGTCCCATCCTGCTCGTGACCGCGCCCTTCTACGCGATCTGGCCCGACCCGCGCATGCTGATCCTGCTGCAGGCGATCGCGGCCGCAAGCTCCTTTTTCCCTCTCGCCTTGATCGCCCGGGATAAACTGAAAGACCGTCCGCTTGTCCTCATCTTCCTTCTGATGTTTTTCTTCTTTCAGCCGATGCGCGCGGCGCTCCACGAGGATTTTCATCCGGAGCTCCTGGCCGAGCCTTTCCTGTGGTGGGCGTTCTTTTTTCTCGACCGCGGCAAGGCCGGCCGTTTTCTGCTTTGTCTCGTCGTTGCCGTAACGGGGAAGGAGAATTTTTTCGGTGTCGCGTTCATGTTGGGATTTTATGCGCTTGTCTGGAAGAAAATGCGGTGGACCGGCGCGGCCGTCATGGTATGTTCGGTGGCGATCCTTTTATGGGAGACAAAATGGCTTGTGCCGCATCTGACCGGCGCTCCCTATTTTTACGGCGGTAATTACAGTCGGATGCTGGCGGATCCCATGAATGCCGTGGTCTTGAAACTTCTGAGCGGGGAGTCGCTGGAATATGCATCCAAGATCTTCACGCCGTTCCTTTTCCTTCCGTTCTTCCATCTGCCGACGCTGGTCCTGGTCTTTCCGGTTCTTTTTCAGAATCTTCTTTCCGGGAACGGATCGATGCGTTCTTTTAATTACCATTACGTGACGGGAATGACGCCGTTCCTGTTCATCTCAACGATCTTTGCGCTGGCCCAACTGAAGGATCGGAAAGTGTGGATCGCAAAACATCTGTTGTGGATTGGTTTTGCGCTGTTATTTATGAGCGCTCTTCGCTCCGGTCCCTCGGAATACTGGTTTTACTGGAATATCCATTCGCATCGCGATGCCCACACGGATATGATCAGGGAAAAACTTTCCGAAGTTCTCGTGAGCGATCGTGTCTTGACCCATAACGCCTTCATCCCGCAGCTCTGCAACCGTCAATTCGTCTATCAATTCAATTACAATCCTGACCCCACCAAGATCGAACAGGCCCGAAATTATGCCGCCGATCTTCTTGCCTGGGACCGGAAGTTCTGGGAGCCGAATACGCTTTCTCTTGAAGAGTCGCTTGTGGAAGCGGGGCGGGCCGGATACTCCGTTACATTCGAACGCGACGGTTTTTATATCCTCAGGAAAACGGAGCTTTGACATGATCCCTGCCGCTCCCGCCATCCGGTCGAACCGCTTTTGGAATGTGAAGACGGCGCTTGTGGTTCTGCTCTTGCTCGTTCTGGCGGGGCAGTGTATTTATTTCGCGGTTCGCACGGGGCAGACAACCGATGAAGGGTTCTTTTCCGGAGGCGGCTACCCGATCGTTCGCTACAACGATTACAAATTCCTGGGGGACCACCCGCCCTTGATGTATCAACTGGCGGCTTTCCCGCTTCTTTTTATCCAGCCGAAGTTCCCGATCGAGAACCCGCTCTATGTCCCCAACACCGACAGGATCGACGGAGCGAGGAACGGAGCCTTGTTCCTGTACACAATGGGGAATGATCCTCAATTACTTCTTCTTCTCCAGCGCTTACCGTTGATCGCGTTGACCGTGCTCCTGGGACTCGGGATCTTTCTTTTCGGGAAGGAGCTTTACGGCGAATGGGGCGCTTTTCTGGCGCTCTTTCTCTATGTTTTTACCCCCGACATCATCGGCAACGGGGGCCTTTTTATGACGGATATGGGGCTCACCGCATTCTATTTCTTTTCGATCTGGGCCCTGAAAAGATTTTTTGATTCGCCGGACCTTAAGCATGCTGTCGGGCTGGGATTCTTGTGCGGATTGGCTTTTGTGACCAAGATCAGCGGGTTGATCCTCTTTCCGGTCGTCACATTCCTTTTTATCGTTTTTTTCTTTGTGGATCCGCGAGTAAGGACCCTAGCTCCCGTTCCAGCGACCTTTGATAAACGATTCGGTATTCTCGCGATCTTCCTGCTGATCAATGCGATCGCGCAAAAGCAGGCGATGGTCACCCTGGGGCCGCTGTTCATCCTGGCGATCTATCTCTGTTTCAAGGATCAATGGCTTTTTACTTTCAAGCGCTTTATGCCGTTCGTTCTTAAAGGCCTTCTGGTCGCCGGTTTTGTTATCTCTTTTGTTTTTTCTTTCGCGTTAAAGAAAAAGTACGGGGTCGGGGCTTCGATCGTTTTTGCCGCGTGGAATGCCGTGGCTGTGTTGTTCACGCTTTTTTTGTTGAATTTTCGTGGTGAGAACCAGAGCCGCGTGATTGCCTTTGTTAAGGTTTTTCTCGCGATCTGGCTCGTCGCGGCGCTTGTGATCGTTCTGGATTACACGGATTTTCTCTATAAGTTCTACCGTTTCATCGGTTTCGGAAATTACGCGAAACCCTTGGGGATCGTATTGTCGCATTCACTCGGAGGGCACCAGAATTACATCGAAGGGTCCTTCGTCAAATGTGATTGGCGCTATTTTTTTTACGTCATGGCGATCAAAGTGCCTCTTTTGGTTCTGGGGACCACGGCGCTAGGGTTTGTTCTTTTGTTGCGCTCCAGGATGACGGTGTTGGTCAAAGCTCTCCTGATCACGCCCGTGATCGCCTATTTCGGGGCCTCCATTTTTAACAAGATCAATATTGGCCTACGCCACATTCTTCCGATCTTTCCATTTCTGTTCCTCTGGTGCGGGTGGGTGGGCGCAAGCCTTGTGAACATGAAACGCGGATTTTTGAAGACCGCGCTTGCTGTGGGTCTTTGTGCTCTTCTCGCGCTCTTCGCGGCCCGGACCTTGCGGACCGCGCCTGACTATCTTGCCTACTTCAATGAGGCTATCGGTGGGACTGAGCAGGGATCCAAGTTGATCCCGATCAATTGGGGACAGGATAACAAGAGTTTTGCTGAATTCGTTCTCGCAAGGAAGATCCCTCGCGTCAAGATCATCAGCGAGGCTTCGAATCCCGATATCTACGATTACTACAAGCTCCCCTGGGAATGGATGCAAAAGCCCGATCTCTTGAAACCGGAACCCGGATTTTACGCGATGGGGATCGGCGTGTACGTGGACCAGCAAAGGGATCCGAATTCCTGGTTCAAGGGCCGGCAACCGGATCATCGCATCGGTGAGACGATGTATATCTTCGAAGTACCCCCTGGGGCCTAGTGATGGTTTCGATCTCCGGAGCCCGTATCGTGGTCCTGAATTACAATGGCGCAGAGATGCTCCCGAAGTGTCTTCCGAGCCTAGTGGAGGCGGCGCGCGCTGCCAAAACACCGACGACGATCACGGTGCTGGACAATCTGAGCTCGGACAAAAGTGAGGACTACGTCCGGACGAATTTTTCTGAAGTGGAGTTCGTGAAGGCTCCCGAGAACCTGGTGCTCTGCTCTTATAACGATTATCTCAAAACGATCTCAGAGCCTATCGCGATCCTGCTGAATAATGACATCCGGGTAGATTCCGGATTCATTGATCCTTTGATGAGAAAATTCGAGGAGGATCCCGGAACATTTCTTGTGGCTCCCCGGGTCATGACCTTCGACGGTATGGCGATCGAGGCAGTCGATACTCGCGCGGGCATTAAATTCGGGATGTTCTGGGCGAATGCCCGTTATCCCGGCTATGAAGCCCACGCGATGGTCCCGGCAGAGACGTTTGCGTCGGGTTTTGGCGCGATATCCCGGGAAAAATTCCTCGCGCTCGGGGGCTATGACCTTCGCTATCTTCCCGGGATCATGGAGGATGCGGATCTGTGTCTCACGGCTCGTCGCGGGGGGTATCGCTCCTTTTATGAGCCGAAAAGCGTCGTGTACCACATGGGGCAGGCGAGTTTTAAAAAGGCTTTTACGAACCTCCGGCGCGAGACGATCGCTCACCGGAATAACTTTCTTTTCATGAGGAAAAATTTTCCAGGAGCCAGAGACCGGGTTCTCCATTATTTGTTCCTTCCGCTACGGCTGATTTGGGCGGCGGTTCGGGGGCGATGGGGTTTTCTGTTAGGCTTTTGTGAGGCTTTGAAGAGAAAATCATGACGATCTCGGCTATTGTTCTTACGCGTGACGAAGAAAAACACATAGAAAATTGTCTGGAAAGTCTTGCCTGGGCGGATGAGCGTCTAGTCATCGATTCGGGAAGCGCTGATCGCACGGTGCAGCTCGCGGAAAAATGCGGGGCGCGTGTCGTATCGCATCCGTTCACGGATTTCGCCTCCCAGCGTAATTTCGCGGTCTCCGAGGCCAAAGGGGATTGGGTGCTTTTCATTGACGCGGATGAACGGGTGACGCTGCACCTGATTGATGAACTTAAAAGGGCTGCCCAGGGTCCGGAGAGTGTATACGCGGTCCCTCGATTCAATTATTTTTTTGGAAAAAGACTTCGTTTTGCCGACGCGCAGGAAGACGCGCCGGTGCGGTTCTTTCCGAGACAGCAGGCGACCTGGGCTCAGCCCGTTCATGAAAGGGTTGTGAGCGATCTTCCGGTCCGGCAGTTCCAAAGCCCGATCCTGCATTACAGTACGCGCGATCTCGCGCATTATCTGAAGAAGGTCGACGATTACGTACCGCTGGAACTCCACACCTTGAGGGTGAAGGGCGTGAAACCCGCGCTCTGGCGGGTCTTTCTTGTTCCACCTGCGAAGTTCCTTTGGCTCTTTATTTTTAAGCGGGGCTTTTTGGATGGCGTTGCCGGATTTCAATATGCTATTCTCTCGGCCTATTACGCTTTCCGGAAATACTGGCTCTATCTCAGGCAGGGGGTCTAGTACCGCTTCAAGATTTAAATTGTGGGTACCGCAATTTAAATCTGCTTTAGGTACAGTACTGTTTACCCCTAAAATTAATCTTGAAAGGGTACTAAAAGTGACCGGGACATTTTTATGGTGAACATCCGCCGTCTTGATCTCAGGGCCTGCGCCGTCGTTAGCCTGCTTGTGCTTTGGACCTCACTGACGTTCTCGATCGCGCTGACGGAGATCTCCTTTGTTTGCGCTCTTGTTTTTTGGATCGTCTGGCATATCCAACTGAAGGGGACAGGCACCTTTTTCGAGAAAAAACAAGGGTCCTGTGCCTGTGAGACTGGCTGGGTATTCTGGGCGCCGCTTGCTATTTTCTTTCTTTTCGTTGTCGCCTCCTACTTCGCTTCCGAGTATCCCAAGCAAAGCCTCCGGGGTCTCTTCAAGATCGCGAAACCGCTTCTCGCGTTTTGGATGGCTGCCAGCCTCTTCCGGGAGCCGCGGTCACGGGAAAAGTTCGACCTTGTTTTTCTGGCGACGTTTCTTTTGGTGATCGTTGATTGCTCGATCCAATACGCGTTCGGGAAAGATCTTCTTCGCGGGTTTGCTGCTGAGCATGCTTCCTCGGGGATACGCCTTATCGGATCCTTCGGTAACTTTGCGAAAATGGCGACTTATCTTGTGCTGGTCATTCCTGTTTTCATTTTGCGATTTTGGAGCGATTTTACCCGGACCGGACGCCGTCGCGTTTCGTTTTACAGCCTGGCGCTCGCATTGGCAGGCCTCACACTTCTTTACCTGACCCGGTGCCGAGGCCCGGTCGTGGCGCTTGTGCTCGTGTTGAGTCTTGCGGCAGTTTATAAACGCTGGTTTAAGACGATCGGCATCGTGCTCCTGATAGGGCTCGCTCTGCTAGCCGTTGCGCCCCGGAATATTTTGATCCATGAGAATGCGCAGGGTAAGGACCAATCCGCAGGAGAGCGTCAGGTCCTTTGGCGCCGCGCCCTCGATGTGATCGTTGCCAAGCCCTTGTTGGGAACGGGGATCAACACGTACGATAAGGCGCATGCCAAGTACGATACCCTTCGCCAGAGAAAGTATATTGCGATCTCTGATGGGGATAACCAGATTCGCCAAAACCCAGACGGATCCGTCAGCTTTGTGGGGCCGCGTGATGTTTGGACGTCGGACGTTCGTCAGGAAAGGATACGGATCGCCGGGAAAGACTACTTTATCCATAAGGATTCATTAGGAAAATATTTCATCTGGAATGATTTTGTCGCCCAAGGGTATTACGCGCACAACGGCTACCTCCAGCTCGCGGCGGAGATCGGGCTTCCCGGGATTTTTTCTCTATTGTTGTTCTTTTTCATATTCTTCCGGAGGGCGTATGGGAGACTGAAGACGGTCCGGAATTCTCCCGAGGAATATGAGCAGCTGGGGATCATGGCGGGGCTTCTGACCTTTCTGCTCTATGCCGCCGTCGACAACAATCTGCAAAGTCCCCCGTCCCTGATGTTTTTCTGGTTCTCAGCGGGTATTTTGATGGCTCGCCAGAATCCCGGGTCATTGCGGGATGCTTAAAATGCAAAGCTATCGCCTTGATCATCTGGACCTGCTAGAGGCTGAGAGCATCCATATTCTCCGCGAGGTCGTGGCGTCGTTCGAGCGGCCCGTGATGCTTTATTCCGTGGGAAAGGATTCCTCAGTCATGGTTCGCCTTGCCCAAAAGGCATTCCACCCCGGCAAGATCCCGTTCCCGCTCCTTCACGTGGATACCACGATGAAATTCAAGGAGATGTACACGTTCCGGGACCGTTTTACAAAAGAGATCGGGGCCGATCTCCGTGTCTATCAATATCAGATAGCTCTCGATTCAGCGACGAATCCGTGGGACCTGGGCACGGTCCGGTGCTGCGGACAGCTTAAGACGCAGGCGCTTTTGAGCGCGCTGAAGGAAGGCGGTTATGATGCCGCGATGGGTGGCGCGCGGCGGGATGAGGAAAAATCAAGAGCGAAGGAACGGATCTTCTCATTTCGCGACGCCTTCGGTCAGTGGGATCCCAAGAACCAGCGCCCGGAGCTGTGGGGAATTTATAACACGATCGTGAATAAGGGCGAAAGCATCCGCGTTTTTCCGCTTTCCAATTGGACTGAGCTGGATGTTTGGCAGTATATCCACCGGGAAAAGATCCCGGTGGTCCCTATGTATTTCGCTAAAGAGCGGGAAATGGTCGTCCGCGAAGGGCAGCTGATCCCGCTCGACGGGCCGGTACCGCTCCGGGAAGGCGAGACGCCGCAGAAAGTCTTGTGCCGCTTCCGCACATTGGGTTGTTATCCCTGCACCGGGGCGGTGCGTTCCTCGGCGACGACGGTGCCCGAGATCATCGCGGAGATCATGACCGCGAAAAACTCCGAGCGGATCACTCGCCTGATCGATCATGATCAGGATGCCTCCATGGAACAGAAGAAAAAAGAAGGCTATTTTTAAATGGGAACCGTGACGCCCGGAGTAAAAGCCGTTCTCCAGAAAAGCCGGGAAGCGGACCTCCTCCGCATATCGACCGCTGGAAGCGTGGATGACGGAAAATCCACGCTGATCGGGAGACTTCTCTTTGAAGCGAACGGCCTTTATGAAGACCAGCTCGCGGCGGTACGCAAGGATTCGGCGAGGCTTAGCCGCGGGGACGTGGACCTGTCGCTCGTGATGGACGGGCTTAAAGCCGAACGCGAACAAGGGATAACGATCGACGTGGCGTATCGCTACTTCTCGACTCCCAAGCGCCATTTCATTATCGCGGACACTCCGGGCCATGAACAATACACCCGCAACATGGCGACGGGAGCTTCGACGTCGGACCTCGCGATCGTTTTGATCGACGCTCAAAAAGGGGTCTTGACCCAATCCAAGCGTCACGCTTTTATCGCGTCGCTTCTCGGGATCAAGCATCTGGTGGTCGCGGTCAACAAAATGGATCTCACCGGTTATTCGGAGGCGGTGTTCGGCGGGATCGTGCGGGACTTTGAGAACTTCGCTGAAAAACTCCAGGTTCCCGATATTCTCTATGTCCCGATCAGCGCCCTGAAGGGGGACAATGTTGTTACGAAAAGCGACCCGATGTCGTGGTATGAAGGGCCGTCACTTTTGAAACACCTGGAGGGTGTTCACGTTCTAAGCGATCGCAACTTGATCGATCTTCGTTTCCCAATACAGTATGTCATTCGGCACGGCAGTGATTTCCGTGGCTATGCGGGACGGCTCTCGTCGGGGGTGATCCGCAAAGGGGACGAGGTCATGGTTCTTCCTTCCCAGCGGAGGACGCGTGTTCGTTCGATCATGGGCTATGAAGGAGAGCTTGCGTGCGCTTTTTCGCCGCAATCGGTCCAGGTGACGCTTGAGGACGAGATCGATATTACACGGGGAGACATGCTTGTCCATTCGGCCAACCTGCCACAGGTCCGCCGCGAGATCGAAGCGATCCTTGTTTGGATGGACGAGGCAGCGCTCGAGTCCGGGAAGGTTTACTGGATCAAGCACACGACCCAGCTTGTCAAATGTTCGGTCACGCGAACCCGTTTCCGCATCGATCCCAACACCTTGAGCCGTCAGGATGCCACGGCGCTCGAATTGAACGAGATCGGACGCGTGACGATTCAGACCTTTCGCTCCATTTTCTGCGATGAATACACGAAGAACCGTCAGACGGGAAGTTTTATTCTGATCGACCCGGTGACGCACGCGACCGCGGCTTGTGGAATGATCCTTGAGCGTGGTCGTTTGCCGGACGGGGACAAGCCTGTCTCCGGGAGTGTTGCCATCCATCGCCAAGAGGGCTTCGTCACAGCGAAAGACCGCGCGCGTATTTTGAAGCAACGTCCCGCGACCGTTTGGCTTACGGGTTTGAGCGGTTCGGGAAAATCGGCTGTTGCCTATGACCTTGAAAAAAGGCTGATCGCCGAGGGGCATGCGTGTTATGTCCTAGATGGCGATAATGTTCGCCGTGGACTCAACCGCGATCTTGGTTTTTCACCGCAAGACCGCACGGAGAACATTCGCCGGGTGGCCGAAGTCGCGCGCCTCTTGAACGAGGCTGGCATGATCGTGATCACGGCTTTTATTTCTCCGTACCGGGAGGATCGCGAGCGGGCCCGGGAAATTATTGAGAAGGAACGTTTTATCGAGGTGTTCCTGGACGCGCCGCTCACCGTTTGTGAAAAGAGGGATCCTAAGGGGCTCTACGCAAAAGCCAGGGCCGGATTGATCCCTGATTTTACGGGTGTGAATGCGCCGTATGAAGCTCCGGTTTCTCCCGATATGCATCTGCACACGGATCGTGAAAGCGCCGATCTGTGCGCGGAAACGATTGGCCGCTTTCTACGAGAGCGCGGCCATCTGGGTGGATCATGACCTACGCGGTGATCGCGGCGGTCGCTTTTATGAGCGAATATCTGGATTCCGGGGTGGGCATGGGGTATGGGACCGCGCTCGCGCCGAACCTGATACTGATGGGGTTTTATCCCTTGCAAGTGGT
>JAZDJU010000070.1:0-2001 GCA_043803685.1 Candidatus Omnitrophota bacterium
GAGATCGCGGTGCGGACCTACGAGCGCGGCGTGGAGGATGAAACACTTGCGTGCGGTACGGGTTCCACGGCTTCGGCGGTCGTAAGCGTTCTCAAGGGGCATGTCGAGTCGCCCGTGAGCGTTCTGACCCGGGGCGGCGAAAAGCTCCGGATTGACATCCGGAAAGAAGGGGACGAGATCATGAAAGTCTTTTTGGAAGGGAAAGTCCAATTCGTTTACAAAGGGGAATATTTTAGCTAAACCTAGGCAAGGGGAATGGCTACGAAGCCCGTATCGGTTACGGCTACGTAACCTTAGCCGAATGACGAAACGGGCATCGTAACCGTATCCGAAAAACAAGTTCTAATGAGGTGTTCCATGAGTAAAAAGAAAAAGTCTTTGTTCGAAGGTTCGATGGTCGCGCTCGTGACACCGTTCCGTAACGGGAAGGTGGATGAAAAAGCGCTAAAAGGGTTGCTCGATTTTCACATCAAGGAAGGCACGGATGTGATCGTTCCGTGCGGCACTACGGGAGAATCCGCCACGATGTCGCATTTCGAGCATCGCGCGACGATGTCCTTTGTGGTCGAATATGTCCATCACCGCATTCCGGTGATCTGCGGTTGCGGCTCGAACAATACGACCGAGGCGCTGGGTCTCGTGCAGCATGCCAAAAAGATCAAGGCGGACGGCGTGCTGGTCGTGACTCCTTATTATAACAAGCCGACGCAGGAGGGCCTTTTCCGCCACTATCAACACCTTGCCAGCCGCGTGGATATTCCGATGGTGCTTTACAATGTTCCGGGCCGCACGGGTGTTTCCATCGCCCCCGAGACCGTGGCGCGTCTCTCCAAGATAGACACGATCGTCGCGATCAAGGAAGCGAGCGGCAGCATGGACCAGGCTGATCAGATCATGCAGCTTTGCGATCTACCGGTCCTTTCGGGCGAGGATTCCCTGAATTTTCCTCTGATCACGATCGGCGCGCGCGGCGTTATCTCGGTCGTCGCGAACATCGCTCCGCGGCTTGTGAAGAACCTAGTGACCGCGGCTATGAACGGGAACATGGAAGAAGCGCGCGTGATCCATAAGACCCTTTATCCGATCTCGAAGGCCCTTTTCATCGAAACGAATCCGATCCCCGTGAAAACGGCGCTTGGCATCATGAGGAAGATTAAGCCGGAACTCCGGTTGCCGCTTTGTGCGATGAGGCCTGAGAACGAGAAGATGCTCGCGGAAGTCCTTAAAAAACTGGGAATTATCCGGTAACTTTGCGGAGAACC
The DNA here is from genome assembly GCA_043803685.1 of Candidatus Omnitrophota bacterium. Classification (GTDB taxonomy): domain Bacteria; phylum Omnitrophota; class Omnitrophia; order Omnitrophales; family Aquincolibacteriaceae; genus Aquincolibacterium. The sequence goes on from JAZDJU010000070.1 coordinate 1,263, forward strand.
CATAAATCCGAAGCACGAGACTCGAAATCCGAAACAAATTCTAATGTTCTAATGATCCAAGTGAAAGTTTTTGAATTTCGATACCGTGTTTTGTTTCGTATTTCGGGATTCGGATTTCGTGCTTAGAAATTAATATTTTAAAGGTATTCGCTTTTTTCATGGAAGACAAGGGAGGTCAGAGATCATGATAAGATTGGTGATGGCGGGCGCCGCGGGACGGATGGGGAAAATGATTCTTCAGTTGGCGGGCCGGGACAAGGCTTTTAGCATTGCGGGCGCTCTTGAGCAGCGCGGACATGCCGCTTTAGGCCAGGACCTCGGACCGATTCTCGGCCGGGATCTGATGGGAGTCAAAGTGACGCAGGATGCGACCACCGCGATGAGGCATGCGGATGTCCTGATCGATTTCAGCCATTTCTCGGCGCTTCCGGAGAATCTCAAAGCCGCCGTCAAGACGCGCACGGCCTGTGTGATCGGGACCACGGGGATCCCGGCAGCCACGCTCCGTCAGATCCAATCAGCTTCCCGTAAGATTCCGATCGTGCAATCTCCCAATATGAGCTTGGGCGTGAACCTGCTTTTTCAGCTGGCCGCGATCGCGGGAAAAGCCTTGGATGAGAGTTATGATCTCGAGATCACGGAGATCCATCACCGGATGAAGAAAGACGCGCCGAGCGGCACCGCTATGAAGCTTCTGGAGATCCTGCTTGAAGCCCGGGGACGTGACATCAAAAAGGAT
>JAZDJU010000071.1:0-2127 GCA_043803685.1 Candidatus Omnitrophota bacterium
GCAAAAAGGGCCAGGCCTAGAAAACAAAGCCACCGGTTGCCGTTCATTGGAAACAACTCCTTTCAGCCAAATGATTTTCAGGAATGCGCGCTGTATTTCTGATAAACATACCAGATCGCCATCCCTGAAAGCATGTAAGTGGCGACCACCAATAAACGAAAAAAGAACGGCGTCTTTTTTTCGCCTGCTTCTTCGTCGACTTTCGAAACGGGTTCTTTGGCGGCAAGGTACTGCGGCTTTTGGATCTCGATCTTCATTTTTGGCACGTTCATCCCTCCGGCGATGTCTTCTCAGTGTTCATACCATTTTTGACGCAGATTTCCACTTTTTCCAAAATAGCTCTGTCCTTCATGACCTTCAAAAACGCATCTACCACAACAGGGTCAAATTGTGTCCCTCTGTGCTTGAATATCTCTTCCAAGGCATCCTTGATCGTCAGTTGCTGCCTGTAATGACGCTTAGAAACCATGGCCATAAAAGAATCAGCCACCGCAACAATACGCGCTCCTAACGGAATCTCCTCGCCCTTCAACCCCTGGGGATAGCCCTTTCCGTCATAACGCTCGTGACGATGCATGACGATCGGAAGCACGGGTCTGAGAGAGCTGATCGATCGGAGCAGGTTGGCGCCCCGGATCGGAATGCTACGGATCTCCTCTTGTTCTTTCTGCGTGAGTTTCTCTTTCTTTTGCCAGGCCTTCTCCGGAAATGCCAATTGTCCCGTATCCAAGAGAAGGATCGCACGCTCAAGATGCACGAGCTCAGAGCCCGGAAGTTCCATTTGTTTACCGACAGCAAGGACCATCTCTCCGACAATTTCAATATCTCCCTGTTTGTCCCCGAAGTGGCGTTTCATGAGTTCATTTATGGTCTTGATGCTGCCGAGCGTCAGCTCTTCGGTGCGTTCAAAAAGCTGGGCATTTTTAATCGCCACAACCGCCTGTTCTGAAAGGGACTTCAGTATCTCCAGGTCTGTCCGCGTGAACGACTGCCGATCCGCTTTCCCCCAAAGCGTCATCACACCCACCACGTCATCTTCAATAAACGGCACGGCGATGTAGCGGTTCTGTAAACAAAAATCACCGGTATCCGCGATATGGCCTTCGAGACCGCGGCCGAACCGCACGCGCTGCTTGTGAATGAACTTAGGATGCGAGCCAAAAGAAAAGAACGGATTGAGATATTGCCTCTCAGGATCTGTCAGCATGATCGAACAACCCGCGGCTTTCAAAATCTGCGCGCTCAACCGACCGATACGAGGGAGCAACTCCTTAAGACGCAAGGAAGAATTGATGACCCGGTGGACGGAATGCATGGTTGAAAGAGCTAACGCGCGTGGATGCACTGTCTCATAAAAATTATTGAGTTCGAAATTCTTGAAGGCTAGCTCGACCTGACTTGCGAGAAAATAGCCAAAGGGCGCGATCCACGGACGGACCTCCCGCTCAGAACGCTTCACACAGTCGAGCACGAGAAATCCTTTCAATGCGCCTAGATAACGAAGCGGAAACACGATACAGCTCTTTCCAAAAGCGCACCGGTAAAAAAGAGGCAGTTTTTCAGCCGTCGCCGCGTTATGGGACAACTGGTCCGTAAATTTTGCTACAAAGGCTTCGCATTCCCGCTGATGCTCGCCCGACTTGGAAAAAAAAGAACAATTCTGTTTGCGATCCAGTCGGATCAACCGCTGTTTTCCGTATTCTTCGCAGAGCACGAACCACCCGACCGGCTTGCCGAAGATCTCGGAAAAAGAGGCATATCCCTCCTGCCACTGCGGATTCGGCAAAAGAAACCGTTCAAGCGGCGTCAAGACACGTTTCGGCTTCTTCGCTGATTTTTTTCCTGCCATTTTCTGCGCGGATGTCATTTTTTCCTTTTACTCACAGGCTGCCCGTTCTTGGCCTTCAGGACCAACACCCGACTCAATGCCTCATAAGCTGATTCCAGCGATTCGGAGATCACTTTTGTACCCGCCACGACCGGCATAAAATTCACGTCTCCTTTCCATCGCGGCACAATGTGCCAATGCATATGATCCGGTACCCCGGCCCCGGCCACATCCGAGATATTCATACCCAGATTAAACCCCTGGGGCCTCATCGCCTTGGTAAGCGCACCCATCACTTT
>JAZDJU010000072.1:0-92888 GCA_043803685.1 Candidatus Omnitrophota bacterium
ATCGAGGTGACGCTCCGCCCCGCCACACTCGACGAATTCATTGGGCAGTCGCAGGTGAAAGAAAATCTCAAGGTCTTTATCGAAGCCGCGCTCGGCCGCAAGGAATCGCTCGACCACATCCTGCTCTTCGGGCCTCCGGGCCTCGGGAAAACCACGCTCGCCAATATCATCGCCCGGAAAATGGACGCGAAGATCCATCAGGTGTCGGGGCCTGTCCTCGAGCGGGCGGGGGACCTGGCCGGGATTCTCACGAACCTCGAAAAAGGGGACGTGCTTTTTATTGATGAGATCCACCGGATCCCGCACGTGGTGGAAGAATACCTTTATTCTGCGATGGAGGATTATGCGATCGAGATCATGATCGATAAAGGACCGCACGCGCGCTCGGTCAAGATGCAATTGCCGCGTTTTACGCTGATCGGCGCCACCACGCGAAGCGGTCTTCTTACAGCGCCCTTGCGGTCGCGTTTCGGTATTATTGAACGGCTGAACTATTATGAGAACGAGGATCTGGCCACAATCGTGAAACGCTCGGCGAAGATCCTGGAGATCGGCGTCGATGAAAAAGGCGCGCTTGAGATCGCAAGCCGAGCGCGCGGCACTCCGCGTATCGCGAACCGTCTTCTCCGTCGTGTCCGGGACTATGCCCAGGTCAAAGCGAACGGCAAGATCACGACCGAAGTCGCGGATCAGGGACTCAAGATGCTCGGGGTCGATCAGGAAGGGCTTGATCCGATGGACAAACGGATCTTGCATTACATTCTCAAGGAGTGTAAGGGGGGGCCCGTGGGCGTGAATAGCCTTGCGGTCGGAGTCGGAGAAGATGCCGAAACCCTCGAAGAGATCTACGAGCCTTATCTTATCCAACGTGGCTTTCTGAAGCGCACCTCCGCCGGCCGCGTCGCGACCGAACTCACCTACCAGCATTTCAACATGAAACCGCCCGCAGGATCCAAAGACCTTTTTTGATCTATGGCGCGATCGAGGAACGATGGCGATCATTGAGCCTGTGATACGGCCGCCGTCCGAAGCCGACAGTTTTCTTCTCCAGGTGACTTTGGGATGCTCGGCAGACCACTGCACTTTTTGCGGGGCTTACAAGACGAAACCCTTCCGCGTCAAAGATCCTGAAGAAATCTTTTCCGACATAGATCGTTACGCTCGCCGCTATCCCGACACGCGGCGCGTTTTTTTAATGGATGGCGACGCGCTGGTCCTCAATAATAATAAATTAATTCCCATCCTCGAAAAATTACAGCAGGCTTTACCGAAGCTTTCTCGCGTTTCGGCCTATGCGAACGGCTCGAATATCACCCGGAAAAGCGACGCAGAACTCGCGGAGCTTTACGCGCATAAACTGAGTCTGATCTACATGGGGCTTGAAAGCGGTAGCCAGCTTGTGCTCGACCGGTGCAAAAAAATCTCGAGCGCGGAAGAAATGATCCAGGCTGTGCGCAGGGCCGAGCGGGCGGCGATCCGGTCGTCCGTGATCGTGCTCCTGGGGCTAGGCGGGAAAAGATATTCTATGGAACATGTGAAAGGCACGATCGAAGCGCTCAACCGGATGCAGCCGCGCTACCTTTCATTCCTCTCTTTAATGGTGATCCCCGGAACGCCTCTTGCCGATGAAGTGTCGCGAGGGGACTTTGAGGAGCTTGAGCAGAAGGAGCTTTTGAGGGAGGCGTACGAAATGATCCAGGGGCTTACGCTTGAACACACAGTGTTCCGGTCGAATCACGCGTCGAACTATCTCGCGCTTGAGGGGACATTTCCGAAAGACCGGTCCGCTCTTTTGAAATCCCTGAAAGCCGCACTCGACGGAAAGGTCAGGTTCCGGCCCGATCTTTCGAGAGGATTATAAAATGACGGGAGAGCAAAGGATGGAGGCTCTAAAAGCAGAGGCGGCGGCGTGGTGCCGCGGAAAAAATGGTTTCCTGTATCTGCCGGTGGTGCTGTGGTTCGGCTATCTTTTTGTCCGGTTTCTCATGGATTCTGGCTACTGCTGTTTTCTCTGGCCTTTGAACCTTGGATTCCATGAAGTAGGCCACTTGCTGTTTGGCTATGGCGGGAAATACATCGGAATGCTCGGAGGAACGCTTTTAGAATTCCTGGCGCCTGTTTTTTTCGTGTTCTATTTTTACCGAAGGCGTGATTTCTTCTCGATCGCTCTGTGCTTCGGGTGGCTTTCGACCGCTCTTTACAGCATCGCCAAGTATACCGCCGACGCGCAGCAAATGGCCCTGCCGCTGACCTCGCTCTCCTGGGGAACGGAGATCATCCATGACTGGAACTATCTCTTGGGTGAGGTCGGTCTTTTACCCTACGATCATGTCATCGCCTTTTTTATCCGGGCGCTTGCCGGCGCGTCCATGCTTGTCTGCCTCACCGCGGGGTCTTGGCTTGTTTGGCGCATGATAACAGTTCGCGATTAATCTATCGCTTTAGGACGAAGTCGTTGCCTCTCTTTGCGGGCGCATGCTATATTAACCCATCTGAGCTGTGCGCAGGCCCGCGGGCTGCGCCGATATCGCGTCCAAGAGGGGAAATAAGATGAGCGATCTTGCAAAAACCCTGATCTTTTTTGGCCTGATCCTGGTAGGCATGGGGATTTTTGCGGCTATTTTTTCAAAAGTGCCGTTGCTCGGAAAACTTCCCGGGGACATTTTCTTCCGGAAGGGTACTTTCACTTTTTACTTTCCCTTTTCCACTTGTGTTCTGCTCAGTCTGATCCTCACGCTCGCGTTCACTTTGTTCGGGAAAAAATAATATGCTGGCACTGCTGACCTCGTTCTGGCGGCCCCTGATCGAGATCCTCTTTATCTGGGTGCTGATCTATTCGGTGATCCGTTTCTTCCAGGGGACGCGCGCCATGCAGGTCCTTTTGGGTCTTGTCATGCTGGTCGTGATCTTTCTTGCCGCGAAATTCTTTGAACTGAACAGTATCATCTGGGTCCTCTCCAAGTTATTTGCCGTGGGAGTCGTGGCTTTCCTCATCATTTTTCAGCCGGAAATGCGGCGCGTTCTGGCACGCATCGGAACTACGATGTCGAGCGGATTTTTACACGGGGGAGGCATGCTGGATGAGGTGATCCGTGCTTGTGACCAGATGGCACGGCACCGGACCGGCGCTTTGATCGCGCTGGAGCGGGACGTGGGCCTTAAGAATTACATCGAGAGTGGCATGATGATCGACGCCAAGGTCAGCGCGGAACTTCTCCTCAGCATTTTTGACCCGCACACCCCGACGCATGACGGCGCCGTGATCATCACGGGGAACCGGATCGCGTCCTGCGGCTCTCTTTTCCCTTTGACGCAAATGACGGATCTTCCGACTTCGGTGGGGACGCGTCACCGCGCCGCGATCGGTCTCACGGAAGAAAATGACGCTGTGTGCATTGTAGTTTCGGAAGAGACGGGAAATATTTCAGTTTCTGTCTTCGGGAAACTGACCAAAGCGCTTGATCTGGAGGACCTGAAGAGGATCCTGCAGGGGCTTTTTAAGCCGGCGGAGAACAAGAACGTCATCAAGGATTTTATGGACAAGAACAAGAAACTTTTTCAGTTCCACGGAAAGGCGGCCGGGAAATGAAACATTGGTTTTTCCGGAATTGGGGTTTGAAGCTCATCTCTCTGGTGCTCGCTGTCGGGACCTGGTATTACGCCGCGGGTGAGGAGAGCATCGAGGTCATGCGCGTGATCCCGCTTAAGACCCAGATGAGCAGCCAGGAGATGACCGTTTCCGAAATTTCCGCGAAGACCGTCCAGGTCACCTTGTCCGCGCCGAGGGCCTTGATCGTGAACCTTGCGAGTCAGGATATCCAGGCCGTGCACAAGATCGGTCCGGAGATCAAGACGGCGGGAGAGTACTCCTTTCGTCTTGAGCCCAGTGAGATCAGTGTTCCCAGTTTCCAGATCCGTGTGATCAAGATCGTTCCTGAAGCTGTGACCGTGAAGCTGGACGAGGTGATCGTCCAGAAACTCGAGATCCAGCCGGATTTTGTGGGAGAGGTCGCGGTCGGTTACAAACTCCTCGCGGATGAATTGCGCATGGACCCGAACGCTATTCTCGCGAGGGGTCCCAAAGGAGTTTTGGAAAAAATGAAATCAGCGAAGACCGCGCCGATCGACCTGGTCGGCCGTATCCGGTCTTTTTATCGCACGGTGGAAGTGAAACTGCCGCCGGGGGTCAAGCCCATGAGCGAATCCCTTGTGAACGTTTATATTCCCATCCGGGAAGAGTTCGGAGAAAAAGAATTCAAGGATGTCCCTGTCCGTATTTTGAGAGCGCCCGCCGCGACGGGGGTCGTGGACCTCAGTCCGGACAAAGTGACGTTCGTGTTGAAGGGATCCAAGCTTTATCTTGAGAAGCTGACTTCTGAGACCTTGTTGGCTTACGTGGATCTTGCCGATCGTAAAAAAGGGGATTATGACCTGTTGCTCCAGGTCGTTCTGCCCGAGAACGTGAGTTTGAAAGACAAAGAGCCGATCAAGATCAAAGCCGCGATCCGCTCCCTTACCCAGTAATTCTCCCATGACCGCTCGCGCGATCTCCCAAAAACTCGGCATCAACATCGACCATGTCGCGACCCTGCGCCAGGCGCGCCTGGGGGAAGAGCCCGCGGTTCTCGAGGCAGCGCTTGAGGCGGAGCAGGGAGGCGCCGACAGCATTACGGTTCATTTGCGCGAAGACCGCCGGCACATCCAGGATGCCGATGTTTTTGAACTGATGGAAAAGATCTACGTGCCGCTTAATCTCGAGATGTCCGTTTCGCCTGAGATCCTCAAGATCGCGCTCCAGGTCGCGCCCGAAAAGGTGTGCCTCGTTCCCGAGAAACGGAAGGAGCTGACGACCGAAGGCGGGCTGGACCTTTTTTCGAAAAAAGGTCCTTTGCTCCGGACGATCGACGCGCTTTCGGGGAAGAAGGTTGAAGTCAGTCTTTTTATCGATCCGGTGGAGGTTCAGGTGCGCGAAGCGGCCCGGCTTGGGGCCTACGCGATCGAGATTCACACGGGCTCTTATGCCAATGCCGCCGGCAAGAAGCAGGATAAGGAACTTTTCCGGATCCGTGAGGCCGCGCGTCTGGGCCGGAGCCTTGGACTTCACGTTCATGCCGGGCATGGTTTGAATTACGAGAATATTTTTCCGCTGTTGGCGGTCCCGGAGATCACGGAATTCAATATCGGTCACTCCATCGTCAGCCGCGCCGTGTTCGTCGGTCTTGCCCGCGCCGTCCAGGAAATGAAGAAGATCATCACCAGCGGTAAGAAATAAGCGATAAGCGGTAAGGAAAAAGCCGCCTTTAGCTTACCGCTTACTGCTTAACGCTTACAACTTGAGAAATGAATATCCGATCTATTGCTAAAAAACTGAAGCGTTCCGCCATCGCGCACAAAGGTGATTTTGGGCGCATCTTTATTCTTGCCGGGTCCCGCGGCATGACCGGCGCCGCGCATCTGGCAGGCATGGCCGCCCTCCGGTCGGGAGCAGGGCTCGTGACGATCGGCATCCCCGATACACTTTACCTCGCGTTAGCCAAGCGTGATCCTGAACTCATGATCCGGCCTCTTCCGTCCACTCCCGTAGGAACGCTTTCATTGAAAGGGTTCCGGGAGATCGAACGTTTCTGCACGACGCAAAACGTGCTCGCGATCGGTCCCGGACTTTCCCAACACACCACGACCCAAAAACTTATCTGCAAGGTCCTTGAGGCTGTTCAGTTGCCGCTTGTGATTGACGCGGATGGGCTCAACGCCCTGAAGGGGCATCTCGATATTCTCAAGCACTGCCGCGGCCGTGCGATCCTGACGCCGCATCCGGGAGAATTCTGCCGTGTGTTTGGCGGCAAGCTCAATGACTCCGATGTGACGAGAAAAAAACGCGCTCTCGATGCCGCCAAGCGATGCGACCACGTGATCGTTCTCAAAGGGCACCGCACGGTCGTGGCTACGCCCGAAGGAGATTGCTACGTGAATACGACCGGGAATCCCGGTATGGCGACCGCGGGTTCAGGAGATGTATTAACCGGAACGATCGCCGCGCTTCTGGGTCAGGGGCTTTCGAATTTTGAAGCGGCGTGTCTCGGGGTCTATATTCATGGACTTGCCGGAGACATGGCTGCCAAAAAAATCGGCCCCATAAGTCTTACGGCCGGCGATCTGGTGCGTTTTCTTCCGGAAGCCTTCAAATCCGTTGTGCCCCGCTGAATTCTTATGGATAGCTTTTCTTCCTACCAACAATGCACCCTGTGTCCCCGCGACTGCAAGGTCGATCGCGCGAAGGGTCCTTTGGGGTTTTGCGGGGAAAGCTCAAGTTGTCGCGTCTCTTTCATCGGGCCTCACTTCGGAGAAGAGCCTTCTTTTACCGGGACCCGCGGCTCCGGTACGATCTTCTTTAGCGGCTGTTCCAGCCAGTGTTTTTTCTGCCAGAACTATCAGATCTCGAACCAACATGAAGGCCGCACGGTCACGTCCGCGGAACTTCTGTCGGAGGTTCGGGCACTTCTCGCCAAGGGCGTTCATAATCTCAATTTTGTGACGCCCGATCATTTCTGGCCGCATATCGAAGTCCTTTGCCAGGCCTTGCGGGAAGAAGGGGTCAAGATCCCGAAGATCTTTAACTGTTCCGGGTATCAAAAACAGGAGCAGGTGAAAGTCTATGCCGGGGAAATGGATATTTTTCTTCCGGATTTCAAATTCGCAGAGGCTGAGCTTGCCGAGACGTGCATGAGAGACGCGCGATATCCCGAAATTGCTTTGGAGGCGCTCCGGGAGATGGTGAGGCTCAAGGGATTTCTGGAACCTTGGGATGTGACGGGAGAGCGGACCGCGGGTCGAGGAGTGCTTGTCCGGCATTTGGTGTTGCCGGGGTATATCGATAACAGCTTGAAGGTCTTAAGACTTCTCCACAAAGAATTCGGTCCGGGGCTTCCGCTTTCGGTCATGAGTCAGTTCCGGCCGGTTTCCGAGTGCTCCCGGAAGAAAAAACTGGACCGTTCGCTCCACGCCGAAGAATACGCCCAGATCCTGGAACTTGTCGAAGAGCTTGGATTTGAGAAGGTTTATATTCAGGAGCTCAAGGAAGAGACCGCTTTTATGCCGGATTTCAAGAACCCCCAAGATCCTTTCCCAGGAAACCATCAAAAGGATCAGACCGGAGACTGAAGACGGCAGACAGCGGATCGAGGAGCTTTTGTCTGCAGGCTGTTGTCTGTAGTCTCAGGTCCAATATTCAGACTGGCTATCGGGCAGACCATGGATATATAATTACTTCACGTTTTTCAGAGGAGCCCATGGATAAAAAGGTTACGCTGTCCCCGTCGGCATTGAGTCTTTTTAAGGACTGTCCTCGGTGTTTTTGGCTCGAGAAGGTCAAGAATATCAAGCGGCCCCGCGGCATTTTCCCATCACTGCCGGGCGGTATGGACCGAGTGATCAAGACCTACTTTGATACCTTTCGCGCCCAAGGGACGCTTCCTCCTGAGCTTCACATTGATGCATTCAAAGGTATCCGCCTTTTCGGGGATCAAGTCCAGCTTGAGGCCTGGCGCGCGTGGCGGACCGGACTTCGATATCAGGAGGACGGATCGGTCCTCTCAGGGATGCTCGATGATCTGCTCGTCAAGGACGGCGCCTATGTCCCCTTCGACTACAAGACCAAAGGGTCGCCTACGAACGAAGTGGATGCGACCAGGTATTATCAGACCCAATTGGATTGTTACGCGCTGATGCTCGAGGGGAACGGGCTCAAGACCGCGGGTTACGGTTTTCTTCTCTATTATTCGCCTAAAGAGGTCCGGGAGAATGGGCAGGTGGGTTTCGAGATCCAGCCGATCCGCATCGAAACGGACGTTGAACGTGCCAAAGAGCTGTTTCATCGGGCGCTCGCGATCCTGACGGGCGCCGCGCCCAAGGCTTCGGAGAAATGTGAGTATTGCGGGTGGCTTGAAAAATTCAGAAAGTGACCTGCTGTTCAGGTCATGACGCAAAGATGAAAGGGAGTTTCTTATGCCGCAGAAGACGGAATTAAAAGTGGAAGTGAAGAAGCCCACTGAGGAACAATTGAAGTCCTTGGGAGTTTTTTCGTGGCCGATCTGGGCCAAAGAAGCCTCAAGTTTCGATTGGTATTATGACGAAAAAGAAGTCTGCTATTTTCTCGAGGGAGATGTTACTGTGAAGATACCGGGCGGCGAGGTTTCGTTCGGCCAAGGTGACCTCGTGACATTCCCGCAAGGGTTGAAATGCGTTTGGAATATCAAGAAGGCTGTTAGAAAACATTATAAATTTGGATCTTAACGAAAGGGACTTATGACATCGCCTACGCCTAAAACGAACGCCATGCTTATTTGTGATTATGTGATCACCGAGCGCGGCACGAACAAGAAAAGTCTGATCGGGGTCTTTGAGAATATCGGAGCGGCGACGTTTCCCTGTACGCATTTCGCGATGTCGGTCTATATCAAACTCACGGACGCCCAGGGGGGATACCAATTCCGGCTAGAATTGGTCGACCTTCAAAGTGATGTGATGATCGGCAAGAGCGAAATGCCCGAGGAAGTGCATGTGCCGAGTCCGCTTGACGCGCATGAGTTAGTGTTCAATCTTCGAGGTGTTCGTTTTATGCATGCCGGCAATTACGAATTCCGGATCTTTGCCAATGACAGGATCTTCGGTCAAAAAAAACTCGTGGTGGAACAGATCGATCCGAACATAAAAAATCCAGGACCGCAGTAAACGAGGGAGCACGCATGGCGAAAACAGCAGTGGTGATCCTGGCAGAAGGGTTTGAGGAGATCGAGGCTATTGCACCGATCGATGTGTTAAGACGCGCGGGAGTGCGCGTCACGATCGCGGGAGTTTCAGGACTTCAGGTCAAGAGCTCCAGGGGGATCGGAGTTCAGGCGGATGTGCTTCTCAAAGACGTTCTCGAGCTTCCCGATGCGGTGATCCTTCATGGCGGAGTTCCTGGTACCGCGAATCTTGCCCGTTCCGAAGAAGTGGGAGCTTTCATTAGAAAAATGAATGCGGCGGGAAAACTTGTGGCGGCGATCTGCGCCGCTCCGGCGGCTGTGTTAGCGCCACTCGGTATTCTGGACGGCAAGAAAGTGACCTGTTATCCCGGGTGCGAGTCGGAATTTTCCGAAAAAACAACGCACTCTGATGAGGCTGTGGTGGTGGACGGAAACGTCATCACCAGCCGCGGGCCTGGCACAGCTCTGGAATTTGCTTTGGCGATCGCCGTCCGGCTCGCAGGACAGGAAATGGCGGATATCGTGCGCGGCAAAATGTTAGTGGGGGTGTGAACGCATGAGGTTTTTTGAGGTCGAGCAGAAATACCGGTTGAGATCTCCCGCGAAGGTCCGGACAATCCTCAAAAAGATCGGGGCCAAGCGGGTCATTCAGGGCATCGAAACAAACGAGTTCTACGACCGGAACGGTTTTTTCGCGAAACAAAAGACCGCGCTCCGGCTCAGACAGTTTGGACGAGGTCTGGGCACGCTGACGCTCAAAGGCCCCAGGATCAAAGCGCGTTTCACGAAACGGATGGAGCTCGAGACGCCTGTCGATGCCGCGGCCGCCAAGGCGATCTTGAAGTTCCTCGGCTGCCGGATGCTGAGGAGCTATTCCAAAAAACGGGAACTGTATAAGCTGGGCCGCACGAGCGTGACGGTGGATTTTCTCAGGAAATTTGGCTGGTTCCTTGAGATCGAAGGCGAGCCCCGTTCCATCAGGCGGATCGAGAAAAAGCTGGGGCTTGGGGACGAGTCCCGGGAAGAAAGATCTTACTTGCAGATGTTATTTAAGTGGAAACACTAAAAGGAGAACATTATGGTCATTGCATCAGATATCCGGGTAGGGAATGTGATCCGCGTCGACGGGAAACTCTGCAAGGTTCTCACTCAGGAGATCCGTGGGACGGGGAAATTCGGCAAGAGCGCGATGCTGAAGCTCAGGAGCCTCGAAGAAGGGAATGTGATCGAAAAAAAAATGTCCGCGGATGCGACCGCCGATGAAGTGGAAGTGAACGTCGTAAAAATGCAGTATCTCTATCGCGAGGGGGAGCAGTTCGTGTTCATGAATATGGACAATTACGAACAGTTCCAGATCTCTGCAAAGGCGGTCGGCAAGCACGAGGTGTTCCTGAGAGAAAATGAAGTGATCGAGGTGCTTTTCGGGGAAGGCAAGGCTTTGAGTGTTGCCTTCCCGAAGATCGTTGAGCTTAAAGTGGTGAGCACGCCGAAGGGGATAGGGTCCGATGCGAATTTCAAAGAGGCTGAACTTGAGAACGGTCTTAAGGTTCTCGTGCCGCAATTTGTCAGTGAGGGTGAAACGATCCGCCTCAATACGGATGACCTGAGCTATCTGGACCGGATCTCTGTCAGAAGTATGTCCTGAACATCAAGAGCGCGATCGCTGGTAAAGGAGAGACAATGAAAAAGGTTCTTGGTTTATTCCTTGTGGGAGCTTTGCTGGCGGTGTTTTTGATTTCCGGAGAAGCGCAAGGCGGGAAAGCGCAGAAGCTGGAGCTTCGTAGTTCCGCGTTCAGCGAAGGGGAACGGATCCCCTCGGATTTCACCTGCGAGGGGGCCGACATGTCACCGCCGCTCGCGTGGTCCGGAGTTCCGGACAATGCTGAAAGTCTCGCGATCATTGTTGAGGATCCCGACGCTCCGGCGAAGAACTGGACCCACTGGCTGATCTACGATCTTCCCGCGACTTTGAGCCAGCTTCCGACGGGCATTATTTCCGGGCAGGAATTCTTTGCCGGCGGTTCACAAGGGCTCAATGATTTCAAGGAACTGGGCTATGGCGGGCCGTGTCCTCCGGGCGGAGAGCATCGTTACCTGTTCAAGATCTATGCCCTTGACGCAATGCTTCAATTGAAAGCCGGAGCATCGAAGCAGGAACTGCTTCAGGCCATGCGTGGGCATATTCTTGCCGAAGGTTCATTGACCGGACAATATGACCGTTCCTGAAAAACGCGGGAGGTTGCTATGAATACAGCCCCTGAGGTTCATCATCGCAAAAAGCGGATCCTTGCTGTGGATGATGATGGATTGGTGAGGAGGTCGCTAGAGCTCTTGCTGCGTGGAGCCGGCTATGAGCCGGTGGTGGCAAGTAGCGGGCAGGAAGCACTCGGGTTTCTTGTTCAGAGGCACTTTGACCTTTTGATCACAGATATGCGCATGCCCGGCATGGATGGACTCCAGGTGATCCAGGCGGTCCGGCAGTATTGTCAGGAAATGAAAAAGCATCCGATCCCCGAGATCGTGCTCACGGCCTATAACGATGAACCGACCCGGCAGTCCGCGGTTTGTTTGGGAGTGAAGGAATTCCTTCTGAAACCGTTCAAGGTCGAAGAGTTTTTGGAAGTTTTGAAGCGCAACCTGGGCTAGTGAGCCCCCTCGAAAAGGGGTTTGCAACGGCCGTTTGCATTTTTTAAGAGATAAGGTATCATGCTCCCATGAAACCCAATGATCTGGATTTCGAGATCTCATTTCTCGAAGGTGTTCTGAAGCATCGCCCCGATTATGTGGACGCCTTGGCCCCGCTTGCCGAAGCCTACACGCGGCGCGGTCTCTTTGAAAAGGGACTGGAGATCGACAAGAGGCTCGCTTGCCTTTGTCAGGATGATCCGGTCGTTCATTATAATCTGGCCTGCAGCTATGTTCTTTCCGGTTATACCGCGAAGGCATTGACGGCGCTCAAGAGGGCGGTTCGTCTCGGATTCACAGACCTGGGTCATCTGGAAAAGGACCCCGACCTGAAGCCTTTGCGCGAGTATCCCCCGTTCCAGAAGTGGCTTTTGACCCTAGCGCGGAAAACAAAATCCTGAAAAGTTCCAACCCAGGCTCTCATGACCCTTTCTCCTAAGTCGAAGCGTAAGAAATCTGAACATATTGCGGCCCTGCACGGCCGGAAGCTGCTCCGGTTCCTTGAAAAAATGAAGGACGCTCTTTCGCCTCTCTTGATCGTAACGCACGATTACCCCGATCCGGACGCGATCGCGACAGCCATGGCGCTTCAATACCTTGCGGAACGTCTTTACGGGATCAAGTCCCGGATCGTTTATAAGGGGATCATCGGACGCGTGGAGAACCGCGCCATGGTGGCCCTTCTGAAGGTTCCCATTCATAAGTTCCGTCCTTCGGACATCCGCAGCTATGAGCATGCCGCGCTGATCGATACCCAGCCGGAATTCGAGAACAACCCTTATCCGAGGAACAAGAAGGTCACCTTGGTGATCGACCAGCACCCGTATGTGAAAAGGCCGCTGGCCGAACTTGCCATTATCGATCCGGAGTGCGGTGCCACGAGCGTGATCCTCACCCAGGCGCTCCTTTTAAGCGGTTGTGAGATCCCGAAACGGATCGCGACGGCGCTCGCGTATGGGATCCTTTCGGACACGCTGAATCTCTACCGGGCTCGGCGGGCGGATATCATCCAAACCTATCTGGACATTCTGCCGCTTTGTGATATGCGGGTTCTCATTCGTATCCAGAATCCGCCGAAGTCGAAAAAATTTTTCAGTACCTTGAACCGGGGACTTCAAGGAGCGTTCGCTTTCAGGGGTGTGATCGTATCCCATCTTGGGGAAGTGGAGCACCCGGACCTGGTTTCCGAGATCGCGGATTTTCTTCTGACCTACCGCGGCATGGAGCGGTCGCTGTGCACGGGGCGCTACAAGGGCAAACTTCACGTGTCGCTACGTAGCAACCGGCTGACGGACGAAACCCCGGAGATCCTTCGCGATATTTTCGACGACCGGAAGGAAGCCGGTGGCCACGACATGGTCGCGGGCGGTAGTTTTCATGTGCGGGGTAGAGACAAAGATGACGCGCACTGGGGGGACGTTGAAAACCAACTGGTGGGCCGTCTTCTCAAACGCTTGCGTCTTCCCGCCCGGCCCCATTTTTACAAGCCTTTCGAGCACGAAAAGCCTGCTCCGGCAGACGCGTGACCCTTCTTTGGGAAGGCTGTTGAGCTTTAATTGATTTACAAAAATTTTCTACACGGACTATAATGCGTCCGTTGTTTTCACCATCTCATCACCTGGAAGGAGTCTTTATGAAAAAGGGATTGCTCATTGTTCTCGCTGTTATTGTTCTCACAGTTCTTTTCGGGGCGTTGGTGTTTGGCGGTGTTTATAATAATCTCGTGACCAAGGATGAAGGCGTTAAGAGCTCCTGGGCCCAGGTGGAAAACGTCTATCAGCGGCGTGCGGATCTTGTGCCGAACCTGGTTGCGACCGTCAAAGGCTACGCCGCGCATGAAAAAGAAACCCTTCTTAATGTTGTTGAGGCGCGCAACAAGGTTTCCAGGACGAATGTTTCTCCCGAGATGCTCGGTAATCCGGATGCTCTTGCGAAATTCCAGGAGGCTCAGACCCAGCTCAGTTCAGCGTTGGGCCGTCTCATGGTGGTGGTAGAACGGTATCCCGACCTTAAGGCCAGTCAGAATTTTCTCGAGCTTCAGACCCAGCTGGAAGGCACGGAAAATCGCATTACGGTGGAGCGCAAACGCTTCAACGAAGCCTCCCAGGATTTCAACGCTTTTCGCCGTCGTTTCCCGAATGTGATCGTCGCGAACCTCCTGGGCTTCAACGGTAAAGTCTATTTTCAGGCCGACCAGGATGCCAAGACCGTTCCCCAGGTCAAGTTCTAGTCTTTCGCGGAAAAATGGGAAAGTCCTGCCCTCCATCCATGAAGAGAAATCCTCCCTCGGGGAAGCGCATTTTTCTTAGAAAAGCCATCCGGCCTGTTCTTGTCTTGACGTTCCTTCTCTTTTCAGGATTGCCTGCCCTTTCTGCACTTCAGGTGCCATCGCGTCCAGAGGGTTATGTGACCGATCGCGCGGGACTGTTGTCCTCATCTTCCAAGGAAAATCTGGAAACGACCCTTCGCAGTTTCGACGAAAAAACATCAAATCAGGTCGTCGTAGCCACTTTCCCGTCCCTTGAAGGTGACTCACTCGAGGATTTTTCCTTGCGGCTTGCCGAGGCATGGAAGGCGGGGCAGAAGAAAAAAGACAACGGCGTGATCTTTCTGATCTTCAAGAACGACCGGAAGGTTCGTATCGAGGTCGGCTATGGCCTGGAGGGTGTTCTGACGGATGCCTTGTCGGGACAGATCATTCGTCAGGTCGTGGCGCCGTACTTTCGCAAGGGAGATTACGAGGGCGGGATCCTGGCCGGTACGAATGCGATCATGCTGGCCACGCAGGGCGAGTTCAAGGGGGTTCCAGGGAAAAAGGGTCCTAAAGATCCGATGATGTTCCTGATTCTTTTCTGTGTATTTTTCACCTTTCATCTTTGGGCGCGGCACAGCTCAAGATTGGGGGGAAGGCGCGGGGGTCGTGGCTTTATTTTCACTCCCATGGGCGGAGGCTTTCGCAGTGGCGGCGGAGGGTTCGGTGGCTTTAGCGGCGGCGGGGGCGGTTTTGGCGGTGGTGGAGCGAGCGGGGGCTGGTAAATGAGGATCCCTTATCCGGTGTTTTTCTTCTCAAGAAAAGAAAAAGAAAAGATCCTTGCCGCGGTCCATGAAGCTGAAAAGAATACCTCCGGGGAAGTTCGCGTGCACCTGGAGTACCGGGCCCAAGAACCTGTCTATGGGCATGCGCAAAAGGTTTTTCACCGGATCGGGATGACGAAGACGGCGCAAAGGAACGGCGTTCTGATATTTCTCGCGACGGGGAACAAGAAGTTCGCGATCCTGGGGGATGTCGGGATCGATGAGAAAGTCCCCGAGGGTTTCTGGAATGATGTCGTTCAGGGCCTGCAGGCGCGTTTTAAACGGAATGAGTTCGCCGAGGGGCTAACGGATGCGATCCTGCTTATCGGAGAAAAGTTGAAAGCCTATTTTCCTTACGAGGCTTATGATAAGAATGAACTTCCGAACCAGATTTCCTATTGATCGATATCGCAGGGCGTAGGTCACCACGGAACAAAAATCTTTAGCTTGGGGTTTCGACGACATACGATATGCGATATACGGCATACGGGTTTTAAATGGATATTCACGATTCCTGGGAGAAAGCGCTCAAAGTTACCGAGATCATCCGGCCTCGCGTCCAGCCTCTTCATACCTTTGAGGCGACGCAGATCCCGTATGTGTTCCTGGCCGAATCCTCTGTGAATCAGGGCGACACAGTCGTGCGCAAGGGAGAGGTGACGGTCGATAAACCCTCGATCATTTTGCCGCCGAACCTGCCGCAATTCGAAGGGTTCGAATTCGACAAGAAGTTCTCGGGCGTCGAGGATTATCTGACGACCTTTCTTTTTGTGAGGGGGATCCGTTTTCCTTCCATGAAGTACGAGAACAAGATCAATTCCCTGGATATCCGCGAAGAAAAGCTTTCGAAGGCGGTGGAGTTTTTTTCTCACGCTCTTCAGCGTCAGGAAAATGTTTCGACAGGTCTTGTGATCGGTCCGGAGGACTGCTGGCAGTTCTCGATCCTGATCTTTGTCTGCAGTCAGATCACGCGCTCTGCGGAAGGGGACATCCGGAAGCTTTTCGACCGTTTCCGGGATTTCGGAGAAGCATCGTAAGAAAAGGGTTTAGATCCCGGGGAGCGTCGCGATACGGGTTCTATCAAGAAAGGGAACATGACTAAAGACAGCGCATCATTCTTGAATTCCCAATGCGGGAAGATCTGGAAAAAAGTGGGCGCCAGGCGGCGCGCCGGTGTGATCACGCCGCTTTTTTCTCTTTATTCGGAACAAAGTATCGGGATCGGAGAAGTTCCGGACCTGAAACTTTTGATCGATTGGTGCGGGAAGACGGGGCTTTCGATCATCCAGTTGTTGCCCCTGAACGATGTCGGTTTTGATTTCCGTCCTTATGACGCCCAAAGCAGTATGGCGCTTGATCCCATGTATCTCTCCCTCGAAGACCTCGTCGATTGCGATCTCCAGTCTTTCTCCAATGATCTCGCGGCCCTGAGAAAGAGCTTTCCAGCCGGCAAGGGACGAGTGGATTACGGGATCAAAAAAGCCAAGCTCGATCTCTTAGCCAGGATCTTCGCGAGTCCCGCGTCTTCCAAGAGGGGAAAGGGATTCCTGAGTTTTCTTAAAGAGCATAGGAGTTGGCTGGAAGATTACGCTATTTTCAAGACCTTGAAAGAGGAATTCCCGATGAGTGGGTGGGCGGATTGGCCTGAAGGGCTCCGGGACAAGCAGGCTAAACCTGTCGCGGCAATTGTAAGGAAGCATAAGAACAAGATCCTTTTTTACAAATGGCTTCAATGGCAGTTATTCGCCCAGTTCAAGGACGTAAAACAATATGCCACAAAGTGCGGCGTGCTGCTCATGGGGGACATGCCTTTTTTGGTGTCACGTGACAGCGCGGATGTTTGGGCCCATCAGGAATATTTCAAGTTAGCGCTTTCCTCCGGCGCGCCTCCCGACCTTTATTTCGCGCAGGGACAACGCTGGGGCATGCCGCCTTATGACTGGGCGCGGATCGCAGCCGATGATTTCAATTACATGCGCCAGAAAATGAAATGCGCGGAAAATCTTTTTGACCTTTACCGCATCGATCACTTTGTCGGGATGTTCCGTCTCTGGACGATCTCGCTTGCGGAGCCCGTCGAGCACGCGGGGATGTGCGGCCGTTTTGATCCTGAAGACGAGCGTCTCTGGAAGGACCATGGCGAGCGGATCCTGGAGGTGATGCTTGAGAGCGCCAAGATGCTTCCTTGCGCCGAGGATCTGGGGGTGGTTCCAAAATGTTCCTATGAGATCCTGGAGGAATACATGATCCCCGGGTCGGATGTTCAGCGGTGGGTCAGGAACTGGGGGAAGGATTACCGGTTCAAGGCGGGCGAGGACTACCGTGTCAATTCCATGGCCATGATCTCCACGCACGACACGAGCGCTTTTTGCGCCTGGTGGGAATATGAAGCGGGTACCGTGGATGAATGGTTCTTTCAGAAGAAATGCGGAGAGTGCGGCGTCTCGTTCGATCCTATCAAAGAGCGCCTCTTCGATCTCCAGCATTCCAGGCACGGTCGTTTGCGGTGGCGCCGGGAGATCGAGAGCGTCGGAATGCTTCTGGCGATCTTGGGAAAGAACCACGATGAAGCTTGGCATCTTGTCGATGCTTACCGCAGTTCTCATGAAGAGCGGAAATTTTACTGGCAACACGTGGGGATGCCCGGGCCGGTGGAGCCCAAAGCTTCTCCGGAATTTGTCAGGAAAGCGCTCGAGAGCGTGAATGGCACGCGCTCGATCTTTAGCCTCCAGATCCTTCAGGACTGGCTCTCTCTTGGAGAGTTCCCGGAACGGGATTCCTGGGATTACCGGATCAATGTCCCGGGAAGTATGGGGACGAACAACTGGTCGATCACCGCTCCTTTTTCGCTGGAGGCCATGCAGAAACTTTCATTCAACAAAGCGATCCGCAAGATGGTGGTTGATTCCGGGCGGCTTGTTCCCATAAAATAGACCCCATATGAAAATGAACCTTCGTTCCGTTCTAACAGGTGTTTTACTGGTGGTGTTGCTTTCGGGGACTATTTTTTTTATCAAAAGAAATAGACCGGTTCCTGTGTTGGCCCCAAAACCCGCATCGGAGGCTTCACGTCTTTTGAAGGTTCACGGGCCTGAAACGGCGCCGGTGAAGATCGTTGAATACAGCGACTTCGAATGTCCCTCCTGCCGTGCCGTACAAGAGGACGTTCAAAGATTTTTCAAGAGCTATCCCGGGAAGATCCAGCTGACCTTCAAGCACTTTCCGCTTACGTCGCACAAGTGGTCTCTTTATGCCCACCAGGCCGCGGAATGTATGAACCGACAGGGGAAGTTCTGGCCGTATCATGACAAGGTCTATGATAAACAGAAAGAATGGGCGCCCTCGATCGTTCCTCCGGTGGAGATCCTGGCGCGGTATGCGCGGGAACTCAGTGCGGACATGGACCAGTTCGGGAAATGCATGGCGGATGTCAGCGTGACACGGGAGATCTACGCCGAAAAGGAAGAAGGGAATTTGTTGCAGGTTGGCGCTACGCCGACGTTCTTTTTGGGCGGGGAACGGTGTGTCGGTCCCAAAGAGATGCAAGGCCGCGGCGAGAACGCGATCCGTAAAATTCTCGGGTTACCGCTGAAGCCATTGCCTGTGGAGAAAAAGGAGCCGCCCAAGCCTGTTTTTCCCTCGGGGATCCCGAAACAGAAGGAGGCATGATGTCGGAAAAAAGCTATAAGATCCTTTTCCTTGGCCGAATATTCATCGGGTTGGTTTTCGCGTATTCCGGGTTCACGAAGTTGCTCGAGCCCGTCGAAAATTTTCAGGGGGGGATGGCCGCTTATGATGTCATTCCCTACGCTCTGATCCCGTTCCTTGCGCACGTGATCCCGTGGGTCGAATTCTTTTTTGGCGCTTTTTTGATACTGGGGTATTTGCCCCGGTTTAGCGCGCTTGTGCTGGCCGGGATGTCTGCGAGCTTTGTTCTTCTGATCCTGATCACTCGTATCAAGACAGGGGCGCTTCCTGCCGATTGCGGTTGTTTCGGGGAGGGGAGTCTTATCCACCTGAAACCCGTTCAAGTCCTTATCATGGATATCTGCAATACGTTGATTGGAATCCGTCTCGCTTTTTACAAGAACCACCCCTTCAGCCTAGCCGCTTTT
Source organism: Candidatus Omnitrophota bacterium (assembly GCA_043803685.1). Taxonomy (GTDB): domain Bacteria; phylum Omnitrophota; class Omnitrophia; order Omnitrophales; family Aquincolibacteriaceae; genus Aquincolibacterium. Next base: position 18,623 of record JAZDJU010000072.1, read on the forward strand.
CTTAAGGCCAAGCCCTAAAAGCGAGCTCAAAGTAATTCTAGAATGAAAGAGAGTCCCAATTCTTGTCATCCTGCCGTCAAAAAGGCGGGATGAAACATTCCTCGTCAACCCTTTAAGAAGTAAAATTTATGACGAGGACAGAATCGCGGAAATTTGCTATACTCCCGCTTCTTTTCGGGGAGCCCTAATTTCTATTAAAGTAGATTTCAAGGAAATTAGGACTGCACCTGACGCTTGATCGATTTTTCATAATAAGGTTCATCGTGGCGTAGCGCAGCCCAGTCCCGAGAGCAACGACGAGTTGCGATACGGGCTGCACCAATTCATTTGGAATTGGTGTGGTAGCAAGCGGCTTGGGATTACAAGGGTTTCTCGGGGCGCCCTAATTTCTATTAAAAAACATTTCAAGGAAATTAGGACTGCACCCGATGTGCAATCGATTTTTCATAATAAGGTTCATCGGGGCGTAGCGCAGCCTGGTAGCGCACACGCTTGGGGTGCGTGCGGTCGGAGGTTCAAATCCTCTCGCCCCGAAATTCAAAAGGCCTGGGAGCTTGTCTCCCGGGCTTTTTGTGTTTAAGGAGGCGGACGAGAGGATGCCCGCGGAATTGAGGACATAGACAGCTTGGCCAATTTTTGACGCCCCCCATACCCGGTATGCCAACCCCCAGCCCCAGGACATTTGATATTGAGCGGACGCTCAGAGAATTGCGCATCATTTTTGGAATGGGGTAGAATTCTGTTCAGCCGATCCGCCGGGGTGGTCGATAACCTCAATGAAAACAGGAGGTTTTATGGGAACAGTTAACGTCAGCTTTTATGGATTGAGGGCGAAAAAAGAGGATGCTCAGGTCAAGGCCCTTTTGGCTGAAGTGAATCAGTGGACGCCAGTGCAAGTCGATGAATTTTTGGCCAAAAGCGAGATTGGATTTTTACGAAATAAAAAAAATGAAGAGGCCGTTGAGCTCATCCAAAGATTCCATAGCGTTGGAATTGTTGGAGGCATTGATGGCTTGGATAATCCTGGCTATTACAGCAAACAGTTTACGAGGTTTTATGAAAATGAGGGGCGATTCAGAATTACATGGAACTGGGCATCGGCCATTTTCACTTGGCTGTGGCTCCTTTTTAGGAGTTTGTGGGCCAAATGGATACTTTATAGCTTGATCGCTACGGCAGGGTCCTCACTGCTGCTTTATGGGGCCACCATGCTCGGAAATATGACCATCATAATTTTTTCGAGGATTATTATCTGGGTTGGTGCACTCTGCTTTTTTGGGCTGGTCGGAAACTACGACTATTTTTTGAAAAAAACAAGAAATGAGAACCTCTGGCCACAATTCCCTTTCCAGAAATACAAACTTCAATACTGGTTAGCTGTTTTGTTTTTATTTTTTTTCACCATTTTATTTTTTGTTCTTTCGCGCCAGCAGGAAAAGAATCGCTCAGGTGAAACGTTTTCCACAGTAAGAGCCCAAGTTGTTTTGCAAAATGCCAAACCTTTAGCATGGCTCAATGACCAGCAGATGCTAGTAGGGCTAGATAGTAAAATTGTTAGATACGACATCCGTGGTCTCAAAATCGTAGATGTCATTTCCGATTCATATTTTTCAGGGGCAGACGAATGCTTTTCTCCTGAGGGAGGGGTGTTTCGAGTCAATCAGCCGATTGTTGCCGCAGAATCTGGTATTCGCGAAGCATCCAGCGAGTGGGCTACCTATCATTGGATTCAAGATTGGAACGCTCCCAAGTCCTTTGAGAAACTTAACGCCTATTATTGGTGGAAAACAAATCTTTACGATTGCAAGCAGTTTGATTTTAACCAGGGGGACCCTAGTCGAGTGATTGGTGGTGAGGTTTGGAATTTTGATCGCGATACACCACAATTGCTTAGAACCACAGAGGGCAAAACCCAATCATACCTTCGTTATGAAAACAGGCATTCGAGATATGAAGCGAAACATGAAAGAAAGGTGTTTGTGGCGGATAATGGGAAGGTGAGGGAAATTGATTTAGGGGAAAAGTCCGGTGATCCCTGTGGTGGGCTTCGGGCATCATTGGATCGGACGACAAACGAATATTTTTGGTATGAAGCATGCCGCAATTTTAATAGTAGCGAAAAGCGTTGGCCGCTCGATGGATGGTGGATTGCTCCTGATGGGCAAGTAAACAAAGTTGTTATTCCTAAAGGCCCTTGGATCAAGCATTATTCTCTTCTGTCTCAGTTGAAATATTTTTCTTGTGGCCTGACGTGTTACTGCGACATGGAAATGTATGTTGGAAACAAGCAAATATATATTTATATTTCCGGAAAGGCCGTTGATAGTTCTGCGTGGGGCGTTTACAGGCTCGATGTCAAAAATCAAGCATGGCGTAAAATGATCGCAGGTGCTACTGATAATGGGTTGTTTATATCACCCAACGGTTGCCAAATAAGTTATGCTGTGAATGGCGAGATGAAAATAATGGATGTTTGCGGAAAATAAGTAAAAAGCGATACGCTCTGCAAAGCCAACTTGCGCAACTCTCCCTGAGAGATCACGGGAAGAGACATCGAATGCTTGGGGTGCGTGCGGTCGGAGGTTCAAATCCTGCGACGAGCAGACCCTCAAGGTCTGCCGAGCGTGGCGGAATGATGGGCATTCCGGCCTCTCGCCCCGATTTTTTATTTATTAAAAGAAACGGGTCAATCGGGACTGCCGGCAGAAAGCGCCGGACTGCCCCGAAACTTATCTAAGTAAAGAGCGGATGGATTTCATCCGCTCTTTTTTATTTGCATGGGGATCGAAAGCCGGCAAATAGCCCGGACGGGCTTTTTGGATTTTCGCGTCGGTCAATGAAAATTCATCTTTAAATATTCAATTGAATGTAAAATACCGGCCATGACTTTAGTCCCAACGCGATCCCGTTCACTATTTCGTTCTTTATCCCTAGAGAACTTGAAAGTTTTTCTTCTCCTTGCGATAACGGTCTGGGCTGCTCATTTTTGGTACTGTGGAAGCTTCGGATTGTACGAAGACGATCTTTATAAGATCACCCCTGCCCTGGGGATTTCCGGGTTTGATCTTTGGAAGCTGATCTTGGGGAGTGGTTGGGAAGGGCGTCCGCTTCAAGACAGTCTGATCTATCTGATCTCGTTTTTCGGGATCAGATTAGGCGGGTTGCATCTTGTCTACGTGTTGGGCTATCTCATAGTGACAGCGAATGCGTTTTTGTTTTTTACTTTTCTCAAGCGCCTGTCCAATGAGAACATCTTTGCTCTTACGGGTGCGTTGGCGTTTTGCCTGTTCCCCGCCGATACGACCCACGCTTTTTTAACGCATTCGCTTGGGCTTCAACCATCCCTGGCGTTCCTTTTGGGCGCGTTCCTCTGTTACTTGTCCGGTGAAAAGATGGCCTCCTATGGTGTTATTCTCGGTTCTCTCTTCTGCTATGAAACGATGATCCCCGTCTTTCTGGTCGCACCCCTTCTCACGAAGAATTGGGATCCCAAAAAGGTCCGGGAATTGGGCCGGCACGCTTTCATCTTGGGATCCATGCTAGTTTGCGCGTTCGTCATCCGGCGCTTTTTCGCCGGCGAGGGCCGTTGTGTTCAACTGAGCTTTCTCGAAGGACTTCTTTTGTCGACGGAGCATATGCTTAAAGGTCCCGTTGTTTGTCTGCTGATGTTCTTGTACCGCTCCACGGAGATCATATTCACTTTCCACGCTAACATGATAATGCCAGTATCGTTGTGTTTCGCTGGATTCGCGTGGTTATTATTTCAACAAAACCGGGAACCGGCAGGTGCTGGAAACAAGAAGGGGGCAATCAGTTCCCCGGAGAGATGCCTGTCGCTTGGAAGGCTCGCATGGATCGGAGTTGCCATGTTGGTTCTGGCCTATCCTATCACCTTCACGACCAATGTGACGGATATCGCGTCCGGCCGGGAATCGCGAGTTCATGCCGCGGCTGTTGTGGGCGCGTCCATCCTGTGTGCTTGTTTTTGTTCTAGGTTCTTTCTTATCGCGAACGCCTACAGGAGGAAAGGTATTGCCGCACTCAGTCTAGCGGTATTCTTTGCCTCATTGGTAGGTTTTGGACTTACCGTACAGAAAGATTATGCGACAAGTTGGCAGTATCAGCGGGCGTTTTGGACCGATGTCATCGCTCTTTGCCCGGACATGACGGAGGGGACGATCATTCTTGTTGAATCGCACCCTCTTAAGAACCCCCAACAGATCCGGGCCCATTTTGTGTGTGTTTATCCTTCTTTACTCGAGTCGATTTATCAATTTCCAAACAATTGGGAAAATGTCCCGAGGGTCTATGCATTAAAACTACGCTGGCAAGAAAAAGTTGTTTCTGGTGAGGATAGTTTCCTTTTAAGCAAAATGGTTCTTTTTTGGCAACCCTTCCCAGGACAAAGGTCTGACGGGATGATTCATAGCACGAGTGCCATTCTATTGGGGAGCCGAAACGGACGACTCACTCGCCGAACGGAGCCTCTGATCATTAATGGCCATGAATTCAGGCTCAAAGAAAAACCGGTTATGACATCTCCGCCATTTCCCAAGGGACCGCTTTATCGCTATCTGATCAAGGATCTTGGGGAGAAGCCCGTGGACTATCTCGTCGAGTGAACGAGGTGTCAGGCTCTTTCCACAGTTCCGTTCATTGATTTTTTAAGGAGACAGGTTAATCGGGACTGCCGGCAGAAAGCGCCGGACTGCCCCGATCCCATTCATCAAAGAGTCTCGGAGCGGAACGCTTGTTCTCCTGTCACTCAGGGCCTTTGCTGATCGCGTCCATTTCAAGCCAAAAATCATCTAATCCCTCTCTTGAAGATGGCCGATACTCAATCCGGGTACTATCATGACGGGAGGTTCTTGTCTTGGGGAATGGGTGAGTGCCGCGCTGTATTTTTTGATGGATTTTCCATTTCTTATTCTTATTTATCGTAACGATGAGGTAGGCCGGAATGGATGACGAGAGCAAAATAAAAAGGCTCGAAGACGAGAATTATCGTCTTCTGGAAGTCGCCAAATTGACGCGCGAGGGGGTCCAGGAACTCGAGAAGCAGAATCGTGAGTACAAGATGACGCTGGAAGATGCGCGCGCGAAGATCAAGACCCTTGAGGAGAAATGCGCAAAGCACGAGAGTGAGGTCGCGCATTTGGAGAAGGCCCGGACCGAAACCAAGAAAACCTTGTTCGAAAACGAGAAGCAGCGTTTGAATAAGGACCTTGAAGCAAAGGCTGCGGAAGAGCTGCGGTTGTTGGAAAAAATTCAGGCGCTTGAGTCGAAGTGCGCGCAAAGAGAAGCCGAGCTCAAGACGAGTGAAGCCGCTTTGGCGCAACAGGAAGGGAAGCATCGCGCAACGATCAAGGCGCTTGAAATGACTATGGCGCAGCAAGCGGAGAAAAATCGTTCGACGGTCAAGATGATCGAAGATGCCATGGACCAGCAAGAGGCAAAACATCGCATTGCGGCTAAGGCAAGCGATGTGGCGATGGCTCAGCAGGCAGAGAAGTACCGGCTTGCCCTCAGGGCGAGTGAGGCGGCGATCGCCCAGCAGGCAGAGAAGCACCGCCTGGTAGTCAAGGAATATGAGGCGAAGCAGCGCGGTGTCGAAGAGGCGAAGCGCAATTTTGAAAGGGAGAAGAAGGAGCTAGCCGCGGAGCTTTCGGGGAAGACCGGGGAAGCGGCGCAGCTGAAGGCAAGTCTTCAAGAGGCAAGCCGGACCTCAGCGAAGTTGAACGCCCGGATCTCGGAAATGAAACTCGAGTTGCAAAGTTTTGGAAGGCAGTACAAAACCCTGCAATTGGAAAAGGAACAGCTGGAGTTGGAGAAGCAGGTCGCCTTGAAGCAGAACGATGAGAAAGCGGCCTCTTTGGCGGCGCTTGGAGAGATGAAAGAACGTCTCGAGGGCGAGCGAAAGCGTTTGGAGGAAGAGAAACGGACTTTGGGCAAGGGCCTTGAGTCGAAGGCCGGCGAAGAGGTTCGATTGCTTGCCAAGATCCAGGAACTTGAGGCGCGATACGCGCAGAAGGACGCTGAGATCAGGGCGAGTGAGGCGGCGATCGCACAGCAGGCGGAGAAGCACCGCCTGACGCTCAAGGAGTATGAGGCCAAACAACGCGCGGCGGATGAAGTGAAGCTCAATCTTGAGAATGAGAAGAAGGCGCTTGCGGTCCAGCTTTCCGGGCGGACTGTGGAAGGGGCGCAGTTAAAGGCGAATCTCGAGGAAAGCGGTAAGACTCTTGAGAAGTTGAACGCTCAGATCACGGAATTGAAGGCTGAACTTCAGAATTCAGGGAAACAGTACAAGGCGTTGCAATTGCAGAAGGAGCAGTTGGAGGCAGAAAAGCAGGCGGCCTTGAAACAGAACGAGGAGAAAGCGGCTGCTCTCATCGCTTTAGTCGAGGTCAGGGATCGTCTCGAAGTCGAGAAGAAGCGTCTGGAGGGTGAACGGCTGAGTGTTGGAAAGGGACTTGAAGCCAAGTCCTTGGAAGAAGCCCGGTTGCTCAAGAAGCTCCAGGCGCTTGAAGCGCGATACGCGCAAAAGGAAGCGGAGATCAGGGCAAGTGAGATAACGATCGCGCAGCAGGCGGAGAAGTATCGTCTGACGCTCAAGGAGTATGAGGTCAAACAACGCGCAGCGGAAGAAGGGAAGCTCAATCTTGAGAAAGAGAAGAAGGCGCTTGCGGCCCAGCTTTCGGGGCGGACGGTGGAAGGGGCGCAGTTGAAGGCGAATCTCGAAGAAAGCGGTAAGACCCTTGAGAAGATGAACGCCCGGATCACGGAGTTGAAGGATGAACTACTGAATTCAGGGAAACAGTACAAGGCTTTGCAGTCGGAGAAGGCGCAATTGGAGTTGGAGAAGCAGGCGGCCTTGAAACAGAACGAGGAGAAAGCGGCTTCTCTCATCGCATTAGCGGAGATCAAGGATCGTCTCGAAGTCGAGAAGAAGCGTCTGGAGGGTGAGCGGCTGAGCGTTGGAAAGGGACTTGAGGCCAAGTCGGTGGAAGAAGCCCGGTTGCTGAAGAAGCTCCAGGAGCTTGAAGCGCGATACGCGCAAAAGGAAGCTGAGATCAGGACGAGTGAGGCCATGATCGCACAGCAGGCGGAGAAGTATCGTCTGACGCTCAAGGAGTATGAGGCAAAGCAGCGAACGGCGGAAGAAGTGAAGCTCAATCTTGAGAAAGAGAAGAAAGTGCTTGCGGCCCAGCTTTCCGGGCGGACGGTGGAAGGAGCTCAGTTGAGGGCGAATCTCGAGGAAAGTGGCAAGACCCTTGAGAAGTTGAACTCCCGGATCGCGGAGTTGAAGGACGAGCTCCAGCATTCGGGGAAACAGTACAAGGCTTTGCAGTCGGAGAAGGCGCAACTGGAGTTGGAGAAGCAGACGGCCTTGAAACAGAACGAGGAGAAAGCGGCTTCTCTCATCGCCTTAGGGGAGATCAAGGACCGTCTCGAAGTTGAGAAAAAGCGGTTGGAGGATGAGCGGCGTAGCTTTGGAAAAGGACTTGAAGGTAAAGTTGCGGAAGAAGCCCGGTTGCTGAAGAAGCTTCAGGAACTTGAGGCGCGATACGCGCAGAAGGAAGCGGAGATCAGGGCGAGTGAGGTAACGATCGCGCAGCAGGCGGAGAAGCACCGCCTGACGCTCAAGGAGTATGAGGTTAAACAACGCGCGGCCGAGGAAGTGAGGCTCAATCTCGAGAGAGAGAAGGAGCAGTTGGAGTTGGAGAAACAGGCCGCCGTGAAGCGGAATGAAGAGAAAGCGGCCTCTCTCTTAGCCTTGGGGGAGATCCGGTTCCAGCTCGAAAGTGAGAAGAAGCGGTTGGAGGAGGAGAAACAGAGTTTGGGGAGGGAGCTTGAGTCCAAGGCCGCGGAAGAGGTGCGATTGTTGGGCAGGATCCAGGAGCTTGAGGCGCGATGCGCCCAGATGGAATCTGAGATCCGGGTAAGTGAGGCGGCGATCGAGCAACAGGCAGAGAAGCATCGTTTGGCGCTCAAGGAATATGAGGCGAAGCAGCGCGAGGTCGAGGAAGTGGAGCGCAACTTCCAGTGGGAGAAACAGCAGCTTGCGGCGGAACTTTCTGCGAGGACTGTGGAAGGGTCGCAGTTAAAGGCGAATCTCGAGGAAAGCGGTAAGACCCTTGAGAAGATGAACGTGGAGATCGAGGAGCTCAAAGGAGCGTTGCAGCTTGCCGGGAAGCAGCACAAGGCTTTGCAATCAGAGAAGGCTCATGTGGAAAAGGAGATGCAGGCAGCGTTGAAAATGAATGAGAAGAAGATGGCCGTCATTGAGGCTTTAGAGAACGAGAAAAAACTTTCGAAGAGCGAGGATCAACGTCTCTGGGCCGAGAGGAAGAATATCGAAGGTGAAAGGAAACGTCTCGAGAGCGAGAAGAAGCGGCTGGAGGAGGAAAAGAGGAGTTTTGGCAAAGAGCTTGAAGCCAGAGCCGAGGAAGACGCTCGAGTATTGGAGAAAATCCAGGGGATCGAAACGGCTAAGGTCGAGGAAGAAGCCCGGCTCTTGAAGATGATCCAGGAGCTTGAAACGCGATACGCGCAGAAGGAAGCTGAGATCAAGGCGGGTGAAGCAGCTTTGGCGCAACAGGCGGAGAGACACCGTCGTATGTTTAGGGATTATGAAGTGAAGCAGCGCGCTGCTGAGGAAGTGAGACGCAATCTCGAAAGAGAAAAAGAACAACTCGAGTCAGAAAAACGGATCGCTCTGACGCGGAATGAGGAGAAGGCTGCCTCCCTTATTGCTTTAGGGGAGATCAAGGAGCGTCTCGAGCTTGAGAAGGAGAGGTTGGAAGGAATCCAACGCGATCTTGAGAGGGAAAAGGAACAACTGGAGTCGGAGAAACAGACCTTGATCCAACAGAATGAGGAGAAGGCCGCCTCTCTTATCGCTTTAGGGGAGATCAAAGATCGCCTTGAGATCGAGAAGAAGCGGTTGGAGGGAGTCCAATTTGATCTCGAGAGAGAGAAGAAGGGTCTCACGAATGAGCTTTCGGAGAGATCTGCGGAAGCGATCCGGCTTAAAAAGAATCTTGAGGAAAACGGCAGGGTCATGGAGGAATTGAACACAAGGATCGCCGCGTTGAAGGAGGAGAAGGCGGTTCTTATCACGACGTTAGAAAGTGATAAAAAGCGTTCGAGCGATGAGGCTCAACAGCTTCTTACTCAAAAGAAAGGTCTCGAAGAAGAACGCGAACGTCTCGAAAGCGTTCTCGGGGATCGTTCCGCTCAATTGGACAAGGTGACAAAGGAGTGCGCCGAGTTGGATGCCCTCATCGAACAAACGAGGCGCGAGCGGAACCAGGGGACCCTCCGGGCGGAGGATCTGGAGAAAACGATCGAAACTATGAAAACTCTTTTGAAGGAAAAGGAAGCTGTTCAAGGGGCTCTCGAAGAGGAGCTCAAAGCAGAAAAAGAAATGCATGCCAAGGTCGAAGCTCATGCCCAACATCTGGAGGAGGCTTTTCTTGTTCTCGAAAAGAAAGTCAACACCATCCTTCAGGCCCGCGGAAGTAAGATCCAAACCCTCAAGTGTTACATGGTTCGCTCCAAACTCTGCAAGTTAAGGAATAAAATGGGTTTTCTCATGTCTTTCTTTTAGAGGCGGGGCTAAGTTGTTCGGGCTCATGGTAGTTCTGTGGCGCTGAGGGCCCATTTTGGGATTATTGTGTTACTCTTTTGAAAACGGTCAATACTTGACGATTTTTTGCAATCCGGTACTGACGCGCTTGGGGCGTCTGTTTTTTCTGATAAAACTATGATAGGGTGAGGATCCCATGATCCCTAAAAAGATATTGGTTGTGGATGATGTTCCCGCGATGGTGGATCTTTTGTGTGTGCATCTTACCAAGGCTGGATACACAGCGTGTTCGGCGGGAGACGGATTGGAAGCGCTCGAGAAAGTTGAGAGTGAGAACCCGGACCTGATCATTATGGATGTTCTCATGCCGAAGATGACGGGTTTTGAGGCCCTCCAGAGGCTCCGCGAAGATCCGAAATGGCGCGATCTTCCCGTGATCGTGATCTCTGGCCGGGATAACTTGAAAGAATTTTTCCAGGATATTTCCGGGGTGGAGTTCCTGCCCAAGCCGTACGATTCCAAGGAGCTTTTAGCCAAGATCGAACATTTGACCCGCGACAAGACCGGAACCTGATCCGGCGTCACTCGAGTTTGGGGGGCGCTTGACCGACTAAGCGAAGTAGGCGGAAAAAAGTTTCTCGATATTTTTCAGTCTTTCGGGTTCCAAGGTCATCTGTGTGAACTGGGCGTAGCAGTCCAGATTTCCAATGGCATTGAGACTGGCGTCCGAAAAGCCGGCGTTCTTGAGCCGTTTATGGAAGGAACGGTTCACGGCTTCCACATCCCGGTAGATCTTGTCCAATCCCTTGAACTCCCAATCGGCTTCGCCGCCTCTTTTTTTTACGAAACATTGAGCCAGAGCGTACATGGAAAGCGCGCGATAGGCTGTCTCCGCGATCGTGGCGAACGGCAAATGGATCAGCGTAAGCGGACGAAGTTTGTCCATGATCGGGCACCCGCTCGTGGCCATATAGATCCCGAAAATGGATCTCAGGGCGTCCTGGAGCGGGATGTTCCTCTGATAGTTCCTGGGTTTTGTTCGGATCGTGACGCTGACCTCTTCGTAGGAGATATCCATAGAGAATATGTTGGTGATCCTGATCAGGCTTACCGCGACCGGACAATGAGGGTGGTTCTTGGGATCGAGAGGGCAGTCTTCACATTGGCAGAAACCCAGCTTCGTCCATTCCGGGTAAGCGGCGGGAGGCGGAAGGATGAGGGCGAGGGAATCGGGATCCAGTTCGATCAGAAAGTTGTTCTTCCGACCATCCTTCGAAACGATCTCGTATTCTAAACGGATAGAGTTTTCTGCCATTGAAATGTCCCGTATTCTGGAACGGCCGCATCGTAATATACTTTAGGCGCTTCTTTCAGAAACGGCAGGTCGCGTTTTGTTTAGGCGATTATTTTATTCACAGTATAATAACGCGCAAATATGATCGAAAGAATCCTTTCTCTAACGATTCTCGGGCTCATTTTTTCTTCCGGAGCTTTTGCCTCGGAAGTTCCCGGCGACAAAGAACTGAATGCGGGCAGGATATTACACGTCCTTTGCCTCGCTTTGATGCGCGCTATCAATACCAGCTTCTTCGGAAAAAATCCTCCCAAGACACCTTCGCACTTCGCACGGACCGGCACTTTTTACTGGATGAAAAATGGGGGCGCGTATCGGCATAGGCAATGAATGGTTCATCACTTCAGGAGGTCCTATGAAAAAAACGAACAGGATTCTTTTCGCGATCATACTACTTTTCACGATGGCGCCTTACGCCGGGGCCTGTACTAGTCTACGGGTCAAGACGGCGGATGGATTAGTGTTTTACGCGCGGACGATGGAAGGCGGGGAGCTCTTTCATTCCTCGGTGTCTGTGATCCCCAAGGGGACGGAATATCTGGGGACGCTTCCGGACGGAACGCAGGCGGGGCTCGCGTGGACCACGAAATACGGCATGGTCGGCATGAACACGTACGGCCTGCCAGTCATCAGCGACGGTATGAATGAAGTGGGGTTGGCGGCCGGGAATAATGAGTTCCCAGGGTTTTCCGGATATCAAGTATTCGATCCGGCCAAGGCCGCGGAGACGATCGCTCAATATGAAGTGATCACCTGGATCCTATCGAATTTTGCCACGGTCGCTGAAGTGAAAGAAGCGATCAAGAATATCCGTGTCTCCAAGGGACCCGAGGCGCTGGTCGGGAATCTGGAGCTCCACTATGCCGTTCATGATCCGAAGGGGGATTCGATCGTAATCGAGCATGTCGCAGGCGAGCTACGTGTCTATGACAACCCGCTCGGCGTCATGACCAATTCCCCCGCGTTTGACTGGCATCTGACGAATCTCCGTAATTATGCCAACCTCTCACCTGCGAATCCCAAGCCTTTTACGATTGAGGGGATCAAGGAATCGGGATTCGGTCAGGGGACCGGGATGCTCGGCCTTCCGGGGGATTACACGCCGCCGTCGCGGTTCGTCCGCATGGTTGCGCTTGTCCATTCGGCGTTGCCGGTGAGCGGGGCGGACGAAGGCCTCAATCTCGCCATGACGATCATCGGCAACATCGATATTCCGATCGGATCCGTCCGTGATCTGAGCGGCAAGGAGCCGGTTTATGACCAAACCCAGTGGGCGACCGCGGCGGACCTCGCTGGGAAGCGGTTTTACTTTCGTACGCGAACCAACAAGGATTGGCGGGTGGTCGATGTGACGAAAGCTCTGGCGGATGCCAAGGGAATCATGACGATCCCGGCGGAGATGCCCGCGGAATATCGTGATGTCACCGCTAAGGCCAAAGAATTCGGTCCGCTCCCGACGAAATATTATCCCGCGGGAAAACCCTGAAGAAGATCCGCGGATCTTTTTGATCTTCAATGAGAGAAAGAAAACCCATGAAACATCACCATAAAATATGGCTCACCGGAGCTTTGTTGTTGGCCTTGGTTGCCATGATAAGCCTCATGCTAATGCAGGCTTGAAGCGGCTTTCTCTGATCTTTGATGAGCTTTCGATGCCCAGGTCTTTTATTTTCAGGACAACCCTAACGAGGAATGATCATGAAAAAAACAATGGTGGTTATTAGTGTTGCGGCGTTGATGTTCCTGGCCACGGTGGCGTTTGCAGCGGATCCGGATGCGATCTACTTTAATGGAAAGATATCGACCCTGGATGCCGGCGAGACCCTTGCAAGTGCAGTGGGGGTGAAGGATGGCAAGATCACGAATGTAGGAACCTCTGAAGAACTGAAAACGCTTGCGGGGCCGACCACCCAAATGATCGATCTTGCCGGGAAGACCGTGGTACCGGGGCTGATCGATGCCCACTGCCATCCCATGGAAGCGATGATGATGAAGGAGACGTGGGTGGATTGCCGCTTTCCGGAAACCCCGTCGGTCAAGGTAGCCCTCGAGCACATCGCCGCGTGGGTCAAGAAGACCCCTGCAGGGGAGTGGGTGTTCGTGGCGTGCGTTTCCGCGAGTCAGAACAAGTTCGAGGAAAAGAGAATGCCGACAAAAGCGGAGCTTGACGTGGTTGCGCCGGAAAATCCGGTGATGGTCGCCAACGGCACGCACATGGGGATCGCCAACTCGGCCGCGCTGAAGAAGATGGGGATCACCAAAGGTATGGCGAAACTTCCTCACGGAGGCTCCGTGATCCTCGATCAGGACGGCGAACCCACGGGCGTGATTACGGATGGAATGGCAGATATCCCGACGACGCCCACCCTGGTCCAGTTGGAGCAGTATTACACGAAGGACCTCCAGGAGTTCTGGAACCAGCACGGATTTACCTCGGTCCTGGCGATCACGCCCGCGGCGGCGCTGCCGGTCTTGCAGAAGATCGCCGGGATGAAAGTTCAGCCGACGCTCCGTTACACGACTTCCATCTGGACCTCGGCGAACGCGGAAGATATGCCCGAAGATCTCAGCAAGTTCCGGATGCCCGCAAACTCGGATCCCTCGTGGTACCGGTTCGGCGGGATCAAGGTGTGGATGGACGGTGAGAACGATTGCCGTACGGGGTATATGTACGGACCTTATGTCGGACATTTCGACACGGACCCCGAGGGGGATCGGGGAAGTCTGGTGACGGCACAATCCGTCGCGGATCGTTTTGCCGGTATCGCCGTGAAGAACGGTGTCATGAGCATGATGCACTGTTCGGGAGACGAGGCCATCGATATGGGGCTCACGGCGCTTGAAGGTCAGATCAAGTCTGGGACGACGGGATCGATCATGCGCCTCGAACATTTCGGTATGTTCCAGATGAGCGATGAGCAATTGGCTCGCGCGAAGGCCATGATGGGTAAGGGTTTCAGGATATCCGTTCAGCCGACGTGGCTTCTCGATCTGGTGAAGGCGGATTATGAGAACATGGGACCCGAGCGGACGAAGACCGGGTTCCGCTTCCGCAACATGATCGACGCGGGGCTTGAACCGGCGGCGGGTTCGGACGTGACCGGGATCTATCTCGACAACGTCAATCCGTTCCTTGCCATCTATGCGTCTGTGACACGGAATTCTGACGCGGGTATTTTTGAGCCTGCGCAGGCCATTACCGTGACCGAGGCGCTCAAGATGTGGACGATCTGGGCGGCAAGATCGATGGGGGAAGAGTCGGTCAAGGGTTCGATCGAACCGGGCAAGTATGCGGACATGACCGTGCTTTCTGACGACATCTTCACGATGCCGACGGAGAAGCTCAAGGACGTTAAAGTCCTCAAGACTATCGTCGGCGGTGACGTTGTTTATGAGGCCAAGCCGTAAGAAGAAAGCGCTTACTTTGCAACATACAGCCCGCTGACAGACCAAGGGGAGAGACCGCCAGAATGAGATTGACGCCGGGGAAGGCTTTCATGATCAATAAGCACACCCATCTCCTGGCGGTGATCGTTTTTATTTTTCTGTCCTCCCCGTACTTTAGCAGCTTTCACCCCAAGTTCCCCATCATCACGTTTATTTTTTTGCTCGCCCTGATGTTCATTTTAAGAACGCTCAAGATCAGCCGGAAAGTGCTTTGGCTCTGCGGAGGTATTGGTGCGACGGTATTTTTGCTCCAGCTGATACTCAATTTCTCGAACGGTTCGACGTTGACAGTTCCCCTGACTCTCGTGGTGTGCGGCGTTTACATTATTTTTTTACTGCTCTGTATCTTCCTGATGGGTTCCGAACTTTTCAAATCGACCAGGGTGGATCTGGACGCCATCGTGGGCGGTATCAATATCTACCTCCTGCTCGGCTTTTTGTGGGCCCTTCTCTACTACTCGATCTATGACCTGGATCGCCAGGCATTCCACTTTTCCTCGGCGCCGAGTACGACTTATTTTTTCTGTTTCAGTCTTTCGACTCTTTCCACGATCGGTTTCGGGGATATGTTCCCGATCAACAAGTGGGCCATGGTGCTGGCGTGTTTCGAAGGCGTTACGGGGCAATTGTTTCTGGCGATCTTTATCGCGAGGCTGGTCAGCTTGCACGCCATGGGGCGTGTCGAGAAAACCTGAAGGAAAGGCGTTCGTTTTTACGGGGGGGTGTTGCGAAGTAGACTGGGGTCGCGGGTTCTTGAAGCTATAAAAAGTTAAATGGTTAAGGAGGAGTTATGTTGCACAGAAGATCTTTGCTGTCGGCGTTAGGCATTGCGGTTCTCATGATCGGTATGGAGCATGCCTGGGCGCAGGAAGATGTTTCGCCGAAAGTCCCGGCCACCCAACCCGCCGCGGCGTCTGTCGATCCGCGCGCGGTGAGCGCGCTCAAACTTATGAGCGATACGCTTTCTCAGGCGAAGTCGCTACAGTTTCAAGCCCGTAGTATGACGCCTCTCAAGTCGCCGAACGGGATGTGGATCAGTCTCTACGGAAGCTCACGGGTCGTGAAAGAAGGCTCCGGCAAACTCTTTGTGGAAACCCGGGGCGATCTTTTTCCGTACGATTTTTATTTTGATAGTAAGTTGGTCACGGCTTATTCGCCGACGAAGAATCTTTATGCCGAGAAGGCGGTGTCCGGTACGGTGGATGACGTGATCGAAGCAGCTTATCTGGAAGAGGGAAAGTCCTTCCCCTATGCCGACATCCTTGTGTCCCAACCCTATGAGGTCTTGACCCGGGGATTGGTCCGGGCGGCTTATGTCGGGCAATCGGATTTTCAACCTTTGTCGGGCAGCGGGAGCGTTCAGACCGATCATTTCATTTTTTCGAATGAAGGAGTCGAGTGGCAGATATGGATCGATATGGAAGATCATCTGCCAAGGATGGTCTGCGCGACCTATCTGGACGTTGTGGGAGAACCCAGCTACACCGTGGAGTTTGGCGACTGGAAGCTCGATGCGCCGGTCCCTCCGGAGACGTTCAAGTTCCAGAATGTTTCCCAGGCGGCGAAGGTCGAGTTTCGTAATCCGATGCAGCAGGGCCGTGGAATTGCTTCCGGCGCTGCGGACAAACAGTAACGTGAGGAGCCCGGCCATGAAAAATAAAAAACTGATCATCCTGATGATATTCGCTTTAGTGGCGTCGTTTTGCTCCGGACCTGTCTATGCGAGGGGCGGGGGAGGTGGAGGAGGTTTCGGAGGCGGACGTGGGGGCGGAGGCTGGAGCGGTGGGCGTGGCGGAGATTTCGGAGGCGGTCGTGGTGGTGATTTCGGCGGGGGAGGCCACATGCCGGGTTACCACGGGAGCGGAGAGTATCATGGCGGCGGGAATTGGGATCATGGCGAACACCGGCGTAACAATAACAATAACAACAACGATAACGATAATAACACCACGAATAATTACAATGTGGACGGATGGGGCGGTGGTTGGGGTGGCGGATGGGGGTACGGAGCCGCGGACGATGCCCTTGCGGGGATGGCGATGGGCACGATGATCGGCGCAGCGGCGGCTCAGCCCTCCACGGTCGTGGTGGAACAGCCTGTGGTCCAACAGTCACCGCCTTTGAATGCCCAGGTGACGGTACTTCCCGCAGGATGTACCGCGCAAAATGTCGGCGGGACGATGGCCTATCAGTGTGGGGCGGTCTGGTACCGGCCTTTTTTTGGAGCGAGTGGCGTCTACTATCAGGCTGTGCCACCGCCGCCATCGGACAGTCACGATGCCTTGGTTTAGTAAAGACTTTTCCTTTTTGAAAAGGGACGAAGATTGATAAAACGTAAGATCCTGTTTTTTTTTGGCGCATTTTTGATCGTTCAAAGCGCCTATGCCGGCACTTTGGGCCACTATTATCCCGGTGTTCCTGGCATGCGCGACATCGTTGTGCCGCCCAAAGGTTTTTATGCCATCTATTACAACCCGATCTACGGCAGCAATGATCTAAGGGACGCGCGCGGCAAAAAACTTTCTCATTTCTCTAAGTCTGAAAGCAGGACGGAATTCCTTAATGTCGAAGGAAAACAAATTCCCCTCACGCTTTCAGCGAATCTGTCCGCCGACATCAGCACGGCGATGAGGTTCACCACCCAGCAGCTCCTTCTCCTGTGGGTTCCGGGATGGAAATTCCTTGGCGCCGATTACGCGATGCTCGTGGCTCCTTCTCTGGGGTATGTGAGTCTTAAGGCGAAGATCAAGGCGCGCGAAGTCGGGACGCTCACGGTCGAGGGTGTCGCGCACACCGTTTCGGCGAACCAGGAGTTCAATCTCAAAAGCGATGATTACGGATTCGGCGACATGTTGGTACAGCCCCTGATGCTCGACTGGCGCGGCAAGCATTATGACCTCGGCGTGAACTACGGTTTTTGGGCGCCGACCGGATCTTATAGCTCAAAGCGCGCCGCCAATGTCGGCATGGCCTTCTGGAGCCAGCAGTTCCAGGCGTTCGGGGCCTACTATTTCGACAAGTACCACAAGACAGCCCTCATCACGACCGCGACCTACAATTTGAATAGCAAGAATTACAGCAAGGACCTGACACCGGGGCAGAGCATGACGCTCGAGTACGCGCTGAGTCACTATATGAACAGTCGCATCGAAGTCGGCGTGTGCGGTTACGACCAGTGGCAGATCTCTCAAGACCGTGGAAAAGCGGCGAGGAATACGAATGTCTTCTATCAAATCCACGCCATCGGCGGTCAGTTCACGGGATGGATCCTCAAAGAAAAACTTAGCCTGACGGCCAAGTGTTACTACGAATATTACGGGGGCGATCGTTTTAAAGGTATTTTGGGGACGGCGAACCTGATCTACGTGTTCTAAACTGCCAAGGAGGCTTCAAGATGTATCAAGGAAAATGGATCTCTTGTGTTTGCATGCTGATCCTTTCTCTCAGCTTGTTCGTTCTGCCTGTGCTAGCCGGCGCCGCTGAAAAACAAGACGCTCCTGCCGCGAATCTTCAAAATGGAGAATCAAGCGCGCAAACGACGGAACAGAAAAATGAAGCGCTGATCAAGGCCGCGCAGAATCCGATCGCAAACATGGTGAGCGTCCCGTTCCAGAATAATTTCAATCTCGGATACGGCCCGCACGGCAAGATGCAATACGTCTGCAATATTCAACCCGTTTATCCGATAGGATTGCCCCGCAAATGGACGCTCATTACCCGGAATATTCTTCCCGTGATCGCTCAGCCATGGCCCCGGGATACAGGGGGGCTGGGGGATCTCACGAGTTCCTTTTTCTTTACGCAGCCTCCCGCCGGCAATCTCATGGTCGGTGCGGGTCCTGTGTTCCAATTCCCGACGGCGACCGATCGCACGTTGGGTCTTGAAAAATGGTCAGTTGGGCCGACCGGGGTCGCGGTCTATTCCAAAGGGAAGTGGCTCGTCGGAGCGCTCGTCAACAATCTTTGGTCTTATGCCGGAAATCGTAACCGCAAAGATGTGAACGACATGACGCTCCAGCCTTTCATCAATTATAATCTTCCGAAGAACTGGTTCGTCTTCACTTCGCCGATCCTGACCGCGAACTGGAATGCCAGGAACGGCGAAAAGTGGACGATCCCCGTGGGCGGCGGGCTCGGCAAGCTCCTCCATTTCGGCAAGGTGCCTGTTAACATGAGCGTTCAGGGGTTGTATAATCTGGAGCGTCCCAGGTATCAGGCGGATTGGACGGTCCGGTATTCGGTGCAGTTCCTTTTCCCGAAGTCCTAGCACCGCATCACATTTGAAATGAGGGGTATGCGGTGCAGCACTGTTAACCCTAATAATCAAATGGAGAACAGTGCTAGGCTGGGATTCGATCGTTACGAACTCAATATTTTAATGAGGAATATCAAGGAGGCTCTATGTTTGATCTCAATAAGCTCGGGGATATGGCAAAGCTAGCAGGTGAAGCCAAAAACATGCAGGAGAAACAGGAGAAAATGGCGCGGGAGCAGCTGGAAATGCTTCGCAAGATATCCACTCAAATGGACACTGTGATCGCCCTTCTCAAGGATCGTGCAAAATAAGAGGTTCGGAGGATTCTGGAATGAAGATCGAAGAGAATAAGTCCCTCAAGGCGCTCAACACGTTTGGGATCGAGGTCGCGGCAAAATATTTCGTGGAGATCCACTCGGTCGGGGAGCTTCAGGAGCTTCTCCATGATCCGCGGTTCTTGGTCGGCAAGAAGCTGGTTCTTGGAGGGGGCAGTAACATTCTGTTGACGGGAAATTTTGACGGGTGGGTCATCAAGAACGCGATCCCGGGCGTTGAGATCGTGAGCGAAACAGGGACCGAGGTGATCCTGAAAGCCGGAGCTGGGAAAGATTGGCACGACCTGGTGTCAGGGTGTATTGAACTGAATTACGGAGGACTCGAGAATCTTTCGCTGATTCCGGGGCTTGTGGGCGCAGCGCCTATCCAGAACATCGGGGCCTACGGCGCTGAGCTCAAGGATGTGTTCCATGAGCTGGAAGCGGTCGAGCTCGCTTCAGGAAATTTGGTCAAATTCAGCGCCAAAGATTGCGCCTTCGGATACCGGGACAGTATTTTTAAACATAAACTCGCGGGGCAATTCTTTATTACGTCGGTCTCGTTCAGGCTTACGAAGCTTTCGGCTCCCGGAGTTCATTATATTTTCCTGACCGAATACGGGGATGTTCAGGCGGCGTTGGATGCCATGGGGGTCCAGAATCTGTCCCTGCAGGCCGTGAGCGACGCGGTCTGCCAGATTCGGCGCGCCAAGCTTCCCGATCCCAAGGAGCTCGGCAACGCCGGAAGTTTTTTCAAGAATCCCTCCATTCCTCAGGAACAATACGACAAGCTTGCCGCGAAATATCTCCACATGCCGCACTACTCGCAGCAAGACGGAACGGTCAAAGTCCCGGCGGGCTGGCTCGTCGAGCAATGCGGTTGGAAAGGGCAAGTGTTCGGGAAGATGGGTTGCCACAAAACCCAGGCGCTTGTGATCGTGAACTACGGCGGTGCGACGGGCCGGGAGATCCTCGAGCTTGCCAAGGCCGTTGCCGCGTCCGTGAAAGAAAAATTCGGGATCGAGCTTTCTTACGAAGTGAATATCGTTTGAACGGCAGGATCCTAGAAGTCGAGTCACCTTCATGAAATCCAAGACTATTCTGGTGACGGGTGGGACGGGGTATGTCGGGGGTCGGTTGATCCCGCTTCTCCTCGAGAAAGGTTATCGCGTTCGCGCTGTTGCCCGCTCACTCCAAAAACTTCAAAGCCGTCCCTGGGCTAATTTCCCCAATGTCGAGCTCGTGGCCGCCGATCTTCTAGATCCTATGGCTCTTCGAAAAGCGGTGGCGGGCTGCGGGGTCGCCTATTATCTCGTTCACTCCATGTTATCCCGTCCCAAGATCTTTGAGCATGCGGACCGTCGGGCCGCGGCGAATATGGCGAGGGCTGCGGAAGAAGCGGGTCTTGAGCGGATCATCTATCTTGGGGGGCTCGGGGACGTGAGTTCGGACCTCAGTCATCATCTGAGGTCGCGCGCGGAAGTGGCGACGATCCTCCGGGCGGGGAAAGTCCCCGTGACGGTGCTCAGGGCCGCCATGATCATTGGTTCCGGCAGTACTTCTTTTGAGATCGTCCGTTATCTGGTGGACCGCTTGCCCGTGATGGTGATCCCGAAATGGCTCGAGACCCCGTGTCAGCCGATCGCGATCCGTAATGTTCTGAATTATCTGACAAGCTGTCTCGAACGTCCGGAAACCAAGGGTGAGACCTACGACATTGGCGGGCCGGATGTTGTGAGTTACCGGAAGCTGATGGAACTTTACGCTGAAGAAGCCGGGCTTCCGAAACGCCGGCTTCTCGCGATCCCGTTCCTTTCGACGCGCCTGAGCGCCTATTGGATCCACCTGGTGACGCCTATCCCGGGTCCGATGGCGCGCGCGCTGGCTGAAGGACTTCGTAATCCCGTAATCTGTCAGGATCTGCGGATCCTGAAAATTCTTCCACAGGAACTTTTAGATTGCCGTATGGCGATGAAACTTGCGTTGCAGAGAGTCGAAGAGGACAGCGTCAAGACTCACTGGAGTGACGCGGGGAAGGTTCCACCCGCGGAAATGCTGTACCCAGGCGACCCTCAATGGGCGGGAGGAACCGTTTTTGAGGATGAGCGGAGCGTGAAAGTTCAGGCTAGTCCCGGACAAGTCTGGGATACGATCAAGATGATCGGCGGCACGACCGGCTGGTATCATGCTGACGGTCTCTGGAAGCTTCGGGGTTTTCTGGACCGGATGGTGGGCGGAGTGGGACTCCGGAGGGGACGGAGGAGCATCCAGGAGATCCGTTCCGGGGATGCGCTGGATTTCTGGCGCGTGGGTCATGTCATGGAAGGAAGCGAACTTTTCTTGATCGCGGAAATGAAACTACCAGGGGTCGCGACCTTGGAGTTCAAGATCGAGAAGGATATTGGGGATCCCGGCTGCTGTAAGCTTCAGCAGAGAGCCCGGTTCATTCCCAAGGGACTCTGGGGGATCCTTTACTGGTACGGGGTGTTGCCGTTGCATGCTTATGTTTTCGGGGGTATGCTTCAGAAGATCGCTCGTGCCGCGGAAGCGAAGAAAGGGCCTGAAGATGTCGATCGTGAACGAGGATGAGGAACTTCCTGATTGGGAAGTGAAGGACGAGGAACCCCCTGAGCGGCTCCAAAAGAAATGGGAACAGGAAGAGACCGGAGGGCACCGGACGGTTCTTTGCCGGGCGTGTAAAAAGGAAACGTCTTCGGGGAATCTGACTTGTGTATTCTGTGGATCCGAGATCTTCGAAGAGAACGCGCTCGATCGTTTGCTGAACTCGATCAAACGTTTTTTCAGAAAGAGCTAACGTTATGAAATGTCCTTTTTGCGCCGAAGAGATCCAGGAAGAAGCCGTCAAGTGCCGGTTCTGTAAAGAATTCCTTGTCATGCGCCCGGAAACAGTACAGGTCCCTTGGTACGGAAAGCCCATGTTCCTGATCGCGAGTTTTTTGACGGTCGGGCCGTTCGCCCTGCCGTTCGTATGGTTCCATCCGACGTATAGCCGGCGCACCAAGATCGTCGTGACCGTGATTGTGTTGATCCTCTCCTCCGTCCTTTTCTGGGCGGTTTTTCGCTCCGCAAAGACCGTTTACGATTATTACAAACAAGTCGGTATTCTTTAATTTCTCCAGGGCCCGTCGCGCCTTTTGCCCTCAGATCCCAAAGGTATTGAAGTTGCGGCCCCGTCGTTTCCGAATATAATGTCTGGCATCTTCGGGGACTTGCCAAGAAAAGGACACGGAACCATGCGTAAAATCATTTTTGCATTCTTTCTGGCGTGCATTTTTTTCGGGGGGCACGTGACTCTGGCCCATGCTTCGGATTGTTCGAAAGAAACTCTGACGGACAAATGGGGGGACCGGATCCATACGATTTTGAAAAGGGGGGAAGAAAAAAAGAAGATCCTCGCGAAGCGGAAGGCGGATCGCGCGCTCGCTTGCGCGAAGAGGAAGGCCGAGAAAGCTGACGAGAGTCTGCAGGACTCCTTAGACTGTTCGAAAGAGACCCGGAAGGAAAAATGGGGGGACCGGATCCATACGATTTTGAAAAGGGGGGAAGAAAAAAAGAAGATCCTCGCGAAGCGGAAGGCGGATCGTGTGCTCGCTTGCGAGAAACGGAAGGCTGAGCAAGCCGCCGGGAATCTTTGGGACTCCTTAGACTGTTCGGAAGAAAATCTAAGGGATCAATGGCCGGATTGGGTCGTGACCCTCGGAAAAAGTGGAGCGGAAAAAGATAAAATTCTCGCGGAATGGAAAGCGGATCCTAGGCTCGCCTGCGCGAAGTTGAAGGCCGAGAAAGCTGCGGAGGAAGCGCGTAAGTCCTCGGAAAAACTACAAAAGGAGTTGGAGCTTTAATCTTTCCTGCTTTGAGCCTGGGGTTAGACTATGCAAGAGATCGAGCGGGAAGCCGAAAAAGCCGCTAAGGAAGCGCCGAAGGGATGCGTCCTTTGTTTCGCCTTTCCAACGCAAGGGTATTCAGGTTGCGGAAGCTCTATTTCCGATTATAATGCCCCTGTGTTTTTTAAACCTGGATCATTGGACAAAAGGAGACAAGGCCATGCGTAAATTCATGACAGCGTTTTTTGTTTTAACACTCATGTTCGCAAGTACTTCCACGGTTGTTTTCGCGGCGGATTGTTCCAAGGATACGCCGATTGACCAGGTCGGGGATTGGGTCGCGACCCTCGGGAAGAAAGACATGGAAAAAGACCAGATCCTGGTGAGGCGCAAGGCGGATCGCGTGCTCGCCTGCACCAAGCGGGAAGCCGAAAAAGCCGCCAAGGAAGTGCAAAAGTCCGCGAATGATATGAAAAAGAAAATGGGGTTTTGATCCTGAAGCAGCGGATACTTTGCGGTCAGAATATGGAACGGCCCGGTCCAAAAGATCGGGCCGTTTTTTTTGGAACTTTTTCTCCGATAAGGCGGTCTAAGCCGTCGGAGCCTGGAGTTTGAGACTATGCAAGAGATCGAGCGGGAAGTGATCGTTAGAGCGGGAGAGGGGGACATGATGGCCTTTCGGGAGATCTATCAAAAAACTTCCGGATATGTCTACACCCTGGCGTACCGGGTCGTGAACGCGAAGCCGGACGCTGAAGAGGTGACCCAGGACGTGTTCCTTAAGGTTCACCGCCATCTCCGTGCCTTCAAGTTCGAATCCTCGTTCAAGACCTGGCTTTACCGGATCGCTGTGAATACCGCGATCAACCACGCGAAGAAAAGAAGCCGTGTGACGAACCGCGAAGTGGAAGAAGTATTGGACGATCCTGCGATCGCGTCCCAGCCCGAGGCGGGGAAGCGCCTCGAGGTGGAAGATGCCGGGAGACGATTGAACCTCCTGCTGGAACAGTTGAATCCGGATCAGCGGGCCTGTATTCTCTCCCGCGAGATCGAAGGCATGGATTATCAGGAGATCGCGGACAGTCTTGGGATCAATATCAATACCGTTCGTTCGAGACTTAAGAGAGCCCGTGAAACCTTGATGGCGATCGGGCGAAGGGAGGTAGCGAGCCATGGAATGTAAAAAGATACAAGACCGACTGATGACCGACTATGTGGATCAGGCGCTTGATCCCGCGGAAAGCGCCGGTATCGAACGTCATTTGACCTCGTGTCCCCATTGCCGGGAATTTTTGGAAGGGGTCCGGCAGACTGCGGTGATGCCTTTTAAGGAGGCCGAGGAAATGAAGCCGGAGGATGCTGTTTGGGTGAAGATCCAGGAGAGGATCGAGGCGGAGCGCAGGCATTCCTGGGATTGGTTCGGAGGGTTGGCGGAGTCCCTGGCGCCTTTTTTCAGGATCTCAGCGCCCATTTTCCGGGCGGCTTTCGTCACAGCCATGATCCTTGTGATCGTGATAGTCGCGAAATGGCCATCCAGTTACGCGGATCCGGTCTATGGCTATATTTCCGAACAGATGACTTTTATGAACGGGCTCCAGACAGGGAATACGGAGCTTTTGAACGGGGATCTCAAAGACGACGAATTGGTTTTTGAAGAAATGACGGCCGGGTAACGGAACTTTTCCGGGATGCGGTTTGTCTTATGGAACAGAAAAGGGAGGGTTTCAAAATGGAAAACAAAATGAAAAAGGTCGTGGCAGTTTTGATGGTGGTAGGGTTGATGGCCGTGGGGCCTGTCGCCTACGCTGCAACGGAGGCAAATAGCTCGGAAGGTGGCAAGGGGGGCAAGCAGGGGAAAGGCCCGAAGTTCGAAGAGATGATGAAAGATCTCAAGCTGACCCCGGAACAGAAGGAAAAACTCAAGGCCCAACGCGAGGCCCAGAAGGAAAGCAATAAGGCGGCGCGTGAGCAGATGAAGACAAAAATGGAGGCGCTCCATGCCGCGATCGAGAAGCCAGGCGCGACGCGCGCGGATGTGGCAGGGCTCGTGGGCGAGGTGAACGCTCTCAAGGCGCAGATGTTCGCGCAAAGGATCGATGGCGTCTTCGCGATGAAAGAGATCCTTACGCCCGAACAATTCGCCAAGATGGAAGCGAAGCGCAAGGAGCACATGGGTAAGATGCGCAAGCATTGGGGCAACAAGGAGTCCAAGGGGTCCGAGGGATCTCAGGAATTACAGGAACCCCCGGAACCGCCGCAGGATTAAATCTCAGACCGGTATGGGGATGAGCGCCGGGCTTTCCCTTAGGGGGAGGCCCGGCGTTCTTTTATTAAGCCATAACGCCTCCTTTTCATATGAGGCGTTTTTTGTTATCATACCCGCCCTATCCCAACTGTAAAATTCTTTACATAAATGGTAGTTGGGACAGCCCTGATTATTATTTTCTTTTCTTGAATGGTAACCAGGGCAGCCCCAATCGCAGCTTTGCTTCGATTGATCAGAATTGGGACTGCCCTAATTTCCGTTTTGCGGAAATTAATATGAATTAGGACTATGGAAACCTTATCCTTAAGACAGAACAACATCCTTCGGGGTGTGATCGAGACGCATATTGAGACCACGCAACCGGTGGGTTCCCGGCTGATCGCCGAACGATATGCGATCTCCTTTTCGCCGGCGACGATCCGCCATGAGATGGGCTCTCTGGAAGAAATGGGTTATCTCACGCATCCCCATACCTCGTCAGGCCGTTTACCGACGGATCATGGTTACCGTTATTATCTGGATCACACTTCGTTCGAAACCACGGTTTCCGAACCCTTAGTCCGTTTGGGAGAGGAGCTTGTTCCCTCCGACGGGGGCGACAAGCTTGAGGAGTTCCTGGACCATATCTCTCTTTTGCTTTCCTCGCTCTCTCAGGAGATCGGACTGGTTCTGATGCCTTCGACGGAGAGTTTGGAGATCGAAAGTCCGGGACGCATCAAGCTTTCTTTGCAGGGATTGTCCCGCATGCTTGAAAAACCGGAATTCCAGGACGTCCGGAAGGTCCGGAATCTCCTGGCCGTCATTGAGGAAAAAGTGGCGTTGATGCAATGGGTCCTGACTCACGCGGACCTGGGGCGCGTGTCCGTTTCTGTGGGCCGCGAGCATTCGCACGAAGCGCTCGAAGATTGCGCGATCGTGACAGCCCGCTACGGCGCGGGAAAGAACCGTCAGGGCGTCATCGCGGTCCTGGGCCCCCGGCGTATGGCCTACCGGCAGGTCATTCCTTTGATCTCTCGTATGGCCGCAACCATAAGTGATATTCTTGAACAAAGGGAGTTTGAAGCATCATGAGCCATCATCACAAGAAGGACCATCCTAAAAAGCAGGACGACGGGCAGCCGGTCGAGGGGGGCGCAACCGCTTCCTCAGCCCAAGACGGTGAAAAGATCGAAGTTCCGGCCGCGGAGCACGAGGCCCTCAAGAAGAAGGTTGAGGAGCTCGAAGGATTGCGTCAGAAATTCCTGATGGCGGCGGCGGATTATGAAAATGCCAAGAAACGGAACGCCAAGGACAAAGAAGATTTCATCAAGTTCAGCCAGGAGCGGATCTTGAGGGATCTTTTGCCGGTCGTGGATAATTTTGAACGCGCGGTGGGCCACGCGAACACGGCTTCCGTGAACGCTTCCGACGAAGACGCTCTGCGGCAGAACCTGAAAACGCTCATCTCCGGTGTGGAACGCGTGCAGAAACAGTTAAACGACATTCTCAAGATGCACGGGCTCAAGCGGATCGAGACGGCGGACCAGGTGTTCAATCCGCATTTCCACGAAGTCGTCGCGCACGTGCCCGAGGAAGGCAAGGAAGACCAGATCGTCGACGAACTCGAACCCGGTTTCATGCTGCATGACCGTCTTCTCAGAGCCGCGAAGGTCCGTGTCCGCGTGTCACCCCAACAAAAAACGTCCTCTTCCGAAGAGAAAGAGGACGAAATTACTTAAAAAGGCCGAGCCACGTTCCACGCGCGACGCTCCACGAAGAGTTTTCTACATTTACGTGGCACGTGGCCCGTTCGTTCGTGGCACGGGATTTAATTCATGGCCAAACGCGATTATTATGAAGTGTTGAGTGTGACCCGGACTGCGGACGGGGAGACGATCAAGAAGAGTTACCGCAAACTCGCCCTTCAGTACCATCCCGACCGCAATCCCGGGGACAAGGCGTCGGAGGAAAAATTCAAGGAGGCCGCGGAGGCTTACGCCGTCTTGAGCGACTCGGACAAGCGGGCCCGTTACGACCAGTTCGGGCACAATATGGGTGGCGCGGGATTTTCCGGCTTCGAAGGTTTTCAGGACGCGTTCGGCGGGTTCAACGATATTTTTGGCGATCTTTTCGAGGATTTCTTTGGCGGCAGCGGGGGCGGCGGGAGACGGCGTGGCCGGGGCCAGCGGGGATCTGACCTGGAATACACGGTGGAGCTCGAGCTCACCGAGGTGCTCACCGGCAAGACCTTTGACCTTGAGATCCCGCGCAAGGAAACTTGCGGTGAGTGCCAGGGCACAGGCGCCGAAAAAGGTTCCCAGAAGAAAACCTGCACGGATTGCGGGGGGCGTGGAGAAGTTCGCGTCTCCCAGGGGTTTTTCACGCTTCGCAGGACTTGTCCCCGGTGCCGTGGCGCGGGAGAGGCGATCGAGAAGCCCTGCCCGAGTTGTCACGGAGAGGGACGCGCGCGCAAGACCCGGAAACTTCAGGTGAAAATTCCAGCCGGGATCGAGCACGGTTCGCGGCTTCGCGTGACCGGAGAAGGCGAGGCCGGACAAGGCGGCGCATCACGCGGCGATCTGTACATTCAGGTGCTTGTCAAAAAGAACAAGACCTTCGAGCGGCAGGGGAACGACATTTATTGCGAAGTTCTGATCCCTTACACGGTGGCGGTGCTGGGCGGCGAAGTGGAAGTGCCGACGCTTACGGGAAAAACGGCTCTTGAGATCGCGGCGGGCACTCCGTCGGCGAAGGTCCTCAAGATCAAGGGCGAGGGCGTTCCGGCTTTCGGGATGGAAGGACGGCGCGGGGACGAGTACGTGAAGGTCGATATCGAGGTCCCGGTGAAATTGAGCAAGCAGGAACGCGAGCTCCTGGAAAAGTTCGCGGCTGAGCGCAAAGAGAAGGTTCAGACGAAGAAGAGTTTCTTTTAAAGAACGGGAAACGGCAAGCGTGGAACGGTGAACGGTTTCGTTTCCCGTCGGACGTTCCACGCTCCCCGAGGAGAAATATGGAATATTTCGATTACCGTTACCGGGTGCTTTACGCGGACACGGATCAGATGGGGATCACCTACTACGCGAACTATCTGAAATGGTTCGAGGCCGCGCGCACGGAGTATTTCCGGGCGCTGGGGTTTCCCTACACCGAGTGCGAAAAAAAAGGGATCTACCTGCCGGTCGCGGAGGCGCACGCGAATTATCTCGCGCCCTCGACCTACGACGACGATATTACGGTGCGCACAAGCGTGGTCGAGGTCGGTAACAGCACGATCCGATTTGAGTACCAGGTGATGAACGCGAAAACCCACATCGTGCTCGCGACGGGGCACACCGTCCACGTGTTCGTGAATAAGGCGATGAAGCCGTGTCGTGTGCCCGAAGAGATCAAACAAGTGGTCAAGGAGCACGCGCTTCTCAAGAAACGCTGCCGCTGTAAGTAAGTACTGAGTTCTGGGTACGGAGTTCGGAGTGAAAAATTTTTTGGCTTTAACCTCATCCGCGTGGCCCGTGGCCCGTGGCCCGTGGCTCGTGGCGCGTGGAACGATGATAGAAAGGGTTAAGATGACGAAGAAGATCAAAGTGACAGTGCTCGGGGACGGTGGATGGGGAACGGCCCTTGCGCTCGTGAACCATCGTCGCGGGAATGACGTGATGATCTGGTCCGCTTTTGAGGACTACGCCGCAGTGCTCCGGAAAAAACGCGAAAATGTTAAATTTCTGCCGGGCGTGAAACTGCCCAAAGATCTTCGCGTCACCTCCGACCTCAACGAAGCGGTCGATTTCGGGGACGTGCTAGTCCTTGCCATTCCTTCGCAGTATCTGCGCAGTGTCATTTCCAGGATCAAAGGGCTTTCATTTAAGGGCAAGATCCTCGTGAGTACTGCCAAAGGGATCGAAAAGAAGACCTGCCTGAGGCCTTCTGAGATCATCCGTTCGGTTCTGGGCAAGAAACTTCCGCTCGTGGTGTTATCAGGGCCTTCGCACGCAGAAGAAGTGGCGCGCAGGATCCCGACCCTGACCGTGGCGGCTTCAGAGAACCCGAAACATGCCCAGTACGTTCAGGAATATTTTCGCGATCCCCAGTTCCGGATCTACGTCCAGAAGGATCTGGTGGGGGTCGAGTTCGGCGGCGCGCTCAAGAACGTGATCGCGATCGCGGCCGGTGTTTGTGACGGCCTGAAGTTCGGGGACAACACCAAGTCGGGTCTCATCACGCGCGGACTTTACGAGATCGTGCGACTCGGCGTGAAACACGGCGCGAACCCCAACACCTTCTTCGGTCTTTCCGGGATCGGCGACCTCATCACGACCTGTTTTTCCAAGCACGGCCGCAATCTTCATGTGGGCCGCGAGCTTGGCAAGGGTCGCAAGATAAAAAAGATCCTCGGGGAAATGGCCATGGTCGCCGAGGGCGTGGACACGGCTTTGAGCGTCCACCAGCTTTGTGAGCGGGAAGACCTCCAGTTGCCGATCATGGGCGAGGTCTATCAGATGCTCTTCAAGGACAAGGACCCCGGCAAGGTGGTGGAGTCGCTTCTTTCGCGCACGCCTTATGAGGAATGGAAAGCCTTCGACCTTAGCTCGTTCCGCGGGAAGATTGTGCGGAAAAAATAATCTCTTTTCTGGACACAAAAAAAGCCACGAGGAAAAACCTCGTGGCTTTTTTTATTTGTTCGACTTACATCCCAGGCTTCATCTCGATCGAAGGCGCTTCCGGTCCTTTGCTCCCGAAGGCCCGCGGAAAAATATCATCCCAGTGGGCGGTCAGGCTGATCGTGAATGCCTGGGAATAAGAGTAGTAGTCCCCGTCGACCGAGGAATTAAGGAGCGCCGCGTTCTCCCCGATGCTGTTATTGATGCTCCTCGTGAAATAGAACGAATTGTAATAGCAGATGTCCGCGGTCAGGTATTTATTGATCTCGTAGCCCGCGCCGAGGCTGATCGCCAGGTGATTCGAGTCAGGGACGGCGGGGATGAACGATTTGTTGGGAATGGGGGTCCAATAGAACCAGCTTCCCCCGCGTAGCGTCAGCTTCTTGGTCAGTTTATGACTGACGCCGAGCTGGATCCCGAAGCTGTCTCGATAGTCCTTGTCCGCGGAGCGGATGTTGTTCAGGATGGTGTCATCCCTCACATTTCCGGACGGGTCTGCCACGAAATACTGGCGTTTATAGAGCGACCAATGAGACCATGTGAAATCCGCCTCGTAGTGGGTCTTTTCCGTGGGCTGATACGCGTAGGCCCAGGTCATGTTCATCGGAAGCGTGACCTTGGTATGAACACCGGTTTCATAATTCCGGAGTCCCAGACCGCCGAAGGCCGCGGGGACATTGGAATTCTCCACCTTCGCCAAGCCGCTCGTTTTCACGATCACCGGGCTTCGGAAATAATAACCCAAACGGTGCTTCGGAGTGAGCTTGATCAAGGTGCCCAATTGCCATCCCCAGTGGTTTCCCGAGGTATTGATCCGGATCTGTCCGTCAGGGCTTGTGACGCCGAACGGGGCGGTAATGAGATTGTTCGGATAGCCCTGAACCCCGCCGAAATCCGTGATCCGGTACCACACCGGTCCGGCGCCGACGGAGATCTTGTCGGTGACCTTGTAGGCGATCGTGGGCTTGATCGAGAACATCTTCAGATAATTGTTCCAACCCGCGTAATGCACCGCCGGATCATTCGAATTGTACTTGGTCATCATTCCAAAGGGCGAATCAAAGCCGACGCCGAGACCCAAGCGGTCGCAGAACATTTTCCCGGGATTGACGGTCATATAGCCGGTGGGAACCAGGTTGAGCGTTCCGGAGCTGTGGGTGTCGCCCGTCCTGTTGTTATCTTTGTATGTGATCAGGCTGATGAAATTCGCGTTTGTCTGGAACTGCACGCCCGGGAGGTCCGCGATGCCGGCCGGGTTATACGAAATGGCCGCGGGTTCGTCTGGTGAGGCCGTTCCTGCGCCGCCCAAAGCTAGCTGTTTGGCGCTGAACGAGGCGTTCTCATAACCGCCGGAACCGACGGCGAAAGCAGAAGAGGGGGCGAGAGAAATAAAGGCGATCAGGATCGCGATCGACAGGATCTTTTTCAGCATGAGCGAACACTCCTTCGTTAGGGTGCAGAGTCTGCGTCTCTTTAAAAATGTTCTTGATGGATCTTTTACGGAAGAAAACAGCTCGTAACTTGTGTTGTATTATCGAGTTGGGCGCGTGTTTTCTTCAGCGTTTATTTGGTGTTTTGAAGAGATAATCTCAAAAAATGATAAACGATGCTAGTTAATGCTATATCGAAATTCTAGATGCCTTGTTCTTATCAAAATAAGGTGTTAGTTTTTTATCAGAAAAGGGAGTTTACGCGATGTCTTCAGAAGAACTTGAATTTCGACTCTCGCAGATCCGGGACAAAAAAGTCGCCACCGAGATCCGTCGTTTTCTTTTGAACCTTTTCCTTCTTTTTGACGGCACACCTCCGCCGCATATTCAAACCTACATCGCCGAGATCATGGAACTCGTGGAAGCACGCCGGGTTCCCGAACGCATACGCGTCGCTCTCAATCCGATGTAGGATGCGGCGGCGGGCCGGCCGTCATAAATACCGCGCCACGATCCACGTTGCACGGGCCACAAATACCGCACCACGCGCTACGTTCCACGAGCCACGTACCACGAATCCCGCATTCTTCGAAGTACTCCGTACGCCGTACACCTTCCGCGGTCCGCTATACACCCCTACTATTGATAGACTCTTAACGCTTTACGAACGATTCCGCAGAAATATTCCGCTTCTTCCCGTTCTCATTTCCTTCGCGCGGAGTTAGGCTCCTGTCAGCCCAAACTTATCATTGATTTCCAAGAGGGTAGTTTGGACGGCCCCATCCCGCTTCCGGCGGGATGATGAGTATTGGGACCGCTCGTTTTAAAAAAAGTTCTGAAGGAGGAAGCCATGGAGCATGTCACGGAAACACCCAAGATCTCGCCGCAAGATCCGATGTCGAATGGTACCTGGGTCCAGATCACCTTCATCCTTGATCCTGAACTCTACCAGATCCTTTGGGAACGCGCTGAGGAGGAACATCGGACCCTTTCTTGCCTCGCCCGCGAAGCCGTTATCCATTTTTTGAAAAGAACAAACATTCCGCATTTAGCCAGAAAAACCTCTGTCGCGAAAAATTCTGAGGACCTTCTATGAACTTTAACTGTTCTTGCCCGCACAAATTTACTGCACTATTTGTCGCTTTTGTTTTTGGTTGGAACCAGATCCTTTGGGCGGGGGAGATCCTTCCGAAGGATTATGTCGTTCCTTCGACGCAGCTTTTCGCGACAACGCCCGTGACAGGAACGATCCAGGCGATCACAACGCCGCCGGTCAAGACTTTCACAACGACAGACTTTTTATCAAATGAAC
Organism: Candidatus Omnitrophota bacterium; assembly: GCA_043803685.1. Taxonomy (GTDB): domain Bacteria; phylum Omnitrophota; class Omnitrophia; order Omnitrophales; family Aquincolibacteriaceae; genus Aquincolibacterium. The sequence goes on from JAZDJU010000072.1 coordinate 51,072, forward strand.
AGGGGCCTTTGTCACCTTCCACTCCCGCCGCCAACGATATCACTCACTATGATTACGAGCGTTATGATTTTCAGGATGCGCTTGATCTTCTGAGGCCGGAGTTCTCAACCGCGGTGATCGTGAAAAAGATCACGGTTGAAGACCTGAGAAAGCTCGCGGAGCTTCCATTCGAAACCGGTGTGATCGTACTTCATGGGGAGATCGTTCTCTTTACTTCCGGGGGTAAAAGCGAACTCGGGATCCTTTCGGCCGCCAGTCAGTTGATTAAAAAAGCCACTTTTGTTTCGCATACGCATACCGGAGGATCCTTGGTGACGGGACCTTCCGAATTCGATCTCGCTCATGCGGGGGATCAAGAGTATGTGATCACTGAGGAAGGTGTTTATGCCTACGATCGCACAGGGCTTCTTAACAATGGGGACGTCTGCTCCTATGGCACCTACATTGAAAAACTCAATTGGGCTGTTAAAAATGCCATGCCCGAAAAGGATCAGGTCGAAGCCCGGAAAGACCTGAACGCCTTTATCGCCGATCAGGATCTCTATAACGCTTCTTCCGACCGTAAAGTGTTTCGTTCGGCAGAACCCCCTGCGGTATCAGGAACGACTTATTCAGCGAGCGCGATCACGGCGTTATCATCGACTCCTTTAGCTAGCGCTAGTTTGAAGACGACATTGCCAGGGCAGAGTGCCAACGGGACGAACAATTTCGTGCAGTATGATTCGACGAAGTTCTCATTTGAATACAGTCTGCCTGTGGAGCCGGAGACGGTGATTGATGCGGACAGTGAGAATGATGATTTTGCGGTGGGACAGATCTCGTGGGGTTATTTCAACAGTTCGAATGTCTTTGTGGGGAGCGGAGCTAATGTGGGGAGTCCGTTAGTGATGGCACTAAGGGCGGATCACGTGATGCGAGCGAAGGTAGAGGTGGTGGACACGACGGGAGCGAAGGCGCAGTTTTGGGCGGATCTTTCAACGGGTTACCAGAATTTTAGTTTTGATGTCAGCGGGTTGAACGAGTCGAGTATCGCGTCGGTGACCGTGGTGTCGGATGTGGCACATGGTGGGACGAGCGGTAAGATTTACGTGATCACGAATGGTCTGAGTTATACGCCAGTGGTGGCGGGGACGACGTATTCGGCGAGTGCGATTACAACGCTACCTTGGGCTCCTGCAGCAACTTCCAGCCTTGGTACGACCTCTGCTGGGCAGAGTGCCAACGGGACGAACAATTTTGTGCAGTATGATTCGACGAAGTATTCCTTTCAATACAGTCTGCCTGTGGAGCCGGAGACGGTGATTGATGCGGACAGTGAGAATGATGATTTTGCGGTGGGACAGATCTCGTGGGGCTATTTCGATAGTTCGAACGTGTTTCAGGGGACGGCTGGGAATGTGGGGAGTCCATTGCTGATGGCGTTAAGGGCGGATCACGTGATGCGAGTAAAGGTGGAGGTGGTGGATACGACAGGTGCGAAATCCCAGTTTTGGGCAGATCTTTCAACGGGGTACCAGAATTACAGTTTTGATATCAGCGCGTTGAATGAATCGAGCATTGCCTCTGTGAGCGTGGTGTCAGATGTGGAGCATGGCGGAACCGCAGGGAAAATTTACGTAATAACGAATGCCCTGAGTTACACGCCTGTGGTGGCGGGGACTGTCTACAATCTTGCCAACATTTCGAGGTTTTTCGCGAGTCCGGTGGTGGGATCAAGTCACGGGACGACAGTAGCCTCAGACACAGCGACGGTGACAGCGACGCAGACGAGTTCGACGATGTTTAATGTGAATTCCCAGGTGAATGTGGCTGGGGAATACACAACGAGTACGATCGGATGGGGCTCATTTAATAGTTCGAACGTGTTTGTGGGGACCGGGGAGACTTTAGCGAATACCGTGATGTTTGCGTTGAACGGGACCGCCGGGAAGAAGTTGAAGGTGGAGTTTGTTAACACATCGGGGGTGAAGAAGTCGTTCTGGGTGACGCCTGCTACGACGCATCAGAATTATGCATTTGATATTACGGGGCTTGGGACGGTTGGGATGATCAATTTCGTGAGTAGCGAGGTGGGGACGACGGCGTACACGGTGGAGACGAAGGGGTTGGCTTTTACTCCGCCTGTCCAATATTTTTACGACAGTGCCGGCAATCTTATCCAGAAGATCGTCAGTACCTATTATGACAACAAAAAACCTGCCACGGTCGATGACTACCGGTATTCCAACGGGCTTCAGACCTTTCTATATCAAACGACATACGATTCGGCTGGCCTGAAGACTTCTTATAAATCGACTACGTATCATACCGACGGGAAAACGGTCAAAATATTCACGGCCTATTTCTTCAGCGCAGGTGTTAAAACAGGCTATAACCAGGCCACTTTTAGTGCTGCGGGCGTGAAGACTCAGGATAGCGCTGTGACGTATTATCCGAACGGTACGACGGTGAAGACTTCCGAAAGCCGTCCCTTTGTGAACGGTGTGCCCACGAATTATTATCAAATCCAATACGATTCTTCAGGATTAATGATCGGAAGCAGCTCAACAGCCTATTACCCGGACGGAAGAACGGTAAAGTCATCTCAGGAAGATTATTATGAAGTAGGAGTTCGGACAAGTAAGAAAAGTTCCTCATATACGATAAGTGGAGTGAAGACCCAGGATTGGAATGTCACATATGACTCGAATGGCACCACGGTTAAGACGATCGATGACATTCGATATGGGAATAACCTTCGGACCTATTTGTACCAGACGGTCAACGATTTCGCCGGCGTAAAGACCCATTATATTATGACGACTTATCATCCGGATGGTCAGACGGCCAAGGTGGTTAAGGATGAGTATTACGCAGGGGCGGTCAGAGCGGGCTACAACCAGGCGACCTACAGTACCACGGGTGTGAAAACGCAAGATAGTGCGGTGACGTATTATCCGAATGGTACGACCATGAAGACTTCCGAAAGCCGTCCTTTTGTAAATGGTGTACCCACGAATTATTATCAGATCCAATATGACCCTGCCGGACTAAAGACCGGAAGCACTTCAACAGCTTATTATTCAGATGGAAAGACGGTCAAGTCATTTCAGGAAGATTTTTATGAGAATGGTGTCAGAACACGAAAATATTGTACAGATTACAATACTGCGGGTTTGCGGACGCATCTGCTGATCCAGGTCTATTACACGGATGGAAAGACAAAAACCTCAGACGATTACGATTACACCGGATCGCGTCTTATTAAACGCATCTTAAAGGAATATAGCTCGGCCGGGATTGAAACCAGTAGCTTAACGGAAAATTATCCCCCGCAGATTCTCACGAACACGAGCGGATACGCTGTGCGTTACACGGCGGACGGAAATAGTTACGAAGAAACGATCTCTCTTACGGAAGGTTTGAACGCGGTCCAGAAGACAGTGAATGGTTATAACGGAACACCGGTTCTGATCGAATGGAAGATCACGCTGGACACCGTACCACCCGAGATCCTTTTCACTTCACCTTCGGTCACCAACCAAAAAAATTACACTTTGACCTATACCGCCGACGGTATCGCCAAGACGAAAGTTTTTGCAGATCTCGAGGAAGGAGTCAACGCGCTTTCTATTGCGGAGGTTGATCCGTCTGGCAATCAAACCATTGCGAATTGGAATGTGACGGTAGATACGATCGCCCCAATCGGTGCGATCACCATCAATGGAGGAGCTTTGTACACGTCCTCAAAAGAAGTAGCGTTAGATCTTTCGGGGGCTGATACGGGGTCAGGCGTGAACCAAATGAGATTTACTATTGATAGCGGGACAACTTGGACGGCTTGGGAGTCATTCGCTGCAACAAAGGGGCTGACGCTTGCGGGTGCGGACGGGGATAAAGTCATCCAATATCAGCTTCGGGATCAAGTTGGAAATCTTAGTCAGGTTTATTCTGATTCCATCGCGCTGAAGACAATCCCTGTCATTCAATTTACGTCCGCGACAGCGGTTACAAATTCCGAGTATTTACTGACCTATACGGTCAACGGGACGGCTCAATCGGAGCGTTGGCAGCTTTCTGCGGGCGTGAATCCGATTTTAGTTCGAGTCCCGGGAGATTTTTCCACTTTCGTGAGACTTGACGTCACGCTCAATCAACCCGATATGACCCTTCCTGCGATGCCTGTTCTACCGACGCTTCCGGAGGGTCTCATTAGCGTGACGGCTCAAAACGGGCTTATCATAAAATATGACGGGAGCACGATCGTTTCCGTCGAAAATCCAGGAGAATATCAGCTATATCTTCCTCAGTTTGACGTGAACGGTACGCTCACGGATGGAGTGTTTCAGTTTTCAAATGGCGATAAACTTCTTTATCAAAACTCCAAGCCGGTTCTTAAGATAACGAGTTCGGGAGAGAAAACCCTTTATGGCAGCACGGGAATCGTAAATTCCGTGATCGAACCAGATGGGAGTCGGATTTGGTTCAGTTACAGGGTGGACGATCAGGGCCAAGTTCTTTCGGTTCTGTCCCGAGATGCTTCTGCAACGAGCTTGTATGAAGGAGGCATCCCCTCCCGGATCCTGATGCAAGACGGTTCCGATATCCGTTATGAAGACGGTCTTTTGAGCAGTTATCGCGACGCAACCGGCAATCTCTATCAATACCAGATCGTGGAATTGCGGTCTTCCGGCACGATCACCGGTTACCGATCCATTTTGTCCGATGTCACGCCTGCGGGGAGCGCTTCCCCGATCCCGTTTTCCGCGATCTCGGCGGATCTTTCTCAATACCCGGCTATTCAAAGTACCCTGGGTAACAAGATCTCGACTGAGATCGATTATGACGCGAACTCGAAAATGACAAAGTTCATTTCGGGAAAAGGAGAGGTTCTTACGCTTCATAATCAACTGCCCGAGTATCTCACGGACTCGTCCGGTAATCTGAAACTCTTTGAAAGCACAGTGAATTCCGCAGGAACTCTTTCTTCGGTGGCTCTGACACAAAATAGTGTTCCTTCACAGGTTTTTGATGCCAGTGGGAATATCCGTTCCATTGCTTTGAGCGACGGAACGGTGTTTCAGGTTACGGATCACAAACTCGGGGCAGTCACGCTCTCCGACGGTAGCGTTCTGACCGATCTAAGGTGGAATGCTTCGACCCAGATCATGACGGATTATGTGAGAACGTACACGGACGGGACAAAGTCCATTTACGCCAATTCCCACATGGTCCGCAAGGAAGAGCCTAATGGAAACATTACGAGCTATATTGATCTGAACGGGGTCGATCAGCCGGATCTTATGACGACGGCCGATGGCCGGACGTATCACTTTATTACTTTCCAGAACGCGCAAGGGCTTTGGGACCGGAAGACCGAACTTGTAAAAATGACACTTTCGGATGGCAGCCGTGTCGAGTTCGAGAATGGGAAACCTGTGCGTTATATCAAGAGCGAGCAGGTCCAACTCGACCCCCTTAGTGTTCCAATGCTTTCTTCTGATCGTTCCTATGTCGCTTCGGTAATCCTGTCGAACGCGGAATTGCGTTCTCTGACGATCGACTCCGCGGGAACGATTCTTTCAGGGGAGATTCTTTTTAATGACGGAACGCAATATTTCATCGAAAACGGCGCTCTTGTCAAACAGATCACGGCAGATGGGAAAATCGTAGAGGTAGAGACCACGGTCCCTCTTTCTTTTGAGAAGTCCATGCCGGTCAAACCGGAACCGCTTACTCCGGCTGAGGTCGATTACCGGAACGAATTGATTGATGCGCAGTTCCGTTATTTCACAGATCCGTTGGGGATCGATGCCGACAGCGGGATGCCGGTCGATCATTATTTAAGTGACACTCATCAGCAATCGAGCTACAGCCAGGCGACGCTCGTAGGCTTTTGGGCGGAGATCCTGGCGACTATTGCGAGAGGAGATTACGCGCCTTCTTCGCTCGGCAGGGCCCAGGCTTTTCAAAAACTCGAATCGCTTCTCGCCGAACTCCAGAAAGTCCAGTCCCAGGCCGGATGGAACGGGATGTTCTCATTTTTTGGGATCTCGAAACAGACACAGCCTGTTTACGATCAAAGCGGAAATCAGACCGGGACGAAACTTGTTGTGAGCTATAGCCGGCAGTTTGACAATATTGGCATTGGCGATAACCTCAATCTTTCGGTGAGTCTCGCGAGTGTTGTGGGCGCTTTGTCGGGAATAACACTTGAGGATCCGACGCTCAGTTCCCAAAGGGACGCGATCGTTACACGCATTCATTCGATCCTCTCTCTTCAAGATGCCGGGTACGCGAAATTTTACGATACCTCGGCCAATCAGTTTTATAGTGTCCGCAAATTTGATTCAAATGGGGACTCTGCTTTTGATAGTGGGCATATGGATCGTGTGTTCAACGAGTTCTTACCGGGACTTGTGTGGCTCGCGGCCCGTAATCCGAGTTACAAACCTGCGCTAGATAATCTGGACGTGACGATCCGGCCCTATACAACGCGGGACGGTACGAGGATCGAAAACGCCGTGCCTTTTGACGGCGGAGCTTTTCAGATGTTTTGGCCGCTTATGCACGTCGACGAAACGAAGTATCCCGAGTTTAACGTTGCGCTTAGCAACTTTCTTTATTCTCAGGCGGAATTTGTCAGTCAGAACGGTATCCCCGGTCTTCTTTCGGCAGGTGACGATCCCGGGAATGGTTATAACGGGAAGATCGGATTAACGTCAGCTTCCGAGACGGATGACCCTCTATCGACAAGTGTTGGCTCTCTCTATGGAACAGCGGGTGCATTTTTGCTAGCGCCCCATTACACGCTTCAATTTTTAAAGAATATCGAGGCGAAATTCCCCGGGGTCCGGACGAACTCGGGGCTTGTGGATTCCATAGCGCTGAGAAACGGACAGGCTGTTTATTCCAAGCAAGCCTTTGGCGTTGATCAAGCGTCGTTCATTCTTTCACTGCTTGGAACCAGCCAGAATTATTTCACACAATATCTCCGTCAAAAGGGCTTAGAGGATCAGTTTGATGCTCTTTATAAGGGGATGAGTTTTAATCTCGCGCCTGCAATCGCTCAAAATCCACCGCCGCCGAATTTCGATCTTTCTACCCCGGCTCTTTACAGTGGGATCCATCAACAGCCGGATGGTCTGGCAAATGCGCTTACCAAACGTAGTTCTTTTATTCCCATGATCGTGGATCCCGAGCTTGGGGAGGGGCGCATCTATGATTATCTGGACCCAGAGGGGAATTTTCATCATACCGAGATCGAATTCGGAACAGGAAGAGATCTCAAAAAGATGCCTCTTGCTCAATATTTGCTTCTTCCGGGGCGGGGCGATATGTCGCGCTTGCTTTTTAGCGCGGTCAGTTTGGATCTGTTGAATGAAGCGACGACTCAGGGTGCTTTCTACACGCCTTCCTATGGATATGCGAACAGTTCCCTCGCAACAGATCCCATCGGAGAGGTGCGTCATATCGATTTTAATCTTCAGAGGATCTCGTCCCCGGTCGGACTTTATGCGACCTACAATAACCGAGATCTGTCGCAGTACGATTACATTTCGGTTCCGGTACGCCTCGGTTCTAATGCTCCGGAAGGGGTAAGCCTCAAATTTGAGTTTGCGGGGATGGGAGAAGTTTTTGTGACGGGAGCACTGACTCGGGATTGGCAGTATGTACAGATTCCGGTGAGCAAACCCGCAGGCCTTTTGCAGAAGATCGCCGTCGTCATTCAATCACCGGATGGTAAGGCCGTGAGTGGGGATGTTTATCTTGGGCCGTTGAGCGCTTTCAAAGTCCGGACTTCGAACCAGATGGACTGGCAGGCCATGCTCGGGAAAAGTGATTCTGAGATCCGGAGTTTTCTCAAAAGTAAAATATCGCGTCAATCCACAGGCGGGGGCGTCATGGAAGCGGATGAGGTTCTCGAGGATTTCAAGCTGGATTCCGATGGGAAGCTTGTGGACGGAGTGTTAAAGCGGGCTGACGGAAGTATTCAGTATTTCCGTAATGGGCAGCTTATGAAGTGGGTTTTTCGAAATGGCAGGACCGTCCTTTTTGAAAAGGGTCTCGCGACGTTCATTCTGGATCTGGCGCAGGGCAAGCTTCAAGAGGGGCGTTTTTATTACGACAGTACCTTCCGTGGCGAGATCCAGTCCTTCGTGATGCAGGATAACGACAGCAAAAAGATCTATGGATCTGATGGAAAGCTTCAGACTGTGGTCAAGAATGGATGGATCACCCATTTCAAGGATGGCAAGATCGATTCGATCGCGCTTTCGGAATCCACGCTGACGCGACTTGTTTTTGCGGAAGATCAAAGTTTGCTGCGGGCTCACGTCAAAATGAACGATGGACGTGAGTTCGACATTGATCAGGGAGGGGAACAGGCTGTTGTAAGACCCAACGGAGCCAAGGTCTACTACAAGGGATCCCGGATCGTGGGAATTGAGACTTCCCAGAACGGGAGAACGGACTTTACCTACGCGACAAATTCAAGCGGACAACTGACGGGTGTTACCGCGTCCTTTCATGAAACGGTGATGGATAGCCTGGGTCATTCAAGTATCGCGTTGCGGACGATGTCACTTTTTGAATATCTTTTGCGGCCGGAGCGTAGTTTGGAGAAGCAGGAGATCCTCAGGGAACCGCCCCAGCAGATCCTTCCGATTGCTAATATCGCAGGATTTAGCGTGGGGTATCTTCCAAGCGGTGAGATCACCAACGGTCAAAAATTTTATCAAGACGGGGTTCCTTACGGCTGGTATCAATTTCGTTATAACAGTTTAAGTGGACCCACCCTTGGGATGGTTGCCGGGAATTATACGCAGCCGGTCAGCCTTGGGGCCTATGATTTTATCCAGGTGACGCTTGAGCAGGATCCGGGCATGACGTGGAACCAGGATTTTAATTTTGTTTTGAAAACTCCGACCCGGCAGACCTTGTATACATTTGAACTCAATAACGCGCCGAACCAGTATCAATCCTTTGGGTTTTCATTGGCGGGGAAGTCCGGGAGCGAAGGGGAGATCACGCTCGAAGTGGTCCGCGAAGCTGGCGGCGTCGGGAAGACCGGGCAGGTTAACATTAAGGATATTTCCTATCTCGCGATCAAGAGCCTCGATCATCCACTTTGGGAAAATGATGTTTCTATCAATGCTACGGAGCTCCAGGGATTGAAGATCGAGGCGGATACTTATACGGATATCGGCGTGGAAATAGCGTCACACGTCCCACTCTCTTATGACAAGCTTGTTCCGCTTTTGGATATGCCCTCTTCGGTCTCTTATTCGGACAAAGATTCGACGCATCTCGGCCAGCTCACAGGCTTCAGGCGTTTTGACGGCGCCGAAGTGAGTGTGAGCGGTTCCGATGTCACGAAAGTGGTCCTTCCCGACGGGACGGTGAATGAATATTCCCAACAAGGGAACGTCTCTCAAGGAACGATCAAGGATGGCTCCGGATCCGGCGCCGCGGTGGGCAGTCTCAATTACCACTATGGCGAGCTTCGAAAGATCACCCAATCCGACGGCAAGGTCTATGAGCTGAGTTATGAATTCGATGCCCAGGGTGACCCGATCACGCTCATCAAAGACGATCTGACGGGGGACGTCCGCCGGTTTAAAGACGGAAAACTCATCGAATCCATATCGAGCGGCGGCGTGAGTACGACTTATGAGTACCAGAACGGAGAATTGATCGGCGCGGAGCTTTTCTATAAAAATCGGGTGCTTCAAAGTTCTAGCTATCAATTCATAGGCGATGAAACACAGGTCACGGATGCCAAGGGTACAACGTGGTATTACGATGCGAATGGGAACCTGAAGAAGCATCTCACAAAAGACGGCTATCTTTATGCCTATTCGGATTATTCCGCGACACCTCAAGATCTTCCCGAGATGCCGCAGGATTTCAAGTCGGCGAATGTTTTTAACGCGACCGATCTTCGCGCTGTGAGTCTGATCGGTTATGAGGCCAAGGACGGTATGCAGGTCAGACAAGGGGATGAAGGTCTTGTGGAAATCCTTTCTCCTGCTGGGGACAAGGCCGTCAACGTTGTCTTGGATGATGACCGGAAGATCAAAAGCGGGCAGATCCAATTCGCAAATGGATTGATCCTCAGGATCGAGAATTATCTTCCCGTGGGAGGTCGATTGACGGATGGAATTCTGTTTTCGGCGAATTTTCCAACGGGGAATGGGAAGGTCACTCTTCTGCAGGACTCCACGGGTGCCTATACCGGTAGCATGTTCGAGAAGAACGGAACTTATTACAGCTATGATGCTTATGGTTTTCTGACGAAGATATCTTCCCCGAATGGCGAGTCCCAGCAATTCACCTACTTTCTGGAGGCCTCCGCAAGCGACGCCTATGGCGTGTTGAATCGTCAACAGGTCGCGTTTAACGGCGTTCCTTTTCCTGAAGAAATGACAATCCAGGCGGGGAATGATCTTGTCTTGAGCGGGGTGAGCGGTGTTTTGGCGAAGCGCGAGGGCGACACCGGTTTTATTATTAGCGCGTATGATGATTCCTTGAACCAGTGGAAAGTCCTTTCCGGAAAATTCTCTTCAGACGGTGATCGCATTCTTATGAGAAACTTTCTTAAGAACCTCAAGCCCGGACAATATGTTGCTGTTGCGGTCAAAGATCCCGATTTTTCAAGAGCCGGAGAAGATATCCTGGCGCTTTTAGAGGGGATCGGATCCGGACAGGTTCGGACGGCCAGCGCCGGGAATCAAACCTGGTGTTTGTTCGGAAATGAATATTTGAAAAAGGGCGAAGGCCGGGAACAGGCCGGAGGAAGTTCTTTCTCAACCGTCACGGAAGAAAAAATATTTTCCGTTCTCGCTGAGGGAAGCAATCCCGTTTATAACAGAATGAATATGTTTTTGTCCGTGCCGAAAACAGCGGCGGACGCCTACGCATCATTCCTGAAGGCTTACGAGCCTAACAAACCCAAAGGGGACCTTGAGGAGATCACGGTTTACAGCAAAGAAAACCAGATCGTTTATTCTGAGAGCGTGAACGGCGTCCGTACGTTCTATGACAAAGGAAAGCCGCGCGAAACGTACACAAGTGACGGGGAGCTTCTCTATACGCACGAATACGGTTGTCCCAATGGTGGGTGCCCGGACCCGAACGATCCCTATCTGGCAAGAGTGACGCTTGTCAAAGCCCGTCTTGATTTTGAGACGGAATCCGCGAAGGCGCATCAGCAGATCGAACAGGTCAAATTTGACGCGCTTCACCAACTTGCGGAACAAGAAGAGGTCGCTCAGGCCGGCATTAAACAGGAAGTCTCTAACAGCATTGCCGTGCTTGATGCCTATATCAGTCAGCTGCAGTCCCAGCGCTATCGGAGCGTAAAGGTCTGCAAAAGCGCCTTTTTGGGATTCGGGAAAAAGTGTCATGAAGAACAATATGATGTCCCGGGGATTGCCGGCATGATCAGCGAAGCGCAAAATCAAAAGGTGGAGCTTCTCCAGAATATCCAGCCCGGGCAGATCGCGACGATTCCCACGTTGATCGCGCAAAAAAAACTCGAGATCGAAGCCGCGACTACTCAAAAAATGACGGATCTCGCCGCGCAGGAAGCGTCCGTTCTTCACGATATTTATGAACGGGAAACAGCGCCGGTTCTTTCCGACATTTACAGACGCTTGCTGGGCCGGGACCCTTCCAAAGAGGAGGTCTCCTCCGAGATCGCGCGATTCGGGACGATACAGGCGGTCGATCTGAACCGGACCGTTACAGAGATCAAGAGCTCGAATGAATTTCAATCCAAGACCAACGACAAAGCCGCGATCATCAACCAGGTTCAGACATTCCTTAACTCGTATGTCGCAACTGCCCATGATCCGGCCGCACGTGCTGCTCTTGCGCAGTCCCTTCGGCTCGATCCCTCCGAGATCGTGGATCTCCGCCAGGAAGAGGTGACGGCGATCATCGGTTGGCTCGAGGCTCGGGATCTTCATTTCGGGCAGTCCGCATTTCTGTCACTCAAAAGCATGCTTTTCTCCCGCGGGATCGATGTGCCCATGGTGACGCTTGGGGTTGAAACCGTGCTTGTGGATATTCTCACCGGCACGATCAACAAGTTTACTGAAGGGGATCTTGTGCTTTCTGTATTTTCATTTCAACGTGCGGCAAAAATCCACGGAGCGGACATTACCGGGGTCCGCTACGCTTTAAGCGACCTTAAGGCGCTTTATCAATCAGTCTGTGGTTTGTTGTCTGTGGACTGTGGTCTAAGAATGATCGCGCATGTAGCGGGAAACCACTTTGTGGTGATCACGGCTGTGACGGCAGAGGGCATCACCTATTTTGAGACCAATCAAGGCCATGCCGGTGAGCTTGTTAACGGGACTTATGATCAATTCATGAAAGTTTGGGATACGGGGAACGGGACAGGGCATCTTGTGGTTTTTAAGGATCAGGCCATTACGGCCAAGGTGATCCATGATCAAACAGCGATGAAACTCCGGGGAGCATTTTTCCCTTTGGTATGGCTTGCCTGGCTTGCGGTCGCTTCGTTTGTTCTGTCGGTGGCAAGCGTTGTCGTGTCTTATATTAGTCCGACTCTTGGCAAGATCCTGGGGTATGCGGCCATGGTGGTCGGGATCGTTGCGATCGCGGCGAGCGTTGTGAATTTCGCGGTCCAGGGATTTAGCATGGCGCTTAATTCCATTAATAGCGTCGGGTTCTTGCAGTCGGTCCAGAACGGATTTACGATGCTAGGGAATGCGATCTGGGAAGGAGTGGCGCATGTCGGCCAGTTCCTGAAGCAAGGGTTTACGTTCCTTGCGGATGCTTTTACGGGAAATTTCAGCGGTTTGGGTGCCGGGATCACACAGATCGGCAAATTTTCGATGGACGGCGTAAAGGTCATGTTGGATTCCTCCGGCGTGCTTGTGAAACAAAACCTGACTTTCGGGCAAATGGTGGGCCGGAGCATGATCTCTGCAGCGATCAATATCCCGGTGTCCAAAGGACTTGAAGGCCTCGGCATCGATCCCAGAATGGCTCGGCTTGCCGGCGCGTTCGTCTCGGGGGGAGTGGTCGGGCTCGGTGGAGGCGCGACGGGATTTCTTCAGTCAGGGGTGCAGGCGTATCTGCTCCAAGGGGTTTCCGAGATAGGACTCAAGCTGGATCTGCCTCCGCCAATTACCGCGGCATTGTCCCTTGCGGTCAACGCGTCTCTGACCGGTCTTTTTAGCTCCAATTTCGTTCTTAAAGAAGCGCTTCCTCAGATCTTCCCCCAATTTACTCAGCAGCTGACCCTTGGCGGCATCGAACTCCTCGGCTGCTCCCTCGCTCTCGATCCCCGCATTACGCAGTTGATCGGTTTAACGACCGCCGCAGCCGTGGGAGGCGTCACAAGAGATCTTTTGAATCCGAATGGCATGACGTCTTTGTGGCAGTCCATTCAAAACGCCGTGTTAAGCCGGGAAGTGGCGGGGGGGATCGTTTCGATAGGGGCTGGATTTGTGGTCCATGAGTTGGGATTGGATCAATCGTTGCTTGGATCCTTGTCGAGTCGTCTTGTGGCTGGAGCGTTTAGTGATTTTCTGGCCTCGCCGAAGAATTTCAGTCTCGCCGCCAGCATCATCAAGTCGACGGACGAATCTTTTAGTGAGTTTTTCGATCCTGCATTACTGCCACAGCTTTTGACCGCCGTGATGGATCATGGTCTGGCGGATGGGATCGAACAATATGCCACCATGCTTTTTACCCGGGAAACTATTAACGAATTTACGTCCGCAGGAATGTCGATCGGCCAATGGATCCAAAACAGCATGTCTAATGCGGAAGACGTTGTTTACAACGGACAGTCCCTGAAACGTTTGCGTCTTCTTCAGAACGGGAAAGCGATTAATTTCTTTTATGTTCCCAAGAACGACAAACTGGAACTTTCAATGATCTATGAGGAATATGCCAACGGCCGTCGGCCAAGACTCATAGAATTTGTTACCGATGAGCAGGGCAGGATTACGGAAGCTTATGTGGAGGAGCAGGCTGTGGATGGGACGATCCATCGCGACAAACTTGATGCGAATGGGATGATTAAAGAAGTGACATTTCGAGATTGGAATGAGGAAACCTACGCGAAGCTCTCGTTTAATAGCGCCGGCGGTCTCGAGTTCACCAATTACACGCTGGGTATTACGGATCATCTTTCCGAAAAAGGTGATTTTACGTTTAATTTTACCGCGGCACCGGATTTTCATGATTTTGATCAGCTGCTTTTCAATTACGATACGAATCTGACGCCGGAACAAAAAAGCAGCCTGGCAATGTTTACCTATGGGAACGGTTTCTGGAACCAGCACGTAGCACCCGATGCGACTTCGCCGGTTATGGCGAATTTTATGGGTAAGATGGCTCAGGATCAGGCCATGACGGGACACCCGGGGATCGTGTTGTTCGATCAAAACGGGAATATCGCGTTGGATTCCTATGGGAATGTTCTGACCACAGCATCGTTACCAATAGGACTTTACAAGGAAACCGGACTGGTGGGGAATATCCTGAATTGGGCGGCCAATACTTGGCTTGGTGCCACTTTCATGCGGGACTCCATTGAGGCGCAATATAGGAACTATTTCGATCTTATTAAATTGAATCAAAACAGATTCGGCTTAGATCCGAATATTCCATTCGTCCATTTCGCTCACTCGGGAGACTTTCAGCCATTGATCCAGGCGCTTGAGCATATGCCAGACCCATATCGCGAAAAGATCACAACGGTCGTCGCTTACGGAACTCCCTACATTGGAGATGGGATTATCAATGATCCATTTCTCAAAACATTGATCCGCGTTAAGGGAGAATATGATGCTGTCCCGTTCCAGGAACTCGGTCAAAAATTTCAAATTGAAGACGCGAATGGTAATGTGCGGCCCGTTGAAAACCAGTACAATATTGAGATCTTAAAGGCCGGGCATAGCGATTTTAGTTGCGCTTCCGGGCCGAGTGGCAATGCGTGCTCTGATTTCGTTAATCAACAGACTAGCATGTTTATGAGGGATTTAAATTTAGCGGCTAATGATAAAGCGGACCTAGAGTATTTATTAACCTCCAATTTAATTCCTGGTGTGCGCTACGACTCGGTTAATAAGCTGGTAATAGTGAATCCCAACGAATATGTATCTCCAAATGGTGCCCGATGAATAAACCTCTTTTTTTATTATTTATGATATTTATTGTTTGTCCTCATTTAGGATCAGCTGATTCCGGGGCATCAAAAACTCAACCCAATCAATATCAGAAAGCTGTAAATGCTCAATCTCAGTATCATGCTTTGCGTACGCAGGGCAATCGATTGCTTAACGAAGGTAGATATCCCGAATCTCTTATCTGTCATGAAAAAGCATTTAAAATGGCGGAAGGAACAAGCCTAGAGGCTGTTTCAAGAAACAAGTTAATGATTTTATATGAGAAGCTTGGTAGTTATTCGAAAGCTTTAGGGCAATGCCAGTGGTTTCTAACTCGATCTAATGGAGATTCTCCGCTTTGGGATGATTGGGTGAAAACTAAGCAACGTCTTCTGCGAAAAATTGAGGCGCAGAAGCGTGGGGAGAAGATAGCAGAGCCTAAGCCTGCGTCTTCAGGGACTAAGGCGATTCGCAATGTTGTTGATTTTGAAACCGCGTCTTATGCTGATCAAAAAGAATATCTTGAGAAGAAATTCCCCGAGAATACGGAGATTTTAAAACTTTCAAAACAGGCATTATTAGCCGAACATGCAGGCAAATTCGCTGAAGCCAAAGAGTACTATGAGCAATTATTGTCACGCAAAGAGGATGTGACCGCTACTCAGGGAGAGGGCGCTTGGCCCATGCTTCATTGCGCTGTTCAGCGCACCTCGGAATTGACCGGCGATGAGGCTCGTGAGAAAGAAATGCTTGGCTGGATTAAAGCGAATATGCTCGATCCTCAAGGCCAGTTTCATCAATCTCTTTCCAATCTTATGCTTGACGTGATCGATCATCTGAATAAACAGATCAAGAAATACCAGCTTTAGAACGGAGAAAGGGGTCACACCTATTTATTTGCGGATCATACTGTCTCTGAAAAATTCTGATGGAAAGGAGGTTGGGTCATTCAAACTGATCGATGCCAAGAAAACGACGATTCATCCTTCCCAACATTCCTCATCACGCTATTCAGCGTGGAAATAATCGCCAAGATGTTTATTTTGATCAAGAGGACCGGGACTATTATTTTCGATTTCTTCACCTCGAAAGTTCCCGGAATCGGGTCCGAATTGGTGCTTATTGTTTAATGACGAATCATATTCATCTGCTTTTATATCCTGAGGATGCAACGGGGCTGGTCAGGATGATGAAAAGCGTTTCGCAGAATTACACGCAATATGCTAATAAGAAATACCACCGCAGCGGAAAGCTTTGGGAAAACCGCTATAAGCTACATCTCGTGGATCCTGACCGCCAGTGGTGGTTGGCGCGGTATATTGAGAAAAATCCATTGCGTGCCAGGATGGTCGAACAAGCTGAACATTATCCTTATTCCAGCGCAAGAGGGCATTTACTGGGGGAAGAGGATAAGATTTTAAGCTATGATATTCTCGGTGCGTTTAGGGATCGTTTCCGGAAGTTTTTTGAAGAAATTTCGAGTGAAGAGGAAAGCGAGTTGCGCCGGTTGCGGGAAGTAATCCAACAGGAGAAGGCTTTTGGCGGGCAGGAATTTTTGGAAAAAATACAAACGATTTTCGGATTCGACTTTGAACTTAAAGAGCGGGGAAGGCCAAAACGGAATGAGTTATCCACAAATAAATAGGTGTGACCCCTTTCCTCTTTCTCAGGGGAGGGTAAGTCGATGCATTTTGATGCTCATTCATGGCAATAGGTGTGCGGATGAAAAATAGAGAGGGGACATTTTCTTGGGTGATGGTCGGGGCTTTCTTGATCGCGGGGATGGCGTTGAGTCCCACGGGATACGGGGAGGAACCGGCCAAGGAATATTACGAGAGCGGGCAATTGAAGTCGGAGCAGTCGCTGAAGGGCGGAAAGCTTGAGGGGCCGTTCAAAGTGTATTTCGAGAGCGGGCAACTCCGGAAAGAAGGGGCTTTCAAGAGCGGGAAGCGGGAGGGGGCGTTCAAGACCTTTGCTGAGAACGGGCAGTTGGTTCTGGAGGAGTCTTACAAGAATGGAAAACTGGACGGGGCGTTCAAGACGTATCACGGTACCGGAAAGCTCAGGAGTTACGCGCTCTATAGAGCCGGGACGCAGGTCGGGCTGCTCAAAATGTATGACAAAGAGGGTAAGTCAAAGCCGTGACGTAGCAACCCGCTCCGGTGAGACTCAGGTGCGGCCCCGGGTGTTTCAGGACACTGCCGGGTGTTCGATAATTGTTTTCCAAGACTCATTTTTTGCTTTCTGTTGACGATAATACCTGGGTGCTTCAATATACGGGAGTGTGTGGGGGCGCCGAGGCAGTCGCGAGTGTCTTTGAAACGGAGTGAAAGATAACGGAGGAGATCATGGCGAAGAAAAAAATTAACAGTGCAAGGATTTTGAGCTTTGTATTGATCGGGATCATCCTTATTGGGGCCGCCATGTTTTTTCTTCAAGGATCCGGGGATAAGGTGGTAAGGGCGTATTATCCCGGAGGAGAATTGGAGCACGAGTATCCGTACAAGGATGGCGTTCTGGAGGGGGTGTGTACGGGTTATTATCCCAACGGGAATATTAAATTGGAAGAGCTCTATCAGAACGGGCAGTTTCACGGGATGCGCAAAACCTATTATGAAACGGGGCAGTTGCAGTTGGAGACGTATTATCCCATGGGCAACTCGGGGTTGAGGACTGTGAAAGGATATTACGAGAACGGGAAGCTGCAGTTCGAGTCGATCTATGAGAACGAGAATCTCCAAGAGAGGACCGTTAAAGAATATTATGACAATGGACAGGTCAAGGTGGAATCGGTCTACAGGAGCGGGCCGGAGGGTTTGGGCTCGGTGAAGGAATTTTACGAGAACGGGAAGCTGAAGACCCTGGGGTCCTTTAAGGGGGGGAAACTGATCGGGCCGATCAATGCGTACGATGAGAACGGGAACCTGCAACAACCGTAGGAAGGCTCAGGGCTTTTAAAGTCCTGCTTGAGGTTTCAATGTCAGAAAATGAAAAATGCATCCTGGTCATTGACGATGAAGAGGATGTCTGCCGTATCATCAAAGAGAGATTCGAGACCTGTGGTTATGAGGTTTTGACCGCCGGGGACGGGGCCGAGGGTTTCCGCAAGACAAAACAGGGAAAGCCCGACTGTGTGCTTCTCGATATCCTTATTCCACAAGGCGAGGACGGTTTGACGTACCTTCGCAAGGTCCGTTTTTACCATCACGAGGATCTTCAGGAACAGACACGTATCCGGCGAACGCCCGTCATCATGCTCACCGGCGCGGGGCAAAAAATGAGGCCCCTCTTCGAGTTCGAGGGGATCAGCGGTTTCGTGGAGAAGCCTTTTGATCTTGCGCTCCTCCAGAGCAAGGTCGAGCATGTCCTTCGTAAGAATTAGACTGCGCTTGCGCCGATCCTCGGAAGGTCCTGGGGCCCACGGCCATGAGCGGCAGTCCCTTCCGGCCCTCGGGTGTGCGAGGTCTTTTCGGGGATGAAGATCTGCCTCATCAATCCGCCTTTTACCGAACGGTTCTGCCGGGGAGCCCGTTGGCAGGCCTCGAGCAAAGGCGCAGCCCTGTGGATGCCGGTCTGGCTGATCTACGCGACCGGCGTGCTCGACCAAGCCGGCCATGAGACGCATCTCATTGACAGCCCTGCCAAAAAACAGTCCCGTCAAGAGCTCCTCGAGGAAACTCAGAGGTTCGATCCCGGGATGATCGTGATCTACACGGCGACCGGCAGCATCGTGAACGATCTGGAGATCACGGGGCTCCTGAAAAAGGCTTGTCCCACGGCCATCATCGTCCTGACGGGGCCGCATGTTTCGGTTCTGCCTGAGGATTCCCTGAGGCGATGTCCTAGCGCGGATTATGTGATCTGCCGCGAGTTCGACTATGTCCTGCGCGATATGGCGGCTGCGATGGACCGGGGGGAGGATCCCTCGTCCCTTGCCGGGGTCGCGTGCCTCCGTGGCGGGAAATTCCGGGCGAACGAACCACCTCCTCCGATCGAAAACCTCGACGAACTTCCTTTTTCCATACAGGTCATCGAAAAACATCTGAATATCTATCACTACCACATGGACTATCTGCTTTATCCGTGGGTTCAGACGTATTTCGGCCGCGGTTGTTACGCGCAATGTGTTTTCTGTCTGTGGCCCCAGACCCTGATGGGCCGGAAATACCGCAAGCGCAGTCTCGACAGCATTTTTGCCGAGCTCGATTACATCCGTGATCACGCGCCCTACGTGAAAGAACTTATGATCGATGACGACACTTTCACCTTCGACCTCGCGCGCGTTCGGGAATTCTGTGAGCGGAAGATCGCCGGCGGTTACAAGATCAATTGGTGCGCCAATGTCCGGCCCAATATCGCTGATGTCGAACTCCTCAAGCTGATGAAGAAGGCGGGCTGCCGCGCGATGGTGGCCGGTTACGAGTCCGGAAGTCCTGAGATCCTGAAACGGATGAAAAAGGGGATCACGCTCCGGCAGATGGAGCAGTTCTCTGAAGCCGCGCGCAAGGCCGGGATCCAGGTCCACGGCGATTTCATCATCGGCCTTCCGGGAGAAACTCCCGAGACGATCGAGGAGACTTTTCGGGCCGCGCTCCGTCTGAAACCCGCGACCCTGCAGGTCTCGATCGCCCTGCCGCTTCCGGGCACGGAATTCTATGACTGGCTCAAGGAAAATAAATATCTGAAGACCGAGGATTTTTCGAAATTCCTGACCCCGGAAGGAGCGCAGAACGTGATGATGGATTATCCGGGACTCTCAGGCGAGGACATGAAAAAAGCGATGCACAAGATCGTGGTCTGTTATTATTTACGACCGGCTTATCTCGCGGGCGCTCTCTGGCGCGTCGTGAAGGACCCGCGCGAAGCGGTGAAGTTCTGGCATGCGGGCTGTAAATTTATTAAATACGCTCTGTTCGGAGCCTGAGGGAACTATCGTGGACTTGCTGCTCATCAATCCTTATTCGACGAATGCCAACCCGATGATCCCGCTCGGACTCGCGTCCCTGGCAGCCGTGGCCCTTGAGGCGGGGCATTCGGTCGAGGTCGTGGATGCATGGGCCGAAGGTCTGAGGGACCCGGCGCGACTCGCTGCGCGCCTGCGTGCTTTGTCTGTTCCAAAAGTGACGGGCGTGAGCGTTCTTACGACGAATTTGCGGGGAGCGAAGGATGCGGTGACGGTTTTGAGGTCGTCTTTTCCCGAGACTTTTCTTATGATCGGAGGTCCACACGTTTCGGCCATGCCCGGCGAAGTTTTAGATCAATTTCCCGAAGCGGACCTCGGGGTTTTCGGCGAAGGAGAGTTGACGCTCAAGGAAGTGCTCACGGCGTTCTTCGCGGACGGTAAACCGCCCCGAAACCTGGCCGGAACTTTATGGAAGGACAGCCACGGGACGACCGTCAAGGCCGCACCCAGGCCGGTCATCACGGACCTCGACAGTCTTCCGCGACCTGCACGGCATCTTTTCATGTTGGATAAGTATCATCCTCACGCTCCGTATGGTCGGCGTTGGAGGTACGCCAACGAGATCACGAGTCGGGGTTGTCCGTACCACTGCGCCTATTGTTCCAAAAGCGTTTTCGGCGATTCTTACCGCGCGTTCTCTCCCGAGCGGGTCGTGAACGATCTCCGCGAACTCGTCGACCGTTACCATGTGCGTGAGATCCACTTCTATGATGATGACCTGACGCTGAATCGTAAACGGGCGGTGGAATTCATGGAGCGTCTCATCGCGGCGAAGCTTGATCTCATCTGGTCCTGCACGACCCGGTGCGATCTCGTGGATGCTGAACTTTTGGGGTTGATGAAAAAAGCGGGATGTTGGATGGTGTGTTATGGTGTCGAATCGGGCGATGACACTCTTCGGGAAACCGTCAATAAAGGTATAAGCCGGAAGCAAATCGAACAAGCCTTTCGTGAGACGAAATGTGCGGGTATAAAAGTTACGGGATATTTCATCATCGGTTTGCCGGGCGAGACGGAACGAACAGCGAAAGCCACTATGGATTTCATGGATCAATTGAATCCCCACTACGTGAATTGTGGAGTCATGGCCGTTTTTCCGGGCAGTCCGTTCTATTTTGACATTCAAAGCGGAAAGTACGGAGGCGGTCGATTGGTGCAGACCCGTGAGGGGGACTCCTCGCAAGATTCTCCCTTTCAGGATTCTCTTCTCGTTGGTTTTGAAGGAGCGCTGACCCGTCCGCAAATGGAAACGTTCGTCCGTTCGGCCGTCCGCCGTTTTTATCTTCGCCCACGCAATATTCTGAGGATACTGTTCGACATTCACTCATTCGACCAATTGTGTCACACGGTATCCACGGGATGGAATATGCTTTTCTGGCTGATAGCCAAGCCCAAAAAATAGCACGCCAAGTCTTCCAAGGAGCAATATCATAATGAAAGTTCTGATGGCTTGTCCCAATGATAGTTCGTTGGCGGCCTCTTTGAGCAAGAAGGGGGGGATATCGATCCCTCTGGGGCTGGCCTATCTAGGGGCGTTTGTCCAGGACATGCCGGGCATTCATTTGGTCGGATTTGATAATAACGTTCTAAAATTAAATCCGGTGGAATATCGCGAGATCATTATGCGTGAAGCTCCGGACGTTGTGGCTATCAGTGTCATGACCGCGACCGTGTTTTCTGCGTGGGAAATGGCGAGAGTGGTTAAGGACGTCAACCCCCGGACTGTCGTTGTGGTGGGCGGCGTGCATTGTTCGGCCTTGCCCGAAAACACGCTCCAGGAATCTTCCATTGATTATGGAGTGGTGGGGGAAGGGGAAGAGGCCTTCCGTGAACTTCTGACGGCTCTTGTGGAAAAACGGGATCCGTCCGGGATCCAGAACCTTGTTTATCGTCGCGATGGGAAGGTCTGCGTCAATCCCAGGCGTCCTTCGATCCAGGACGTCGACAAAATACCTTTTCCAAGGCGCAATCTTTTCAATGATTTTAAATACGGCATGAATGTCAATCGGCGCGCCACTTCCGGAAGAAGTGCCACGATCCTTACCAGCCGGGGGTGTCCGTACGGCTGTATTTTCTGTTCCAAATCGATCTACGGACGGCAGTTCCACCAAAGGTCTCCGAAGAACGTGATCGAGGAAATGAAACTCCTGGAGAGGGAAGGTTACACGGAGGTTTTGATCGTCGACGACACGTTCACGGTCCACAAGAAATGGGTGCTCGAGTTTTGTGATCTTTTTACTCGGGAAAAACTAAGCATGCGTTGGAACTGCCATGCGCGTGTCAACACGATTGATGAAGAAATAGTTACAGCGATGAAACGGGCGCATTGCACGGGGATGGCGTTCGGGATCGAATCCGGCAACCCGGAGATGTTGAAAAAGATCGACAAGCAGATCGACTTGGACCAGGCGCGGGAGGCGGTCCGTTTGTGCCGGAAGCACGGGATCAGCACGCTTTGCAGTTATATTTTCGGTCATCCTGGCGATACTCGCGAAACTGTCAATGATACCCTGAGGGTTGCCATGGAACTGGATTCGGACTATGCGAATTTCGCCATGCTCATTCCGATGCCGGGGTCGAAGGTCTTTGAGGACTTGATGCAGAAAGGCATGATCGATCAGACGCATTGGGATCGTTATTTGGGGCATGCCAAAGAGATCTTGAATGTCAGTCTTTGTGAACTGACGCCGGCGGAACTTCAGGCGGCGCAGAAGCGTGCTTTTGGGAGATATTATTTTCGACTTCATTACATTAGACGGAGGTTGATACATCTTCGTAATCCGGCGGAGCTGTTCGGCCTGGTCCGAGGCGCCTATCTGATCCTTTTATTCCTCTCGCAATCTCTATTCGAAAAACGTCCGAAACGTTAACGGAAAAAGCATGCCCGATATCGTCCTCATCAATCCGCACTGGTACATGGCCGAAGGCAATCTGGACGATCTTTGGTTGCCTGTGCCGGGCGGGGTGTTGGCCGTCGCCGCGGCCGCGAGGGCTTCCGGCCACTCCGTCGGTCTGTTAGATGTATTGGGCGAAGGCTATGAGCAGCGCGAATGGATGACGCGCGAGGGTCATCGTGTTTGCAGGTTTGGTCTTCCGGACTCGGCAATCATAGAAAGACTGCGTGCGACTGGGGCCAAGGTCGTGGGCATCGGTAATATGTTCACCGGAGTTTTTCGCGGCACGAAGGAATGTGCGGAACTCGCCAGAAAGGCGTTGCCTCACGCCAAGATCGTGCTCGGGGGCGTGCATCCTTCCTGTGCTCCCGAGGAAAGCGTCGCCATTCCTGATGTGGACTATGTGATCTGCGGGGAAGGTGAGAAAAGTTTTACGGCGCTACTCTCCCATTTATTGGCAGGTTCTTCCGAGATCCCGCCCGGGGTTTACTGGAAAGAAAATAATAGGATGCGCAATTCCGGACCCCCGGCAATGATCCTGGATATCGAGCCGCTTCCGATGCCCGCTTACGATCTTCTGAATCTGGAACTCTATCGCCGGACTGCTGTGACCGACCTGATCCATCGCGGGGATAAAGTGGAGCTGACGATGCCGATCATCACGAGCCGGGGGTGTCCTTTTCAGTGCATTTTTTGTGCCGCCTACCGGCTGAACGGCCGACGCTGGCGGGGCCGGTCTCCCTCCCGGGTGGTCGGTGAAATAGAAATTCTTTACCGGCAGTACGGCATACGTTCCTTCTCGATTGAGGATAGCAATTTCAGTTACGACGAACAGCGTGCTTTGGACATCTGCGAGGAGATCCTCAGACGCGGTCTCAAGATCCGCTGGAATACCCCTAATGGTCTTCGGGCAGATCGGGTTACCCCCCGATTGATCGACGCCATGAAACGCGCTGGATGTTACGAGGTTACGCTCGCCGCCGAACACGGTGATCAGGAGTTCCTGACGAAGGTCGTCCGTAAAGGGTTGGACCTCGAGTCTATTTTTCGTGCCGGTGCGATCATCCGCAAAGCCGGTCTGCCTGTGACTTGCTATCTCATGATGGGTTTCCCGGGGGAGACCGAAAAAGAATTATTCCGTACCGTGGTTTTTGGACGAAAACTGGCTTTGGCAGGCATTTTCCCTCTCATTTTTATCAGCGCTCCTTTTCCCGGGACGGCCATGTACCAGAGCTTTGTTGAAAAGGGGTGCTTGCCAAAGCAATCGTTGTCCAGCGAAGAGTATCTCTGCTCGTTGCGAGTGCCGCTCATGAAAATGTCGCAGGGCATCGATCTGTGCCTTTGGCGTCGCAGGGCCATGCAGCAAGCGTATTTTCTGTTTCTCCTGCGGCACCCCATTCTATTCTTTCGTTTTCCAGCGATGCGTAAATTCTTGGCTTTATTGATTTCGCCTCAGAAAAGCTGGTTTGCGCTTAAAAAAGCTTATCAGCATTTTTTAAAATAAGGATCACGCAAACGACCATGAACGTTCTTTCGCTCAAAACAATAACAAAATTACAGTTGATGGTGAAAAGCGTTCTTTCCGTTTCGCCTTCAGCCCTATACAACTATGCGAAATATAAACTCAGTGCCCGGGAACCAAAGTTAAACTTTCTTTCTTATCGTCCTATCCTCTGTGCTTTATTGGTCACCCGACGATGCAATCTTAGTTGTCCTTTTTGTATCGTTCCGCCGTTGTCTCAGCCCGAGGAGTGGCGTCCCTACGAGGCGGATCGAGGGAAAGTTGAAAGGATTCTTGACCACCCGGCGGTTCGCCGCGCCCCATTCATCGGTCTCTCCGGCGGGGAGCCTCTTTTGAATGAGGAACTAGGTGCGATTATCCGCCTTATTCGGCAACGGGGTCATTTGTGTGGCGTTGTCACCAATGGCATATTGCTGATGAATCGTATCCGCGAACTGAAGAGGAATGATATCAATATAATTAATATTTCCGTTTATGATGCCAATATAAAAAAATTAGCCGCGGAGTTAGCGGCCATCAACAATGTTTTTCGTTGCCGGACCAACAAGATCCTTTTCAGTAGCGAGGTCGAAAAGAACCCAGAGAAACTCGAGGAAATTATCCGGATGAGTCGAGATACCGGTTGTCATGGCGTCTACTTTGGGAATAACCTGTCTTTTGACACCGAGGGGCCGGATGAGATCATTTATGATGATAATGAGAGCTATAGGGAATTTCGTATTCGAATGACAGAAAAATACCGGGGATTTCCCATTTATTGGGCGGCACCCGTGAAGCGTATTCTTTCCCGCCAGGACAAGAAGTGTCGGATGCTCTGGTATTATCTTTCAACGGACATGATGGGAAATCTGGGGCTTTGCTGCGGCTATTCGACCGACAAGCAGGGCGCTTATGGCAACCTTTTTGCCAAGGATGATACGGGATCATGGAATTCAGTCCTAAAGGTGAATATGCGAAAGATCATATTAGCTGATAGTGCAGAAGTCCCTGGCAAGTGCCGTAAGTGTTCGATCATGTGCGATAAGTGGGTGTCCGATTATTAGCGAACGGGATTGAACCGATATGTCTCAAACATTCCCAGAATTTCTTGAGCATGTTGCCGAAACACGGCCTCTCTCGGGGAGCTATTTTGGGCCATGCGTTTCCATGCGCTGGGACGCCTGGCGAGTGATCCGGCTTGTGAATGTCGAACTGGATCGGTTGAAATTGAGCCCCCCCCGTTCAGTGCTGGACGTGGGATGCGGCATTGGCGTTTATGAACGTGAGTTGTCCCTGCGTTGGCCTTCTGCCACAGTCCTGGGATGTGATTTTTCCGAGAAAAATATCCAGGCCGCAAGGGACTATGAACCCTCGGCTTCTTTTTTGCGTAGTGATGCGGAGGCACTACCGCTTCGAAATGCGTCCGTGGATCTAGCTCTGGCCATTGAGGTGATGGAGCATTTCCTGCATCCGGAAAATGTGGCCGCCGAACTCGCGCGAGTGGTTCGTCCCGGTGGATTGCTGATCGTCGTTGTGCCGTTGGCGCCCCCCATTCCTTTTGTACGTACCGTTTCACGTATTGCCACGCACTTTATCGGCTCCCAGGTCATTGTCGAGGGTGAATTTAAGGAACATATGCGGATCTATAATTGCCAAACCTTAAAGAGAGCGTTCGCCCATGGCTGGAAGGTCCGTCGGTTCATAAAATTCAACCTGATGACGTTTGTGATGGCCGCTATGGAAAAGATCTTTCCCGTATGGGCGCGTCGCAGTGCAGAGAATCGTCAGCGGTTTCTGGATGCTCTGGATGTCAGCTGCGGGCATGTGTTGTACGCTAAGGGACTCTTGATCCTTGAACGGGAGGGACTTCCGTGAAGGTCCTTTTCTTGAATCCTCCTTTCGGATCGAACCGTCCGGAAGGTCTCGACGCGCCGATGGGTATCATGTATCTGGGCGCCGTACTGAAACAGGCGGGCCATGTGTGTCTCTTCGTGGATCACGTGTGGGAGGCGCAGGATGACTGGCGGAAGTGGGAGTCGGTGATCTCGGTGAAACCCGACCTCGTGCTCATCAACACCCAGATCCGTTTCAGCAGCGAAACTCACGAAGCGGTGCGAAGGCTCCGGTTGCAGCATCCCACGCTTCCGGCTATTGCGTTCGGGCCTCAGGCTTCGACGGAGTCTTCCCGGTTGCTGAAGGAAATGGGTTTTGATGCTTGCATTGTTGGCGAGCCTGAAGAAGTGATCTTCGATATCTTAAAAGATATTGCGGAGCAAAAACCCCTTTTGGCGCGGCCGGGTATCGCGACCTTGAAGAATACAGATCCGGGGTCTGCACCGAGGGTGGATGTCGAGAAATTGCCGTTGCCTGATTGGGATCTGGCGGAATACGGGCGCTATATTCAAGCGACTCATAATGCTGTTTTTATGGCTTCACGGGGACTGGATCACGACGATGGGTTCAATCAGCCGCCTCTTATCCACGCGACGAAACCGGCTCGGCGTCTTAGCGTCGAGCGTGTGATGCGCGAGCTCAAGCGTCTGCGCGAATGTTTCCCCGGAAGCTACATGCTTCTGTTTCATGATGAGGTCTTTACGGAAGACCGGGAATGGGCGGTCCGCTTGTGCGTTGAACTCAAAAAAGCCGCGCTCGGGGTTCCTTACTGGTGTTTCACCCGTCCCGATCTTGTGGACGAGGATCTTTGCCGATTGATGCGTGAAAGCGGTTTTGTCGGCGTGAGCATGGGAATGGAAAGCGCGTCCGATCGGGTTCTGAAAATGCTCGGAAGAAAAATGACTGTCGCTCAGATCGAGAAAGGGTTTCGTGTGGCACAAAGCGCGGGGCTTCTCACGACAGGCTCTGTGATGATCGGCAATCCCGGGTGTTCGGCTGGGGAACCTGACGAGAGTCCGGAGGAACTTGAGGCGACGGTTCGCCTGGTGGCACGTTTGCACCCGGACGTTCTCACCGTGACGCTCATGACTCCGCTTCCGGGAACCCCAGTCTATGAAGCTGTGAAGAACAAGCTCCTCGCAAAGTCGCCTGGAGAATTCAATTATTATCATGTTTGGCCGGGGAAATATCCCGTACGTCTCGACGGGATCACGGCGGAGGACCTCACGAAGACTGTGGGGGATATTCGTGGCGTGTGGAAACGCGGGCTTTGGAAGACTGCGCTCAGGATGTTGGCCCTTGCCATTTCGAACGGGCCATTCCGTCGCACTTTGTTCAACCAGGTCCTCAAAGTATTGAAGCGCAAGGTTCTGCCCGCGTAACGGGAGAAAATTCAATTTATGGATATATCGGTTTGTATCGTCACTTATAACGCCGCGGAACATATTGGCGCTTGTCTGAGATCGATCCTCGATTTGGCGCCCCACGGCGGCAAGACGGAGGTCCTCGTGATCGATGGATGCTCCACGGATGATACCGCGAAGATAGTCCGCGATTTTGGATCGAGCGTTCGGCTTGTCGAAAATCCGAAGAGAACGATCGCTTCGAACAGGAATGTGGCTATTCGCGAGGCCCTCTATCCCTATATTGCTTTTACGGATTCGGACTGCACCGTGCCACCCAACTGGATTAGAACGCTTTCGGAATCTTTTGAGGAGATCCAAAAAAATGATACTCGCTTAGCCGGGGTGGGCGGCGGGAACATAACCCCTTCTGCGAAAAGTCCGTTTCAGACCGCTCTTGGCATAGCGCTTGATTCGTTCCTCGGAAGTCTTGGGTCTGTGCAGGGTAAGATCTTCCGTGCGCGGCGCCGGGTGCCAAGCATCGCGTGCCTGAATGCCCTCTATTCGCGCGCCGCCCTGGAATCAGCCGGTGGATTCGATGAATCATTAGAAAATATGTGCGAAGATGCGGATATGAACTATCGTTTGAACAAAAAAGGATGTGGATTGTATTTTGTTCCAGGGGCTCTCGTGGAGCATCGCGCGAGGCAGTCGCTTCGATCCTGGTGCGTCAATATGTATCACTATGGGATCGGTAGGGCTAAGATCATGCGTAAGCACCGAACGCTGTTCTCTCCGGCGCACACGGCAGCACTTCTTTTCCTTCCCCTCTTGCTTGCCGCGAGTTTTCTGGGTATTTTTTGGACGTCTTTTTTTCTCGTGTGGTTGTACCTTCCGCTGATTCTGATCTCGGGGATCTTTTTAGCCATGAAGAAGCACGCTGCTTTAGGCCCGCGTGTGGGTCTCATCCTGCTCGGCACCCATTTTTGTTATGCCGCGGGTCTCGTGCGGGGGTTTGTCCGGGGTTATTCGGGTTTTTCTTCCACCTGTGAGACGAAGGGATAAATGCGTTCATGTTCGTCAAACAGCATATTCTTGTGGGAACGGTGGCTGCGTCGGTTGTGAGCTGGTACGCATCGCCGCAAGCAGGTCTTTCTTTGCTGGCAGGAAGTACACTCATTGATGCGGACCATTATTTCTGGTACGCCGCAAAATTCAAAGACGGGTCCCTTCACCGTGCGATGAAGTTCTTTGAAGCGAAAGAAGCGGATCACTACTATTGTTTGTGTGTCCTTCATACAATCGAGGCGATAGCCGTTTATATAGCAGGCGTGCTTATGACACACGGTACGGTATTCTGGGTTTTTGCTGGGTGTCTGTTGCATATGGTGTTCGATGTAGCTCAGAGCCTCCTGGACGGAGGCCTTTTAAAGAGAAAATGGAGTTTGATCCGCGCGCTCTTTTTTCGCAATGTGGATCCTCTCCAGAGGAAAACAGAAAATGGATGATACGAGCCGTTCTCATGCGTTGGTGTTGATCCCGGCCTATAATGAGGCTTCCCGGATCAAAGGTCTCATCGAGAATATCCGGCGTGTGGCGCCTGAAATGTCCGTGCTTGTGGTGAATGACGGTTCCAAAGACCCGACGGCAAGCGTGGCTCGCGCGGCCGGGGCCGTGGTTGTGACCCACCCGTTCAACATGGGCTATGGCGCGACCATCCAGACCGGCTACAAATATGCTTTGGCGCACGGTTTTAATTATCTCGTCCAACTTGATGCCGATGGCCAGCACGATCCGGCCTGTATTCCGGGGCTGCTCGCTCCGGTGATCGCCGGGAAGACCGATGTGGCGATCGGTTCGCGTTTTCTGGGGACGAGTTATCAGCCGCCGCTTGTGCGTCGGTTGGGGATGGCGCTTTTCCGGCGGATCGTGTTCCTGGTGACGGGACAATTCATCACGGATACGACTTCCGGATATCAGGCGTTCAATCAAGACGTCTTGAAGTTCTTTTGCAAGGATATCTTTCCGGTCGATTTCCCGGACGCCGATATGCTGATCACACTCCACCGCGCGGGATTCCGCATGCTTGAAGTCCCTGTCCGGATGTTCGAGAATAGAGAAGGGAAGTCCATGCACGGCGGGCTCAAGCCGGTCTATTACATGTTCAAGATGCTGCTTTCCATTGGAGTGACGCTTCTGAGAGCTAAAGGAAAAAATCCGTGAGAGGTTCTGCCGTTGTGTGCCGCCCAGGCCATGACAGAAAACGAGGGGATCATGCTTGAGCACCAGAAAAATTTTGCCCTATTCATTTGTTGTTTGGTTTTTTTGTATACCGTGAACCTTGTGAGACGGCGGAAGCTTCGCGAGGAGTACTCGGTGCTTTGGCTTGTCACGAGTGTGCTGATGTTCATGCTGGTTCTGCGTTACGAATGGCTCGAGACCCTCACGCGTCTCATCGGCGCAGGTCTTCCGACCACGACGCTCTTTATTTGTTCGATCATCTTCCTTATGTTGATCGCGGTCCAGTTCTCGATCAAACTGTCCAACCTGACGAACCAGGTCAAGAACCTTGCCCAGGAAAATGCTCTGCTTCGGGGAGAAATAGGCGGGAGCGGGGAAGAAAAGAAATCTAACTGCGGGTCCCCCCGGAAATAAAACCTGACTTCGGGGTGCTTGCTTTAGAACCTTCAGGCTTTCCTAAAAAATCGAAAGGTCCAGGAAGTAAGAGTTGGCTTCTTCCTGCGAGACCACGCCCCTGTCAACAGCTTCTCTGAGAGCGTCATTGCGCCCCAAGAAGCCCTGGTTGCGGTTCATGCTCATAAAATTGTAGATCTGGATGGTCTGGTTCTCGCGGATCATGTTCCGGATCGGGATTGTGACCGGCATTGTTTCGAAGATCGCGACGCGTCCGGGACTTGATTTTCTCTTGAGCAGGACCTGGGAAACGACGGCCTGAAGCGTCATGGCGAGCTGAAATCTTATCTGGGCCTGTTGGTTCGGGGGAAAGACGTCGACCAAGCGGTCGACTGCCTGGACGGAATCATTGGTGTGAAGCGTGGCAAATACGAGGTGGCCGGTTTCTGCCGCGGTCAGGGCCATCGAGATGCTTTCCAGATCGCGCATTTCCTCGACCACGAGCACGTCCGGGTCTTCCCGGAGTGCCACACGAAGAGCGCTCGCGAAAGAGGTCGCGTCATCCCCGATCTCGCGCTGGCTGATCAGGCAGGTTTTGTTCTTGTGGATGTATTCGATAGGTTCGGAGAGCGTGATGATGTGGGCGTTCTTGAAATTGTTCATGTGGTTAATAAGAGCCGCCATCGTTGTGGTTTTACCGCAACCGGTGCCGCCGGTGAGCAGCACTAGCCCGTGGGGTAAGGCCGTCAGCCTTTCCATCATGGGAGGAAGCCCGAGCAGCTCCATCGTGGGAGGATTCAGCGGATTGAGGCGAAGCGCCGCGCTCAAGTGGTTTCGCTGGTAAAAAAAATTAATACGGAAACGACAGGGAGTGTCCGGGATTGTGATAGAACAATCCACTTGCCGGTTCGTTTCAAGATATTCTTGTTGCTTCCGGTTGAGGAGCACTTCGACGCAGGCGGACATCAAAGCATCCGTGACGGGTTTTGCTTGTGAGAATGCCGAGAGAGTGCCGTCGACGCGGAAGATCGGTAAGCTCCCTACCTGAAAATGGATGTCGGATACATTCCGGGTTGCGGCGCTTTTAAAGATGTGCAGCACCTTGTCCCAGCTTGCATGGGCAGACATGGGGGGTTCGGAAGAAGGAGGGGGCGTGCCACCGGCCGGATCTTTTCGAGCATTTTTATGGTTCTGCTCCTCAATAATAAAAAATTCATTGTCCGTCATGAATATCCCCCAGGATTTTTTAGTTTCACGCCGAATGGAAAAGATCTGAACGCGAAAAGTATATCCGCAGGCAGAACCGTTTGGAAGCTTTTTATCAGGGATGGATTTGTATTGCATCATGCCGGTCCTTTCGGTATTTTAGCCTTAGAATTGGAACGGTTTTTTCAGAGTGCTATCCAAGGAGGGCGCTATGGGAGCTTATGAATATACGATGGGGAGAGCGCTGGATCTCAGGGCTGAGCAGGAGAAGACGCTTGCGACGCCCAAGCTTCCGGCGAACCTGATATTGAAATTCATGTTCTGGCAATTCGACGTGCTTTACGGGAAAGCGCGTTCACTCCCGAAGGTGATGGTGCTTGAGATCCTGGCCCGCTATCCCTACTGGGCCTGGGAGAATGGCGCCTATCATTATCTTTCCAAGCTTTACAGTGGCACAAAAAAAGTCGCCGCTGAAAAAGTCGAGACGGCGCTCCGCCACATCCAGATGGGTCGCGAGTCCCAGGACAACGAACAGTGGCATATGCTTCTCTGGGCGGACCTTTGCCATCAGAAGGAGATCCGTTTGGGGAAAATCCGGCATTTTCTGATCCCCAGGTCCATGACACTCGTCTATTTTTTCATCACGCGTATTATGTATTGGCTCAACCCTGTCTGGTCGTTCGCGATGAACGCCGCCTTCGAGTCCCACGCCGAGCATGAATACATGCTTTACGCGAAGGAGCATCCTGAGTTCGAGCAGACGCCCGTGGATTCCGTATGGTTCAAATATTATCCCAAACAAAAATCCCTGGCAGACCTTGTGCGTCGCGTGGGTTTGGATGAGCGTGACCATATGAACCACTCATTGGAAGAAGTCGAGAGATTACGGAAGTGGTAATGATTCACTGGCAATTTCCACATTTTGAAGAGTAGCACGTGGAGAATTTCCAAGGATCCTGAAGCGCGCTCCGAAGGTCAAGCGGGCACGGTGCCCTTGAGGTCTTGGTTTCGGCACCGGCGGTGCTCGAATCCAGCGATTCTCGCTCGCACTGAACGACCCATAAGAATTTATAGGAAGTTTAGTGCGGCACTCGCTTTCAATACAATTTTTTATAGAGAGCCAGTGCCGCCTGCGGCCTCATCCCGCAAATTCCCCCTTTCAATACGGGGGAAACCCTGCTTTGCGGGATTCCGGCAGCTGCCTCCGTCAAGACCTCAGGGCGAGCGAGACCGTAGATGCGAGTGAAGTTTTCCCTCGCTGGGGGAAAACGAACGGCGATGAAGGGTTCTTGGAAATTCTGTGACCGTTACTCTAGTACCGTGTCAATTTTGAAATTAGGGTACACGGTACTAGAGAAAAGCAGGAATTGACAGGTAATGATTCAGGATTCAGTTCGCTCGTAAAGAGAAAGATCGGGAGCGGGAAGCTTGAGGTCGGGGAAGCGTCGCGCGATGCTTTCGTGGAACAGATAATCGAGGTGGCCGTTATTTTCGGGGGCCTTCCCCAGGACGTCCCGCCAAACAGTTGTGTTCTCCATACAGAAATAGATAAAGACGTCCTTCCAACGCTTCCGGATCCCGGAAACAATGTGCTGGTAAATCTTCACTCGTTCCGGACGGAAATAGCGAATCTTCCCGTCGAGCCCCTTGACGAATTCCGCGGTCGTGATCTTCGTTGCCGGGAAACGTGCTTCGATGATCTTTTTAAGCGAAGGCGGATAACGCAAACTGCCCAGGCTGATCCACATCACTTCGTTCTCCGGGACAGAAGCGGTCAGCTTTTCAAGGAGACTCGCATACTCTTCTTTCCATCCCGGGAGCATGAGCAGGGGGTCGAAATGGAATCCGAGGCGGTAGCCTTTCCTGAGGACCTTTCGCGCGGCCCTGAGTCGTGCCTCCAGGGACGCGGCTTTGTGTTCTTCCGTCCGGATGAACGCGTCGGGATTGAGCGACCAGGAAACGAGGACGTTCTTTTTCGGGATCTCCGGTAGATGATCGATCGCGGCGGTCTTGGTCTTGATCTCAAGGATCATTTTCTTGCCCAGAGCGTGACGAATCAGGCTCTTATTGAGTCCCGTCAGGCGGTCGAGCGCGAGGCTATCAGTCAGTTCTCCCGTGCCCATCCGGAAAAGTCGCCGGGGCTGGCTTTTGATCAGAGCATCGATCTCGCGGGTGATATTCTGAATGTTCACATAGATCGTGATGAGCGGGACGTTCAGGAAATTTTGAAGGATGCAATAGGTGCAGTCGAGCGGGCAGTGGGTTTGCGCGTTGAGGGTCCTGTAGCGGCAGCAAAGATAATCCGTTCCTGTGGCAGGACACGGTTTGAGAAAGGCACCCTTGAAGTTCGTGAGCCAGAGACTTCTCTTCCCACGGGTGAGCGGTGTTTTTTCGATTTCCTTTAAGAAGACATCCTTGTTTTTTACGATGGTGACCGGGACCCTCCGAAGGCTTTTCAGAATGCGCTGTGCCAGGGGTGCCCGTGCGGCATTTTTATCCAGGTAAATATGATCGATCTTGGGGATCTGCTTTGAGCTCATGGCGCATTCTACCCCGCATGTCTCATTCCCATAAAGAGAAATGCGAAAGAGGGTGTATTGGTTTCTGATGTGTAAAGAAGAAAAATTATTGAAGAAACGGCGAAATCGTTGATACTTATCGAAAGAAAGGAATCTTTAACCTGTGCGTATTCGTTTTTCCATGGCTTGGCTCAAATCCGGGCAAGCTCCGGCGAAAGGTTTTAAATCTTCCGCGGCTTTTTCTCTGCTCAGGGACTATGCCGAGAGGATCGGACATTTCCTGCCTTGCGAGACTGGCGCTTATCCTTCGAAGACCAAGTCCTGCATCTGGGTGTGCGAGCGAGGGAAGAAGAGTCGGACGGTTTCTTCCGAGGAGCTGGCGAAGGAGCTCCAGAAATGCATGAACTCCGGCGTTCAGGTCCTGGAGGTCGTAGTCGGCGGGCCGGATGGATTTGCGGACCACGCGCTGGATGAGATGAAGCCTTCTTTCCGCTGGAGCTTTGGTCCCATGACGCTGCCGCATGAGCTTGCCGCCGTCGTCGCCTCCGAGCAAGTTTACCGCGCGCTCACCATTCTTCACCGCCATCCCTACCACTCTGGGCACTGACACTGTGTCAGATTTAAATCTATGGGTTCACAGTACTGTGCCGTGTACCCTAAATTCAAAATTGACACGGTACTAGCTAAGCCCCTTTTCAGCTTTGTTTTGATGCTCCGTGTTATGAATCGATCAAAATGTTATATATTGCTATAACCATTTTAGCTGAAGACATTGTAAAAGCATTTTTCTCATGCTACGTTTAGGAGTGGAACTCAAAGTTATATTGAAAAGGATTGAAAGCGTGAAACCATGAAAAAAATGACGGAGTTGGGGATTAGAACTTCCTTATTGGCGTTATGGCTATGTTCTCTGACTCTCTCTGTCTACGCGATCGCACCCGAAGTCCT
Organism: Candidatus Omnitrophota bacterium; assembly: GCA_043803685.1. Taxonomy (GTDB): domain Bacteria; phylum Omnitrophota; class Omnitrophia; order Omnitrophales; family Aquincolibacteriaceae; genus Aquincolibacterium. Next base: position 86,104 of record JAZDJU010000072.1, read on the forward strand.
AAGCAAGGACGCTGGCGAAAATCGTCTTGTTCGTGGCGTTCCGGCAACAGGGTCAGAGACAGTAAAAGCAGGGATTGTTCCGGAACAGAAACCAACCGCTTCGAATGATTTTCTTCACGGGGGATCGCCGCTTTCAAATCCCAATGATAAGACACCTCAGAACGAGGTGGATCTGACTTCTGTAAAGCCTCCTAGCGAGCAGGAGATCCGCGCGCTGGTTGACCAGGTTTTGTCCCGGATGGCGAATGCGGGACTCGGAGAAAATTTATCCAAGACTTTGAACTACATCAGCAATGGGGATTACGCGGGCTTGACCGCTTTCCAAAAAGAGAATCCTGGTGTTATAAATGCATTCGCAAGCGCACTGCAGGATGTGTCGGCACCGCATATTGGGACTACTCCGATTGTGCTACCCAACGAGCCTCCAGTCTTTGCCGCGGGGGGCTTTGGGGTTTCGGACCCCGGTTCTAAGTCCGGCAATGATTATATCAATCGTTGGTTGGCAGAATTTCGAAAAGTCCAGGCTCGGTTATCCGGTCCAGGTATGGGCGCAGATCGCCCGGAACTTCTCGTTAGTGAAGTCGCGAAGCTTTATCAGCCGATCGCAACCCGTATTTCGGAGGTAAGTAAAGACGTTGAAGAGGCGAGTCATTCTTTGAAGGGTTCCAATGGGAGAAGGACATCTTCCGATGATCTTTTGAAGGATTTTAGTGAGAAAGCCAGGAAAGCCATTGTGGATTCTCTCAGCCAAGCGCAGGCGAACCTTGCGGACGGATTACTTTCCAATCCGATCGAGGCTACGGCATTTGCTTCCGAAACGGTCCCCGCATCCGGGGATGCCGGGGGGGCGCGTAAAATGTTGTCTCCGGAGCTGTATGCTAAACACAGACAATATCGTGTAATCGACTCGGTTTTTATCGGAAAAGATTTTTCCTACGCACAGAAAATGCTTCATCCTCCGGCAAATCTCCACCCTTACCTGAAGTGGCTTCTCTATACGCGCAACCTGACTCCGCGCATGATGGAAAATTATCTTAAAACGCGTGAAGCCGCGATGACGCTCTACATGCGTGCTAAAGAGGGCCATGGGAATATCCGATATAAGGGGCAAGTCTACGGCGCATTCCTTCCCTTCGCGGAAACCGCCGCGGGCAATTTCGAACTTGTGGAACCGGTCTCCGGCAAGTAACCTCCGGGAGGTCGTGGAGGACTCCTTTTGCGGCGTTTTGTGTGGTTCTCACTACTGGTTGTCGGGATCTTTCTTTCCGTAGGCCCTTCCGTTTCTATTGCCTCGACGCGAGAAGAGGCCCTTTCCCGTTATGAAAAGCTCATGTCGTTTTTGGAGCGGTCGGATCTCAGGGCCGATGCCTCGGGAGGCGTGGCGGAACGTATGGATTCCATTCACGAGGCTCTGACCCGGGCTGATTATGATGCGGCCGGTCGGCAGATCGACTCCCTGACGGGGGAACTGGAAAACGATCATGATCCCCAGAAGAAAGATCTGGACAAGGAGGCCCGGCTTTACTGGTTTGAATTTCTTCTCGATGTTTTCCAGAAACTAGCCGTTCTGGGACTCCTGGCTTTTCTTCTGATACAGAACTCCAGTTGGCGGGCGGCGCTCAAAAGGAACAAGGTCCCGAATTCCACCCGTTTCGTCTGGGGGGTTCTGGCGGTGTTCGTGAGCGTGGTCTTCCGGGTGCTCGATCTCTCCCGCTATGGAGATTCGGTGTGGTCGATCTTTGATATGCAGGTTGTTTTGGCCGCGATCGCCGGATTGTTGATGGGGCCCTTTTGGGGTATTCTGAGCGGCCTTTTGATGGCGCTCCTTCGCCTCCTTTCGAAACCGGGTATTTTAGACGGCCCCGCGGTCGTTCTTGGCGCTGCCGCAATCAGTAGCTTTTTCTCGTGGGGTACGAATCCCTACATCCGTTCCGGGAAGAGAGGATTCGTTTGCGGCGCGCTTGTGGGATTGGCCCACGGATGCACGGTCTATCTGCCTCTTGCGGGCATGCTGTCCCCGGGAAATATTATTTTCAGTATTGTCCTCGTGACTTTTTTGGAGGGGTTGGGAGTTGCGGTTTTTTTCTCGGTGATCTCAGTGGTCCTCCAGAGCGAACTCAAAAAAGATATGGAACATGAACTTCTGAGGACCCAGCTCTTGTTCCTGCAAGCACAGTTGAACCCGCATTTCCTTTTTAACGCGCTTAATACGATCGCTTCGGTCTGCGGTAAAGCGGGCGCCTCGACGGCCGAATCGCTTGTTGTCAAGCTCGCTGGCTTTCTCCGACATATTCTGAGCCGCCGGGAGGACCATGTGACCCTCCGGGAAGAATTGACTTTTATCGATACCTATCTCGACCTTGAAAAGGCAAGGTTCGGCGACAAGTTGAAGATCCACAGAGATCTGACATTGAACGACGCGGCATGGGCGGTCAAGATACCGCTGTTGATCCTGCAACCGCTTGTCGAGAACGCGATCAAGCATGGGCTTCGTCCCAAACAGGGGGATGGCACGGTCACGATCTCTGGCAGGGTCGAGGGGGACGAAGTCGAGATCGCGATCACGGATGACGGTGTCGGAAAGGGGGCGGAATTTTTTTCGGACCTGCTTGCGGGCCGGACGGATAAAGTCGATGGAACGGGGATCGGTTTGAGGAACATTGAAGCGCGTCTCAGGAAACTTTATAGTAAAAAGCAGGGGCTTTCATTCAGCGGAGGGCCGGGCCAGGGGACTTGCGTCAAGGTCCGTTTTCCGCTTCAACCCAGGAGAAATTCATGATCAAGGTTATGGTCGTAGATGATGAGGCGCCTGCCCGTGAGCGAATGGTCAGACTGATCGCCTGCAATCCCGGATTTAAAGTGGTGGCTCAGGCATCCGATGGAGTGGAGGCTCTACACCTACTGGAGGAGCATGCCGTGGATATCCTGTTCCTGGATATCGATATGCCCAGGAAAAACGGGATCGAGGTCGCGCTCGAACTTGCGGATCAAAATACGCCACCTCAGGTGGTGTTCGTGACCGCGCACGATGAATTTGCTGTGAAGGCGTTTGAGGCCCATGCGATCGATTATGTGCTGAAGCCTTTTGATGAGGAACGGATCGAGAAAACCTTTAAAAAGATCAAAGAGGCCGTGAGATTCAAACGATTGTCCGGACAAGAATGGGCCGCGTTCGGTGACGATTATGCTTCGAAGGTCCAGAAGATCGTGGGACGACGCGTGAATTCCAAGGAGCGGATACTGATCGATCCCGCCGACGTTTTCTATTTTCATGCAAATCTGGCGATGGTTGTGGCCTGTCTCGGGGACAAGGAATGGAACGTTACGCTGACGCTTGATGAGCTCGAACGGTCGTTGGGTCCTGCCCATTTTGCCCGATCCCACAGGGCCTATCTTGTGAACCTTGCCAAGGTCGAGAAAGTCGTCCCGATGTTCAATGAGAATTATGAACTTGTGTTGAAGGATAACGCCCACACGCATATTCCTCTCGCGCGTCGTAATGCCAAAGAATTCAAGAAAAAACTCGGTAATTGGTGATTTTTCAGACCACAGACCACAGACCACAGACCACAGACCACAGACCACAGACAAAAACACTCCTTTTTGCTGCGGTAGCTTTTTAGCAGGGGCAGTCTGCCGTCTTCAGTCTGCCGTCTAAAACCCATCGCCGTTCGTAGCCTGTTCTCCTCCGTTCACGCCTCTTTTCCCGCCGCTAGTCGCAATTCCTTCGCCCTATTCTTGCTTCTAGGGCATGCTCTCTAGTGGGAGGAACAGAAAATGAAAAACGAAACGGTAGGGGCGAAGAAGGTCGAGGGAAAAGCAGGGCTCAGCGCCGCCAGGTTGCCTTGGTGGGCCAAGGCCCTTATCGCTCAACAGATCGAGTCCTCTTTTCCCGCAAGTGCGTCTCATCATATTCATCATGGTTCTAAGTTTTGTCCAGAAAGTAGCGCCAAAATTCAAACATCCCAAGGAGGGAACTAACATGAAAACGCTCAAAGAGGTGCAGTGCCAAAAGAGGGTGGTTTGGAGTCTTGTGGTGATGTTCTCATTTTTGCAGATCGTGCCCACGGGGTGGGCGGCTACACGGCCTGTGGCTGTGGACGAACTGCAGTTACGAAGTGTGCCCGGATCTGTCGATGCCTTGGCGAATTCGCCGGCGTCGCCGAAGCCTGCGCCGCAACAGGCCATTGGGTTTGTCGACAGCACGGCCTTTCAGCTCAATGACAATCCTTTGTCTCCGGCAACGGGTGCTGTCACATCGACGCTAGCAGCTGTGAAAAATCCTATTGAGAAGGTCATTATCGGTCCGTCACGTGGTCCGATCGAGAAGGTAGTTGTGGGTCCGACTATTGAGCCGGTCCACATTGGTCCGTCGCCTGTAACGAATCCGATTGAAAAGGTGATTGTCGGTCCGTCGCCTGTAACGAATCCGATCGAGAAGGTTGTTGTGGGTCCGTCTCCCGTGACGAATCCGATTGAAAAGGTGATCGTCGGTCCGTCTCCTGTGACGAATCCGATTGAAAAGGTGATCGTCGGTCCGTCACCTGTGACGAATCCGATCGAAAAGGTGGTCATCGGTCCGTCATCTGTCGTTCCACCGGCGGTGCAGACGCATGTGGATGAGTTGAAGGAAGCTCTTGGCGAAAGGTTCTTAGTCAATGCACAGCTTCAAGCGGACGGGTCGTATCTCGTTACAGTCAAATTTCTTGTAACCATTTCTGACGAGAACGGGCTCAGTGAAACACTGAGTGGAAGGAGCGGTCTGACGGAGATGAAATATAATCTTTCCTGGGACGGGATCCTGAACAAGGATTCTTTAAGAATGACTTTTTGGCTTGACGAAGCGGGGAAGGTGTTTCATCCGAAGGAGGAACTTCTCTTCAACGGGATGGCATTGTTGAAGGGGGGGATGAATGACACGGAAACCCTAGCCTTCCTGGCAAGGGAGATCACGGTAATGAAAGTGGCTGCGGACGGCGCGGTTACTATTCGCGTTCCGGGGCGGATGTATTTCAAGGTTTATCGGGATGAGGAAGGAGCTTTGCAAGTGGAAATGTACGTACAACTTCCCCCGGCGGTGCAGGCGTATGCAGATAAGCTGAAGAGCACTCTTGGGGCTGGGTACGATGTGACCGCAATGCTTCGAAGTGACGGGACGTTTCTTGTGAGGATCGAAAGGTCGAATACCTGCTCCGGGACGGGTGATGTGGGATGCAGCGACCAAAATGCGGGCCCTCAAGGGAGTTTCCGGTCCATGAAATTCAGTATTAGCAAGGACGGGAGTGTGAACTGGGATTCGATCAAAGCGTACTACAACGGGATGGAAGTGGACGGAAAGATGCTCTTTGGCGCGATGGGGGCTTTGGAAGCGTCCTTTCATCCTGTGGGCTCGGCTTGGATGCCGCCGTCCCAGACGTACATAGCCCGTTTAGTGGAGCTAGCGAGCCAGATCCGTGTGAAAGAATCGGGAGAGAATTTCCTTCGGTTTGATCACGACGGGAAGTCCTACAAGGCATCCCGGGATGCGAATGGAAATATCAAGCTGGACAACTGGCTTCCTCCGGCGGTGCAGGCGTATGTGGATGCGCTGAAGAAATCGCTAGGGGACCGATACGTCGTCGATACGATTCTGCAAGCGGACGGGACGTATCTTGTAAAGATGGCAAGGGTAACAAGAATTCCTGGCCCAATTACGGGGTCATATATCGACATTGTTTATCCTAACCGTCCTGGGGACTTTTTGAATTTGCAATTCAAGCTGACCCAGGATGGGAGTCTCGATAGGAGCTCCATCACAGCGTTTTACGGTGCGATCTACACACTCGATGCGGAGCTTCTTTTTGAGGGAATGAAGCTCTTGAAGCCGGGCGTGAACGATCAAGATGCTATGAGGCTGATGACCCAAATCAGTCTGAATTCTGAACTTTATACTCCCACCATCCCCGTAGCTGGGGAGATCGGCGCGATTCATTTTCTGTACATGGAAATTACGCCTTTGCCAAAGAATTACAGGGTGTACCGGGATGAGCAGGGGAATATAAAGCTCAAGGAGGAGCTTCCTCCTTCGGTTCAGTGGCATGTTGCTGATCTCCAGAAACGGATCGGTGCGGGTTTCAAAGTGATGGTGACAGGTCAACCAGGCGGGACGTATCTGGTCAGCGTGACGGACTCAAAAAACTATATCACGGGGCCGACGAGCGGTTTGAAGGAGATGAGTTATCTCCTTCGTCCTATGCAGAACGGGTGGATCGATCCCACGACCCTACACGTTACTTATTATGGGAATTCCAAGGTGGATACCCAACTACTTCTTCAGGCCGCTGAGTTGTTGACAAAACCGTTGGTCATGGGGATGGACTCAGTCGCATTGCTGGCCAAGATCGCGGTGATTAGTACAGATCAGGCCGGTGCGATCTATTTCTCGGTGGGAAATAAGAACTACAAGGCCTTCCGGGACGCGAATGGGAATGTGAAGTTGTTGGATGAGGCGGTTGCTACATCCATCGTTCGACCTGTTGCGAAGACAGCGGTGAAGACGGGCGGCCTAAAGGCCGAAGTTGTTGAGAAAACCAAGGCTGGAACTGTAGCTCTTGGTGTGTTGAAATCTCAGTTCGTTTCTTCTCGCAAGGTGTCTGCAAAGGTGCAGGTGCCTGGTGCGGAGAGTTCCACGAAGCAAGTTTCGACGGGTTTGAAGGCGGTCAACAGCCAGGGAAGTAAAGCGAGCGTATCTTCGGGTTCTGAGAAGGGAAGCGTGCTACTTAGCAAGGTTTTGGCTGAGGTAACGC
>JAZDJU010000073.1:0-9155 GCA_043803685.1 Candidatus Omnitrophota bacterium
CAGCAGCAGGTGATCGAGAACACGAATATCAAGATCATCCTCAGGCAGGATGACCCCGACGCGGTAGAGAAGTTCTCGAAGATCGCGGGAACGCGAAGGACTTTGATCCCGACCTATCAAACCGAAGAGCGTCTTACGGGAAAAGGGATGACTGGCACGGGATCTGTCCGTGAGGGGCAGGAGTTTAAGATCGAACCGGACCTGATCCGCGAGCTTAAACGGGGGGAGGCGGTGGTGATCCTGAAAAGTCCGGGGTTACTTACCGATCACATTAAACTGGATTTTTTCGGACACCCGGAATATCCCGGGGTTTTTAAACCTCTCACGGGAGAGCAGATCGAAAAAATAAGGGCGGCTAAGGAAGCAGCGGCACAAGCGAAAGAAGACATGCTTGCCGCGAAAAAGGGGATGCCGCCGGAGGTCGAGGATCCTTTAAGCGAACTCCGCAAATTGGGGTTCAAAGATAAGTAACAGCCACAGAGAACCATAACTTCGAAAAGCCTTTCGGAAAAGGGGAAGGCCTGGGTCAGTCGCCCGGGTCTTCCCCTTTTTTCGTTTCCGGGCGCATTTTTAAAAAGGAGGTGATCCAGCCACAACACCGTTTTACGCATTGCCATTCAACTTTAACCACAAACAAGGAGAACACTCACATGGAAACAGCAACTGCAGTTCAAAACGAACAGACTCAAAACGTGGTCCTCTGCGACGTCCCGAAATCGGGAAATGACGTCTACCGGATCTCCCGGAATGTTTACAAGGGGGAGAGGTATGTCGACATCCGGATTTTTTTCCGGAGCAAAGCGGACACGACGCTTCTCGTCCCGACGACCAAAGGGGTGTGCTTTCCGGAAAAGATCCGCGAGGACATTATCGCGGGGCTCATCTTCGCCCGTAAGGCGTCAGGGGTCGAGTGCCCCAAGGGAGAACAGTTCCGGAGCGTGAAGGTCTGCGAGGTTCCGATCTCTGCGACCGAGCATTACCGGATCTCGAAAGGTGCTGGATCCAAGAACGCGTATGTCGATATCCGGAAGTTCTTTCAAACCCAGAAGGACGGCGCCTTTGTTCCGTCCAAGACGAAGGGCGTGTCGATCCTCGAGGGCTCGCTTGACGAAGTGATCATGGGACTGATGAGGACCGAATCCGAACACGCGGCGTAAAGAAACCGCACGAAAATTAAAAAAAAAGAGGGGATACGGCGCCTTTACGGGCTGTCTCCCCATTTTTTTGAAAGGAGGTAAATGCCATGAGGCTGATCGTTCGAAGAAATGATCTCGAAAAACACGCGGGACTGATTTCCCGGTTCCAAAAAGGAGGCTGGGAGATCGTGATCCGCTGAAGCAAAAAAAATCAACGAAACGCGCTTAAAAGAGGCGGCATTCCTGTCAAAGGGAGTCCGCCTCTTTTTGCGTCTAAAAGGAGGGTGTGTCCCCATGCGAAAGAAATTATCGGTCAGGGATTGGCCGGAAAGCGAACGGCCCGCGGTAAGAGCGATGGAAAAAGGGATCGACGCGTTGTCTGACGCGGAGCTCCTCTCTCTCATCCTCAGGAAATGCACGTACGAGCAAACGGAAGTGGGTGTTGCCCTGGAGCTTTTAAATAAGGCCGGGGGCCTCAGGCAGCTTTTTGACCTCAGGGACCTGCCTGACTCACAGCAGATCGTGCTTCAGGCCGTTCGGGAGGTCGGTCGGCGCGTCTTAAAGCAGGGGATGCTCGGGCAGAACTTCGTCCGGAATCCCCAGGCGGTCACCGATTACCTCACGGCCAGTCTCCGGGACCTCAAGCGTGAGGTCTTTAAGGTGATCTTCCTCGACAAGGGCTTAAAGATCCTGGGGGAGAAGGACCTGTTCTTCGGGACGGTGGATGAGGCGGCCGTGCATCCCAGGGAGGTTGTGCGGGAAGCGCTTTTTCAAAACGCGTCGAGCCTTGTCCTCGTTCATAACCATCCTTCCGGGAAAGTCGAACCCAGCCGCGAGGATTACGAGATCACCCAGAAGATCAAGGCCGCCTGCCAGACGGTTTCGATCCGGATCCTCGATCACATCATTATCGGCGAAAACCAGTATTTCAGCTTTTCGGAACGAAGCCAAATCTAAAAAACAAAAACAGAAGGAGGGATTTGTATGCGACTTATTTTGAGGAAAAAAGCTCACCGGAGACTTCTCAGGATTTACCGGGCACTTGGAAAAGAGATCCGTTGCCTCGGACGGATGCGTTTTGGGAAGACGATGGCGACTTTAGATGTCATGCAGGAACGATTGATCAGGCGCGATTCCTGGGAAGAAAAAAAGCGCGGGAAGGCATGATCAGGAAACTGTAACGCGAAAATTCAAATCAAAACACTAGAGCGGGGAGAGCAAGTCTCTTCCCGCTTTTTTTATAAACGAAAGGAAAATCGCTATGACAACAGAAGCCCAGATTTTTCAAGAAATTGAAAATTCTACAGACGCGTCGTGCGCCCATTGCGGGGAGGTATGCCGGAAAAGCAGTATGACGGAGGTCGTTGACAAGTTTTATTGCGAAAAGTGTCTCGACGAGCATTTCCGCTATTGCTCGGGTTGCGAGGTCTATGTCCGCGCCGATCGAGCCTATTATTCCGATCTTCACGACAGGGATTATTGCGAGAACTGTTTTAGCGAACACGTGACCTATTGTTCCGAATGCCGGGATCAGATCAATCCTGATTCCTGTTTCCGGAACGACGATGGAGACGTGTTTTGCGACGACTGCTGGAACAACCGTGAAGGGGGGAGACTGCCGCGATATCAGGAATTTTCCGGCGGTAGTTTCAACGAGTGCTGCTCCCCGAGGAAATACGGTATCGAGATCGAGGCCATGATGGAAGAAGACGCGGATCATCTGCCTTCTGAAAGGCTCGAGAACTGGCAGCAGGTGACGGATGGATCCCTCGGGGATAACGGGCGCGAGTACGTGAGCCCGATCCTTCAGGGCGACGAGGGATTCCAGGCGATCAGGAAATTCACCGGCGGTCTTCAGGGCTGGGGGTATTTCGTGAACCGCGACTGCGGGCTTCACGTGCATATTGACGGCCGCGACCTCGGCTGCGTGGAGATCAAAAAACTCCTCAAGATCGCGCGGTATTTCGAGCCGGTGCTTTACGCCATGCTGCCCGAGTCCCGTCATGAGGGAAGCTATTCCGTGCCTCTCGAGAGGTTCCCGAAATCGAGGTTCCGGATCGGCGCGAAGGATGAGGAGGCCCTTAAGAGGCTTTGGTACGGTCCCAAGGGGAGCCGGAAGGTTGACCTCAAGTCCAAATACCATCACTCCCGCTATTACGGGCTCAATATCCACTCGTGGTTTTACCGGCGCTCCCTTGAGTTCCGTTATCACTCCGGGACTTTGAGCGCTCTTAAGATCACGAATTTCATCGAGATCTGTCAGGCTATCGTGGATAAGGCCCAGGCGATCAAGCAGGTTCGGATGCCGCAGCCGGGTACCTTTCCGGAGCTTCTCGACATGTTCGTGACGTTCTTCGGCCTTACGCCTGAGATCGCGCGGTATGTGCGCGAACGCATCCAGAAGTTCCATCCCGAACGGCTGCTTGTTCCCGCCGCTTAAGTCCCTCCCCGGAATTCAAAACAAAAACAACAACTCAATCTACATAGGAGAAGACTGCCATGTGCGGAATCTACGGTTTTGCGAAAAAAGAAGGACCTTTGAGCGTACTCGAGCGTTTTAAATTTCGGGGGATGGTCATGGACCTCGCTTTTCAAAATGAAGAAAGGGGAAAGGACGGGACCGGTATCGCGCTTCTGTCGCCTTCAAAGTGGACGCTCTTCAAGGAAGCGGCGCCGTCGGGGAAACTTCTCAGGACGAAGCGTTTCCAGGGAATGATCCGCGAGATCGGCGATAAAACGCAGATCTGCCTCGGCCATACGCGTCTTGCGACGATCGGGGATGTGCAGAATAAACACTGTCATCCTTTCGAGACGGAGCATTTCCTCGGGGTGCATAACGGACACTTCATGAACCGTGAAACGCTTCTCAAGAAATATTCGAAGACTGCGGAAACGCCGGTCGATAGCGAAGCGATCTTCCGGGTTCTTGACGGGGAATTGGGTGTGAAGGGTATGGCCGCAAAACTCACGGAGATGGAAGGGGATTTCGCGCTCGGGTTCGCTCTCAAAAGCGACCCCTGGCGGCTCTTTCTGATCCGAAACAATGAAAAGCCGCTCCATGTCGCCTACGTTCCCAGTCTCACGGCGCTCTTTTGGTCAAGCGATCATGAGCATCTTGAGTACGCTCTCGCGCGCAACAGCCTTCAGGGTTCCGTCTGGGCGATCCTGGAGGACCATCTCTACATCGCGGACGTCAGGAACTTCAATTCCAAAAGCTGGATGAAAAAGATCCCGTGCGTGATGAAACCGTATGCGGGGTCGATGGGGGCGGGATGGGCGGAGGACGATTTCCGCTACCAGCGCCCGCCGCGTTTTTTCTCCTTTGACGAACTTCAGGACTTCGGTCTTCTGGATGGTTCCGGAATGAACGAGCGTTCGAAGATCCCCTGCGCGGTTTGCGACGCGGAGTTTGCCGCGGAGGAGCTCTTCTATGACGACATGAGCCGCAGGTTCATGTGCGAGGCCTGCAGTTTTGATTGTTCGGAGAAAGACAACGTGAAAACGGCGGATCTCTTCCAGCTGTCAGGGGTTTAACCGCAATTTCAAAACGCCGCGAAAGGCGGAGGTTCAGGTCTCCGCCTTTCGCGTTATTAATAAGAGGGAGAAAAACCATGAGCGATCATGCCACGGACAAGGGACGGAGTGTGAGCTTGAGAGAGTGGATCAAACAATTTGAAAAGAAATTTAGCGGGCGTGAACTGGATTATATGACCGTCCATAAGGCCAGTATCGCCGCTCAATTGAAGGACACGGAGACAGGGAACCTGCACTTGCACAACTTGACGTATAAGGCGAAGGACGCGGTAGATCTCGCGCTGAAGCTCCTTTGAAGCATCCCAAAAACCATAGCGACAGAAAGGAATAAATTATGCAATGGCACCTATTAAGAAACGAGCTGAAGGCGATGCTTCAGTTTCACAAAAGCGTCTTGCTATTGATCCTTAAGGCGCTTCTCTGCACCTTTCGTTACGGATTATGGCTTCTGCCTTGGATCTTCCTCGCGGTATTCGTGTGGAAACCGGTGCTTACGGGGTGGAAGGCCTTCAATCAAGGTACGCCTGACCCGGGATGGGTACGGCAGGCTCCGTTTTCCGCGTCTCCTTATGGGAGTGCCCCGGAATCAGAAAAATCTTTCGGCTGGGAGACGATCCCAAACAAGGTTGATTCCGGCATGAGAACTGTCGAAAGAATATCAAAACAGATACGGAAAAAGTAATGGATCTTGTTATGGGCGGGGGAGAGATCCTCCGCCCATAAGGGCGTTTTTTTTGGCTTAAAAGGGCTATAAAGTGCTACAGCTTGTGCATGCTTACTTAAATGAAAAAGCAGCTGCCTTGACGTATTTCATATGAGCGGGTACGGTTTCAAACAGATTCGGACAAACCGAGCCGGATCTATTCGTGGCGCGGCGTTCACTGGATAATTCCTGCTGAACGCGCGCATGACACCTTACGGTGGGGCATGAACCCCGACCGTAAGAGGTAAGCCCGGGGGCAGACGCCCATTGCGTGGCGTCTCGATCCGGATTACCCCCAAGTGCCGCTTAGGGGCTGGAACGGGCGGCAGCGCGGAGAGTTTCCGTGTCACGTTTGGTGTGTGCCCATTTTCAGCCCACCCTCCTTTCGAGTATCCCACGTAACACTTTTCCCTCATAAAAATCTTTTTTGTTTTTCCGCACGTCCAGGGTGTGTTCATTCCAGGTTTGACGTTTTTTTTGAGCGGACGACTCTCCCTCGCTGTCCGCTTTTTTTCTCTTCGTTTCAGTCCTCGCGCGGCGGAAAGCGAGGAGAAAAATGCGTTACAAATTCGAAAAGAACAGATCCGGGGAGGAGAACGGAAAGCGCAAGCGGATCCGTGCGGTTGAAGATGCTGTCGATTTTATGCGGGTCGAAGACGCCGGGCAGATGTCGGGCCTGGATCCGTTCGAACTCGAAGTGAAGAAAGAGATGGCGTCTCTTTCCAGGTCGCCTGCGGACGAATTAGGCGATCATGAAGTTGCGGCTTCTACGCGCGCAACGGCGAGAAACTCCTTCCGGCACCTGCGCCGGTTCATCCGAAATGCCGGCCTGACAAAACGGCAGCGTCTTGTCTACGAGCTGTGTTTTGTGTGTAGCCTGCCGAACCGCGAGGTCGCCGATCTGTTGGATATCTCACCGATGACGGTCAGAAGGTTCCGCCAGATCCTCTCCCTTGTGGTTACGCGCGCTCTCTCAAAGCGCCGGGAGAACCAGACGCTCCTACGAAAATCCAGGTATGCCCGCCTCACCCAAAAACAAAAATTCGTCCTGAAGCTTTATTTCGCCGAGGGACTGTCGGCGGGAGAGATCGCGGAAAGGCTTGGAAAAGTGCGGAGAAGCGTCGAAAGGGTCATCCAGCGTGTTCGTGAAAAAATATTTTCGCTATAAGAATGTTCGCAAACATTGAACGCCCCTTTCTTAACTCAATGTCCCATGAGGGGGGTGCACGGCACCGCTTATGCGGAATAAAGGCCCCAGGGCCTTAACCGCCGTTAGCACACCCCCTCCTGATCTCGAGAGGGAGGGAAACAATGAACGAACAATTAAAGCAAAAGATTTTCAGGGTCTTGGTCCCGGCGTCTTTTCTGATGCTTCAGGCGACCGTGGCATTCGCGGAAGCGAATGCGGAATCGGACCTGGATTCCTTTCTGAGAGGGATCGGGGATTTCTTGATCAGGACGGTGGGGCCCGGAGTGCTTGTGATCGGGATCGCCGTCGCGGGGGTTTCCATGGCTCTCGGAGACGAGCGGGGGATGCAGCGCGGCGCGCTTGCCGCAGGCGGCGGGGCGCTCATTATGCTCGCCCGCGCGGTTCTCGATTTCATTCAAAGTATCACGAATTTTTAAAGGACTGGAAGATGAAACACACCGTGAAGTGGTTCAGAAAGATCAGGACGGCGAACAGGATCTTCGGGCTGGAATTCTTCGATCTTTTGGTGCTGCTCGGAGTTTTTTTGCTGGTCTTCATGGTTTCGACCAATTTGATCGCCAATAGCGCCTTGGTCCTCGGCGCTTATTTCTTCCTGCGCCTTTATAAGAACAACAAACCCCCGCACTGGACGGGATCGGTCGCGGGGTTCCTCGCCCGTCCCAAAACCTATCCGATGCTTCGGGAAACGGAAAAGGAGATCTTCAAGTGAGCATTTCATTCCTGACAAAAATGCGGGACCTGATCCAAAGAGAGTCGCGCCTTCCTTTTTTCCGTCAGATCGATCTCTACAAGATCGAAAACGGGGTCCTGATCGGCGTGAGCGGTGTTTTGGGGATGGGATTTGTGATCGACCCGCGGGACTTGTTGCTTCAGGGGGATGAAGCGATTCTGGATTTTGAGAACCGGACGCGAAAGTTCCTTAACGCCCTCCCGGAGGGCGCGACTTTCCATTTTATCGTGAGAGCCGGAGAAGAGGGCGAAGCGAGCCTGCGAGGCTACCGGGACTTCCCTGCGGGTGAGGACATGCTTTCCCGGGCGCTTGCCGATTCCAAGGTGCGGTTTTGGAGGCAGCATCCCTTCTTTAAAAAGGAGCTTTTTTTATTTGTCACGGTCCCTCCCGGCAAGAAGAAAACGAGGGCTTCCTGGCTTCCCGACATCTCGCTTGTGTTCGGGAAAAAAGCGCACTGTGCCGCCGAGACGGAATTTCAGAAAACAAAGGAGACGCTTACCGCTATTTCAGGAGAGGTCTCGGAAGGACTGAAGACCCTCGGGTTTAACGTGCGTCCCATGCACGACCGCGAGACTCTGGAGTATCTCTACGAATTACTCAATCCCGCGCTGACGGAGCAGGGCGTGTCCTCCGAAAGATTCCTGAAGGACGTTTCCTACTGCGGGGAACGCGCGAGCCTTCGGTCGCGTCTTCTTCTAAATCTTCCGGTCTCCGATTACGGAGATTTCTATCTGAACGGATATTTCCATCAGGGGATCAACCTCTCGGCGTTGCCTGAGGAAACAACCCTTAAATCCATGCGGGATTTTGAAAAGGAACTTGGCCGGGATTATCTCCTGACGCTCACGCTCGAAGTTCCGGATCAGGAGAAGGAAAAAGCCTGGATCAAACGGGAAGGGAACTACGCGCGCGCGAAAAACTTCTTCTCGCGAAGCCGGGACCATGAAGCGGTGGCGAAGGCCGGGGAGGCGGACGAATTTTTGACTGAGATCGCGGCGACGTGGGACAAGATCCTTTACGCTTCGCTTGCCGTACTCGTCAAAGGGAAGACCCGCGAAGCGGTTCGCCAGAGGTCCGGGGACGTTTTAAGGGCGTTCCGGAGGCTCGGCGGCGCCGAAGGCCTCGTGGATCACATGAACCATGACCGTCTTTTTTTGACTTTCCTTCCACTTCAGGGTGAGGAGAACCCCCTCGCGTTTCCGGTTCCTTCGGCCGCGTCGGCCCATCTCCTGCCGGTTCAGGGAAGCTGGAAGGGAACGGAGGGGCGTGGCGTTTTGCTCAAGACCTGGCGGGACGAGCCCCTCCGTCTAGATCTTTTTGATCCCAAGCTTCAGGCGAAACATGCCGTGATGCTGGGATCGACCGGCGCCGGGAAATCCTTTTTCACGTCCTATCTTCTGCTGCATTTTCTTATGGCCGCTAAAGAGCACGAGGTGATCGTGATCGACCTCGGAGGGAGTTACCGGAAGCTTTCTCAGGCACTCAAGGGCTCCTATTTTGAGGTGGAGTGTTCCGAGCGCTACGCCCTCAATCCCTTTCCTTCCAAGTCCGCGCTTTTTCCAAAGGACGGGGACGCGGATTCCACGTTCCTCCAGTTTTTGAAGGAACTTCTCCAGAGAATGATCGCTCCGTCGGGGCATTGGGCGGCAAGCGAGAAAATGATCCTGGAACGTGTCCTCCGTGAAGTTTACCGCCCTCTTCGGGAGGACGAGACGCCGCTTTTGGGGGATATCGAGAAGGGCCTCCGCGGGTTTTCAGAGGGCGACGAGGAGGACAAGCGGAAGGCCTATCAGTTTGCCAAAGAGCTTTCTCTGTTTACCCAGGGAGAGTACGGGAAAGTGC
>JAZDJU010000074.1:0-12264 GCA_043803685.1 Candidatus Omnitrophota bacterium
CCTGGAAGGCTTTTATTCCCGCTTAAAATCCAACTACCAGAGGCATCGCGGCTTATCGAAACAACACAGATTGAGCTACCTTAATTGGTATTGTTACTTCCAAAATAGCAACACTTTTTGACTATTACACCCGCAATGACATGAGGGTCTGGAGCGATGAAGATCAACGCCAGTGGGTCCGGCGTTTGAAGAGGGCCATCTGGAGAGCGTCAACGAGGATGGCCGTGAAGACGAGCGCCGCGAGCGGGTGAAGAAAAGCGAAGCGTTTTCTGGCTCTGACGATCGCGTAGGCCGTGGCCGCGGTGGCGAAAATAATAACAAGGATCAAGACGCAAAGAAGTAGAGAGACGACGCCGTGGCGCGGCAGCGCGGCAAGCGCCAGGAACGGGAGCACCGAAAAGACGAAGACGCTCATGACGCATTTCAGGAGCGCTGCTGGTTTTTGTTCGAACGCGTGGAGGAAGATCCTCCGCCAGCCGCGCCAGATCGAGTCAAAGGATTCGTACATCCGGGTACCGTAGAGCTCCATGCCGAAGGCGCACATGCCCCGCGCGCCTGTCTCCTTGGTTTTTTTCATGAGCGCAAAGTCTTCGAGAAATGCCTCTCTCACACCGTCATGGCCACTGATCTTCCGGTAGTGGTCCGCTTTGAGGAGCAGGTATTGGCCGTTGCCGAAATACACTTCAGATCTTGGGTCATTGATCTTCTGGACGGGGAACCAGAGTCCCATATATCCCATGGCGCAGGGTTGGACCAACTCTTCCCAAAATCCGTGAGCGAGACAGCGAGGGAGGAGCGTTAAAAGATCGAGCTTCTTTTCTTCCGCGAAGGAAAGCGCGGCGTCGAGGCTACCGGGTTCGTGGCGCGTGTCGGCGTCAGTGAAGAGGAACCAATCGCCCGTGGCGTGCCGGACGCCGAGGTCGAGCGCGTAGTTCTTGCCCGTCCAACCCTCCGGAGTTTTCGGGGTATTCAGATATCCGAAAAAGGGGTCTGACCCCTTTTTGCCATCCGGGATCTCCACGGCGCCCAGTTCCTTCAGGATCGCTTCTGTCCTGTCCTCCGAACAGTTATTGATGACGATCAACTCGTCGCCCTTGCGAAGCTGGCACAGGAAAGGCTTCACACAGTCCGCGATGTTCTTCTCTTCGTTCTTGGCGGGGATGAGGATCGAGACTTTTCCCAGTCGCCGCGCGTTTCCTGTGAGTTCCAAGGTAGGCGCCTGTTTCAATTCGGAGAGTGATCGCCAGCTGCGATAGACCCACCCCGCGAGGATGAAAAGGAGGAAAAACAAGAGAGCATTCGAGGTGGTTTCCATAAGAGAGGGCATCATAACAAAAGACCCAGACCGGTCAAGGCAAATTGAAGAGAACCCATAGCCGATAGCTTATAGCTGAAAGCTCTGGAACGGCGGAAGAGCGGGGCGTATACTTAGTCGCGCGAAGGGGGCAGGCGCCGCGCGGCACCTGACTCCCTTGAATGAAACGAGGGACAGGGCATGGCAAATAATGGGGTCAGACCCCTTTTCGCAGGAAATGACACAAGCGGGCCCACGCCCGCTTTTTTCTTTTAATTCTGGGGACACATCACTTAATTAGCGCTTAATCGGGTAAGAAACGAAAAGGGTTTTGAGATGAAAAGACAAATGATCGCTGGTGTTTTTCTGGCTCTGCTGCTTGTAGCACCGGTTATGTTGTTGGCCGAGAGCTCTGATGCGAAATCCTCCTCCGTTCTTCCCGAAGTAGATTCGACGAGTTCGGCAAGCTCACCGCAGGCAGGCTCACTTCCCCAGGTTCAAGCTCATGATCCATTGCCGGCGGCTTCCTTCCCGGCTCAGGCGGGGAGTCGTGAAATGGAGCATGTTTTGGTGCTCCACTCGTACCAGAAAGGGCTCACCTGGACCGACAGCGAGGACTACGGAATCCGATTAGCGCTCAAGAGACGCGCGGAGACCCTTGAGGTGCATACCGAATACCTGGACACCAAGACTATCTCTGGCGAGGAGTATTCTCGAAAGCTCTCTGAGCTTATGGCGCATAAATATGCGTCGATGGGTCTCAAGGTTGTTATCGCGACGGATGATGACGCCTATAAGTTTTATCTCAAGTATCAAAAGACCCTTTTCCCAGGGGTCCCTGTGGTGTTTTGCGGCGTCAACTACTTCAAGGACTCGCAGAGGGAAGGCAACGAGGACCTTGTGACCGGTGTTGTCGAGGCGTTTGATATCCTGAGCACGCTTCGTAAGGCTCTTGAGTTGCATCCCCGTGCCTCGCGAGTGATCGTGATCAACGATAAAACCACGACCGGCATTGCGAACAAAAAAGTCATCACCGAAGAGGTCGCCCCGCAATTTGCCGGGAAAGTCGAATTCGTATTTTATGAAGATCTCACCATGCAAGAGCTGCTCGAAAAAGTGCAGACCGTTTCGCCCAACAACATTATTCTGCTGATGACCTTCAACAAGGACCGGGACGGCAAGGTATTCAATTATGACCAGAGTATTTCTCTCATTGCCGGGGCCGCCAGGGCGCCGCTCTACGGGGTCTGGGATTTTTATCTCGGCAAGGGGATCCTCGGGGGCATGCTGACAAGCGGTGTGGACCAGGGGAGGATGGCGGGCGAGATGGCCCTGCGCATTCTGGACGGAGAAAAGGTCCGGGCCATTCCTGTCGTCAAAGAAAGCCCCAACCGCTACAAATTCGACTATCAACCCCTGAAACGTTTTGGCATCCCTACTTCGAAACTGCCGCTGGGCAGCATGGTCATCAACGAGCCGGCTTCCTTTTACTCCCAGTACAAGGGCCTGGTGTGGGGAGGCGTATTCAGCTTTCTGGGAATGAGCCTGATCATCCTGTTGCTCCTTCGGGTGATCGCGGGGCGCAAGAATGCGGAGAAAGAACTGCGAGAGAGTGAGTCGAAATACCGGCGCTTTATTGACACGGCCTACGAAGGCATCTGGATGTTGGGGCCGGATTTGATGACGACCTATGTCAACGAGCGCATGGTCGGGATGATCGGTTATTCCGCCGAGCAGTTGCTGGGCCGGCCGTTTACGGACTTTCTGTTCGAGGAGGACGTGCCCGAGCACCACGCGAGGATGGAGAAACGCCGGCAGGGAATATCGGAAAGCTATGATCTGCGGATACGCCATAAAAATGGAAAGACAGTATGGGCTCATCTTTCCGCCACGGTTATCTTTGATGAGAAGCATTGCTTCCAGGGCGCCTTTGCGATGTTCACCGATATCACAGAGCGCAAGAAATCGGAGGAGTTGCTTCATCGCTTGAATCGGGAGCTGCGGGCTATCAGTGGTTGTGATCAGGTTTTGGTGCGCGCTGAAGACGAACAAGCACTGCTCAAAGAAATTTGCCGTATCATCTGCAACGAGGCCGGCTACCGGATGGCTTGGGTGGGCTATGCCGAAAATGATGACGCTAAAACCATTCGTCCTGCGGCCTGGGCTGGAGTCGAAAGCGGACATATTCCGAGTGATAATTTAAGTTGGGCAGAGGATGTGGAACAGGGGCGCGGACTCGCCGGCAGGGTTATTCGAAGCGGAGAGATGCTCTGCGTCCAGGATTTTACGACGGATCCACAAATGGTTCCATGGCGTCAAGCTGCTTTGCAACTGGGTTATCGCTCCGGGATAGCGTTACCGCTTAAAGCTGAGAGCGGAAGAACATTTGGCGTTCTTCTGATTTGCTCCAAAGAGATCAATGCCATCACCCCGGATGAAATACGCCTTTTGGGTGAGTTGGCGGGTGATTTGGCTTTTGGTATCGTTTCGTTACGTGCTCGCGTCGAACACAAACGCGCGGAGGAGGCGGTGAGAGAAGCCCATATGCTTCTGGCGCAGTCGTCGAGATTCACCGAGGCGTTGCTTTCAGCGATGCCCATCCCTGTGTTCTACAAAGACAGGGAAGGCCGGTATCTGAGTTGCAACCGTGCTTTCACCGAACTTATGGGCGTCACGTCCGGGGAGATAAAAGGAAAAACAGTTTACGAGATCTGGCCCGGCGAGCTCGCCCAAGTATACCATTCCAAAGACCTGGAGTTGATGAGCCATCCCGCCCGGCAGGTTTACGATTTCAAAGTACAGGATAAAGACGGGGTGATCCGTCCGGTCATTTATGTTAAGGATGTCATTCGCAATGCGGACAATCAAGTGACGGGAATCGTCGGCGCCTTTCTGGATATCACTGAACGCAAGCCCGCGGAAGAGCCGTTGTAGTCCGGGGCGCCCCAGTTCAGTTCGTGGGACCCTCTCGCGTTAAATCTACGCAAGGCGCATTCGGGGGACATCACTTAATTAGCGCTTAATCGGGGAATCCGTTGTGCATCTCGTAGGTGAACAGGGTAAGAAACGAAAAGGGTTTTAGATGAAAAGACAAATGATCATGGGTGTTTTTCTTGTTCTGATAGTTGGGGTGCCAGGAATGCTCACGGCTGAAACGACCGCGGCGCCTGTTCCCAATCCCACAGGGACGGCTGAAGAGCGCCGTGAACAGGCGCGGCACAGTGACGCTTTAGGAAAAGCGTCTACTGTGTCCGTGGGACAATCGTCTACTGCGACCGTAACGACTTATGATCAATTGGTGGCGGCGATCCGAAAGGCGAGGGCGGCGAGTCAGGCGCGGGTGGAGCAGGCAGTGGCGCAGGAGAAGGTGCGCGAGTGCTGGGAGACCGGTAAGCTCATTGACGAGCACGTGCTTCAGCATAAAGAGAGAGCGGATTATGGAAAGCAGGTGATCCTGAGATTGTCCCAAGACTTGTCCATCAGTGATTCCGAGTTGTACTACATGCTTGAGTTCGCTCGCACCTACCCAATTTCCCAGCCCGCTGGAAAATTGAGTTGGAGTCACTATGTGGAGCTTCTTTCGCTTAAGGATGTGGAGGAGCAAGTTGCTGTCGCGGACATGGCTGAAAAAGGGAATTGGACACGCGACCAAATCCGCGAAGAAATAAAAAAGCGGAAAGCGGCGCGAGGGCTCACCGGAACAGAAAAGGGGTCTGACCCCTTTTCCGCGGAGAAGAAACTCACTGCGAAGCTGGGGAAGGTCGGGACTTACAGGATGGTCAAGGCGACCGTGGGCCCCGAGACCGGGAAGGTTGTGATCGATCTCGGGTTCTCGAACTATTACCGGACGTCGCGGCCGCTAGGGTTCAAGGAAGGGGCGATCATCGAAGCGCTGTTCGCGCTTCCGGAAGGCTCGTCACCCTCGGACAAGATCAAACTTTCGAAGCGGACCTCCGCCGATCTTTATACCTACCGCGCCTACGTCCACAGGGTTCTCGACGGTGACACGATCGAAGCCGTCATTGATCTTGGGTTCGGCGTCCGGAGTGTGCAGACTCTGCGCCTGCGAGGCATTGACGCGCCGGAGATGGTGAGCAAAGAGGGGAAGGAAGCGAAGGCATTCTTAGAAAAAGAATTAAGAATCACAGAAGCAGAGAAGCAAGAAAAATCTCTGCCTCTTGCCTCTGACCTCTCAGCTTCTCCCGTTCTTATTCGTACTGTGAAGTCAGACAAGTACGACCGCTACCTGGCAGATGTTTTCATGGATGGTCTTTGTCTGAATCAGGCGTTGGTGGAGAAGGGGCTTGCGGTTCGTGTACGCGATAATTAGCGTACGGCGTACGGAGTACGGCGAAAAGGGGACAGGGGCGATTTTAAAAATCCTTCTCAGTCCACCATTCCAAGACCGGGTTCTAGAACCGGGTCTTGGAATCGGGTAAGAGCCAGCCCCTGAAAAGTAGCCTGTCCCCTTTTTCAATTCCGACGTCAATTGACCCTGCTAGCGAACTAACATATAATGCGCCCTAACATGTTTTTATCATTTCAGTTAGGGCCATCCTGCCCTGGCCTTTTTGATTTTTAAATTAAGGGTGGTCAGGGCTGCACTTGCAACCTATGAATCTTAACAAATGCAAGTGCTGAAGTGAGCCCAGAGGGGCGAACAAAGGGTCTCTTTAATTTCCGTCTTAAATCATTCAGTAACAAGGCATAAGGACAACATCAATGACCACTTCGGATTACGGGCACAGGTTCCTTCCCAAGGATTCCCTCACGGAGATCCTGGCGAATTTCCAGGACGGGCGCAAAGTGCGCGTGGCGGGGCGAATGATGACACGCCGGGACATGGGGAAGAGCGCGTTCGCGGACCTGAAGGACGAGGGCGCGCGCATGCAGATCTATGCCAAGAAGGACATCTTGGGCGAAGAGAACTACAAGTTCTTCACGGGGCTTTCGCTGGGGGACATTATCGGTCTCGAGGGGGAGCTTTTCAAATCCAAGACCGGGGAGCCTACGATCAAGATCGAGAAATTCGAGCGGCTTTCCAAGATCGTACGGACCCTGCCTGAGAAATGGCATGGCTTAAAGGACGTGGAGACGCGCTACCGCCACCGCTACGTGGATTTGATCTCCAACGACGAAGTGCGGGCGACCTTCAAGGCTCGCAGTCGCATTATTCGTGAGATCCGCGCGTTTCTCGACAGTAAGGATTTTATGGAAGTTGAAACGCCCATGATGCAACCCCTGGCCGGCGGCGCGCGCGCGAAACCGTTCGTGAC
This sequence comes from Candidatus Omnitrophota bacterium, assembly GCA_043803685.1. Taxonomy (GTDB): domain Bacteria; phylum Omnitrophota; class Omnitrophia; order Omnitrophales; family Aquincolibacteriaceae; genus Aquincolibacterium. The sequence continues at coordinate 6,571 of JAZDJU010000074.1, forward strand.
ACACCACCATACGCTCCACACCGACCTTTTCCTTCGCGTGGCGCCGGAGCTTTATCTCAAGCGCCTTCTTGTGGGAGGTTTTGAAAAAGTCTATGAGATCAATCGCAACTTCAGGAATGAAGGCATCTCGGTGCGTCACAATCCCGAATTTACGATGATGGAACTTTACCAGTCGTACGCGGATTATGAAGACATGATGAATATCACCGAAGAGCTGACGCACCACCTCGTGACAATGCTCTACGGAAAAGATGAGATCCCGTACGGAGACAAGGTGTTGAACTTCAAGCGGCCCTGGAAACGCATTTCCTTTTACGGCGCGCTCGAGGAAGCGACGGGGATGGACTTCCGGAAGGTGAATGTTCGCGAAGCGGCGAAGCAACTTCACGTGGAAATTGCCGATAACATGGAGGACATCGATGTCCTGAATGAGATCTTCGGGGAAAAGGTTGAGAAGGATTTCTGGGACCCGGTGTTCGTGATCGATTATCCGACCGTTATGACGCCTCTGGCGAAGGCCAAAGCCGACGACCCGGAACTCGTGTACCGTTTCGAGCTTTTCGTCGCGAAGATGGAGATCGCCAACGCTTTTTCAGAGTTGAATGACCCGTCGGTCCAGCGCGAGCGGCTCACGGAGCAAAAGGAATTGATCGGCGAATCGAAAGAGATCGACGAGGATTTTCTCATGGCGCTCGAGTACGGGATGCCTCCTGCCGGGGGATTGGGGATTGGCATTGACCGGCTGGTCATGTTGCTCACGAACCAGGCTTCGATCCGGGATGTGATCCTGTTCCCGCAGTTGAAGCCGGAGAAGAAGGCTGAAGGAAATGCAATGCAGGATGATCAGCTTCCCCCTTTTGTAAAGGGGGAGTGAGGGGGATTTTCAAAAATCTCCCCCAGCCCCTCTTTGTGAAAGAGGGGAGAAGTAACATGATGATGAGGAGTTCTTATGGGATTTGAGACATTTATCGCGGGAAGACATTTAATGCGGCGCCGGAAGACGGGGTTCATTTCGCTCATTTCCCTGATCTCGATCAGTGGTGTGGCGATCGGTGTCATGGCCCTCATTGTGGTGCTGGCGGTGATGAGCGGTTTTGACCGCGAGCTCAAGAACAAGATCGTGGGCGTCCAACCGCACCTGAGGATCGAAAAGGTGGACGGGATCGAGGACGCGGAGCATGACCTTGCCGCGATCCGCAGCCACAACATTCCGGGACTTGTTTCCGCGTCGAGGTTCGTCGAGGGGCAGGCCATTCTCCGGAACACCAAGAACGCGACGGGCGTGCTGGTCAAGGGGGTTGATCCTGTGACCGAGGATATGAGCATCTTTGAGAAGAACATGATCTCGGGCACTCTCAATTTCAAGGACTCGGTGCAGATCGAACGCAAGCGGTTCCTGTGGTTCTTCAAACGGAAGATCGAGACGCGTCACGGCAGTGTTTTTATCGGAGAGAACCTGGCGGCTTCACTTGGCGCGCAGGTGGGGGATGTGATCTATATGATCACCCCTATTCCCGAGCCTGAGAATCCGTTCGTTCCGCTTCCGATGCACGTGCGGACCTGGCCATTTCTGGTGCGTGGCATTTACCGCGTGGGGATGAACGATTTTGATACGTCGCTCGCGCTTGTGACGATCGAACAGGCGCAGAGGGTTTACCAGATGGGCAGTAAGGTGACCGGGATCAGTATGCGCTTCAAGAACGTGGACGACGCGGAGAAATGGAAGTGGGTGATCGCCGGAGATTTCTCGAGCCAGTATTATTTCCGTTCCTGGTATGACATGAACCAGAATTTCTTCCAGGCGCTTAAAGTCGAGAAAAGCGTAATGACGATCCTCCTGGCGCTGATCATTTTGGTGGCGTCGTTCAACATTATTTCGACCCTCACCATGGTCGTGATGGAAAAGACCAAGGACATCGGGATCCTCAGAGCGCTCGGCGCGACGCGCATGAGCGTCCGCCGTATTTTTGTCCTCGAAGGGTTCAGCATCGGGTCGTTGGGGATCGTGCTCGGGGCGGTGGCGGGGCTTGCGCTTGCGTACAACCTGAATCCCGTGGCGGATTTTCTTAAGAAAACGACGGGGCTCGAGGTGTTCCCGAGTGACATTTATCTTTTTGACCGCATTCCTTCCGAGGTGCATATGCCGGACGTTGTCATGATCGTGGGGTTTGCCTTGATCGTGGCAGTAGTGGCGGGTTTTTACCCCGCGCACCGGGCGGCCAGTCTTAATCCTGTGGAGGCGCTTCGCTATGAGTAATATTGTGGAAGCTCCGCTTCTCAGCGCGTTTGACGTTCGCAAAGAATACGAAACGCCCGCCGCGACTCTCGAGATCCTTCGTTCGGTGCAGTTGATCGTCCGTAAGGGGGAGATGGTTTTTATCACCGGAAAATCGGGTTGCGGAAAATCGACACTGCTTCACATTCTTGGAGGTCTCGACCGGGCAACGGACGGGAGGATCTTTTTCGGGGGTCAGGATATGGTCGAGATGTCCGAAAGGGAATTGGCGCATTTACGCAGTCACCAGATCGGTTTCGTGTTCCAGTTCTACCATTTGTTGCCCGAGCTTACCGTTTATGAGAATGTGCTTCTGCCGACCCTGATCGCGGGCAAGCCCAACAAACCGTGGGTCAAGGAAATGCTGAAGCGCGTGCGTCTCTGGAACCGGAGGACTCATTACCCGTCCGAACTTTCCGGAGGCGAGCAGCAGCGTGTGGCGATCGCGAGGGCGCTTGTGAACCGTCCGGCGGTCGTGCTTTGTGACGAGCCTACCGGGAATCTGGACGCCGAAACCGCGAGTTCGGTGATGACGCTCCTCACCGAACTGAATCAGCAGGAAGGCCAGGCGTTCCTTATCGTGACGCACGACGAGGAGATGGCGTCGCAGTACGCGCGTTCCTATCGTTTGCAGGACGGCGTGCTCGTGCCAGGGCAATCCAAGGTCCCGGGGCCTGACAAGATCATTAACAGCAGACCGGCTTTATAATCGTGAGAAACCAGGAGAAAAAAATGGAACCTCAGATCTACCTCGACGGCAAGTGGTATCCCAAAAGCGAAGCCAAGATCTCGGTCTTCGACCACGGACTTTTGTACGGCGACGGCGTTTTTGAAGGGATCCGCGCTTATGACGGACTGGTTTTTAAATTGGACGAACACTTGGAACGGCTTTGGGAATCGGCGCACACGCTGATGCTCACGATCCCGATCGACATGAAGGAAATGAAAGCCGCGGTTATCGGGACGCTCAAGAAGAACGGCCTGACGGACGCCTACATTCGCGTGGTGGTGACGCGCGGAGTGGGGGATCTGGGGCTCTCCCCCTGGCTCTGCAAAAAGGCCACGGTCTTCATTATCACGGACAAGATCACGCTCTACCCGAAGGAGCTTTATCAAAAGGGGCTTGAGATCATCACCGTGCCGACGGTCCGGAATCTGCCGGAGGCGGTGAATCCTTCGATCAAGAGCCTGAACTATCTGAATAACATCATGGCGAAGATCGAGGCCAAGAACGGCGGTTGCATGGAAGCGCTCATGCTCAATCATCAGGGCTACGTGGCGGAATGCACCGGCGATAATGTGTTCATGGTGAAAAAGACCGGCAAGGGAAAGACCGTGAAGGACTACATTCTGCTCACGCCGCCCACTTATCTTGGCGCTTTGAAGGGCATCACCCGTCAGGCGATCCTCGACATCGCGGCGAAGATCAAGTTGCCATCCGAGGAACGGATCATCACAAGACATGATCTTTTTAACGCGGACGAAGTGTTTCTCACGGGGACGGCGGCGGAAGTCATTCCTGTCGTGAAGATCGACGGCCGTGGGATCGGTGAAGGCAAACCGGGAAAGATCACGAACAGGCTTCTCAAGGAATTCCAGGAGCTGACCCGCAAAGACGGCGTGCGCTTCACTCTTTAAAAGATCGTAAAAATCCCCTGAGTCATTCTCGTGACAAGAAAAAGGGGTCTGACCCCTTTATTAAAAAATCAGGGATAAAAAGGTAATACCCATAAATGATCTGCAATGTCTGCGGTACCAAAGAGGCGACCATCCACCTGACCGAGATCGTTAACGGGAAGATGGCCGAAGTCCACATCTGCGAAGCCTGCGCCGAAGAAAAAGGCACGGAGTTCAAGACCTATTTCAATTTCGGAGACCTGCTGGCGGGGATCCCGGGTCTTGAAAAGAGTGACGCTTCGGGTAAGAAAACGCCGCTCGTCTGCAAGGAGTGCGGCATGAATTACGAGGATTTTGCGAAGAACGGGCGTCTCGGCTGCGCGGGTTGTTACACCTCATTCCAGAAGCCGCTCGCGGTCGTGATCAAACAAGTCCAGCGATCGGGTTTCCACGTCGGGAAAAAACCGTCCCGTATTCCCAAAGAGACTCGCAGCGTCCACGACCTGCGCCAGCTCCAGGAGAGGCTCCGCAAGAGCATCCAGGACGAGGCGTTCGAGGATGCGGCTCGTTTACGGGACGAGATCAAACAGACCCTGGACAAATTCAAGAAACCCAAGAGGCCGAAAAGTGAGTGAGATCGATCGTTTCATTGGTCAGCCGGTGAATTGGCTCCGCGCCACGGGTCCCGAAAGCGACGTGGTCATCAGCTCGCGCCTGCGTATGGCTCGCAACCTCGCCAATTTTCCTTTTCTGAGCCGCCTCGCGGCGGAGCAGCGCGACGCGATCATTCACGAGGTTGGGGAAGTGGTCAAGAGGTCGAATTTCCTGAAAGAAGCTTATTTTTTGTCCTCACCGGAACTCTCCGAGATCGACCGGCAATTCCTGTTGGAGCGTCATTTGGTCAGCCGGGAACTTTTTTTGGAGGAAGGTAAAAGCGCGGTTGCCATTACTCCGGATGAAACCGTGAGTCTCATGGTGATCGAAGAAGACCATCTCCGGCTTCAGGTGTTCCAGTCGGGACTGAATCTGGCCGAGACGTGGCGCATTGCTGACGAGATCGACACGGAGCTTGAAAAAGACCTGGATTACGCTTTTGACGGGACACTCGGGTATCTCACGGCCTGTCCGACGAACCTCGGGACCGGGATGCGGGCTTCGTGCATGTTGCATTTGCCAAGTCTTGTGCTTACCAAGCAGGTCCACAAAGTCCTGCAGGCGCTTTCCAAGCTCAACCTCGCGGTGCGCGGACTTTACGGCGAGGGAACGCAGGCGAGCGGGAATTTTTTTCAGTTCTCCAATCAGATCACATTGGGTCAGCCCGAGGACGAGATCATCTCGAACCTTGAAGGGGTGATCCGCCAGGTCATCACGCACGAACGTGAGGCGCGGGAGTACCTCAAGAAAAAACGCAAAGGCAAAATGGAAGACCAGATCTGGCGCGCGCTGGCGGCGCTCAAGGCGGCGCGGCTTATCTCCTCCTCGGAGGCGGTCCAGCTTCTGTCTCTCGTGCAGGTCGGGATCGACGTCGGGGTCCTGGAAGGGCAGGTCACGCACACGGACTTGAATCAGCTTTTTCTTTTGATCCAACCCGCGCATCTCCAGAAGATGAACGGAAAAGAACTGAGCGCCACGGAACGCGATGCCCGTCGCGCTTCCCGTATCCGTGAATATTTCTCAAAAGTCGTTCTTTAGGGATTTGCATAAAACTCCGTTATTATAGGCAGTCATGGTCTTCAATGCTTTTCCATTAAGGTGACCATGACAGCCCCAATTTCAACTTCGTTGAATTTGATAAGTATTGT
>JAZDJU010000075.1:0-41935 GCA_043803685.1 Candidatus Omnitrophota bacterium
GTCGATCACAAGGTCCGGCTGACCTTCGACGATACTCGCCATCGTCTCCTCGTCCGCGAACGCGTTCACCACCTCGACTTTGCAATCGGGGTTGATCTGGGCGATGCGTTCCCTGGCGGCTTCGGCCTTGAGTTTTCCGAGGTTAGGCGTGATCGCGAGAAGGTGACGGTTAAAATTGGTGGGTTTGATCGTATCAAAATCCACGAGCCGGAGATGACGAATGCCGGAACGCGCGAGGGCCTCGGTCGCGTAACCTCCCACGGCGCCGATCCCGATCACCACGACAAAAGCCTTTTCGAGCCGCTCAACCTTTTCTTTACCGAGCAGGAGCTCCAGACAAAAAAGCCGTTCCATTCGCCCACACCGCTTTCTCTAAGGTTCCTTCTTCGATCCCCTTCGCGCGTCCCGCGAGGTTATAAACTCCCTGGAGACTTTCAAAATATTTCTCGTCATGCGCGTCGGGACCGACCTGTCCCAGTTCCGTATAAGGAAAATCAGTTTCAAGAAGCAGACGGTCCTGGGGCACGCTCCGCATGAGCGCGATCGACTCCTCAGTATCCCGTTGAAGGCTTTTCCACGAAAAGGAAATATAGGCTCCGAGGGTTAAAAGATCCCGCAACACCTGCTGGGAACCCTGAAAGGAATGGACCATAAAACGCGTCTTGGGCGGAAGGCTTCTTTTCAACATACTTGAAAGATCGCTCCACGCCCGGACACAATGGATGGCAAGAGGCCGTCCCAAACGCCCCGCGATCTCCAACTGCCGGTGGAAAACCTCGGTCTGCCTCGCGAAATCGATATTCCGCGCTTTGTCGAGTCCCACCTCGCCCACGCCCGCGTCCGGACTTCTCTTGAGAAAACCTTCCAAGGTCTTGTACCAATCCGCGGGAAGCTTGTCCGTGTACCAGGGATGGATCCCGAAGAACGGAATAACCCGGCGGTCCTGCCGCGAAAGGTCCTCCACGGCCTGCCAATCCTCCGGACGGGTGCCGTTCAACACGAATCGCCCGGCCTTGAAATCCTGCGCCAGTTTCAGGATGCTCGCGCGAATCGGAAGCTCTTTGATATCTTGAAAATGAAGATGCATATCACTTAACATGAGAGGATTGTATCCTGCTTACACGACCGCGTCCACTTTCGAAACAAGTCGCCCGAAATTCGATTCAAAAACAACCGAAAAAGAGCCGATACTTTCAGGGTGAAAGAACCTCAAACCACGCCATGCCATTCGAAAGAGGTATTATGAAACCGATAAGATCCAGTCTTCTCACCCTTTTCTGCGCACTGAGCCTTGTGCTCACTCCCCGCTTATTGTTGGCAAGCACCAACGCGCAACCCTGGGGCGAACAGGAAGCCGAAAGGGATGCCCAGGAAGAAGTAACCTCTGAAGAGAAATCCGCACAGGAGGAAATGAGCTCCAGCGTCTATGGACAGATCACGAACATCAGTCAGGATATGAGAACACTCTCTCTCCTTCCGACGGACCAGGTTGAAAACAAGGAGGAAGAGGACGACGACCAAGTCACCTCGCAGGACTATTATTTCAGATCCGAGACGCCGATCACAGGCATGGGGTCACTCAGTGAGCTTTCGGCGGGAGATTATGTGAACCTTGAATACTACACGTTCCGGGACCAGAACAGGATCACCGAGATCAGTTTTGATAAGCACGGCGAGACCCAGAGGAGTAACACGGAAGGTAGCGGAACTTCAACCGGGGTTCTTGTAGGCTAAGCAGGAACAGCAACAAAAAGATTGTCTAGCACCGTTGCAGGATTAAATTGACGGGTTAACGGTACAGGCAGAAAGCAGATTGAAATTGAACAACCCGCAATTTCAATCTTGGAGCTACGCTAGAACCAACCCTTTTTCTTCGTGGTCGCCTTCGTGGTCGTCGCCTTCACCGCAACGTTCTTCTGAGCCACCACAGGCGCCCCGCCAAGGACGGGAACTACCTCTTTGGGGGTGGTTTCTTGCAGAGGATTGATCTGGGTTTCTTCAGGTTTCTCTTCAGTCGTCTTGGGAATATCCTTACGCTCTGAGCTCGTAAAATAATACTCCTCAGACCCCTTCTCCAATTGGCGGCTAATGATCCCGGTCATGACCTTGTCTTTCCACTCACCGCGCCAGAAACAGACTTCCCCTTTTTTGGAGGTCTGCATGGTTTCCCAAATGGTGGGCCCCTGCTCCTGAACGGTCAGAGTATAATTGGTCGAGTTATAACCTATTTTATCCGCCCGCTCGGAACGGAATTTGTCATTCTGGAAAAGCAGCGTATCCTCCCCGACAAGATCGCCTTTTTTGGACTGGGACTCGATCTTAACGGTCCACGAAGATCCATTCAGCTCGGCTTTTTTTTCCAGGATCAGCTTCCGGAACGCCGCGCGCGCGGCTTCGTCTTTCTTGGAATTCCCCTTTTGAGGAGCGAGTACTGCCAAAGGGTTCGATTCGGCAGAACACTTTTCCGCAACGCCGAACGTCAATGCTGCCGTGATAAGAAAACTAAAAATAGCGAGAGATAAGGGCTTTCTCATTTTTGGGATCCTCCGTTAGGCGGACAGGCTAACATGCACGCATTATGTTTTCAATAGATTTGTAGTAAAGACGTCACGTTCGACCAAATAGCTCTTCACTTCATCGGCATGAGGATCATCAGGCGTCAGCCCCAGGTAGATCCGAAAATGCGATTCCGCTTTTTTTCGGTCCTGGCGCTGTTCCGCGTAGATATACCCGAGATTGTAATGGGCCTTCGCGTCGTTGGGATTGATCTCAACCGCTTTTTTAAACTCCTCAAGCGCGCGGTCATAATTCATTTCTCCCGCATAGAAGACGCCCAGATTGAAATGCATATCCCCCGTCTCCTTGACAAGGATCTGATTCTGACGGGCCATCTCCGAGAACTTCGTCGGGAGATCCTCCAGCTTTTTTTCGAGAAATTTCCTTTCCTTCTGAAGAACATCGAAAGACTGGCTGAGACTCATAAAACTTTCCTGATAGCCTTTATAGTGGGCCACTTCCTGTGTAAGGCTCTGGATCTTTTCCGTGTTTTCCGAATGATCACGAACCATATCCTGACGTTCTTGCGTGATCTTGAGAGCTTCGGCCTGACGAGCTTCGCTTTCCGCCTGCGCCGTCTTGAGGGAGCGTGAGAGATCTTTCGCCTGGGCCTGGATCGCCGCAAACGACGCCTCAAGCTTTTTGTGATCCTCGAGAAGCTTTTCCCTCTCGGCATTCAGCGTTTTCAATTCGGCCTCCGCGGCGACGTAGGCGTCTTTTTCAATAAGCAATTGTTTCGCCTGAGCCAGGACATTATCACGATCGGACTCAAGCTTTTGGAATCTTCCTTTGAGGGTTTCGTAAAGCTTTTGGAGACTGGCTCGATCCGCTTCCTGCTCGTTCAGTCGCCGCTCAAGCGTATACGTTTGGGCTTTTGCGCCACGGAAAGGGAACCAGTAAAGTATCGTTCCCAGGAGGATCACGATACCGATCAAGATCACGAAAGCGATCGGCCATGCATGACGTCTAAGAAACAAAAGAAGTCTAATCATGGGAACTCAATGGATTTTTTTTCATAATTTCGCCACAGAAGCGGAAGAATCCCCTGTTCGTATTTTCGTGTCCAACGTAAGCGAAGAATACCCGCGAAAACTGTTCATGGTATCCACGGGCCTCCCCACCTCACCGGTCATCATCTTTTCACCCCCGGTAATGTAAGGCGTCAGAAGAACGATCACTTCCGTACGTTCCTTTTTCTTTGCGCCTGATTTAAATAAGGCCCCGAAGACCGGCACCTTGGAAAAATAGGGCACCTCCTGACTCCCCTCCGTCCATTCATCCTTCCGAAGTCCTGCGATCATAATACCGGTCTTGTCCCTGACCATGACGGTCGTCTCAGCCTCAGAGGTATCAATGATCGGGATCTTGTTGCCTGAAGCCGTGACGAGTGTCGACTTAACGCTCGAGATCGAGGGTTTGATCTTCATGGTGATAAAGCCGTCATCGTTAATGGTCGGTGTCACGGAAAGCTCGATACCGACGTCCACAAAGGTCACGCTCTCCGCAACGGTATTTTGCCCGGAACTCCCCGTGGTGCTCGTGGAAGTGATATAGGCCTGACGTTCGCCGACGTGGATCTTCGCTTCCTGGTTATTCACGACCGTAATGCGGGGGCTTGAAAGGACCCGGGCATTCCCGATCGTTTTCAAAAATTTGAAAAGAACCTCATAGGCGCCGTCTTCTCCCGATTGCCCCACGATAAAATTGGAGGTCGGATAGACTTTCGCACCTTGGTCGGGACGCGTCGTGGGGGTAATATTAATAAAATCGTCCACAAAACTTTTTCCCGCGCGCGCCAAGGAATTACTTTCATGACTCCCCATCCATCCCTGCTGAAAACCCGGAATAAGATTGATGTCCTTGAAAAGCGCTTCCCATTTGATCTCCGATTCGAAATTATCCGAAAGCGTAATACGGATGATCTTTGAAACGATGAGGACTTCTTTGGTCTTTTTGTCCAGAGACTTGATGAGCTCTTCGATCTGGATCATACGATCCGGATAGGCCTGAACGATCAATTGATTCGTACGATCATCCGCCTGAACGTTCCCCGTCCCTTTTTCATTGAGCTGCGTCTTGAGCCGCTCCTCCACTTCCCTCGCCTTGGCGTATTGAAGGAAAAAAGATTTTATGACCCTTTTTCTGTCCAAGGTGTTGATGACCTTTTCGATCTCGGCCATGTTTTCAGGAGTTTCCATCACCAGGACCATCCCGGATTCCTTATCCACCAGAATTCTTCCGATCTCACTTTTAAAGACTTCGATGGCCGAAAAAACGTTGTCAGGAACGGCGTATTGGAGATGGAAGATCTTGACCTTGCGCGCGTCGGAAAAACTGCGCCCGTACTTTGTTTTATACTCCCCTTCGGTCATGATCTGATAGATCTCACCCTGTTTATCGTACGCTAAACCGCTGCTCAAAATAATGATGTCGAGCACATCCTTGATCGGGACATTATTCAAAACAAGGAACAGGCGTCCCGCAACCAATTTGCTGATCACCATGTTCAGTTTGGCTCGCGTCGCGATGAACCGTAGAGCCTCCGAAACTTCAATGCTCCGGAGATCGAGCGATATCCGGTCCGAGGACAACATGGCGTCCGTGAATCCTTGGGCTTGCGTGTCTCCATCCTCGCCCGCAGCTGCCAAAGGACTGAACCCTTCGACCGTTTGCGACACATCCTTCGCTTCCCCCTGCGCTTCATTCGTGGCTTCCAACACATTCGAGGCAGGGTCTTCAGCCCAAGCCACGGAGGTAGCGCCGCCAAGGATCAGAAAGCCCCCCAAGATCAGCACCGGAATTTTCACAACCTGTTGTATTTTCATTTTCACGATCCTGCCCGATTTAACGTAACTCATATTCCTTACCCTTGTAACTCAAAATGACCTTATCTTTGAAGATGGTCACAACGCGTAACCCATTCGCCAGAAGCTGGCCCCGCCTGACGAAGAACGTCCGTCCGAGCCCCTTGTCCTCAACCATGGCCTCAGGATTATCGGACCAGGCGATCCCTACCAAATTGCAAGTCTTGAAAGGGTTCTCTTCTTCAACGCCTTCAGCCGGCTTTGTTTCCTCTTGCGGCTTCTCAGGCACCACCGGAGTGAAAATATTCCGGCCCTTGGTCTTCCCCAAGTAATAGGAGACACTTTGCAAAGCTGTCACAGTCTCCGGGACTTCCACCGCCGTTTTTTGGGACGGCAGGATTAAGTTGGACGCCTTTTTGATCCCCGTAACCATCCCGTAAAGAGTGTAACCCGAGTAGATCACCATCACAAAGATCAGGAATTTCAGAACCCCGTTGATCCGCTTCATCGCGTGGGGACTCTGAGAGAACTGCTTCAGCGAAAACCACCGCTTCATCGAAGCGGCCTTCCAGAAATCCACGCGCCCTTTGAGCGCGGGGAGAGAAATCAATTTCTCCCCCTCCCGCTTCACGCTTTCGACGCGTACGGAAGCCTGTGTCGGGTTTTCAATGAGCTTTAATAGCTGCTGTTCTGGTGTAAGTGACTCGTCCGCTGCCATCCTGTTTTCACATCCTCTTGAATAAGTTCCTCGATGATCTGAGAGTCCACGACGAGCTTGTTCTTGAACAACAATGTTTTCAAAGCGCGATGGCAAAGCATGGTCACCTGCCGGGGATGTCCTCCCGTCGCATCATGGATACAATAGAGAGCGTCTTCCAGAAAAATATTCATATCGGAAACATATCCCGCCTGTTGGATCCGAAAGAAGATCATTTCTTTCATTTCGCTGAAATCCAGCGCTTCCAGTTTGCCTTTGTAGCTGATCCGGTCAAAAAAATTGGGGATCTCCTTGATCTTCGACTGAAGCTCCAACTGCCCGAGTAACACCAACTGAAGCAATTTAAATTCGTTCGTTTCGTAATTCAAAAGAACCCGGAGGTTCTCGAGCGACGGATCGCTCAACTTCTGAGCCTCGTCCACGATCAAGATCACAGTCTTCCCCTCGATCACCGCCTTTTGAAAAAGAAATCTCTCCAACGCTTCGCGTAAGGACAGGATCGAAGCGTTCTCTTCGATCGGGATCCCAAAGTTCTTGGAGATACAGCTCAAAAACAAGGTCGGGTCGTCAAACGAAGGATCCAGGATCATGTGGAAGAGACAATCTTCCCGGCTTTTGAGTTCCTGGATGAGTTTCCGGGAAAGCGTCGTTTTCCCGGTTCCGACATCCCCTAAAATGACCCCGAGCCCGCGCTTGAGACGAAGCTCGATCAGAATGTTGGTCAGGGCCGCGTCATGCGCTTTGGACAGATAGAAAAAATCAGGGTCCGGACTTGTCGAAAACGGTTCTTTCTGGAATCCAAAAATTTTATAGTAGCTCATCCTGACTCCCTCCGGACAATTTCTTCCGGATCAGTGAAAGCGGATACCCTTCATTCACCAAACGCGAGATCGTCTGAAACCGGCGTTCGACCTGTTCCCCATCATAGAACCGCTTATTTCCAACCTTGCGCACAATGTCAAACAACCCAAGACAGGTGTAATAGTTGACTTTGGAATAGGGGATCTCGAACTTTTCCCCGATTTCCTGGGCACTCAAGCATTCTATGGTATTGTCGCTCATAATCTCCCCTCTTGATTGACTTCCACCATATCTTCGACACTTGAAGTAACTACCTTAAGTGCTATAAATACTTCCCCGCCCTCACCGCTTGCTCCATGTTAATAGTGGCGACTTTCGGGAAAGAAGACATTCCGGAAATTGAAAAAAACCGTGAATTTATCCCTCTCTCGGTTCGATAACTTATTATCGCCGCGTGACATTTAAATTACGGGGACGCGGCACAGCGCTTGATTTTCATTTATAAAATACAATTCGGAGAACAGTATTTGCTGACAAAGCCCCCATTCGCCCATAAGATGAGCGCGTGAGATTCTCAGTCAGCAGAGGGAAATAGGCTTTTATGGACCCCATCGTTACAGCTTTTCTTATCATCACGCTTTTCGCCGTCGTCTTCGCCCTTTTCCTGGCCCAGGGTCTGGCCAAGAAAAAAGCATCCGTCGTCATTGCCATGGCGGCTACCCAAGCTAGCTCCCAGAACCTTGAGCAAGAGCTGCGGAAACACCTCGGGGAGAATTCCCAGCAGGTTCAAGTCATCACGAAAAAGATCTCCCATTTTGTCGCTACTGAGATCGAGAAAAAGGTATTAGAAAAGACCACGGAGATCAACGAACGCTTCGATCATTTGATCCAGGAAAAGAACCAATCCATCGACTTCGTTGAAAAACAGTTCAAGACGGTCAGCGAACGCTATCAGAAGCTTGATTGTTCGTTCAAGGAATTGGGCGAGGAAAAGAAACAGACTGAGGAGGTCGTTCGCTCCATGGCCGAGGGCGTGATCATGGTCAATAAAAAAGGCGAGATCATGCTAATGAATCCGGCCGCCGAAAAATTGTTAGGCGTGAAAAAAGAGGATAAGATCGGCCAATCGGTTTTGAAGGACCTCAAGGATGAGCAGCTTGTCAGTTTGGTGCAACAGCCAGCCGATTCGGGGAAAAGCAAGGAGATCGTGATCCAGAGTCAGAACGATCAAGTCAAAAAAGTGCTCCTGGCTAGCAACGCGGTCATCGAAAGCGAGGATGGTAAAACCGTCGGTTTCGTCTCCGTGATCTCCGACGTCACGAAGCAAAAGGAGTTGGAAACCCTCAAGAACACTTTCCTGACTAATATCTCCCATGATCTCAGGACCCCTATCACCTGCATCCATGGGTCGCTCCAGCTACTCTGTGACAACACTATCAACAAACTGACTCCCAGCCAGGAAAAATTCGTCACGATCGCCTTGAATAATGTCAAACGGCTTTCCCGGCTCATCAATGACCTCCTGGACCTCTCCAAGCTCGAGGCGAAAAAGTTCACCATCAAACCCGCTCTCTTCCGCGTCGACGACCTCGTCCAAACCCTGGTCAACGAATTCGGGGCCTGGAGCAAAACAAAAGAGATCACGATCCGGGCCGACATCGAAAAACCCATGGAGGTCGAGGCCGACCAGGACAGGATGAGCCAGGTCCTGACCAACCTCATCGGGAACGCTCTCAAATTCACTCCGAACGGAGGCACGGTCACGATCACGGGACGGCGTCTTAAGAATTCGGAAAAGATCGAACTCGGCGTGCGTGACACCGGACCGGGGATCGCCAAAAAAGATTTTCAAAAACTTTTTGAGAAATTTTCGCGCATCGAATCCCCTTCGTTGCAAGGAGTGAGCGGTACGGGGTTGGGACTTACCATCGCCAAGGAGATCGTGGAATTACACGGCGGCAGGATCTGGGTTGAAAGCCAGGAGGGAAAAGGCAGCTACTTCGCCTTTGAACTTCCCCTAAAACACACTCCGGTCAGCTCGCAGCCCGAAGAGCCTTAATTTTTCCCTTCGGGGGTCTTCCCCTCTTTCGCTTCAAGAGCTTCAACCCGTTGAGTGAGCGCGTCGATCCGCGCGTCCACCCGATCAATTTTCTTCAAACAATATTCTTCGGTGGATACCGGACCGATGATGCCATACTGTTTCACGAAAGTCATATCCTTCGGCGATCGAAAAGTAAGCCCGCCTTCCACCGTAATGATCTCGTAAGCCGGATTAGAAGGATCGGGCTTTCTCTCGACCACTTTGACGTCTTCCATATCCCCATCCGCGCGAACCGTCAAGACCTGCAGGAGCCAAAGAACACAAAGCCCGAGAGCCCATAGCGCGATTTTCCACGGCATATTTTTTTTGAGATTCATTTTTAGCCTCAACAGGATTTTTAATGTGTGGTATCATGTGCCAGTTACAAAACGAAAGGATTTTCCATGAAAAAAGCGCTGTTCTGGATCGTCCCCACCCTCTTGATCGGTCTATCCTATCCCGGACACCTTTGCGCTGAAAACGCATACGATTATATCGCAAAGGGAAATCAACTTGCGAACACAAAAAAATTCACGGAAGCCCTCGAACAGTATCAAAAAGCCCTGAAGATCGACCCGAAGAACCCTCGAGCAACCCTCTTGATCGGTCTTTGCTACGCCCAAACCGGAGATCTGGATACCGCGCTCACCTTTGTCGAGCGAGCCTCAACGAACAATCCTTCTTACACCTCTTTCTATAACCTGGGGCTCATTCGTTCGGTCCGGGGAGAATTCAACGAAGCGGTCAAAGCCTTTGATCGCGCTATCGAGCTAGAACCCAAAAGTTTTGAGGCTTCCTATCAAAAAGGCCTCGCTTACGGCCAGCTCAAGAAATACGATCAGGCGATCCTTTCCTATCAAAAGGCCCTGGAGCTAAACCCTTCTTTCGATAACGCAAGGATCGCCTTATTCGCGGCCTATTTAATTCAAGAAAACCTCCAGGCGGCACAGGCCCAGATCGATGAGTTCCGTCAAATGAAAAAGACGGGGATCGTCCAGGCGTTAGAGGCCCGGATGAAAAAGAAGGCCCCGATTTCCTAGTACCGTGTCAATTTTGAAATTAGGGTACACGGTACAGTACTGTGAACCCATAGAATTTAATCTGACACAGTACTAGAACCGTTTCCGTTTGAATCGATCCTAGGAAAGACGGGACATCGAAACCGTTGCGGCACATTTGATCACGCTGGATCCCTTGGCCGTCGCTTGAAGCGCGTATTTTTCGATGCGGAAGAGCAACTTCGAATTTTCGATGGCATAGAAGAAATTGATGATCTGGTCGATCTGCCCCTCGCATTCGAGAGTAATGCGGAAGACGTTACGATCCTTGCTCTCACCTCCCGCGGGCTTTGAATAGAGCAGATTCACGGAAGCCTGGCTGGCGATCTGCTGGACGCTCTTCAGCAGCATCAGCACCCCATCATCCGCGGACTTCGAAGGCACCGAATAGGCTGCATAATGCTCAGCTTCTTTCATCATCCTTGCTTTTTGATCGAGAAGACGGATGCTTTTCTTGATGTTCGTCTCTGTATCATGGATCTTCTGGTCCAGGGATTGGAAGTTCCTGTAGATAGGACTAAAGACAAGCTGGTCGCCGGCCACCAATACCACGGCCGCAACCGAAAAATAGAGGATGATCTTCTCCCGTTGCGACAGGCGTTGAAACAAGCCGATCAGCTTCGCCATATCTATAAATTGCATATCCGTATTCCTCTTCCTGTGTTATTTGGGGACAGCGATGATCTCAAAATCGGAGAGCTCCGTACCATCCTCCGTCCGACCCGTAATGTATTTTGTTTCTACTTTTTTGAAAAGCGGCGAATTCCCCATCTCATCGACCAACGAGAAAATAGAAGGTTTCTCGTAGGCGGACCCCTTGAGATCGATTTTTTTTCCCGCTTCAAACCTGAGATCGGACAGATAAAGACTGTTCTCGATCAACGAAGATATCTCCGCGAGAGATTCAAGCGCCATGCCCCGGGTTGCTAGATACGCCTTCACGGCCCGGACTTTGGTGTAGGTGCCTTCGAGCGCATCCGCTTCCTTTTTGATGGGCTCGTAACGCGCGGTGAGCTGTTGGAGGCGGACCGTTTTAGAGTAAATATGACTTGCGACCGAAAAACACACCAACCCGAGAAGCACCATCGCCAGGATCCCGGAGCTTATGACCTGTTTCGACCGTTCGATCATGACACGGCTGAATTTACTTTCATCGGAGCTCAGATCCACCTTCAGATCATCCACCAGAAGCCCCGGAGCCGCCGAGGACAATAAAGCCACGTTCATTTCGCGGGAATGTTCCTTTAACGCCGGAGCCACGGGCAGGACATCCCAGTCCGAAACTTGCTTCACCGACACGTTAAAAGTCTCGCGAATGGAGACCTCGAGATCATCGAGTCCCACCGTCGCCCCTCCAAAAATAATACTGGCCGGCATTAGATCGATATTTTCACTCTGATAGGTATCGAAGGATTTCTTAAGCTCTTCGATATAGCGAACCGAATACCCTTCCCGGGCCGCTTCGAAATGCTTCGCACCGATGGAAATGCTCCGCACAAAGAGGACCGCGCCGCGAAATACGATCAGGAATTCCGAAGTGTTGGAATCGACCTGAATGATACAAACTGGAAATCGTTCATTCATCAGGCTTGTATCTTTCCAGAAATACCGCCCAATGGCCTCCGGAGCAAAAACGATCTTTTCAAGACGAAGATTCATCTGGGAGGCAAGATCATAGTACTTCATCACGATGTTCCGGGGCACAATGATAAAGAGGACCTTCGTATAGACACTTTTAAAAACACCCAGATCGAGATAATCGAGGATGATCTCCCCCCGGGAATAAGGCGTGTGCCGCGATGCCTGCAAACTAAGGATTTCACTGATCTCGTCGGGATCACGGGAGGGAATCTCGATGTTTCGAGTCACGACCACATTGGAAGAGATAAGACCGATCACCTGGGGACGCTTGAAATGCAGACCCTCAATGATCGTGCGGAAACGGTTCCCCAGTTCTACTTCCGGCATCCCCTGGATATTGATGCTATGGAACTGCTCGACGCGCCTGCCTCCAAGGGCCTGCGAGGTGAAGGCCGTTACTTTCACTTCCTGCTCTTGCAGATTAAAGCAGATACACTCCTCGGCACCTGCGCTTGCATGGGACTTTTTTCGCCCCGAAGCCCCGCCCTTTTTAAAAAGTGATCCTATCGGTCCAAGACTCAATTTCACATTCACTCCTCATGCTTCGCTTCGCGCACTTTTTTGACCCGCCTCCTGTAACTCTAGCGGGGTCATCCGCCGCGGAACTCCCATCGCCCAGGAATAGATCTTTCCTTCAATATCGGCAATAGCCTCTATTTCGAGCGTCTGCCGCTTTCTGGGCGCCGTCCCACGACTTAAGATCCGGAAATACCGGGAATTGATCCCGATCTGCTTCGTTTTAGCGATCTGGTTCAAAACACCGATATCATTATCGGTCAATTTCACGCGCTTCCCAAGCTCCGCGTTCCAATCTCCGATCTGCTTAAAAACACCATCATCCGAGGTGTTCTGTTCATGATCGATCCCCACACGGAAAACCATGATCTTATCGGCAAGAGCATCGTCCATCCCAAGCCATACCAGGACTTCCCGGGGCGCCGTATTGATATTCACCACCCCTTCCCCATAGACCGTGATGAAGGGTCTCACCTTCTCAAAAAGCTCCGGCGTTATTCCCCGGACGAGAAGAAGTTCCTCGATCGATTCAAATTTGTAGTCTTTGCATTCGTAAGGCGTCTCAAAATCTTCATAAAAATCATCTTCGGCCCCGTATTCAGGATGGGCCAGGGAATTATCGGTATCCCTCCAATCGGCCACACTATAGCCTATTTGATCGGCAAGTTCAGGCTCGACCCCGCCTATTTTTTGAAAAAACTCACTAAGAGACTTGGCGTCGGCGACATTGAGGTTGACCTTCCCTTCCTCGTCATCCACGCCGTAGTGGACTTTAAGTTCCCCGTCCTGGGTCTCCCGGTAAAAATGCGAGACGGTGTAGGTCGTCTCCCCCCCTACCGCGACATTCGAAAAATCCGTTTTCCCGCTTGTATAGGTATCGTTCTGAGAATGATAACCTTCATCTGCTTCTTTTTTTTGCCGCAGCCTGTAAAGCGTCTGAGAGATCCCCGTTTCCGAAACACCGCAAAGCCAATTCCTCACCTCAATGCGGTCGGCCAAAGAGATCTTCTGCCGGACATGCTGCCCTATCGAGACAGAAAGGATGGCAAGGATCGATATCATCCAAAGCGCCACGATGAGCAAACTACCGCGTGATGTTTGCGATGGGTATCGCAAGGGTCCTTTCGAATACATGCCGTCCGTCTTCTCCGGAACATTCAAATTCGACTTTGACCGCAGAAGGGATTTGCCCCGCATTCTCTGAAGCGTTCCACGTCTCCACCCATTCGAATGTCTGCTTGTTTTTGATATAAACAAAATACTGGAATTTTACACGGGCGACATTTCCGAGCATCGGAACGGCTCGAATCTCTTCCTTTTGCTGGATCTGGCTCAAATTTTCCTGCCTGCGCGCAAAGGTCCGGTGCCACTCATCCCAAAAGTAGCTGACCCTGCCGATGCCCTTGTTCAACAGCGCTCTCTTGTCCAGACCCACACGGGACGGAAAACTCAGCGATGCCTCTTGTCCGTCAAAGGGGATCCCATGAAAAAGCACCTGACTGGAAACTTCACGGTCAAGTTTCTCAAGGAAAACGCTGACATCCTCAGCCACCTCAGAGTGACTGACCCGCCGCATCATCCCGATGCCACTTCCGAACATGGCGTACAAGGCCATGCCGATCAGGGCCATAAGCGAAATGACCACCAACAATTCCACCAGCGTAAAACCGGCCTTCCGTTTCATGTCACGGCCCTTTGACTTTCATGACGGCACCATACCGGTCCAAGCGGTTGTCCTGCCCGGCCTCTTTCCACAGGATCTCCAGATGGATCCCATAGAGCTCGGTTAGCTTTTCCTGTTGCTGCTCCAGTGTCACTTTCCACTGATAGGGCCGCGTCTTTCCTTCGATGGTCCCTTCGGGCGGGTTCACGTCCGGGAAATCTTCGATCAGAATGGCTTCCTTCACTTCCCAAAGTTTCTGAGCGGCCCAGTTCTGGACATCCAACCTGTTGGCATAACGCCCGTACACGGCACCGCTAAGGAGATTCGCTTGAGTGATAAAAACCGTCGCCAATCCCAACAGGGAGACGGTGATCAACACTTCAATGAGGGAAAAACCCCGCGAACTTTTTTTAGTCCCAGTTAACAATGTCATCGGGCGTCCCGGGCTGACCGTCCTTGCCTGCTGAAGACAGATCATAGTCTTGTGTCCGATGTCCTCCTGGACTTTCGTACTTATAATCCCTTCCCCAAGGGTCCACAGGCTTTTTCTCCAGATAGGGTCCATTCCAATTCCGTGCCTCGCCCGACTTCGCCAGAAGAACATTAAGTCCCTCGCTCGTTGACGGGAACGATCCGTTATCCAGTTCATACAGTTTAAGAGCTGTCGCGATATTGGACCGGATATCCGCCTGAGCCGCCTGGACTCGCGCCTGTTCCGTTCTCCCCGAAAGCCGCGGCAACACCATGGCGACAAGCGCTCCGATGATGATCACGACGAGCATCAATTCGATAAGCGTAAATCCCTCTTTAGACTTCAAGCTCCCCTGCTGATATAGGCTTTCCATTTCTCCTCCAGTTCTTTAATGGTACGCATTTGAGTGGGATAAGCAAAAGGCAATGCCGCCTCAATGCTTTTTCCATCCCTTAGTTGACGACAGAAAAAAATGAAATTATCCGAGCCGTACGCTGTGACCAGAAAATCGACAAGAGACGCCGCTTGGATATAGAAGATATCGACCGCCGGTCTGGCGCTGACATTCCGGATATCGATGGTGGTCAAATTATCCAGGGAAAATCCTCTTGCGTTCTCCAGATAAAATTTCATGGTCGAGCGCACGATCTTCCGCTTGGCCGGTTCCTGCCATTGGGCAACTCCCTCGTCAAGCCAGGTAGGCACTTCTCCCTGAAATCCCACATAATCACGAAAAATCAAGTGCGTGATCTCATGCGGGAGAAGCGCTTCCAAGAAACCCTCCTTCCATTCGTAGCTGACAATAGTCTTTTTTGTGTAGTCGGCATAACCCTCCGACCACCCAGCTCTTCCGGAGTGTTTCCGGAATTCCTCTTTGTTCTTGTAGATGTAAATGCGGACTCTTTTATCCCATTGCCAGAAACCCGAGCGCCGTTCGTATCCGAGGTCCTCGCCGATCTTCGTATAATACTGCTCTGCCTTCCGCAGCACCTCACCGGCAAAGGAGTCATCCCCGCCATGATAAACAATAAAATGATCGCCTCGGACCTCTTTCCAAGGCTCTCCATCCGGGGCAATAGCTGCCGTCAAGATCCACGCGCAAAGCACGATCCAGATCCTGAAAATATTTCCTGGGTTCATCGGGCCTTTTATTTCACCATCATGTTGATCTCGAACATGGGCAGCAACATGGCGATCACGATAAATCCAACCACCAACCCCATCCCCAAGATCATGAGAGGTTCCAAAAGCGATGTCACAATGCGGGTCGCTTCATCGGCCTCCCGTTCGTAAAAATTCGCGATCTCACCCAGAGCTTCATCGAGCTTCCCCGACTCTTCACCCACACTGATGAGATTGGTCATGAAATTCGGAAAACACTTCGACGCCCTCAAACTTTTCCCGAAGGACCCGCCCTCTTTGATGTCTTTGAGACACTTGATGAGCTCGTTCTTGAGGACCGGATTGCTCACCACCGGGGTGGCGCTTTGGATCCCGTCAATGATCGCGATCCCGCTCTTGATCAAAAGCTCCAGCGTGCGTGTGAACCTCGCGATCTGGACCTTGAGCATGAACGAACCGAAGATGGGAAGCCCGAGTACGAATCGTCCCATCGCGATGCTTCTGCGGATCTTTTCTTTCCGGAACAGCAGGATCGCCGACACAACCCCTAGCACCGCGATCCCCCAGACCCAGGGAGAGCGCGCCCCTTCGCTTACCTGGATCAATATTCTCGTGGGAAGCGGGAGCTCTCCGCCCAATCGCGAAAAGACACCTAAAAGACGGGGCATCACGAAAGTGAGCATAAAAATAATGGTTCCGGTGCCTGTGAGAGCCATGAGCGCGGGATAGATCATGGAAGAACGCACGCGGGAAATGATCTCTTCCTGTTTCTGACGGTATTCTGTCACACGTAAAAGGGATTGGTCCAGATTCCCGCTGAATTCGCCGGCCGAAACCAGGGCCAGATACAAGGGCGGAAAAAAAGCGGGATATTTACTCATGGCTTGTGAGAACGGCGCTCCATTCTTGACGTCCTCGTAGAGCTGGTTCAGCATCTTCTTGAAAGCGGGATTCTCGGACTGTTCGTTCACGATCCCGATCGCTTTGAGGATCGGTACTCCGGAACGGATAAGACTCGCCAATTGTCTCCCAAAAGCCGTGATCTCTTTACCTTTGACGCCTCCCCCAAGAACGATATGGAATCCGGATTTGCCTTTTCCCGAAGAGAAACCTCCGTGGATGAAGGGAGCACTTTCTTTTTTGTTCGCGGCGCTCGTTTGTTCGATCCGCATCGGAATGTAACCGAGCCGGGTCACCTTTTCAATGGCTTCGCCGTCGGTCGAGGCCTCGATAAGCCCTTCGATCGTTTGACCATCTTTTTCCTTAGCACGATATTTAAAAGTCGCCATTTTTATTTCTCACTCTAGATTGAAACGTGTTCAATGCGCTTCACTCGAGGCCTCGGACAGGCCCCCTGTTCAAGAGATCTCTTCACGTATAAATTGGGCCAACCTCGCCCGGTCCGCTCCGGAAAGGTCCAGAAAACAAAGAGAGACATCATAAGACCCTTTTTCGGCGGATTCCATTACGCGCACGGCCTTCGCATAACACCGGATGGTGCTTTGGTCCAAGGGAAGTTCGATCTCAAGCTCAATGACCGAGCCGATCTTCAGCTGTTCGGAAGAGGAAAAGACAAGCCCTCCGGCACTGAGATTTTTGGTGACGCCATACTGCTCCACATGAAAATTCCTTTTCTGAACTTCCGCGGCGGCCAAGACACGATGGCGAATACTGACTTTCACATCGAGCCTCATAAAAGCCCGTTTCTCCTCAAAGCGCCGGTCCCTCTTCTCCAATCCAGAAGCCACAGAGGGTGCCACCACAGGAATCTCGACTTCAGGTCTGGACGGTTGAGGAGCGACCTTTTCTCCGATCTCCGCGATCTCGTCAGGAGCCACTTCAATGATCTCTTCCGGGGTCGTGTACCCCGCAATAACTTTCTGCCAACCGCTTTGCCTGAGCGTACGCATGCCCTTGGAGATCGCGTACCGGGATATGTCACTGGAAGGCAACCTCTTCATGATCAAATCGCGTATGTGTTCGTCCACCAGAAGGATCTCAAAAATGGCGATCCGACCCCAAAATCCAGTAAAATTGCATTTCTCGCAACCCTTTCCCCTGTATAGCTTTGCCGCATCCAACGAGGGCAGGCCGAGCTCTTTGACGATCTTCACTCTGATCTCGTCATGTTGGCCCTTGTCTTCCTCCTTGCAATGCTCGCAGATCGTACGCACCAAACGCTGTGCTACAAAAGCTTCCACGCTCGAAGCCACCAGATAGGGCTCCACGCCAATGTCCACCAACCGGGTGACGCCACTAGCGGCATCATTCGTGTGCAAGGTCGAAAAGACCAGATGTCCGGTCAGCGCGACACGCGCGGCGGTCTCGGCCGTTTCCAGGTCCCGGATCTCTCCCACCATGATCACATCAGGGTCATGCCTTAAAATACTTCTCAATCCCTTCGCGAAATCAAGACCGATCGACGACATCACCTGGATCTGCGTAACCCCTTCCATTTCATATTCGACAGGATCTTCGATCGTGATGATCTTACGCTCATCGGTGTTGATCATGCTAAGACAGGCGTAGAGCGTCGTCGACTTCCCGCTCCCGGTCGGACCGGTGATCAGAATGATCCCATACGGCTTTTCGATCAGCTTGGTGAAAAGCTCGATCTCCTCCTTGCTCAGTCCCAACTTTTCAAGACTGAAGAGCCGGGTCATCGGAAGGAGGCGGATCACGATACTTTCACCCGATGGCGTCGGGATCGAAGAAACGCGGAGATCGATGGTATTGCCCGCGATTTTCACGATCGCCCGTCCGTCCTGAGGAAGTCGCTTTTCAATGATGTTCAGATTGGCCATGATCTTGATACGGGACGCAATGGCGAGAATAAATTGTTTGATCTCGGGCGGCATATTGGTGTTATAAAGAACACCATCAATGCGATAGCGAACTTTGACTTTGCCTCGATAGGGCTCGATATGGATGTCCGTGGCTCTTTTCTGGTTCGCGTCCATCAGGATCTGGTTGACCAATTTGATGACGGAAGCATCTTCGACCAGTTTTTCGATCTCTTCGACTTTTTCGGTCGCCTCCGCGGCGACTGCGGCCTGACCGTCTGAGGCAGGTGCCGCTTGAAGGATCTTCTCGATCGTCCCAGCTCCGAGGCCATACCACTTCTTGATCCCGTCGAGAATGTCCTTTTCCCGGACCAGAACCATGATGATCTCGCAACCCACGACCGTTTGGACGGCGTCCTGGGTCCGGGTATCAAAAGGCATGGACACAGCCACAGTCATTTTCCGGTTTTCGATCTTGATAGGCAGGAAACGGTAATATTCCGCGATCTTTAGGGGGACTTTATCGATCGCGCTCTTTTCCGTCCCGAGTTGGGAGGCCTCGAGCTTCTCAAGCTTCAGCTTCGCGGCCAGGATCTTTAGAATAGCGTCTTCGGAGATAAGTCCCTGTTGGATCAAGTGCGCCGCGAGGCCGCCATGGTCCTGCCCTTCTTTTTTCAGGAGCGGGTCCATAACATTCCGCGTCATGACGCCCGATTCGACAAGCGCCTCTGCCAAGATGGTATCTATGTTCGAGATCATTCTTTATTCCCCTAATACGTATATTCAGACGGATAGCGATACTATTGTATCGGCATTCGCAGGCTCTTCTCAAGTCACATCCGACTGTAGGAACGCCGCAACACAGACACTGGGAATACAACTAGGGGGGGGGGCCAGCAACTCCCTGCCATATCAAACTAGAAAACTCGAGGAAAGAACCATCCTAGTACCGTTTCAAGATTTAATTTTTGGGTGAACGGTACTGTCCATAAAGCAGATTGGAATTGCGGAACCCCACAATTTCAATCTTGAAGCTGTACTAGAAAGCCAGAGGCCCGACCATGTAAAACTCTTCTTCGGAGCGCTTATCATGGCGTCCCGCCAATATTTCTTCGCACCCCTTGATGGAATCTTCGATCGTTACATAGTAGCCTTTTTTTCCGGTATAGGCTTCGGCGACCGTGAAGGGTTGCGTCAGGAAATTCTGGAGTTTTCTCGCGCGGTCGTAGATCAGACGATCCGCGGGGGAAAGCTCGTCAAGACCGATCACGAGTACCAATTTTCGCAACTCTTCGTACTTGTAGAAAGTCCGGATCACTTCCTGGGAAACCTGGTAATGACGCACCCCAACCACTTCGGAATCCAGGTTCGCGCAGGAAGACTGCAAAGGATCGATCGCGGGATAAAGACCCAACTGCACGCGTTCACGAGAGAGAACCATCAGGGAATCCAGAAAGGTAAAGATCGCAACGACCGCAGGGTCCGTGAGGTCGTCAGCTGGAACGTAAACAGCTTCGACACATGTCACAGAACCCGAAAGCCCGTCCCCGCTCCGGATCCGCTCATGAAATTCACTAGCCTCCGAGATCAATGTCGGCTGATAACCTGTCTCGGACGGCACACGACCCAACAAAGTTGAGATCTCCGCGCCGGCCTGAATGAAACGAAAAACATTATCCACGAAAAGCAACACATCGTGATTGGCCTGCTGCAATGTTTCGGCCAGGGTCACACCCGTCATCGCGACGCCGTAACGCGCGCCGGGGGGCTCATTCATTTGCCCGAAGGTGATCATGGTCTTGGGGAGAAGTCCGTGATTATGCAATTCCCAAAAAAGCTCGTTTCCTTCACGGATACGTTCCCCGATCCCCACAAAAACGCAGGTGCCCTGGTGCCGTGTGACAATGTTATGGATGATCTCAAGCGTGATCACGCTCTTGCCAAGTCCCGCGCCTCCGAGAACCCCGGTCTTGCTTCCCTTAACCAGCGGGAAAAGAAGATCAATGATCTTAATCCCGGTCTCCAACACTTCGAATTTACTTGCCGTGATCGCCTTGGCCCGCAATGTTGTCTCAAGGGTATTGCGCCGGATCGATCTGTATTCGGTCGCCTCGATCGGCCCCTTTTGGTCGATCGGCTGTCCCAACACATTGATCGCGCGCCCGTACATCACATCCCCGACGGGGACCTGGATGGGATGCCCCAAAGAAATGGCCTTCGAATTCCGTTGAAGATTCTGCGTCGAATTGATCGCGATACAACGCGCCACCTGATGGGCCCGGTGCTCCGCGACTTCCAGAAATATTTCCTTATTATCGATCGAATTGACCTTGATGACCCCATAAATGGAAGGAAGTTCCTGGATCGACTGGAACTTCACGTCCACCACGGGGCCCTGGACCGAGATCACACGCCCGATCGATTGTCCCTTCTCGAGATCATCCTTCTGCATAAAGCGCCCTCGCGGCAAAAAGTTCCCTCATGCTCTGGTCGACCACTTCATGACGGAATTTAAAATACTGTAAACGCAATTTTTGGTTGAGTTCCTGGATCTTTTGCGTGGCATCTTCCAGGTGGGAGAACCGCGCGCCCACCTCCGCCAAACGGCTCATGCCAAAGATATCCCCCAGTCTCTGCCCGACCCACAGGAATGCAAGATATTCCAAAATGCTAATGACCGAGGTCTCAAAGATGAATTGGGACATATCCGCGACTGCGTTCTTTTCCTGTTCGGGCCCTGTCATCGGGAGGAGCGAAGCAACTTCGATCCTGTAATTGACAAGGGACAGCGCCCTTGGGAATACGACCTGGATCGACTCGAAATGGCCCGCTTGAAGCTGCGTAAACAAGTAATCCCTCAATTCATTGGCTTGAGAATACCTCTGCTCATCCACGAGCCCGGGATAAGCCGTGAAGGACACCTTGGAATGCTGAGCATAGGACCTCCCTTGTTCCCCCACGACCACGAGGGCGCCGCCGCGTTCTTTGAGAATGCCCAGGGCGCCATTCAGGACCCTCGTGTTCAATCCCCCGAGAAGCCCCCTGTCGGAAGTCACGGCGACAATTCCGACACGCCCTTTCGAAGAACCCAAAAAAGGATGTTCAATGCGTGTCAGATCAATGGAGCTGAAAAAATCCGCCAAGGACTTCTCGAAGGGCTCAAAAACCTTCAGCTTCTGCTCCAACGTCCGGAATTGCAGGATCGAGACAGACTTGAGCACTCCAAGGATCGAGCACAGGTTCACATTGAACAGAATATCTTTTTTAAGTTTTAAAAGCGGGATCATGGGCCCTTCGCAATGAGTTTAAACCTGGATCTGACTGAAATATTCTTTGAGCTTTTGTTCGATTTTTCCCTTCATTTCCCACGTCAGTTTTTTTTCTTTCCTCAGAGATTGAACGAGCTCCGGCGCCTTGGAAACGGCGAACGGAAAAAACTCCGTTTTGAATTTTTTGATCAGTTCCGGCGTCAGAGAATCCAGGAGCCCTCTATTCAACGCAAAGAGGATAAAGATCTCTCCCTCCACGGTTTGAGGCACATGCCGGTCTTGACTTAAAACCGACGTGAGAGCCGCCCCCCGCTTCAAACCGGCCTCCGCTTCCCTCGAAAGACCGGAAGTCCGGATCTGGGACATCTGAAGAAGTTCCTGATAATGGAGGTAGGAGATACGGAGGCTCTTGCTGACTTCGCGCATGGCGGGCCATTGGGCCTTGCTGCCGATACGGGAAACGGAAAGACCGAAATCGACCGCGGGGCGGACCCCTTTATTGAACAGCCCCGCATTGAAATAGATCTGTCCGTCAGTCATAGAAATAAGATTCGTGGAAATATACCCGGTCACGTCCCCTTGAAGGATCTCGACGATAGGCAGAAAGGTCATCGATCCCCCTTTGAGCTCCGGTTTCATACAACCCGCACGTTCCACGAGCTGGGAGTGACTGTAGAAGATGTCCCCGGGATAAGCTTCACGTCCAGGAGCTCTTTCCAAAAGGAGCGAGATCTGCCGGTAGACCCAGGCGTGCTTGGAAAGATCGTCAAAAACGACCAACACATCGCGCCCCGCCTGCATGAAATATTCCCCCAACATGGCTGCCGTATAAGGCGCGAGATACTGTTCCGCCACAGGTGAGGGAGCGATCCCGCTCACGACGATCGTGTAAGGCAGCGCTCCTTGTTCGTTCAGACGTTGAACCACGCGCAAAAGACTGGCATAAGGCTTCCCGATACAGCAATAAATGCAGATGACGCCCGTATTTTTTTGATTCAGGATCGCATCGACAGCAACCGTTGTTTTTCCCGTCAACCGGTCACCGATCAGAAGCTGCCTTTGCCCCAACCCGACAGGAATACCTCCATCGATCGCCATGGTCCCGGTCTCAAGTGTTTTCTCGACCGGTGAACGGTCCATAATACCGGGGGCTTCGAAAAACACCGGGAACTGGGCGTCGGCCTTGATCGGCCCCTTCTCATCGACCGGTTCACAGATCCCGTTGACGATCCGTCCCAAGAATCCCTCTCCCACAGGAAGGGAAAGCGGCTCCGCACGGTTGTAGATCTTGTCCCCGTTCCGTATTTCCCCGCCCATACTGATCACGAGGATCTGGACATAATCTTCCTTGAATCCCATCACGACGCCACGGGAACCGTTCTCAAAATCGACGATCTGTCCGTTGACACAGGAAGGGATCCCACTCGCGAAGACAATAAACTTGCGCACGGATTCGACGATCCCGATCTCATGGATCTCGACCTGGGAATGCGCTGCAAGATCAGTGTTTTTCGCAGGATCAGTAATTTTTTCAGAATCAGTGATCTTTGAAGGATCAGTGATTTTTTCTGAATTTTTCATTTCGAAGTGTCTCTTTAAGTTTCCAGGCAAGACTGCTATCGATCACGACTGAGCCGAGGGACAAGTAAAAGCCCAGGATCAATGTCTCATCGACCTTTTCGCTGATCTCCACCGACCGGCCAATCTTTGCGTGAAGCTTTCCTATCAAAGTTCTTTTGTGAACCTCCGAAAGCGGTGCCGCTGAAACGATCTCAACCCGGTTCACATCCTCCGGAATATTGAGCTGGCTCAAACCATTAAAGTCCGACTCCAAAGATTCCCGAACCCATTCCGACTGCAACGATTGATGGACCTTCTCCGGCAAACTAGTCTTCAAGACCTGAAAGGTGACTTCGCGCGCTTTGCCGGTCAGCTCCTGGTTCCAGTTCTCTTCAAGAAGTTTACTGGCCGACCGTGCCCGTTCCATGATCATCTCACTTTCCTTACGAGCGCGCTCGAGATGGCCTTGTTTTTCCTTCACCCCCTCATCGATCAGTTGTTGGCGGACCTTTTCGGCGTCGGACTTGACCTTGGCGAATGTTTCGTCGTAATAGGCGTCCGCCTCCTTAACCCTCTTCTTGGCCTCCGTGAGACGGTTCTCGGATTCCTTGGTCAACGTTTCCAGACGCGAAGAAGCCTCGCTAAAATGACGCCGAATAACCCCTTTAAGGATCAGGATCAATACTCCAAAAATAGTGATCTGGATGGTGAGTAAAAGCAGAACAGTCATTTGGCCTCTCTCAATCGGTTAAACAGGCGCATAAAGCTGGAAAAGCACCAACAAAGCGATCACGGAAATAGCGGCTCCGAATACGAGCAAAATGATCATCGCGGTAAAGATCTTGGGGGCTGCGGAGGGATTCCGGCCTAATGCCTGAATACTCGCATGCCCTCCGGCCGCAATGATCAGGGACGGTCCCAGAACAGCGATCGCAAAAATAAAAACCACCTCTAAGCCGTGTTCAATGCCGCCCACTTTTTCTCCGTTCGATAATGGCCAAGACCCGGTTAGAAAGCACCCGGACCACTCCCTGTGAAATGAGGATCTCTTGGTTGTCCACGATAATCGTACCAGAACGTAATCGACTAAGCAAAGGCTTGTGGTTCACAAGGATCTCAAAAGTGCCGCTCTTTCCTGGGAATATGACTCGCTGGGCCTTCCCTTCGAACACGACGCCCCCGGGACCGACGATGGAAAGATCAAAAGAATGCGCGAGAGCCATTATTTCGCGTTAGGCGGTTTCTGTCCGGAGTCGCCATCAGACCCGGAAGGCTTTGTCCCGTCCTTGTCCTCTGGGAACTCATGTGTTTCTTTCACCTGGGACTGCCAAGTGAAAAAGAACACAACCCCCAAAAGACCGATAAAGACCAGAATGGCAAAAATAATGAACCAAGTTGTTGCCCGGGAGGGTGTTTTGAGATTAAGTTTACTTTCAGCCAAAAGCTCAGGCGCCGGAGGTGCCCCGACCGCCACAAGCATTTTCTCAAGCTTGGCAATATCCGCCTTGACATTGTCGATCACAATGAGATTGGCCCTGTAAAGTCCGATATGGAGCTCTTTATTGACAGATTCATCCGCCTGCGACGTGGCCACGCGGTCGAGTCTGCCGAAGATCGTATCCGCGATGAGCTTCGCTTGGTCAAAATACGGCGTCCCCTCGATACGCTTCATGATCTTTTCCGTCTGAGTCCTCAACCCGTTAAGCGTTTCATCCGGGATAAACCAGATATCCTTCAATTCCACTTCGAACACCCGGGTCTCCTTGGGCGCCAACAGGACCTTGTCTTTATAGACGAAATACACGGCCTTCTTTTCGTCATATCCGAAATCGAGATCCCCCTTGTCCATCACATCGTCAGGTTTTGTTTCCTGAGGCAGATAAACCTTGACCGGAACTTCCTGAGTCTTCTTTTCGGAAGGATTCGCGACTATCACTCGAATGACCACGCTCCCCGACGTATAAGACACGAGCACGAGCGGTTCCTCGGACCCGCCCAGTTTCGCCTCGATGGTCTTTTGAACGATATCCACCCCGTCGCGGATCGCATCTGATTTCTTTCTCAGATCCTTGATCGAAGGAGCACTACTAATAGCTTGCGACATGAGTTGCGAAATATCGTAACCTTGATCTCCCGCCAGAGTGGTCAGTTGAGTCGAGATCGCGTTCACCGAATTTTTCACATCGCCCATCGTCCCGTCTTTTTTCATCAGATCCACGAATTTACCTGGAAGGTCCTCGATGACGGTTTTGAGCTTATAGATCTGGTCCTTGACCCCGTCCACATCAGCGCCGCCCTTGGCCATGGCAGCCTCGATCCCTTTGACGATATCCAGGGCCTTCTTGGCCGCCTCTTCTGCGCCAGGCGCCGAGGCCACCAAGCCCGCGATCGTGGTCAATGAAGTCGATTCCACGAAACCGGAACCCGCCACAAGACCTCCGGTCGTATCTTCACTGACAATGAAGGTGTACGCCTTTCCTGCCTGAAAGGTGCCAGGATCCGCCTTGAAGGTAAAGGAGTAATTCCCGGGATTCGATTTAGTCTCCACTAGGGCACCGCTTGCCACGACGACCTTATTGGCGAAATTATAAATACTCAAGACGGGGAAAAGTCCAGGAAGACCCTGGGCCGCGATCGTCACGGTATCGCCTGCAAGGGCCGGATTAGGCGTAGAGCTTGTTTTCCAGGAAAATCTTTCAGCGGTCGCTTTCAGCTGTTCGCCGGCCTCTTGACTCGCTTTGGCGCCTTCCTCCAGGGCTACGAGTGATTCTTGAACGCTCTCCGTAAAATCGTTCACGGCCGTCTGAATCAGATTGGTCTGATTGGCCATTTCCTCTTGAATGGTCTCTGTTTGTTCCGCCAGAGTCTCCTGGATCACCTGGGTCTGATTCGCCAATGTCTGATTCAGTTCCTCAGCGACCTCCGACATCGGCTTATCTAGCACCCGGTGGACCTCATCAAGCACCTCCTGAAGTTTCGACGGGGTCGTGATCTCAAACGAATTCGGAGTCTGATACCAGACATTGTTAGGCACCTGGCTCGCGATCTGCGTCTGAGCCTTCACCACATAGGTGAGCCCGGCCTGCAGTTTGTAGGCTCCGTTCGGATCGCTCACCGCGGTCAGCGTGGCGCCGAACATCCCCGTATCCGTCCCGATCTTGGCAAGGTCGATCGGACCGCCTGTCACAAGGTCCACGCCTTTGTAGATATACATGCGGGCATTCACGGTACCGGTCATGAGACTTCCGTCGCGAGACAACCACACGACGACATCCAACCGGTCACTCACAGGATCATAAGTGTACCGGCTTTCGGAAATATAAATGTGCACTGCCGTCGTTTCCATCAGGAGTAAATAAGTCGGATCCAGTGCGAGCGGCGGATCTTGCAGCGGGTTATTCTTGCTCAGAGAAGCCAACTGGAGCATATCGCCGTAGCCCGTTTTAGACCATGTTGCGGCCCAAACGCCCGCCGGCGTCGGTTGAATGCGGGTGTAGCCATCCGGATCCGGTTGTGCGGCAGCAAGTCCCGACTCCTGCCAGATACCAAGGTTAGGATCTGTCGATTTGACCTCGCTCACAGTCAGATCGCTCATGAGATTGTAAGTTCCAAGATCGCGGATGACCCATTTGACCTGATAATAATCGATCTTAAACGAGTTGTCCGAAACGTCCGTAACCTCAGCATCATTAATGTCACTGATACGAACCTTCATGAGATTCGGCCCCACATATTTCCCGCCTTGATCCTTCAACACCGCATCAGGGATCTCCCAGTAATAGGACCCCGTACACGGAACCCCGGGACCGGAAGGCGTGCAATTCGGCGCACTCGCGTCGATCAGATGGATATCGCTTCCAAAGTCATCGCTGGAATATTCCAGCTTAACGTTCGGGATGGTCCCGTTCGCCGTCCATGTAATATTCTGACCCTCTCCTGTCGCAAAAATCGAAGTGACCCAACGTTCGGCAAGATCAATGTTCGCGTTGCCATTCGGTGAAGTCACCACAAAATCGCCACGGATCTTGAACGTGGCATTCGAAACATCATACACACCAACGTTCGTGGCATCCGCGATCTTCACCCTCACTGTCGGAGAAATATCATCCGGAACACTCCAGGCATATTGACGTTGGATGGTATTGTTGGCGCCATTCTGTTGCAATCCATCACCGCTGTAATCCTTCACCGTCCCGGAATCGATCTCAGTCCAATTGACGGTTTCGGGGTCCCCAACTTCCTTGGTATAGTAGAGTTTGACCACGGGGATCGAACCGCCCCACGTCCAGACGATATTGCGGGATTCATTCACCCTCCAGTCCTGTCCTCCGTTCGGGGTCACGACCGTCAGGTTACCGACGATCTGGAAAGCGTCCGAGATCCCCAACACATCACTTTCCTCACTCCGGGCATCCGTGATACGAACCCGGGCCTGTGCTGCCGGAGTATCCGGAATATTATTCCATACGAAAGAACCCACGCAAGTCAAGGCAGGAGCCGAAGGAGTGCAATTCGGAGTACTCGCCGAGATCTCGTTCGGGAATCCGCCTGTTCCGTTGGCCGTGTCGTAATGGAGCTTCACGTTCGGCATCGTACCGTATGAGGTCCACTGGAGCGTAAAACTCTGCCCGATGGGCAATTTATCAGTGCTACTGGGCAGGGTCGAAACCAGTTTGCCCCGCACCCTGAAACTGGTATCGGAAATATCAAAGCCCTCGTCGGTCGTGCTCCGGACACGAACACGAACATTCGTCCCGATCGCGTTCGGGATCGTCCAGCTGTAAGTATTCCCGAAATCGCTCCCGTTGTCGTAAGCGTTGTCGATCACGACAGGACTTGCAAAATCAACGCCCGCGGTCCCATAAGATAATCCCACGGTCTCTACGCGCCCTTTATTGGTCCAGGCGATCGTGAAAGGATCTCCAACTTCGTAGGTGGCTCCCCCGTTCGGAGCGCTCACAACGAAATCGGAAACGATCTGCAGATTAAAATCAGAGCTATCCGTCGCCACGCTGTCTGAGGCATCCATCACACGGATCTTCACCTGGTTGGAAATGTCATCCGGAACACCCCCGTTCGCCGTCACCCAATTATAGGACCCGTCATTTTCCGTCGTCGTGATCGCCTTGTCATACGGCGCGCCGCCGGTAGTCGTATAGGCAAGCATCACCTGGGGCGTCTTGAGCTGCGCCGAGGAGCTGGTCCAAGTGATCGTGTAAGGAGTTCCAACCTTAAGCTTGTCCGTTAAAGCGCTATTCGCGTTCCCGTTGGGGAACGTGATCCTGAACTTCGGAATGATACTGAACACATTGGAGATCGCTTCCGCGTCAAGATCATTCGGGTCGGCGACTTTAAGTTTCACGCCAACGTCTTTATTGTCTTCAATATCAGGCACGACCCAGGAGTAACAACCCATCGTCGGATTGCTGGTGCAGCTATCCGTATTCGGCACGATCCCATCGGCGGTCGGTTCGATCATGCGCGTATCAGAAAAGAAGTTGTCCGGTGAATACGTCAACTTGACGTTCGGGATGTTGCCCTGTTTGGTCCAGAAGATGTTATAGGTTTCCCCGATCTCGACCGGCACGGAACCGATGTTGGGATCCATGGTGAATGTCGCGCGAATAATAAAGGACGTGGCCGACGTATTGGCTGTATCGATATCATTCAGATCGGAGATCCGGATCTTCGCGGTCGGCGACACGTGATCCACGCTTACCGCCCAAGGGTGACTTCCGTCATTGGCCGTATTGGCCGCGATCAACTTGTCAAAGGTCGGCTCCGCGTCGTCCCCGTTCAGCGCAAGATCGATACGGACGTTATTGACGCCCGTCCCCCATTTGTTCCAGGTGATCGTGGTGGTCGGTCCCGCCATGACCGTTTCACCGCCATCCGGCGCGGTCACGTCGAAACGCGCCATGATCTTGAAATTTGCCGGCGAATTCCGCATCACGGAAGGTCCGTCCACGTTCTGGATCTGGATACGAGAATTCGGGCTGAGATTGTCGGGGATTGTCCAGGCAAAGAGCCCTGTATTGGAAACATAGTAATCCCCGCGCAAGGGATTCAGGATCGGCACCCAGGGACCAGTCGTTCCATCCGTAGAATAGAACAGATAGACCATGTTCTTCTTCACAAGATCGTTGGACCAATCGGTACCGTTCTTCAACCAGGTGATGTTCTTGATCGAATTCACGCCCCATTTGTCAGCCGCTCCCGCAGGTGCGGTAATCTGGAAATCCCCCGCGATCGAGAAGGCTGGCGACGTCAGATTGGTCTCATTATCGGCGGAGTCTTCGATCAGGATCTTTACGGAAGAAGAGATCGCGTCAGGAACGGTCCAAGCGTACGAACCTCCGCTCCCTCCATCTGCGATCGGCCCTCCCGTATTGATCAGGGTCCAAGGGGCAGCGCCGGTCTTGGAGTAGCGCAGATTCACGCTTGGCACCAACCCCTGCGTCGCCCAAACAATGTTCCTCGTGGGATTGGCGATACCCCCCTCTGTCACATACCAGGTATCACCGTTGGCCGGCGCGGTGAACGAGAAACTACCCACGATCTTGAACGCATCCGTCACGGCTGGCGTAGCTCCGCTATCGGTAATGAGATCGCTTATCCGGATCTTGGCGGTCGGCGTCACAAAAGCCGGGATCAGCCAGCTCTTCGTTCCGACCGAACCTACGATCGACGCGCTGATCGGCGGATCGATCCAGGTCGCCCCGTCATTGATCGAGTATTCGATCTTCAGATTCGAGATCGAGCCGTCCATATGCCATGTAATGTTCTTGGTATCCCCCACACCCCATCGCTGAGTGCTGTCGGGTTGATCGATATAGATCTTCCCTGCGACCCTGACCTTCACGGTCCTGGTCACAGCATCCGGGTCCGTCGAATCCTTGATCTTCAGGAATACATTCTTGGAGATCGTATCCGGAACGATCCAGTTGAACGTATTCTCGTTCAGAACCGCGGTCGCCGGGGTCACCGGATTATTATTGACTAGCATCGGATTATAAGAGAAATCATTATTGGTCGAGTACTGAAGATCGATATTCGGGATCGTTCCGAATGTAGACCACCTCAAAACACCCGTGCTCCCGACTTCAAAAACCTGATCCGTCGTCACGGGGTCGATCCACGAAAAACCGCCGCGAACCGTGAAAAAGGGCGTCACCGTGAACACGTTCGTCGGATCGCTCAGATTCGTGATCTTGATACGTGTTTTGTTAAGCGATTTTCTGTCCGGAATGCGCCAACTAAAACTTGTACCTGCAACGCTGGACGCGGAAGTGCCAGAGGCGTTCTTGATATAGTTCGGATCCCCCGTCGCAGGGTCCGTGAAATCAAAGGCATCCGCGGGATCGGAATCGTATTCGACCTTGACCGCCGGCATGGAGCCATGCTTCGTCCACTGAACGGTTTGATCGTCCGTGATCAGGAAGATCTCGCCCCCGACCGGGAAATCAATATCGATCGCGCCCCGGATCTCAAAAACGGCGTCCGAAACGTCACTGCTCGTGAATACCGTGGTGCCATTATAGAGCGGATCGGAAATGCGAATCTTGACGTTCTTTCCAATCGCGTTCGGAACAGGATCCCAGGAATAGCTACCATCGCTCCCGGGCACTGTAATAATCGGGAAAACTTCATCTTCGTTCGAAAATCCATTCGTGGAATACTCGAGCTTGGCGTTCGCGATCGCTCCGTGACGCTCCCAGGTGATCGGTGTCGACCCATCGACTTCGAAATACTGATTGGCCGCGCCGTTGGGCGTCAAAATTTTATAACCGCCCACGATTTTGAACACGGGTGAAGCCGTGACATCCGCTTGTCCCACGGTGTTCGTACTGATCCTGATCTTGACGTTATTGCTGATATTGGTCGGGATCTTCCAGGTAAAGGACTGGGGAACTTCATGAACTCCGGCGGCAAGATTCGCGGCCGATTCTCCCCCGGGACCTGTGACAGGCATAGGCGTCACGAAATCATCGGTGGAATACTCCAGTTTGATCGTCCCCATGGTTCCGTACGGCGTCCACTGGATCGCATGGGACGAGTCAACTTCCCATTGATCGGTCACGATGGGCGACGTGATCATGAATTGCCCGCGAAGATCGATCGGACCCGACACGGCCATAATGGTTGGCTTATCTGCGTTCATGTTCACCGCGCGGATCCAGACACTGGGGTCGATCGGATTCGTGCCAGAAAGGTCGCTCGGGATCACCCACGGATAAGTGGTCCCGCCAAGATTAGTATCGATATCGATGAATCCCGTCGTATCACTGGTCTTGGAATATTGCAGTTTAATAAGTGGGACCGTACCCGTCTTTGCCCAAGTGATCGTCTTGGTCTCTCCGACATACCAGGTCCCGTCTCCGGCTTCAGGTAGCGCGGGGTTGAACGCCAACTGACCCTGGATCGTGAAATCATAATCGGAACTTTCATAATTAGTCGTGTCGGACTCGTAGACGACGCGAACACGAACTTCATCGGAAATACTGTCCGGAACCGCCCAGTCCCAGCTCTTCACAAGCGGCGTGTCGATATACCCGGAGGAATCAAGGCTGACGGCCCCCGGAATATCCGTGTAGGCTCCGCCATCGACCGAGTATTGCAATTTAACCGTGGTCACTGTTCCGGCGACTGACCAGCTGATCGGCGTCTTGTTCGTACAGGGATCAGGACACACCGTTAACTTGTCTGTAAGCCCGGGGTCCGCATTCCCGTTGGGTGAGAGGATCCTGAAATTTGGCCGGATCTTGAAAGTCTCTGCAGACTCGTTCCAGTTATCCGTGTCGGCGATGTCGATCACGCGCACCTTCACGGTATTGGAAATAGAATTCGGGATCGTCCATGCTTTCACACCCCCGTTCAAGATATTCTCGGCCCCAATCACGTCCTGCCAGTTCCCGGTCTCCCCGCCACCGTTGGTGGAATATTCCAGTTTAACGCGCAGCGTGGTCCCGTCCGTGGTCCACACCACGTCTTCGGATTCGCCAACGGCCCAGACCTCCCCATTATCAGGGCTGGTGATATTCAGGGTGGACTGGATCGCGATCGGTGCGGAGAAACTCACGGTTTCGGGATCCGTGTAATCCGAGATCCTCACGACGATGTTCGAAGACGTTGTGTTGGGAACATTGCTCCACAGAAACTGTTTGTTCACGGCAGGCGTCTGGTCCTTGATCTGATTGTTGAAAGCGCCTCCGCCGATCGAATACCAGATCGTCACATCCGCGAACGACCCGGTCTTGTCCCACTGGATCAGGTAATTCTGTCCCTTCTTGAGCATGATCTTTTCGGCTGGCGGTGCCTCCGGAGGCGCCGTCAGGACAACAGAACCCACGATCTTGAAGGTGTCCGGCGACAGGCCAAAAACAACTTCGCCCGTACTGGCTTTATCCACCACCTTGATCTTGGCTGTCGGCGTAATGGTATCGGCCACGTCGTTCCAATCGACCCCCGCAATACCCTCCGTGACCACGACATCGGAGGCGATCGTATGAGGATATCCATCTGTTCCGTTATTCTCGGAATAAACGATATCGACCAACTGGGTCTTGGTACCCGTTACTGAGAACTTGATCAAATCCGGATTATCGGAGCCGACCTTCACACGGGTTCCGCTGACGGGAGTGGTCACCGTGATCTGGGGACGGATCTTGAAGGGCGCCGCCGAAACGTTCACGATCTCGGGGAACGCCACATCCTGGATACAAATATAGGCGGTTTCCGTCCGTTCATCGGCGATATTCGGCCAAACATAAGTGTTCGACCCACTTGCATGACCTGCGTCACCCGACACGATATTCGTATAATTACAAGCTCCGGCAAAGGAAGTTTTATAACCAATATTCACATTCGTGATGGTCCCTGAAGCATCCCAGGTAATGTTCTTGTTCGTTTCTCCCACATACCAGATCTGTCCGGATTCAGGCGCCGTGATATCAAGAGCCCCAACGATCTTGAAGGGATTCGTCGAAACATATTGAACATCGGCCTGCGTACCCGTCCCACGGATCCTGACCTTGGCTGCGGCGCTGATCTGGTCTTCGATCTCAAAATTGGCTTCACCATTGCAGGTGATCTGACCTACCTGCGGAGTGCAGTTGGTGACGATCGTATCCGGTTTGACGACAAAAACGTCCCCCGCGCCGAAAGTGCCATTCCTTGAATAGTGAAGTTCGACCGGCGTGAAAGTCCCGGTCGAAGTCCATTGGATCTTTGGCGTCGACCCCACGGCCCAGCTGATGCCGGCGTTCTCAGGCTGAGTCAACGCGAGCTTCCCCTTGATCCGGAACGCCTTGACCAGACCCGGATCATTTTTAACGTTCGTGTTCTCCCGGTGCCGGATGCGGATCATAACGTCATTGCCGATCCTGTCGGGCACATCCCACGGGAACGTGTAGTCAGCCCCCTGCGGATTGATATTGGAAGGACCGCTATAGATCCTGTTTCCGGTGGGATAATCACCATCGGGATAGCTCAGCCCGCCGTTCGTGGAAAAATGGATTTCCACATTATCGACCGCCCCGAACTTCTGCCAGCGGATCGTGTAAACATCCCCGACTTCCATGGCAAGGGTTCCCGGGTCTACTTCATGACCGGTCGGCGCAATGAGTGTTACGGTCCCCTTGACCTCAAAAACAGAACTGATCCCCTCGACCGCGGTCTGCGTATTGGGCGTCACAGCCTTAACCTTGACCCGGCCCGTAAACCCGCTTGTCAGCGCTGTCGTCGCGGGATTCAATGGCCAATCATAAAAGTAATCGGCGCCATCCTTGCAGCCCGGCTCACAACCATCCGCAATATTGACCGGCGTCCCCGTGATCTTCACGTAGTGGTTGGCCGCCCCGTCATAGGAATACCAAACGTCTGCCGCCTGGAGATCGCCCTTCTTCGTGAACTTGATCCGCTGCGGAACGTTCACCCCCCACGACTCATTGCCCACGCTCGGATTCGTCACGGTCAACGCACCCAGGATCGCGAAATCACCCTCGGATTCGATCGCCGTCCCGGCCTCATTCAAGGGATCGAATTGCGTGATCCGGATCTGGTTCGTATTATTAAGATCGGCCAATGCTCTCGGAACCGGGTTCCAAACGTAGGTGCCTGTATTCTGGGCATTGTCCGTGATCAGGTTCCATGTCGGACTCGGGTCTCCGGAATTATTCGTGTAATAGAGCGCAACCTTTGTGACGCCGGTCACCAGGTAATTGTTCCAAAGGATCGTGTATTCCTCTTCGGAATAGGCGGTATGCCCGTTTTCGGGATCCGTGATGTCGAACGGAGCTCCGATCTTGAAAAGCTGCGCGGCCGCAAGCGGCAATGTCTTCTGTTGCGTTCCGCCGACCGAATACACATCGGTTTCATTGTTCGCGTCCGTAATCTTGATCACGCCTTTGTTCGTCACCTTCCCGGGCATCGGACTCCACCGGTAGGTCATGACGCCCGTAGGACCGGTCTGAGCGACAGTCGTGAGCGGCGTATTGGTATCCCATTCATCGCCCGAACCGGCAATGCCATCAACGCCCAAGCCTTCGTTCAGATCATAATAGATCTTCACATTCGCGATCGTTCCGTTGAATGACCATTCAATATCATTCGTCGTTGATTTCGCCATCCAGGTCATCGGGCTCACGGGCTTTGTGAGCGTAAGACCGCCGATGATCTTGAAATTTCCGGAATCAACCTTCACGTTCGGGTTCGCCGTGTCGATCACCCGGATCTTCACGAACCCGTTAACATCGGGAACGTCATCCCATTCGGTCGATCCAGCGTTGTTGGAAACTGAAAGCCCCGCATGGATCGTTCCGGCAAAGGTGTTCGCGTTATTGAGGTCATACAACACATTCACGGTCGTGAGATACGTCCCGGTATAGGTGAACGCAATCGGATTATTGTTCGAGAAGGCGATGATCCGGAGATCCGTATTGATCGAGGGATCCAACGTGATCTGGGGACGGATCGCGAACGTTGCCGATTCCATGCTCGCGTTCGTGTCATTCGGATATTCATCGAAAAAGATCTTGATCTTGACTATTTCGCTGAATTCATCCGCAACGCCATCAGCCCAAAGGAAGTTATTGACCCCGTTCGCGCAATCGAATTTGACCGGCTGTCCCGCCTGGACATGCCCCGTCTCGTACACCACATCGGTCCAACTGCCGCCCTGCACCAGATACTGGAACCGAACTTTAGGTAATGATCCGTCGGGCTTCGTCGAGCTTGTGGCCGAAAATGTGATCGTCCGCTGTTCCCCGACATACCAGACCGAAAGCCCCGATAGCAACGGAGAGGTAATACCCGTAATCTTCGGCCGGAGCCCGAAGGTCGCAGTCGAAATGTCCGAAAGCTCGGTCCCGGCCGGAGCCCCGACATTGCTGACCTTGACCCGGTAATCTTCCGAAACCTTGAGTGCGGTCGAAGTGGTCCAGACCGGGTTCAACGAGTTGGTCCCGTCGTTACCGGGAGGGAACGACGGATCGAGGGTCACAAGATCGGAAGAATCCCCCTTGGCCGTATGCTGAATAAGCAGGTTCCCGATCGTCCCAAGCTTGGTCCACGAGATCGGGATCTGGTCACCGATATAGAAGGTCTGAGGCGAATCGTCCGGTGTCTGGAGATCCAGTGTTCCTTTAATAATGTTGGAATGGGTCGGATTCACGTAATTTGAATCACGATAAGTGTTGAGGTTGTTGTAGTCTGAAATACGGAAAATAACTTTGTTGGAGATCGTATCAGGAATGATCATGGGTGAGGCCGAGGGCCCCCAGGTCCAGGTCCTTCCGATACCATCCGCGATCCCGTCCACGCCTCCCGCGGGCGTGATCTCGATCCAGGACGGCGGTCCCGACATCACATAGCTGTATTCCACTTTGAATTTGAGGAAGCTACCGAGAGGCTCCCAACGGATCTGTTTGAACCCGCCGACCACAAGGTCCGTCGCGTTCGTGGGAGTCACATTGTTGATCGAACCGCTGACCTGAAATCCCCCCGTGGAGATGCCGACGGAGATACCGCGCTGCTGTTGTGGATCATCCGCCTTGACCTTCATTTTTCCGCTGAATCCCGCTGTCAAATTGGCATCCACGGGGATCATCGGCCACTGCCAGACAATGTTCGTGTCATCCGGCTGCGCCGATATATCCACCAATCCGCTGATATCTTCCTCGTCGGAAAAATCGCCCAGCGCCGAATACATGACAATGACATTTTTGATCGCACCGGTCTTTTTGAAGATGACCTCGCGGTTGATATCCGCAAGTCCCCACCGCTCCGCGTCCGACTGGTCGCCTTTCGGGAACACCACCGTGATCGGGGCCTTGATCACGAACGCAGTCCCGGCCCCTAAGGTTTGAACATCCGCGTTATCAGGATCTGCCTGGGTGATCCTTAAACGGAGATCGGCTTGAAGATCTTCATAGGTTTTCGGAACACGCCAGATAGCGGCGCCGGTGTTGCCGACCGCGTTCAGGGGAAGACCGGCAGAATCGAGCGCGGGATTCCATGTTCTGGCACCAGAGTAATTGTTGGAATATTCCAGTTTCATTTTGGTGTTAGACGAAGGTCCCTTATCTTTCACCCAGGTAATTTCATAGTCGGTCCCCGCGGTAATGGTCTGCCCATTCGACGGAAGGAGATTGCTTACCAGGGCACCGCGTTTGAATTCCGTGCCTTCGCTGGAAACGTAGGTCATGCTACTGGTCAATTCGTTATTATTGATCAGAATGCTTGCCGTATTCAGCACCATATCATCGTTCGTTCCCCCGGCCGGCCATGTATAATTGCAAGCGCCTCCTCCGCAATATGTCGCGGCCGCCACGTTGTCCGCGATCAGCACATAGTCATCCGGAAATGTCGCCGCTCCGGCAACGATACTGTAATAAATGTCAAAATTAACGATCGACCCGGTATACTGCCAGCTGATATCCATATCCGTTTCAGCGGTTCTATTGACTCCGCCTTGAGGAACCTGGAAGGTGATCCCGCCGCGGATCGTGAATTTATCGCTCACAGCGTTCACCAACTCATATCCCGCCTCCGCGTCCTGAACCTTGATCTTCACAAGCGATCCGATCGAGTTCGGCACTGTCCACGTATATCCCGTTGTCCCCACTCCCACCGCCACAGGGACGCCCCCGTTGATCGGCGTCGGATCCCAATTCACGCCATCCTGCGCGTAATAGATGTTCACTTCATCCACGCCCGTCCCTTGAGTCTGGCTCCACTTGATCAGATTATTGTAAGTCGCTTGCACCGTAAATTGTTGATCCAGAGTCGGAGCGTCCATTCGCAGGATCGGCAGGATCTTGAAGGTGTAAGGCGTCGTAAAAGTCGTCTCAGGATAATTCACATCCGTGATGCGGATCTGCACGCCGTTCGTTTTCACGTCCGCGGGGATCCCGCTCGTCCAGTCGTACGTGTTCGCGCCATTCACATGCCCGCCGGAATCCGCCACGACGTCACGCCAACCCGTTCCGTCATAAAACTCAATGTGCACGTTTGTCACTGTTCCCGTCGCGCTCCACACGATCTGACGGTTCGTATCCCCCGCATTCCACGTCACACCGCTTGCCGGACTCGTGATCTGCGTAATCTGCCCCACGATCTTGAACGTGCCGCCCGTCATCGCGGCCACTTCCGTCGGGGAATCCTTCACGCGAACACGGAACTTCACCTGTCCGCTGATCTCGTCAGGCACCAGCCAATCATAGGTCCCCTGAACTCCTTCCGCGGTATTACTCGCCGTGGGAGGAACCGTATCCAAAACATCCGGAGCGCCAAAGCTTCCGCTCCCGCTCTTGTCAAAATCGAAAGTCACAAGCTGCCGATAACTGCCCGGATAAGTGCCCGTCGGCGTCCACTTCACATTGTAATGCTGACCCACGAACACGTGCGTCACCGTATCGTTTGGCCAATCCAGAGCGAGTGAACCGTAGATCTCGATGTTATCGCTCGACTCTGCCTCCACCGTATCATTGCCTGCGTCCTGGACACGGACACGCACCTGATTGCCGATCTTATCCGGGATCGACCACTGATAGCAGGGCACCGGAACGCAACCGTTCTGGCCGTTCGTCGCACTCACCGTTGCGATCAGATTCTGCGGATCGGGATAGGTCCCGCCGCTTTCCTCCCCGCCGTTCGTCGAATAATGGAGTTTCACGTCCTGGATCGCACCGTAGGGCGTCCACTGGATCTTGTACACTGGGCCCCCGTACCTCAGCGCCACACCCACTCCCGTCGGCGCACCCAACGTGAGAGAGCCTTTCACCTCAACGCGCCCGGGGTTCTGCGTGCCAATCACCGTCGCCTGCGATCCGGGATCCACGGCCTTCACCCGGATGCGCCCCGCATATCCTGCCGTCAGAGGCGTCGAACCGATGATGCTCCAGT
The DNA here is from genome assembly GCA_043803685.1 of Candidatus Omnitrophota bacterium. GTDB lineage: Bacteria > Omnitrophota > Omnitrophia > Omnitrophales > Aquincolibacteriaceae > Aquincolibacterium. The sequence continues at coordinate 38,446 of JAZDJU010000075.1, forward strand.
CAAAATAATAATCACTCCCGTCCTTGCACCCCGGCTCGCAACCATCCGCGATATTGACTGCCACCGTGTTGATCTTGTACCCGGTCCCGGCATTCTCGGAGAAATCCCCGAGCGGAGAATAATAAACATCCACCGAGTGAATATCGCCCGTCTTCGTCCACTTGATCCGCTCCGTCGTGTTCGCATCCCACGAAACGTTATTCGTCGGATACGTCACCGTCAGCTTTGAATTGATCTTGATCTGGCTCCCCGTCCCGATTGCGATCGCTCCCACCTCATCAGCCGTAAAATTGTCGAGGTCTGTCGCAGGAGTCGTTTCATAGAACTGAACGATCCTCACCCTCTGATCCGTCGAAACAAGGTCCGCATAACCCCGGGGGATCGGGTTCCAGTCAAAAGCCGTCAGCGCGCCGCCCACACCGTTCACGTCCGTCACTCGGATCCATGTCGGGGGCGCGGCTTCAGAATTATTCGTATAATAAACATGCCATTTGTAAAGACCCGTCCCCGCCGTCTTGTTCCACGTCACCTGCGTGTTCGGATCTTCCGAGTAGATCACCGTCCCGTTGACAGGCGACGTCACGCTTGCCGCCGCGATCACCTTGAACAGGGGACTCACGGACGCCGTCCTCAACCCGGTGTCCGGATCCTGGACCTCCAACCGGATCCGGTAACGAGCGCCCACCAGCGTCACCGCAGGATCCACGCTCAGATCCCAATTCAAAGTGGAAGACCCGCTCGCACCGTTCCCCGTCTGGTCCTTCGAGCCGATCAACGTCCAGCTATCCGAAGCGTCATCAGGATCGTAATACACGTTCACCGTACGGTTCGATCCCCAAAAATTCCACGAGATCGTGTTCGTCGCAGAACTCGCCACGAGCTTCTGGTTCAACACAGGGGCCGTGAGCACCACATTCCCGGCGATCTTGAACTGAGGAGATTCCCCCTGCGATGCGTTAAAATCCATATCGATCACCTTGACCGTCACGGTATTCCCGATCACATCCGGAACATTGGTCCATGTCACCCCAGTCGCGCCGTTACCCGCAGGAACATCCGTCGCGATCAATCCATCCCCGGGATAATAGCGGACTTCGACTTTACGGTTCGTGGTGCTCCCCGAATAGGTCCACTTGATCAGGTTCGGATAGGTCTGACCTACCAAAAGACTTGTGCTCGCGTCCGGCGTCGGCGTCACCACAACCTTCGGGCGAACTGTGAATTGGGCAGGAGCCCCAAGAAGGTCGGTATTAATCGAGGTGTAATCATTATAAGAGATCTTGATACGGACCGTACTGTTGCGAAGGTCGGCCATCGGGGTCCACAAAAGGCTATGCCCGCCCTGTCCGCAAGCTGCCGCATCACCACCGGGCACCGTAAAATAATCCGCTCCATTCGTCGAGTACTCAACAATGCAGGTCGGAACAACATTACCGGACTTCGTACCGCTCTTCGAAACCCATTCGATCGTCTGACCGGTATCCGTATCGGTTGCGTACCAAAGAGTTGAAACCGTCGGATTGTCCAGGGAGGTAAAATTGGGACGGATCTTGAATAGAGCGCTCAATGCCTCGAGCTGTGTGCCCGCAGGAGCGCTCAAATTGGTCATCCGGATCCTGCTTGTGTCGGAGATCTTGCGATTGGCGCCAATGATCCCTGCCACCCAGGCGTAATTGCTGACACCATTACTGCCTGAAAAATACGCGTTCTCGATCGTATAAACGTTCCCGCCCGAGTAATCCCCCGCCGTGAATGTCCCGGTCGTCGAGTATTCGATCTTGAGGTCCCCGATCGATCCCGTCTTGTCCCACTGGATCGAAGGCGTCGGCGTATTCCCAACCGTCCAGATATCCGTCACGATCGGTGACGGGATCGAAAGTTTACCGCGGATATAGCTGGCGACAGGAGAAACGCTGTTCGCGTTCGAGTTGTTATAATCTGAAACTCTGAAAAGAACATTATTGGAAATGGTATCCAACACCGGATTCCAGGTCCACTTCTTCGCGCCGCCGCCTGCGTCATCACCATCCACACCACCCGCCGGGGTGATCTCAACCCATGTCGGCCCCCCGGTCATCACATGGCTGTATTCAACTTTATATTTCAGAATAGCGCCCGTAGGCACCCACCCGATATCCGTCTGGTCTCCGACCCGAATGTTCGTCAGATCTCCGGAAGGCGTCACACTGTTAACGGAACCGCGGATCTGGAAGCCTCCGCCCGAGATCCCCTGGGCATTATTCGTTTTCTGAGGCGTTGGCGTCTCCGCTTTCACTTTGATCCTGGAGTTGAACCCGGCCGTTGAAAGAGGCGTGTTGGCCGGAATACTGTTCCAGGTCCAGGTGTATTCTGCATTATCCGCGAGCGCCGACACATCGATCGGTCCCGCCGTATTGATCGGGGCGGCTTCATAGTTGGTCCCATCCGGCGCGTAATAGATATTCACGGTCTGGAGAGCGCCCTGCTTTGTAAATTTGATGTCATGAGCTTCCAGGAGTCCCCACGACTCGCTCCCGGAGCCTGTGGGCGCTGTCACATTGATCGCCGCACGGATACAAAAAGTTTCAGTGCTGATCAAAGTCACGGCGCTGTTGTCAGGATTGACCTGTGTGATACGAAGCTTTACGTCCGCATTCAGATCATTCAAAGTTCCCGGCACGGTCGGCCAGATAAAACTTCCGTCGTTATCGGTTCCCGCGATAAGTTCATTCCATGTCGGAGGACCGCCCTGCGCGTTGTTCGTATACTCAACCTTCATCTGGGTCGTCGTGACCAACCCTTTCAGTTTCGTCCACTGGATCTCGGATGTCGTGGACCCGACCGGGATGAAAGGACCGTTAAAAACCGTAAGATTGCTGACGGACGCGCCGCGTTTGAATTCCGTACCTTCGGCGGCCACATAAAGCAGGCTGCTGGTCGCCGTGTTGTTATTGACCAGAATGCTCGCTGTATTCAGCACCGCGTCGGTATTGCTCGTTTCATCCGCCGGCCACGTATAAGAGCAGCTACCGCCCGAACAGGCGGTCGCGGCAGCGACGTTGTCGGCGATCTGCACATAGTCGTCTGGGAATGTTCCCGCCCCTGGCACAATGCTGTAATAAATATCAAAATTCACCATGGAACCTGTATAGGTCCATGCGATATCCATCGCCGTATCCGCCGCCCTGTTCTCTCCGTTATCAGGTGCATCGAACGTGATGCCGCCGCGGATCGTAAATTTGGACGACATCGCATTCACAGCTTCGAATCCAAGCGCTGCGTCCTGCACCTTGATCTTCACAAGGTCGCTGATCGCGTTCGGGATCGTCCAGGTATAACCCGTCGTTCCAACACCTACCGCCACAGGCACCCCCCCCGTTGATCGGCGTTGGATCCCAATTGACGCCGTCCTGGGCGTAATAAATGTTCACCTCATCAACACCCGTCCCCTGCGTCTGCGTCCACTTGATCAGGTTATTGTAAGTCGTCCCGACCGAGAACTGCTGGTCCA
>JAZDJU010000076.1:0-3001 GCA_043803685.1 Candidatus Omnitrophota bacterium
AGTAAAGGAAGGCTGGTCAATAAAAGTTACGATTGGTAGGGGTTAGTTAACGAAATCAACTACGTCCCCTGAAGGTCCCTTACATCTCACATCTAACGTCTAACTTTTCATCCGTAAGGAAACAGATGGAATTGAAAGAGCAGCTGGTTTCAATGCTTCTTAAAACTATTCCTGATTGCCGGGCGATCTACCGCTTCGGCACCTGGGGAACGGCTGAAGAGCGGCCCGACAGCGATTTGGACCTGGCCGTTTTACCCTGCACAGCGATGGATTCCGTCCGTCGCTGGGAACTGGCCCAGCAATTGGCCTGCCTCGCGGGTCGCGATGTCGATCTAGTCGATCTTTTACACGCCTCGACGGTCCTTCGCATGCAGGTGCTGGCCAACGGAGAGCGACTGTATTGCTCCGAATGCGCGGATGTGGAGATATTTGAAGACCTCGTCTTTTCTGAGTACGCCCGACTTAACGAGGAACGGCGGGAGATTCTCAAGGATATCCGCCAGAGGGGTACTATTTATGACAAATGACGTGCTGGTAAACAAGGTGGCCATCATCGAACGCTGCCTTGCCCGGGTGCGGGAAGAATACCAGGGGCATGAGGGAGAACTGGAAACGGACTTCACCCGCCAGGACTCAATCATTCTCAACCTGCAACGAGCCTGCGAAGCATCGATTGATGCAGCCATGCATCTGGTCCGGGTTAAAAGGCTGGGTGTACCCCAGGAATCTCGTGATGCTTTTGCCATGATCTGCGAAGCGGGAATCATAGATTGCGGTCTTCGGGACAACATGCAAGCCATGGTGGGATTCCGGAACATTGCCGTGCATGATTACCGGAAACTGAACCTGGATGTGATTAGAAGCATTATCGAAAAACGCCTGGATGATTTTCGGGGCTTCGCTACGGCGGTGCTGAGACAGGAATAAAGGTAGGCAGACACGGAAAGGAATTGGAACCTAGTCAACGAAATCAACTACGTCCCCTCAAGCTTACAATTATCATACAGATTCCACTTTAGGGTCAGAAACGAAGGAGGCATACAATGGAACGTTTGGTAAATATTCACATCGAAAAGCTCCCCGAAGGAGTTTATCTCGCCACTTCTGATGATATCCAGGGTCTGGTAGCACAGGGACGCACGGTAAATGAGACTCTCGAAATAGCGCGTGACGTGGCCCGCAGGCTTCTAGAAGCACAGACGGGAAGAAAGAAAGTGCCCAAATTGAAAGCTGTCACGAAAAGTTTTGACTATCAATTGGTGGTTGGAGATTGAAATGGGCAGACTTTCCGGTTTTCGCTACCGTGAGATTGTTCGACGCCTGAAATCCTTTGGATTTCTCTTTGATCGTCAAGCCGCGGGAAGTCATGAAATCTGGTTTAACCCGGAGACCAGGTTTTGAAGGAGGTCGAACATGCCAAGAGCGAAACAAAAAGATGGACTTTTGCTTCACCTCGATAAAATGTCCACTGCGGACAAGTTACGCGCAATGGAGTCGCTATGGGATGATCTGTGTCGGCGCGCAGACGGTATTTCCTCGCCGATGTGGCACCACGATATTCTGACAGCACGTGAGCAAGGCGTGCTGGCGGGTGAATCGAATTTCTGTGAATGGGAAACTGCAAAAATTAAAATCAGGGAATCCAATTCATGAAAATCCGCATTCTGGATGATGCGGTTCAAGACTTAATCGAGGGGTCGCGATTCTATGAAAATCTGGAATCAGGATTGGGCGCTTATTTTGCTGACAGCCTGTTTTCCGATATTGACTCGTTGAGTATCTATGGTGGGATTCATCCCGTCTTTTTCAACGGATATTACCGAATGCTATCCAAGCGGTTTCCGTTTGCGGTTTACTACAAAATTGCCGAAAGCAAAGTTTTGGTTTACGCGATACTTGACTGCCGAAGGAGTCCGGCGTGGATAAGAGGGAGATTTGATGAGGAGTGAGAGGAATAGAGCTTCGAGTAAAGAGCTGCCTTTATTATTAAAAGATGCCTGTGCTCCTCAGTTTCCTGAGTGCCCCGGATTCTAAGTTTTCCTCGAACCTCGAACCTCGGTCCTCGGTCCAGGTTTTTTAATGTATAAGGGACTGGGGAGGAAGTGGAAATTGCAATAATGCAAGCCTGACCCCAAAGACTCCAAAAGGCATTATTTGCCACGGATACACACGGATTTTCACGGATAAAGTCTTCAAAGCTTAATGTCTTACAACCCGAAAAGTCTTCTGGTTTTGGCTTTACATCCGCGCCCATCCGTGTGCATCCGTGGCTAAAAAAAAGATTTTCGATTTTCTTTTGCCAGCGATTAACTTCGATCATGGCGGATAAAGGCAGAGATACAATGGAAAACAGCGTAACCTCCGAATTACTTTTGAAAGAGACAAGCTTCCAGATTCTGGCGGCTGCCTTTGAAGTCCACAACGTCCTGGGTTCCGGTTTTCTCGAAAACGTATATCAGAATGCTTTTGTCAAAGAGTTGTTTTCACGCGGGTTGAACGTAGAGGCACAAAAAGCGATATCAATCTCCTACAAGGGTGAGGAAGTCGGATCATACAACGCAGATATTGTCGTAAATAGCGAGATCATCCTGGAACTTAAGGCATCGGAATCGCTTGCAAAAATCCATGAAGCACAACTCCTGAATTACCTGAAAGGGACAGGACTGAAGCTCGGGTTTCTAATCAATTTCGGAAAAGAAAAGGTTGAGTACAAAAGAATGGTTGTTTGAGCCCCTTTAAAAAGAACCAAACAAAAAGCATTATTTGCCACGGATACACACGGATTTTCACGGATAAAGTCTTCAAAGCTTAATGCCTTACAACCCGAAAAGTCTTCTGGTTCTGGTTTTACATCCGTGTCCATCCGTGTGCATCCGTGGCTAAAAAAAAGATTTTCAGAAGTCTTCCGAGCTACGAGATCTTTAAAATCAAAAGCATTATTTGCCACGGATACACACGCTTGCGCGCCGACATGTCCGCCAGAGCCTTAGCGTAGGTGGAA